>JBBSEI010000050.1:0-29523 GCA_038239865.1 Chthoniobacterales bacterium
CAGAACTGGGCCTTCCTCGCGGGCAACCGCATCAACCAGCCGAGCAGCCGCGACCACCTCGACCCGACGAAGCGCTGGTTCCCCGAGGAGATGGAGCAGTGGCTCCCGCTCATCGAGGCGAAGGAAAAGGAAATCTGGGCCATGGCCGCCGCCCCGCGATGACCGAGTCGGCGGACCCGACGGGATTGAACCGCGAAGAAGCCAAGCAGCAAAGGGAAAGCGGCGGCAGAAACTACCCCTTCATCCCGTGTGCGTGGTGATGGAGCGGCGTAAGAGCGCTCGGCTGCGACGCCGAAATCATTTCATCCGCAGGAGCAATCATCCGCGCGTAAAACTGCCAGCGCCCTTTTCCCTCCCTTCGCTGCTTCGCTCCTTCGCGGTTCAATCCGCCTGCGCGTCCCCGCGCGCCGCGGCGCTACTTCAGCTTCAGATTCTTCCGCAGAAAAGTCGGCACATCGAGATCCTGGCCATCCACGATCGTCGGCTCGGATTTTTCAAAGCGACCGCGGTTCGCAGGTTCGAGCGTCATCTGCTCCGCCTTTTCCTCCTTCTTCGCAGAGGCCGTTTTTTCCGGCACCGCTTTGCGATACGTCTGCGCGATCGGCGCGGGTGCCGCTTTCGCCGGTGCCACTTTCACCGGTGCGATCGGCTCCGGCTCCGGCTCCGGCTCCCGGTGCGCGTCGTCCTCGGCCTCAAAGTCAGAATCTGCGGGCGTGACGGATGCCACCGGTGCCGCTGTGCGCGGCGCGGGCTGCGGTGGCACAGGCGCTCCGCGCACGTTCCGCGACGCACGCGCCGGAACCTCGCGTTCCATCGCCGTGCGCGACGGCGCGGGCACGGGTGCCGGTGCGGCAGCGGCATTCACGCCGGTCGAACTGATGATCGTCACGCACAGCCGCCGCCCCAGTTTCGCATCCGTCCCGACGCCGAAATCAATCCGCGTGTCGTCGCCGATGTGCTTGTTGAATTCCTCCATCAGCGTCGAGATTTCCTGCACGGTCAGGTCCGGCCCACCGGCGATGTGGATGACGACGGACTCGCAATCCGCGAGCATTTTTCCCCGGTCCATGAGCGGGCTTTTCAGCGCGCGCGCGAGCGCCTCGTGCGCACGATTCGCGCCGTCGCTTTCGCCGTAGCCGAAGAGGCAGCGCGGGTGCGCGCGGCGCAGCGCAGCGGCGAGTTCATCGATCCCGGTCGGGATGATTCCGCCGCGCCGGATGATCGCCGCGATGGCGCTGATCGAATGGCTGAGAATCTGATCCGCCGCGACGAAGGCCTCCTGCACGCCCGCGTTGTGCGCCGCGGTTTCGCCGAGCCGATCGTTTTCAAAACAGATCACGAGGTCCGCCTGCTTCTCGAGTTGCGCGAGCGATTCCGCCGCCTGCGTGCGCCGCCTTTTTCCCTCGAAAGTGAAGGGCATCGTGGCAAACGCGACGACCATCGCGCCGGTCCCGCGCGCCATGTGCGCGATGAGCGGAGCCGCGCCGCTGCCCGTGCCGCCGCCGAGTCCCGTGCAGAGGAAAATGATGTCCGCTCCCGCGATGGCCGTCTTGATTTCCTCCGCGGCTTCCTCCGCGGCCTCGTAGCCGATCTCAGGATCGCCGCCTGCGCCAAGTCCGCGCGTGACCGCTTTTCCGAGGTGGATTTTCTGCGGCGCGACGCAGCCATTCAGCGCCTGCACGTCGGTGTTCAGCGCGATCACGCTCGCACTCTCGATGCCGTCGAGCACGAGCCGATCGAGTGCATTGCCCCCGGCGCCGCCGATGCCGAGGACCTTGATCACCGGCGTGGCGGGCGTGGTGGAGCGGTGGAGTGCGATCATAGCGTTAGCTGAAGAGTTCCTTGATCCAGCCGAAGATTCCGCGCGGTTTGTCGTCGAGGGTGGCTTGGGCGTATTTCACGAGGCCGATGGCCGTGGAGTACTGCGGATTTTCAAAAGCGCTGGTGACCCCGGCGACATTCTGCGCCTGGCAGATCTGCACGGGCATCTGGAAGATTTCCTCGGCCACATGCTGGATGCCCCGCAGTGCGGAACTCCCGCCCGTGAGCACCATGCCGGCGCCCGCGTATTCGGCGTAGCGGCCCTTGTCGAATTCGCGCTTCAGCAGTTCAAAAGTCTCGCGGATGCGCATGTGGATGATCGTGTTCAGCATCTCGCGCTCGATCTCGCGGCCCGCGAATCCATGCTCGTCCTTCAGCACCACGGTCTCTCCCGGGATCGAGCCGCCGATGATGCAGCTTCCCTCATCAATTTTCACCCGCTCCGCCTTGCCCATCGGGATGCGCAGGCCGAGCGAAAGATCGTTCGTGATGTGATCGCCGCCGATGCCGATCACGCCGCTCTGCTTCACCGCGCCGCCCGCATACACGATGAAGCCGCTCGTGCCGCCGCCGATGTCCACGAGGATCGCGCCGGTGGTCTTTTGCGTCGCATCGAGCACGGCCTGCGCGGCGGCGTACGGCGTGAAGACGATGTCCTCGATTTCGATGTCGAGATCGCACAGGCACTGGATGCTGTTTTTCACGCGGTTCGCGACGCCGTGGATGATGTGAAAATCCGCCTCCAGCTTGTGCCCGTGCATCCCGACAGGATTCAAAATTCCATCCTGCCCATCCACGTAGTAGTGCTGGAGGATCGTGTGGAGAAACATGTTCTGCGACGGAATCGGCGCCGTGCGCGCGGCCTCTTGCACGCGGGCAAAATCACTCTCGTCCACCTTTTCCCGATCATCCGGCAGCGTGTACGAGCCGCGATTATTGAAGCTCTGAATGTGCGCGCCGGTGATGCCGAGATAGACGTTCTTGATCATCACGTCGCTCTTCTCCTCCGCGTCCGCGAGCGCTTCGCGGATGCACTTGCCGCAGTTGTCGATGTCCACGATCTCGCCCTTGCGCACGCCGCGCGAGGGTGCCTCGCCGACTCCGAGGATCTGGATCGTGCCGTCGCCTTTCAGTTCAGCCGAGACGGCGCACACTTTCGAGGTGCCGATTTCAAGTCCGACGACGATGCGATCCCTGGCCATCAGGCGGTGTGGAAGCGTTTCAGGATGCCGTTGCTTTCCTTTTTCGGCGGCTCCTTCGTTTTGGTCGCGGGCTTGGCTTTGTCCTTCGCGGATGTCGCGTCGCTCCCGGTTTTCGTCTTCACGACGACGGCGCGCGCGGGCGGCGCGGGCTCGGGTGCGTCGTCACTTTCCACCGGCGCGGGCTGCATGAAAGTGACGGGGATATTCCGCAGCGGGATCAGATTGATCGTCTGGATTTCCTGCCCGATGAGCGCCGCCTCACCGCGCACGGCATCGAGCCGATCGAGCTGCCCCGCGATGTCGTCGAGGGAAAAGGTGAGCTGCGCGCGCTTCTGATCCGTCGCGACGACGCAGTACGCTTTCGACACATCGATCGACATGACTTTGAACGTCCCTGTCTCGCGCGTGCGCTTGAGCAGCTCCAGCGCGGCGAGCACTTCCGCCTTGCGAATCGGCTTCCCCGGCTCGAGGTCCTCCGTCTGCACGCCGCTGATCGTCGGCAGCGCGCGGAACTCATGCGGCACATGCCGCGGCTGGAAGACAATGCCGCGCGCATCGAGCAAATGCGCCGGCTCCGCGCTGGCGGACTTTTCGCCCGACGCGGCGAGCCACGCCGTCGGCTTGCGTTCCTTCACGGCGATCTCGATGCGCTTCGGCAGGTAGCGCGTCACCTCGGCGTCCTCGACTTGCGGCATCGCCCGCAGCGCCTCGCGCACCGCGGCGGTGTGGTAGGAGAAAATGTTCGCGCCCGGCTTGAGCTTCGCCACGGCGAGCGCCTGATCGCGCGTGAGCGTGCCATCCGTGCTGAAGGGAATGTCGCGCAGCGCGTAGTCGGGATTTTGCCAGAAGAATTTTTTCCAGCCCGTCGTCGCGCCGAAATAGAGCCCGCCGACGAACGCCGCGAGCGTGAGCATTTTCACCACGCGCCAAATCCAGCCGCGCACCGCGAGCCACGTCTCGTTCGTCCCGCGTTTCACCACTCCGTCCACGAAGTATTGCTTCCTCCGTTCACGGTGGGAGGTCATGCGGTGGTTGGCTGGGCGGCGGCGTTTCATGGGCTGGTGTGGCGGGCTGCGAGCGAGAGCTCGATGATGCGGCGGCAAAGTTCGGCGTAGCTGAGACCGATCGCGGATGCGGCTTCGGGCAGCAGCGACACCGGCGTCATGCCGGGGATGGTGTTCACTTCGAGCACAAAGGGCAGGCCTGCGTCGGTGAGGAGAATGTCCACGCGCGAATAGACTTCAAGATCCAGTGCGCGGTGCGCGGCGAGCGCGGTCTGCTGCACGAGCTTCGTCGTCGCGGCGTCGAGCGGCGCGGGGCAGAGATGGTCCGCGCCCGCGGCGTTGGGATTCAGAAAAGGATACTTGTTGTCGAAATTGTAGAAGTCCTTCAGCGGCCGGATCTCGATCACCGGCAGCGCGAGTTCACCGACGATGCCGACCGTCAGTTCGCGGCCCGCGACAAATTCCTCGACGAGCAATTCGCCGCCAAATTTCCACGCCTGCTCGAGCGACGACGCCAGTTCATCCGCGGATTTCACGATGAACACGCCCACGCTGCTCCCTTCCTTCGGAGCCTTGATCACGAGTGGCAGCGGCAGCTTCGGTGCCGCGCCCTCGCGGATGATTTCCGATTTCGCCGTCGGCACGCCGCGCTCCACGAAGCGGCGCTTCGATGCGATTTTGTCGATCGCGAGTTCCGATCCGCGCACGCCCTCGCCCGTGTACGCGATGCCGCGCGACTCGAGGATGCGCTGCACCTGCCCGTCTTCGCCGAAGGTCCCGTGGATCACATTGAACGCCACGCGCGTGCCCGCGGGCACCGCGAAATCCGCGCCCGTGACATCCACCGCCGTGACGCGCGCGCCGATCGAACGCAGCGCCTCGACGACGCCTTCGCCGGATTTCAGCGAAACCTTGCGCTCCGATCCGGGCCCGCCCATGAGGACGGCGATCGGCATTTCTGTGAGATTAAGCGGCATGGAATTGGAGTGCGGATTCATCGCGATGGATACGCGGCGCGGGCACGGATTCTTTCACGGCAAATGGGGAAAATTTCAGACATTAACGGGCTCGTCCTGTCCAACGATTTGGACCTCCGTGTGCAATTCGATTTTCCGTTCCCGCATCGCGCGCTCCTGGATCTGCGCGATGAGTTCGAGCACCTCGCGCGCAGTCGCGCCGCCTTCGTTCACGATGAAGTTCCCATGAATCTCCGACACGCGCGCACCGCCGACGCGGGTGCCCTTGAGTCCGAGTTCATCAATTAGTTTTCCGGCGGGCACCGTCCCGGGATTTTTGAAAATGCAGCCCGCGCTCGATTCCTTCGGCTGGCTCGTGCGGCGCTTTTGCTGGCTCTCATCGAGCCGCGCCGCGATGTCCGCCGCCGCCGCGGATTCGCCGCGGAAAGTCGCGCTCACCGCGTAGTTCGTCGCCAGCGCGGGCACGTCGCGGTAGCGCACTTCAAGCTCGCCTGGAGTGCGCGTGTAAAATTCGCCGCGCGCATCCACGAAGCGCACGCTCACGACTTGCCGGAAAGTCTCGCCGCCCATCGCGCCCGCATTCATCCGCAGCGCCCCGCCGACAGTTCCCGGGATCCCCTCGAACCACTCGAACCCGCCGATCTGCGCATCGCGCGCCGCGAGCGCGAGCTCCCGCTGCTTCACGCCCACGCCCGCGCTGAGGTGCGTGCCCTGCACGGAGAGGCGCTTGAATTCGCCGCGCCCGAGTCGCGCCACCACGCCGCGGATGCCGCCGTCGCGCACGAGCAGATTCGATCCGCGGCCCATCACGAACAGCGGAATGCCGCGCTCCGTCGTGAAGCGCACGAGCCGCGCGAAGCCTTCCTCCGTCTCGGGCTCCGCCCAAAATTGCGCCGGTCCGCCGACGCGCATCGTCGTGTGTTTCGAGAGCGGTTCGTAGAGTCGCGCGATGCCCGGACCCATCACATCGATCACGGATTCGAGCACGGCGATGTCGCGCGCGAGCACCGAGCCCTGCTCGTGGATGTTCCCCGCGCCGAGTGAGAGAATGAGATCGCCCGGCTCGATCATGCGGCCGATGTCGTACGCGATTTGCCGGCGATTTGGCTGGAAGCTCACGCCCTCCTGCGCGGTGTGCTGCGCGATCGCATCCACGATCGTCTGCCCGCTCACGCCGGGAATCGGCGTCTCGCTTGCGGCATAAATGTCCGCGACCACGAGCACGTCCGTTTCTTCAAAGGCACGGCCAAAGTCATCGCGCAGCGCCTGCGTGCGCGTGAAGCGATGCGGCTGGAACATCGTGAGGATGCGCTTCCGCCCCGTGCCGCGTGCCGTCGCGAGCGTCGCGCGGATTTCGCTCGGATGATGCCCGTAATCGTCCACGACCATGTAGCGATCCGAGCGGTGCTTGATCTCAAATCGCCTCCGCGCCCCGCGAAACGATTCGAGTGCCGCCGCGATTTTCGGGAAAGGCACGCCGAGTTCCGTCGCAAGCGCGATCACGCTCGTCGCGTTGCTCACGTTGTGCCGTCCGGGGACATTCAGCGTCACCGCGCCGAGCGGTTCGCCGCGCCGCGTCGCGAGGAAATGCGACTGGAAATCCTTCGGGTGGACATCCTCGAAGCGGTAGTCCGCCTCCTGCGCCGCGCCGTATGAAATCACGCGCGCGTGCGCCGAGCACAGTCGCGTCGCGTGCTTGTCATCCGCGCAGTAAAAAATGCTGCCCGTCGTCTGTCGCAGCAATTGCGCGAACGCGCGCTCGATCGCCGCGAGGTCCGCGTAAAAATCCAGATGCTCCTCCTCGATGTTCAGAATCACGGAATGCTCCGGGTGATAATTCACGATCGTGCCGTCGCTCTCATCCGCCTCCGCGACGAACCACTCGCCCGCCGCATCCCACAGCGCGTTCGTCCCGAGGATCGGGATTTCCGCACCGACGTAGTGCGACGGATTCACGCCCGCCGCGCGCAGCACATGCGCGGCCATCGCGCTCGTCGTCGTCTTGCCGTGCATCCCCGCGATCACGATGCCCTTTTTCTGCCGCATGATCGCCGCGAGCGCATCGGCGCGCCGCACCATCGGGACTTGCAACTGCACTGCACGCTCGAAGTCCGGGTGCGCCGGTTTGATCGCGGAGGAAAAAATCACGAGGTCCGCGTCGCCGATTTTTTCGGGATTCGCGGGCGAGGAAAAATTCAGCCCGAGCGTCTGCAGTCGCGCCGTCTCCTCGCTCGTCGCCTTGTCGCTGCCGCTCACGCGATGGCCGAGCGCGAGGCACAGTCCCGCAATCCCGCTCATGCCCGAGCCTGCGACGCCGATCAGATGAATGCGGCGTCCGCCTCCGGTGAGGAATTTTGCGAGTTCTGCTCCGTCCATGTTCAGCGGCCGTGGCCTCCATGGTTGCGCGATGCGCGCAGCGTGAAAAAGATGATCGCGGCGAATCCCGCGATCATCCAGTGCCAGATGCTTTCGGCGGTGGTTTCACGGATTTTCAACTCGAGGAATTCTGCGCGCAGCGAATGCGTCGTGGCAAGGATCAGCGCGCAGGTGAAGGCGATACGGGCGGGGATTTTCATCGGGAGGTTCACGGGTTGGGTTGGCAGGATTTCAGGACGGCATCGGCGACGCGCTCCGCGGCATTTTCCGGCGCGAGCGCGCGGCTCTTTCGCGACATTTCCGCGAGCCGATCCGGCGATGCGAGCAGCGCGCCGATTTTCTCCGCGAGCACCTCCGGCGTCGCGTCGCTCTCCTGCACGAGCACGCCTGCGCCGGCTTTTTCAAAAATGCGCGCGTTCGCCGTCTGATGATCATCCGCCGCGGAGGGGTAGGGGACGAGGATCGCCGGCACGCCGAAGTGCGAAAGTTCCGCGAGGCTCGCCGCGCCGCTGCGCGCGATGGCGAGATCCGCCGCGCCGTAAGCCTCCTCCATGCGGTGATGAAAGGCCGCGACGGCTGCGGGCACATTTTCGCGCACGTACGTCGCTTGCATCGCCGCTTCATCCGCCGCGCCCGCGAGGTGGATCGCCTGCCATGCGTGCGCCTTCAGCTTCGGCACGGCGTTCGCGATGGCGGTGTTGATGCCGTGCGCGCCCTGGCTCCCGCCCATCACGAGCAGCGTCTTCCGTCCGGGCTTGAGTCCGAAGGCCGCGAGGGCCGCCGTCTTGTCCACCGGGCGCGTGAGCGCGGAGCGGAGCGGCGTGCCGGTCACCTCGCATTCGGTCTTTGGAAAATGGCGCGCACATTCCGAAAAACCGAGGAGCACCTTCGTGACGCAGCGCGCATTCAGCCGGTTTGCGCGACCGGGGATCGCGTTCGATTCGTGGACAAAGGTCGGCACTTTCCGCGAGCGGCCCGCGAGGATCGGCGCGGTGGAAGTGAAGCCGCCCATGCCGAGCACGGCGGCGGGCTGCCACTCGCGGAAGAGCGCCTTGCAGCGGCGGTATCCTTTCCAAAAACGCAGCGCAAAACCGAAGATCGCGGGCGAAAAAAGTCGCGGCATGCCGATGCCGGTGAGCCGTTCGATCCGGAATTCCGTCCGGCCCTCCGTCGCGATCGCGTCGATTTCCTTTTCGGAAATCAGCAGCATCACTTCGTGTCCGCGCGCGAGGAGCACCTCGCCGACGGCGAGGCCGGGAAACAGATGACCGCCAGTTCCTCCTGCCGCGATGACGAATCTCATGGCGTGCGGGAGGGACGCAGCGGACAGCGCACCGTGCTCACATTTGCCACAGGGCTCTGGAAAGGCACGCCCTGCAGCGGCGAGGCGAGCGGTCCGCGGGCGATTACGCGCGAGGCGGATTGCGCGGAGGTTTCGCGTTCGGCACGGACGGGCAGCGGTGTTTTTGGCGTGTGATGCATGGCTAGATTCTCGGCGT
The DNA here is from genome assembly GCA_038239865.1 of Chthoniobacterales bacterium. GTDB lineage: Bacteria > Verrucomicrobiota > Verrucomicrobiia > Chthoniobacterales > Chthoniobacteraceae > SXWH01. The sequence continues at coordinate 8,880 of JBBSEI010000050.1, forward strand.
TTTGCGTTTGCGGAATTTCACGTCGAAGCGCATCCCCTCGGGGTCCGGCCGCTCGCCGAAACCGCGGCGGTAAATGCTCACAAGGATGCCGATGCTCCCGAGGCAAAAGGCGAGGCTCGATCCGCCGTAGCTGATGAAGGGAAGCGGCAGGCCCTTGTTTGGCAGCAGCATCGTGGTCACGCCGATATTCATCGCCGCCTGGATCGCGATGAGGATGACGATGCCTGCGCCGAGCAGCCTGCCAAAACGGTCACTCGCGCGCATCGCGATCACCGTGCCGCTCACGAGCACGATCAGAAAGCACAGAACGACCGCGAGCGTGCAGACGAGGCCGAGTTCCTCGCCGACTTCGGGCAAAATGAAATCGGTGTGCGCAAAGGGCAGATACGAATATTTCTCCCGCCCATTTCCGAGGCCGAGTCCCATCACGCCGCCGGAGCCGAAGGCCGTGAGCCCGTGAACCTGCTGGTACGCTTCGGTCGGATATTTGTCGGGATCGAGAAAGGCGAGGAAGCGCCCCGTGCGCTCGGGCAGCAGGCGGATCGCCAGCGCCAGCGCACTCCCGCCCGCAATCGCGAGCATGGCGAGGTACGGCAGTCGCGTGCCGGCGACAAACATGACCATGAGCGTCGTGCAGAGCAGCAGCGTGGAAGTGCCGAGATCGATCTCCGGTGCGATGAGCGCGACGATGAAGAGCACGATGCCGAGCGGATACGCGAAGCCGCGGAGAAATTCGCGCGGCTGCATGTCCTTGCGCGAATACCACCACGCGACGGTGATCAGCACGGCGAGCTTTGCCACTTCCGAGGGCTGCAGCGTCTGCCCGCCGAGGCTGAGCCAGCGGCGCGAGCCGTGGATGCGCTTGCCGATGCCCGGCACGAAGCAGCACGCGAGCAGCACGGCCGCGCTCACATAAAAAAGCCACCAGCGCTTTTCCATCCAGCGATAGTCGATGAGCGCCGCCGCCACGCAGATGAGCACGCCGACGCCGAGCCATGTGAGGTGATGCGTGAGGTAGTAGGTCGGATTGCCCTTTGCATCCTGGGCATACGCGCCCGTGCTCGTGAGCATCACGACGCCGATCGTCGTGAGCGCGGCGACCGCGATCACGAGGAGAAAGACGTTGATGAAAACGAAGCGCTTTTGCATCGCGGGATCGGCCTAGCCTTTTTTCACGGGCAGCTTCAGCTCCTGGCCCAACTGGATTTTTTTCGGGTCCTTGACGTTGTTCAGCTTCATGAGCTCGTCGTACGAGCAGCCGTGCTCGCGCGCGATTTTCAAGGCCGTGTCACCCTTGCGCACCACGTAAATTTTCGCGGGCATCGCCGTGTTTTTTTGCGCGGAAATTTGCGCCGGTTTCACTTCCGGCGTCGCGGCGATTTTCGGCGTCTGCTTCGCGCCGGGGATGGTGAGCGCCTGTCCGGCGTGGATGTCGCCGGGGCTTTTCAATTTGTTCGTCGAGACGAGATCCGGCACGCCGGTGCTGTACGCGAAGGCGATCTTCGTGAGCGTCTCGCCCTCCTTCACGATGTGAATCGTGTGCGAACTGTTCGGCGAGACCTTCGCGACTTCGCGCGGAGCGGGCTGCGGAGTCGTCGCGGCGATCGCCGCCGCCGCTGCGGGCGCGACCACGGGCGCTTTTGTGGCGGCGGGTTTCACGGGCGCGGCTTTCGCCGTCGGCGCCGCAGGCTTTTCCGGCGGCATGTTGCGGATGCGGCCTTCCTTGATCCGCGCAAAGGCGAACACGCCCACCACGGCGATGATGTGGAGGAAGAGCACGACGAGAAATGCGCCGGAGAGACGGTTGCTCCCTTCGTCATCGTCGTGCGCGGTCGGGGCCGCGGCCTGCGCGGCGGTGGCTTTGTACGTCCGCGTGCGGACGAAGAAGCGGCGGAGTTTGTGCATGGGATTTTTCATGGCTGGGATTGTTTGGGAGTGAGCGACTGGACGAGTTGGCGAAATTGGTTCCCGCGGTCCGCGTAGTTGCGGAACATGTCGAACGACGACGTGCCGGGGCTGAAGAGCACGATGTCGCCAGAGCGTGCGTGCGAGCGCGCGACCTCCACGGCGCGCTCCAGCGAGCGGCCGACGTTCACGCACGGCAGCCGGCGGCTCCACAGTTCCTCGATGCGCGCGGCCATGTCGCCGAGCAGCACGGCGCAACGGCATTTCCGCGCGACGAGATCGGCGACGCCGTCGAATTCAAAACCCTTGTCCTTCCCGCCCGCGATGAGGACGACCGTGCGCGTCTCGCCATCGAGCGCCTTCTCGAGCGAGTCAAGATTCGTGGCCTTTGAGTCGTTCACATAGTCCACGTCATCGACGGTGCGGATGAATTCGCAGCGGTGCGGCAGCGCCGTGTATTCGCGGAGCGGCGCGAGCATTTTGGCAAAGTCCAGTCCCATCGCGTGGCCGGTCGCGAGTGCCGCCATGAGGTTTTCCGCATTGTGCGAGCCGCGCAGCCTGGTCGTGCTCACGTCCAGCAGCGGTGCTCCGTGAAAATGGATCACACCGTCGCGCAGCTCGAAGTCGCCGCCGCTTTGATAGGCGCTGAACGTGATGCGCCGTGCTTTCAGCGGCGGAAGTTTGTCGCGCAAATTCACCACGGCCCAGTCGTCGGCGGTCTGGTTTTCAAAGACGCGCACCTTCGCCTCGTAGTATGCCTCGAGCGACGGATAGCGGTCGAGGTGGTCGGGCGCGAAGCCGAGCCACACGGCGATCTTCGGGCGGAAGGTGCGGATCTCTTCGAGCTGAAAACTGCTGACCTCCACCGTCATCACATCCAGCGCGCGGCCCTCGCGCACCTTCGCCGAAAACGCCGGCCCGATGTTGCCGCACGCGACCGTTTTCACGCCGCATCCGAGCAGCATTTTCTCGATGAGCTGCGTCGTCGTGGTTTTGCCGTTGGTGCCGGTGATCGCGATGATGGGATTGCCGCAAAGCACGTCGGCGAGTTCGAGTTCGCCGATCATCGGGATGGAGCGCGCGCGAATACTTTTCACGAGCGAACTCGATGGCTCAATGCCTGGGCTGAGGATCGCGAGATCGTATTTTCCCGCGTCCGCATCCGCGGCGGCACCGGCCATCACGGTTGCGCCCGCGGCCTCAAGTGCGGTGATCTTTTCGCGCAGCGCGTGCGCATCGCCGCTGTCGAGGACGGTGACGCGCGCGCCCTCGGCGAGCAGCAGATGCGCGGCCGCAGCGCCGCTTTCGCCTGCTCCGAGCACCGCGATATGTTTGCCAGCGATTTGCATTTTCACCGGAGTTTCAGTGTCGCGAGCCCGAGCAGCGCGCAGACGAATGACACGATCCAAAAGCGCGTGACCACGACGGTTTCATTCAGCCCCGAGAGCTCGAAGTGATGGTGCAGCGGTGCCATGCGGAAGACGCGGCGGCCCTGGCCGTACTTGCGCTTCGTGAATTTGAAATAGAACCGCTGGATGAGCACCGACGCCGCCTCGACGACGAACACGAAGCCGATGACGAGCAGCAGCAGTTCCTGTTTCACGCAGATGGCCACGACGCCGATCGCGCCGCCGATCGCGAGCGAGCCCGTGTCGCCCATGAACATTTTTGCCGGATGCGCATTGAACCACAGAAAGCCGAGCGACGCGCCCGCGAGCGCCATGCAGAAGACGGCGAGCTCGCCCGCCTGCGGATAAAATGGCACCTGCAAATAATCCGAGATGACGTGATGCCCGGCGATGTACGCGAGCACCGCGTAGGCGAAGGTGACGGTGAGCGTGCAGCCCGTGGCGAGTCCGTCGAGGCCGTCAGTGAGGTTCACCGCGTTCGACGTGCCGAGGATGATGCCGGCGAAAAACAGGAACGTGATGATGATGCCCATGTTCGGCACGAGCATCTTTTTATAGAACGGCACGAAGAGCGCACTCGCCTGCCGCTGGAGCCGCGGGTCGGTGAGGAAAAACCACGTGACGCCGACCGCGATGAGAAGCTGCACGATGATCTTCGTCCGCTCGCTCACGCCGGCGGAATTTTTCTTCGAGACTTTCAGATAATCGTCCACGAATCCGAGCGCGCCCGCCGCGATCATCGCGCCGAGCACGAGCCAGACGAACGAATTGTCCGGCCGCGCCCAGAGGATCGTCGAGAGGACGGTCGTGCCGAGCAGGAGGATGCCGCCCATCGTCGGCGTGCCTGCTTTCTGCCCGTGCAGTTCGGCGAGCTGGTGGACTTCCTCCTTGCTGCGGATCGGCTGCCCGAGTTTCAGCGAAAGGAGTTTGCGGATCGTGAAATTGCCGAGCGCGAGCGAGAGCACGAACGCGGTGAGCGCCGCGCCGACAGCGCGGAAGGTGACGTACTGAAAGACATTCAGCGCGCGCAGGAATTCATTCGTCGCGTGGTCCGAGAGCCGGTCGAGATAGTACAGCATCAGCAGCTCCCTCCTTCCATCGCCTGCACGATGCGCTCGAGTCGCGCCGAGCGGCTGGCCTTCACGAGCACGGTGTCGCCCGGCTGCGCGAGGCTGCGCAAAATGCGCGCGGCTTCGTCCGCATCCGCGGTGCGGATGACTTCGCCGACGCCGCCACTTTCCGCCGCATCGGCGATCCAGCGCGCGCTCTCGCCGACCGAGATCACGCAGCCGATTTTTTCGCGGCCCGCGACTTCGCCGACGGAGCGGTGCCCGCGTTCACTTTCCACGCCGAGCTCGCCCATGCCGCCGAGCACGGCGATGCGACGGCCGGCGACGGGCATGCGCGCGAGGGTGATGAGCGCCGCGCTCATGCTGTCGGGATTCGCATTGTAGGTGTCGTCGAGGATGCGGATGCCGCGGATGGTTTTTTGCGTGAGACGGCCGGCGGTGAGCTGCAGCGCGCGCAGTCCGGCCGCGCATTCATCGAGCGAAAGTCCGAGTGAAATTCCCGCGGCGCAGGCGAGAAGGGCGTTGCGCACCATGTGCTCGCCGGGGACGGGCAGTTCTGCCTCCACGCTCTGCCCGGTGGCGTGGAGTTGGAACTTTATCCCCTCGGAAAGCTGCTCCAAATCCGTCGCGCGCACGTCGCCGCCGAGCAGTCCGGCGGTCGTCACGCGGGCGCGGGTGCGCTCGGCGATCGCGGGCGTGAAGTCGTCGTCGGCATTCAAAATCACGGTTCCATTTTCGCCGACGGCCTCGGCGAGCATGCCCTTTTCCTGCGCGATCGCTTCGCGCGATCCGAGGAACTCGATGTGCGCGATGCCCACGTTCGTGATGATGGCGATGTCGGGCCGCGCGATGGCGGCGAGCGGCGCGGTCTCGCCGGCGTGATTCATCCCGATTTCGAAAATGCCGACATCGTGCGTACTGTCCGCACGGAGGATCGAAAATGGAAGGCCGAGGTGGTTGTTCAAATTTCCCAGCGTGCGCGTGACGCTGAAGCGCTGCGCGAGCACCGCGGCGCAGAGATCCTTCGTGGAAGTCTTGCCATTGCTGCCCGTGATGCACACCGAGGTGAGGCGCAGCGTCGCGCGGTACGCCGTCGCGAGCGACTGCAGCGCGCGCACGGCATCCGCGACGACGATGAGTGCAAACACAGCGGGCAGGCCCGGCATTTCCGTCTCCACGATCGCGCCGATCGCGCCGAGCCGCGCGGCCTCCGCGAGGAAGGTGTGGCCGTCAAATTTCTCGCCGCGGATCGCGAGGAAAAGATCGCCGGGCCGGAGCGCGCGCGAGTCGGAGGAAATGGTCGTGACCGTCGCGGCGGGATTGCCGGTGGCGAGGCGACCGCCGGCCCACGCTGCGATTTGGGAGAGCGGCGTGGCGTCCATCACTCGCGTTCCTCCCGGCGGCGTCGTTCCTCCGCATCGAGCGGACGGCCCTCCGAATGATCGCGCGGATTGCGCGGGCGGACCGACGGCGGCTCGAATTCCGAGCGCGATCCGACCGCGCTCGCCGCGATGGCCGCATCGTCGAACGGCACCGTGTGGTCGGCAAATTCCTGGGTGCTCTCGTGGCCCTTGCCCGCGAGCAGGATGATGTCGCGCGGCTGCGCCATCGCGATCGCGTGGAAGATGGCCTCCCGGCGATCGGGCACGACTTCCGGCTGGAGCCGGCGGAAGCCGACCTTGATGTCCTCGATGATCGCGAGCAGGTCCTCCTTGCGGGGATTGTCGCTCGTGATGATCGCGTGATCGGCGATCGCGTCCACGGCGGCGGCCATTTTCGGGCGCTTCTCGCGGTCGCGATTTCCGCCGCAGCCGAACATCACGATGAGCCGCGCGGGATTGAGTTCACGCAGCGTTTTCAGAACGTTCGTGAGTGCGTCGTCCGAGTGCGCGTAGTCCACGAAAACGCGGAACGGCTTTTGCGCCGGGATGGCCTGCAGGCGGCCGGGTACCGCGGGCGCGGCGGCGAGCGCCTGCACGGCGTTGCGCACATTCACGCCGAGCGCGCTCGCGGCGGCGATGGCGGCGAGGGAATTATAGACATTGAATCCGCCGATGAGCGGCATGCGGACGAGGTAGTTTTTCCCGAGCGCCTCGAGCTGGTACGTGGTGCCGCCGAAGTCCATTTTCACATCGCTCGCGCGGAACTGCGCGCTGCGGCCCACGCCGTACGTGATCACTTCCATCTCGCGTGCGAAGCGGTCCGCGAGACGCGTGCCGTAGCGATCGTCGCTGTTGAAAATGGCGCGTCCCTTTTTTTTCTGCTGATCGCGGATGCCGGAAAAAAGCCCCGCCTTCGTCTTGAAATACGCATCCATCGTGCGGTGAAAATCGAGGTGGTCCTGCGTGAGATTGGTGAAGACGCCGACGTCGAATTCCACGCCGCGCACGCGGTCGAGCGCGAGGGCGTGCGAACTCACTTCCATCGCGCAGCTCTTGCAGCCCGCGGAGCGCATCTGCCACAGCAGGTCCTGCACGTCGGACGATTCCGGCGTCGTGCGGTGGGCGGGCAGTTCGCGCTCGCCGATGACGTAGCGCACGGTGCCGATCAGGCCGCAGCGCAGGAATTCCGTGTCGAGGATGTGCTTCAAAAGAAACGTCGTGGTCGTCTTCCCATTCGTGCCGGTGACGCCCGCGATCTTCAGCCGATGCGAGGGCTGGCGAAAATAGGCGGCGGCGAGATCCGCGAGCGCGTGCCGGGCATTCGTGACTTCGATGGCGGTGGCGCGCGTCGTCAGGCCGGGCTTCTCGCTGACGATGGCTGCGGCGCCGCGATCGATCGCGGCGTCGATGAATTGCGTGCCGTCCGCCTTTTCACCAGGAAGCGCGACGAAAAGCGCGCCTTCCACGACCTTGCGCGAATCGTAGCAGATGGCGGTGATGTCGCGGTCCAGCGGCCCGCTAATTTTCACCGGTCGGACCGCTTTGATGAGGTGTTCGAGATTCATCGCTCAATTCCGTCCGGCTTTGGCGAGGATCAGTTTTTGATTTTTGTCCTGCTGGAGCATTACCGGATCCGGCGCGACGCCGAGGTGGGCCAGCGCGCGTTCGGCGATGGCGTGGAAGACCGGCGCGGCCACGAGCCCGCCCACATCCTCATGCGCGGTCACCCTTGCCTCGTCGATTATGACGAGCAGGCAGAACGCGGGTTTCTCCGCCGGCACGAAGCCGACGAACGAGGTCAGGTGCTTGTCGTGCGAGTAGTATTTTTTCCCCGTCTTCGGATCGTCGAGGAGCTTCTGCGCAGTGCCGGTTTTCCCGGCGACGTTGAAGCCGTCGATGTGCGCGAGCTTCGCGGTGCCCTGCTTGCCCGTGACCTTGATCAGCGCGTCGCGGACTTTCGTCGCCGTGTCCTCGGTGATGACGCGCCGCACTTCCTGCGGCTCGTTGATGGAAATGATTTCTCCGGTGTCGCTGCGGATGTCGTGGACGATCTGCGGCATCATCAGCCGCCCGCCATTCGCGATCGCGCAGGTGGCGGTGATGACTTGCAGCGGCGTCGCGGCGACTTCGTGGCCCATCGCGACGCGCGTGATGGAGACGGGCTGCCAGACTTCGCGCGGGCGCAGGATGCCGCGCACTTCGCCCGGCAGTGCGATGCCCGTCTGCTGGCCGAATCCGAAATTGCGCACCCAATTGTAAAAGCGTTCCTGGCCCATCTGCACGGCGAGTTTCGCCGCGCCAATGTTCGAGGAATGTTCGATAATCTGCGACACACTCAACATCGCGTACGGGTGGTGATCGTGCAGCACGAGCCCGCCGTACGGCCATTTGCCGTTCTCGCAATAGACTTCGGTCTTCATCGTGGCGAAGTGGTAGTTCAGCGCGCCCGCGCACGTCACCATCTTGAAGGTCGATCCGGGTTCGATCGTTCCGGCGATGGCGTTGTTGAAGCGCTCCTCGGGCTTCGCTTTTCCCGCCAGGTTCGGATCGTACGTCGGGCGATTCGCCATCGCGAGGATCTCGCCCGTGTCGGGCCGCATCATGATCACGGTGGCCTTCACCGGGCGCAGCCGTTTGCACGCTGCCTCCAGTTCCGACTCCACGATTTGCTGGAGGTTCAAATTCACTGTCAGCCGCACATTCGCGCCGTTGCGGGGCGCGCGTTCGTCGCCGGTGAGATTGTTCAGTTCCTTGCCGCGTCCGTCTTTTTCAAACGAGCGCCAGCCATCCTGCCCGGCGAGCCACGGCTCCATCGAGCGCTCGATGCCCTCGATGCCGCGGAAGCTGCCCTTTTCACCGGGCTCGCGCGCATCTTCGTAGCCGTAAAATCCGATCACATGGCAGAGCATCTGGTGCGCGGGATAGATGCGCTCAAAGTTCTGCTCAAATGTGATCCCCTTGATCCCCGCCGCCTGCACGGTCTGGTCGAGTTCCGCCGCGAGGTCCTCGGAGATTTTCTTTTTGAGGACGATGTATTTTCGCTCCGGGGTGATGCGGTTCAGCACGTCGGCCGGATTCAGTCCGAGAGGCCCCGCGATCAAATCCGCGATCTCCTTCGGCGTCGTTTTGCGGTTGCCTTCGCAGATGAGCTTGCCGTCGAGGATCACATTTTTCAGCGGCTCATTGCTGGCGAGCGGGCTGCCCTCGATGTCGAAAATCGCGCCGCGCCGCGCGGGGATGATCACCTGCGCGCAGTAGGTATTTTTCGCGATGCTCGAGTAGTGCTCGTGGCGGTTCACCGCGAGGTGGATCAGCCGCCCCGAGAGGATCGTGAAAAGCGTGCCGATGCCGTAGCAGGCGACGCAGGCGCGGGATTTGAGGGACATCTCAACGGCCCTCCTCCGCATCGGCCAGCGGCATGCTCACGGCGACCGTGCGGCGGGTCGCCGGGACATTGACCACGAAGGATTCCTCGATCGGCTTGAGCCTGATGACGCCATCGGCGATCGCCTTTTTCAGTGCGGGCAGCGAGGTGAGCTGCTCCTTGCGCGTGCGCAGCGCTTCGTTGCTCGTGCTCACCGCCGCGAGTTCCTTGCGCAGCCGGCCGAGGCGTTCGCCGCCCTGCTTGATCTGCTGTTTGAGCAGCAAAATTTTCACGCCCAGCGTGCCGGCATAGATCAGGATCGCGAGCGCGATGCAGATGTAGGCGAGCGGGACGGCTTGGGCGTAGCGGCGTTTGTTAGCGGGCATGGGGGAGGCGTTCGGCAACCCGGAGTTTGGCCGACCTCGCCCTCGGGTTTGCCTTTTGCTCGGCGGCGCTGGCGGAGAGCGGGCGGGTCGTGATCAACTTGAAAAGATGCTGCGGATTGCGCCGCGGCGCGGGCCACTCGGGGCGGTCGTGCCACTCGATGGCGCGTTCCTTCATGAAGCTCTTCACGATGCGATCCTCGCCGCTGTGAAAGCTGATCACCGCGAGCCGTCCGCCGGGCGCGAGTTGCTGCGTGATCTCCGCGAGCACGCCGGTGAGCACGTCGAGTTCGCGATTCACCGCGAGGCGCAGCGCCATGAAAACGCGCGTGGCCGGATGGGTGCGGCCGCGGCGTGGAATCACGCCCGCGACGAGGTCGGCAAATTGCAGCGTGTGCGTGATCGGCGTCTGCGCGCGCTCGCGGACGATGCGTGAGGCGATGCGCCGTGCCGCCGGTTCGTCGCCGAGGTCGCGGAAAATCCGCGCGAGTTCCTCTTCGCCCGCCGTGTTCACGAGGTCCGCGGCGCTTTGCGGCGCATCGGGCGCCATGCGCATGTCGAGCGCGCCATCGGCCTGAAAGGAAAAGCCGCGCTCCGGCGTGTCGAACTGATGCGAACTCACGCCGAGATCGAACAGCGCGCCATCGAGCGTCGCGATGCCGAGTTCCGCGAGGATGCGGCTGACTTCGGAAAAATTCGCACGCCGCAAAATCAGGCGGTCGCCGTAGCCCGTGAGATTTTTCTCCGCCTCGGCAATCGCATCGGGATCCTGGTCGGTCGAGATGACCGTCGCGCCCGCATCAAGCAGCGCGCGGGTGTGCCCGCCGCCGCCGAGCGTGCCTTCAAAAAAAACTTTCCCCGGCGCGGGCTGGAGCAACTCGACGCTCTCGCGCAGCAGCACGGACTCGTGATAACCGGGCGAACGTGGATCGGCGGGCATGGCGTATTCCTCCAGTTCGAGCGTCGCTTCGGCGGATGAAAGGCAATCAATCATACCCCGAGAAATTTCTTCGCGCTCAGTGCCCGGCCCGACTCGGTGAGCTTCAGTTTCGCGTCGTTGCGCTTCTTCAGCCGCGCCGGGTTCCAGATGTTGAAAGTCCGCACCGCGCCTTTGAGGATCACGGTCGGATATTTTTCGCCCACGCCGATTTCCGCGCACATGTTGGCCGGGAGCGCGAGTCGTCCCGCGCTGTCGGTCTGCACCTTCTTGCAAGTCGAGCCGATCTCTTCAAGGTGCTCGTTGCGCGTGAGTTCGTCGAGGTGCTCGTTGTTTTCGATCTTCGCAACGAACCTGTCGTATTCCGAGCGCGGGAAAACTTTGATGAAGGAACTGGAGGAGTCTGAGATCAGGACGAAGTCCGTGATTTTCAGACCCCGCCAGTCCTTCGGTAGCATGACACGAAGGCCCGAATCGAGCTGGCGCTCGAGTTCATCGGTGAACATCGGCTTGGATTCGGCTTCGGCCATTGTGTGGGTGGTTCGGGGAACGGCATTCTGCGTATTTCCCGACGGCTCCCTTTTCCTCACTTTTTGTCCCATTCGTCAACAAAATTTGACACGAATGGCCAATTTTTACCGAAACGTTGCGCCCGCGCCCGCACATCCCCAAAGCCCCGCAGCCTGCGGTGCTATTTCGCCGAAAGAAAACTCCCCGCGCACAGTCGCGCGTACATGCCGCCCATCGCAAGCAGATCATCGTGCGTGCCACGCTCGACGATGCGTCCGCGCTCCAGCACGAGGATCTGATCCGCGTGCCGCACGGTCGAGAGCCGGTGCGCGATCACAAAGCACGTGCGCTTTTCCATGAGCCGATCCAGCGCCTGCTGAATCAGCCGCTCCGTTTCGGTGTCCACGCTCGCGGTCGCCTCGTCCAGCACGAGGATCGGCGGGTCTTTCAGCAGCGCACGCGCGATGGAGACGCGCTGCTTCTCGCCGACGCTCAGCTTCACCCCGCGCTCGCCGACGGTGGTGCCGAGGCCCTCGGGCATCCGCTCGACGAACGCCTTCGCATTCGCATCCGCGAGCGCCTGCCACATCTGCCCGTCGGTCGCCGTGGGAAGTCCGAGGCGCAGGTTGTCGCGCACGGTGCCGTTAAAAAGAAAACTCTCCTGCGTGACCATGCCCACCGCGCTGCGCAGCACGGTGCGCGGCAGGTCGGGCAGCGGCGTGCCGTCAATGCGAATCTCGCCATCATCATATTCATAAAATCGCGTGATGAGGTTCACGAGCGTGCTCTTGCCCGCGCCCGTCGGGCCGACGAGCGCCACGGTCTCGCCGCGTTTTGCGCGCAGCGAAATGTGCCGCAGCGTCGGTAGGTCCTCGATGTAGGAAAAGCTCACGTCCTCAAATTCCACGTCGCCGCGCACGCTGATCGCCGGCGCGTGCTCCGCCTCGTCGGCTTCCGCTTTTTCGTCGAGGATTTCGAGGATGCGCTCGCCCGCCGCGCGGCCGGACTGCACGAGCTGATTGAGCGAATGCAGCTTCCCGATCGGCTCGTACAAAAAGCCCACGAGCAGCAGAAACGCCGTGAATTCGCCGAAGCCCAGCCGCCCCGCGACGACCTCCTGCCCGCCGAATCCGAGCACGAGCACCGAGCCGATCGCGGCGAGGAAACTCATCGAGGGATTGTAGAGCGCCCACACGTGCATGATGCGCAGCGACGCGTCGCGCGACTTTCCGCTCACGTCGTTGAACCGCGCGTGCTCCTCCTCCTCGCGCACGAACGTCTTGATCTGCCGGATGCCCGCGAGGTTGTCGTGCAGCAGCGCGTTCATCGCGGACGCAGCCTTGCGTTGCGCGCGGTACCGTTTCGGAGCCGTGAGCGTGTAAGCGAGTGCGCCCGCGGCGAGAAACGGCACCGGGAGCAGCGCGAGCCACGCGAGCTTGGCGTGATATTGAAACAGCATCGCGCCCACTATGATGATCTGCAGCACGGCGACCGCGCCCTGCTCTATGCCATCAATGAGCATCCGCTCGACCGCAGTCACATCCTCGAGCAGCCGCGTCATGATGTCGCCCGTCGCGCGGTCGTCGAACCACCGCAGCGGCAGGTGCTGGATGTGGCCGTAGAGATCGCTGCGCAGGTCGAAAATCACGCGCTGCTCGAACGTATTGTTCAGGATGATCCGCAGCGCATTGAACGCATCGCGCACAAAAAACGCCACCGCCCCGATGCCGACGAGCCACCACAGCCGGTCACCGCGTCCGTGCCGGATGTCATCCACGACGAGCTGCGTGACCTTCGGGAAAACCGTCACCATCAGCGTCGAGAGAACCGCGCACAGCATCGTGCCCGCCGCCATTCCGGGATGGCGGCGCAGGTAGGCAAAGACTCGGGCAACCGTGCGCATCGCGTCACTGTGTTGATTCGCGCGCCGCGGCGGCGAGCGCGAAGTGATCAGTTCGCAGTGTCGGCGATCCAAAATCGTTCGCTGGCAACTTTGGTCCGTCAGCACGACGGCAGTGCATCGGGTAGGGTAGGTGTCCCGCCTGCCATGCCATGCGTCCCGCGTGGTACCTCGGGCGAGGGATCCATTTCCAGACGCACGCCTTGCTCAGTCCGAATGTGTCCCGCGAGACGCGGGCCACGGCAGGCGGGACGCCTATCCTACCCAATCCACTGCACGACGGCTTTCCACGCTCCTCTCAATCATGTCGCTGATCCTCTGCCCAGAGGACTGAGCACTAGCGGAACACGCGGAGTTCGTATAATTCCGCGCGATGCCCACTGACAGCCATCCAGCCACGCGCGTGCTCAGCTTCGCGCTCGCGCTGGCCCTTGTCGTCGGACTCATCGTCGCCGCGCTGCTCGCGCTGCCGTATCATTGGAATTGGAAACCCGCGTGGGAATACCGCCGGCTCTTCGCCGATGGCTGGCTCGCCACGCTCGGCATCTCGGCGCTCGCGCTGCCGATGAGCTGCGTGCTCGGGCTGCTATTCGCGCTCGCGCGCCGCGCATCGTTTCTGCCGCTGCGGTACTTCGCGCGCATCTACGTCGAGCTCACGCGCGGGGCGCCGCTGCTCGTGCAGATTTACCTTTACTTCTACGTCTTCGCGAACGCGCTCGCCGTGAGCAACCGCTACATCGTCGGCCCGCTCATCCTCGCCGCGTTCACCGGCGCATACATCAGCGAGATCATCCGCGCCGGCATCGAGGGCGTCGGCAAATCGCAGCTCGAAACTGCGCGCGCCATCGGCCTCACCACGCGGCAGACGTACCGCCACGTCATTTTCCCGCAGGCCATCCGGCAGATTCTCCCATCGCTCGCGGGGCAGTTCGTGTCGCTGGTGAAAGACTCGTCGCTCCTCTCGGTGATCTCCATCGCCGAACTCGCGAACGCCGCGAGCAACGTGAATTCATTCACCCTCACGCCATTCGAGAGCTACCTGCCGCTCGCCGCCGGCTACCTCGTCATCACGCTGCCGATTTCGCTCTGGACGCAGTCGCTCGAGCAGCGTGCTAAGTTCGACACTTAGACCGATGCTCATCGCATTCAACAAACCATACGGCGTGCTCAGTCAGTTCACCGACGACGGCTCGGAGCACCGCACGCTCGCGGAGTTCGGCTTCCCGAAACACGCGTATCCGCTCGGCCGTCTCGACGCGGAGAGCGAGGGCCTGCTGCTCTTCAGCGACGAGCCCTTCCTGAACAAAAAACTCCTCGCACCCGAGAACGCGCACAGCCGCACGTACTGGGCGCAAGTCGAGCGCGTGCCCACGCGCGAATCGCTCGATGAATTGCAGCGCGGCATCGTCATCGGCGGACATCGCACGCTGCCGTGCCGCGCGTGGCTGCTCGCGCCGCAGCCTTTCGTGGTGCCGCGCGATCCGCCGATTCGCTTCCGCAAAAATGTCCCCGACTGCTGGATCGGCCTCTCGCTCATCGAGGGAAAAAACCACCAGGTCCGCCGCATGACCGCCGCCATCGGCCACCCGACGCTGCGCCTCCTCCGCGTGCAGATCGGCGAACTCGAACTCAACGGCCTCATGCCCGGCCACTGGCGCGAACTCGGCCCCGGCGAACGCGCCCGAGTCTTCGCCGGCCGCCCGCGCTCGGACGTTGCGAGGGGACACCGCGAAGGCGTGAAGAGCGCGAAGTAGCGCCGGAAGACGGGCGTCCTCGCCTGTCAGGGCAGACAGGCCTCCGGCCTGTCCGAACAGCCGGGGACGGCTGTTTGCCTGGACAGCCGGGACGGCTGTCTTCCGGTCCAGCGCGACTCTTCGAGGGAGAGAAATTGCCGCTTCTTCCAAGCAAAACCCGGCATGTGCGGTGGACAGCGCGCGTGCGTTCGCGTAACATCCCGCCCATGCCACTGCTCGCCGATGCCGAAGCTCTCCTGCCGGGAATGACGCCCGGTGAAAAGGCCGCGCTCCTGCAAATCGTCGCACGCGATCTCGGACAAAGCTTTCCCGGCGTGGATCGCGATCCCGCCGTGTGCGGCGGCGAAGCCTGCATCAGCCGCACGCGCATCCCCGTCTGGACACTCGTCCGCGCCCGGCAATGCGGGCTCAGCGAGGCGGACATCCTCCTCTCCTACCCCACGCTGCACGCCGAGGATCTCGCTCACGCGTGGGCCTACCATCATGGCCACCGCGAGGAAATCGAACGCGCCATCGTGGAAAACGAGGCGGACTGACGAGGCGTGTTCCGGCTCTACTCCAACGAGAACTTTCCTCTCCCCGTCGTCGAGGAACTCCGCCGTCTCGGCTGCGACGTCACCACGGTCCTCGAAACCGGCCGCGCCGGACAGGCCTGGCCCGACGAGGAAGTTCTTCGCTACGCCGCTGCCGAAAACCGCGTGCTCCTCACGCTGAACCGCAAGCACTTCATCCGCCTCCAGCGCGCGCAGATTCCCCACGCCGGCATCGTCGCCTGCACGGTGGACGCCGACTTTTTCGGCCAAGCGAGTCGCATTCACGCAGCCCTCACCACCGCTGGCGAATTCCGCGGCAAGCTGCTCCGCGTGAACCGCCCGTCTGCGTAGTCATCAGCATCATGGCCTCGCTCGCTTACATCTATGGTGTCGCCATGCTCGTCCCGTTTTTCCTCACGGTAGCGCTCCTGCTCGTTGTGGATCGTGTTCTCAACGGGCGCTGGAAATGGGAGCGCTGGAGGCGGCCCCGGCGCGCTTTCGCCGTGCAAGCGTTCCCTCGCATCACGAAACCGAAGCGACGCAAGCCGAAGCGCGTGGAAGGCAGGCCGCGCCGACCGAAGAGGCATGGCAGGCGAAAGTGAGGAGAGGACGGAGAGGCTCTTTTCACCGCTTGCACTCCGCGCCTAAGCCAGCACGCTCCGCGCGCTCAATCTCCTCACATGAAAACCCCTCTCGCGTTCCTCGCCCTTTCATCGCTCGTGATCGCCGCCGACAAGCCGATCGCCCCGCCCATTTCCACGCCTCCGCCGCCGCTCACGGGGGAGTGGGTGAAGAAGCAGCTCACGGATCAGTTCTGGTCCGAGGGCGCGTGCGTGGCGGACGTGAACAAGGACGGGAAGATGGACATCCTCAGCGGGCCGTTCTGGTACGAGGGGCCGGACTTCACGAAGCGGCACACCATTTACCAGATGGACAAATCCTTCACGCACAAGAAGGCGGACGGGACGGACGAGACCATCCCCGGCTTCGAGGGATTTCTGAGTGGAAAAAATGCATATTCAAACAACTTCATCAGCTACGCGTACGACATCAATGGCGACGGTTGGGCGGACTACGTGGTGATCGGCTTTCCCGGCGCGGAGACGTTTTGGTTCGAGAATCCGAAGGGCAAGGATGAGCCGTGGCAGCGGCACACGATTCTCGCGGTGACGGACAATGAGTCGCCGATGTTTGTGGACATTACGGGCGACGGGAAGCCGGAGCTGCTGTGCATGAGCGGCGGCTTCATCGGCTACGCGGAGGCGGACTGGAAGAAGCCGGAGGATCCGTGGAAATTTCACGCCGTCTCGCCGAAGGGCGCGTATCAGCGCTTCACGCACGGCATCGGCCACGGCGATGTGAATAGCGACGGGCGCATCGACATTCTCGAATCGAAGGGCTGGTGGGAGCAGCCTGCGAAGTGGGACGGCACGACGCCGTGGACATTCCACCCGGCGGAATTCGGCGGCGGCGGCGCGCAGATGTATGCCTACGACGTGAACGGCGACGGCAAGGCGGACATCATCACCAGTCTCGCGGCGCACGGCTACGGGCTCGCGTGGTTTGAGCAGACGAACGACGGCGGCGTGCAGGGCTGGACGAAGCACATGATCACCGGCACGAAGCCCGGCGAAGGCGAGACCGGCATCATCTTCTCGCAGATCCACGCCATCGATCTCGTGGACATGAATGGCGACGGACTGAAGGACATCGTGACCGGCAAGCGCACCTGGGCGCACGGCCCCGGCCCCGGCGGCGATCCCGAGCCGGGCGCGCCGCATGTGGTGTATTGGTTCGAGCTGAAGCGCGAGGGCGATAAAGGAAACATGCGGGCGACCTTCATCCCGCACATTATTGATGACAACAGCGGCGTCGGCACGCAGGTCATGGCCGTGGACGTGAACGGCGACGGCAAGCTGGACGTGGTCGTCGGCAACAAGCGCGGCGTCTTCGTCCACACGCGGAAGTAGCGTGTGCTTGCGCGTGCGCGGCTTTCGCGATAAGAAGCCTCATGATCGCCGAGGAAATTCGCGCCCTGCTTCATGCGCAGCCGTTTCGCCCTTTCACAGTCCACCTGGCGGATGGAAAGGAAGTGACTGTTCATCACCACGATTACGGCTGGTTGCTTCCCAGCGGCTACCAACTGATCTACGAAAACCCGGAAGGAAAAGTTCATCTGATGAACGTGGCGCAGATTGCGGAGATCACTTACGGAGGCGGAGTGAAAGCTTAGCTTCGCGTTGTCGCCACTCATGACACGCAAGCAACTGGAGACCGTCATTTCGGAAAACGTACCCTTCACCGTCCGGCTTGCGGACGGGCGTTCGTACAAGGTTCCGCACAGCGGCTACATTTCGCTGCCGCCGAAGAACGCGACCGTCGCCGTGGTCTATGAGGATGACGGCACCGTGCATGTGCTGCCGCTCCTCACGATGACCGGGCTGACTTACCGCACGGGGAAAAAGTCCGCGTAATTCGGAAGTCGTCCAAACGCGGAATGAGCACGACATTCCGCGCTGGCGGCGATTGCCCATGACGCTCTACGACGCGATCCCGCAGGACGGGCGGCCCTCGAATGATGCGCTGCTCGATCGTTTTCTCGACTACGTGGCGTCGCGAAAACTCGCGCTGTACCCCGCGCAGGAGGAGGCGATTCTGGAGCTGTTCGCGGAGAAGAATGTGATCCTCAACACGCCGACCGGCTCGGGGAAATCGCTCGTCGCGGCGGCGCTGCATTTCAAGGGCGTGGCGCAGGGCGTGCGGTCCGTTTACACATGCCCGATCAAGGCGCTCGTGAATGAGAAATGGATGGCGCTGTGCCGCGAGTTCGGGCCGGAGAACGTGGGGCTGAGCACTGGCGACGCATCGGTGAATCGCGACGCGCCGATCCTTTGCTGCACCGCCGAGGTCCTCGCGAACATCGCGCTGCGCGAGGGGGCGCGCGCGAAGGTGGGCGATGTGATCATGGACGAATTCCACTACTACGCGGATCGCGAGCGCGGCGTGGCGTGGCAGGTGCCGCTGCTCGCGCTGCCGCAGGCGCGGTTCCTCCTGATGTCCGCGACGCTCGGCGACACGACGTTTTTTCAGGAGGAACTGACGCGGCTCAACGGACGCGAAACGGTGACTGTGGCATCGAAGGATCGACCGGTGCCGCTGGAGCATTCGTACGCGGAGACGCCGCTCGCGACGACGGTGGAGGGGCTGCTCGCGGGCGGGAAGTCGCCGGTGTACGTCGTGCATTTCACGCAGATGGACGCGGCGCAGAGCGCGCAGGATTTCACGAGCATCAATGTCTGCACGCGCGACGAGAAGGCGGCGATCACGGCGGCGCTGGAGGGGTTTCGGTTCACGAGTCCGTACGGGCCGGAGATCAAAAAATTTCTGCGTCACGGCATCGGCCTGCATCACGCGGGGCTGCTGCCGAAGTACCGCGTGCTCACCGAGCAGCTCGCCCAGCGCGGATTGCTCAAGGTGATCTGCGGCACGGACACGCTCGGCGTGGGCATCAATGTCCCCATCCGCACCGTGCTCTTCACGCAGCTCTGCAAGTACGACGGACGGAAGACCGGGATCCTGACCGCGCGCGATTTTCACCAGATCGGCGGACGCGCGGGACGGAAGGGTTTTGACGAATGCGGCTGGGTCGTCGTGCAGGCGCCAGAGCATGTGATCGAGAATCTCCAACTCGAAAAAAAGCAGGCCGGCGGGGGGAAGAAATTCGTGAAGCGCAAGCCGCCGGAGCGGAACTTCGTGAACTGGGACAGGCAGACTTTCACGCGACTTGTCAGCGCGCCGCCCGAGCGGCTCGGCAGCCAGTTTGCGGTGACGCACGGCATGTTGCTCAACGTCCTGAGCCGCCCCGGCGACGGTTGCCGCGCGATGCGCGATCTCATTGCACGCTCGCACGAATCCGCGTCGGCGAAGAAGGCGCACACGAAGCGCGCGTGGCAGCTTTTTCGCGCGCTCGTGGAGCGGGGGATTGTGCAGTTCATCCCGAAGACCGGTGAGGGCGCGAAGCTGCGCGTGAACGTCGAGCTTCAGGACGACTTCTCGATGAACCAGACACTCTCGCTTTTCGTCCACGACACGATCCCGCTCATGGACCCGAACGCGCCGGACTACGCGCTCGTGCTGCTCACGCTGGCCGAGTCCATCCTCGAAGACCCGGACATCATCCTGCGTCGGCAGCTCGACCGCGTGAAGACGCAGGCGGTCGCCGACATGAAGGCGCA
This sequence comes from Chthoniobacterales bacterium, assembly GCA_038239865.1. GTDB lineage: Bacteria > Verrucomicrobiota > Verrucomicrobiia > Chthoniobacterales > Chthoniobacteraceae > SXWH01. The sequence goes on from JBBSEI010000050.1 coordinate 28,262, forward strand.
GGGCGTCGAATACAACCAGCGCATGGAGGAACTCGAAAAGCTCGAATACCCGAAGCCGAACCGCGATTTCATCTATTCGACGTTCAACGCCTTCGCGGAGCGGCACCCGTGGGTCGGGCAGGAAAACATCCGGCCAAAATCCATCGCGCGCGAGATGTTCGAGGAGTTCCGCTCCTTCTCCGATTACGTGAAGGACTACGACCTCCAGCGCTCCGAGGGCGCGCTCCTGCGGCACCTCTCCAGCGTCCACAAGGTGCTCCTCCAGACCGTTCCCGACGCTGCGAAGAACGACGCCTTTCGCGAGATGGAACTCTACTTCGGCACGCTCATCCGCCAGGTGGATTCCAGCCTCCTCGAGGAGTGGGAGAAAATGCGCGACTCAAATTACCAGTCACGCAGCGAGCAGCCCGAAGTGCGCCCGCCCGGTGCAGCCGAAGCCGACCGCGACATCACGCGCGATACAAAGGCGTTCACCGCCGCGATTCGCAACCGCATCTTTGCCTTCCTGCGCGCAGCGATCGGCGGCGAGTGCGAGCAGGCGCTGGAGTCCGTCCCGTCATCCGCGGACGCGGACAGCGGGCCGTGGACACCTGCGCGATTGCGTGCAGCGCTCGACGATCACCGCACCACGCACGGTCGCATCCGCCTCGATCCCGAGGCTCGCAACGTGCGCCACACGCACGTCATCCCGTCCGAGGATCGCACCCATTGGCGCGTGCAGCAGATGCTCATCGATCCCGGCGAGGCAAACGACTGGGTTGCCGAATTTGACGCGGACTTGCCCGCCTCCCGCGCCAGCGGAGAACCCGTGCTGCACCTCGTGCGCATCGGGCCGTTCGTGTGATCGCGGCGTTTCTGATCCGTCTTCCTGCGCGTCGGTTGCCGGAGCCGTGGGTTACTTGGCAGCCGGTACAGGCTGGCCCTTGGCGGCTTCAGCCTTCGCCTTCGCCGCAGCGGCTGCCTTCGTTTCGGCGGCTTTCTTTGCAGCTTCGGCGGCGGCGGCTTCGAGTGCGGGCCACGCCGCCTTCGCCTTTTCGATCTGCGCGGCGTTGAGGCCGAAGGCCTGGAGGACGCCGATCGCCATCAGCTTGTTGCCTTCGCTGTTCATGTGGACGCCGTCGCTAGTGAGCACCTTCGTGTCGGGCTTGTTTTCCTTTTTGATGCGCGCTTGGAAAAGCGCGTTCAGGTCTGCGAGCGGGAGGTGTTTTTCCTTCGCGAGCGAGCGGAGGAAATCATTGTAGGGCGCGATGAGCGCGTTCTCC
>JBBSEI010000051.1:0-29200 GCA_038239865.1 Chthoniobacterales bacterium
CGCCCTTGCCCGCGAACTCGCCGCGTGGGAGCGCGATCGCAATCTGAACACGCGTTCCATCCGCTGGCAGTTCACCCCCGCCACCGCTCGCACCAAACTCCGCAAGCTCTACCCATCATTTGAGGGCTGACGCGGCACTAGCCCCATTTGACTACCAGTGCCGCCTAGCCGCAGTCTCCTGTAAGTCCCGTCTCGTCAACATCCCCACCGGTCTCGGCAAAACCGCCGCGGTCGTCCTTGCGTGGATGTGGAATCGCGTGGTGCAGCCGGATAAATCTGCCCGTGCGGAATGGCCGCGCCGTCTTGTGTATTGCCTGCCGATGCGGACGCTCGTGGAGCAGACTGCGGAAAATGTCCGCGAATCGCTGAAGAATTCAGGCGATCTCGAGTGGAAGACAGGAACACCACACGCGGACAAAGTCGGCGTCCACATCCTCATGGGCGGCGAGGACAGCGGCGAGTGGGACATTTACCCCGAGGAGAACGCCATCCTCATCGGCACGCAGGACATGCTCCTCTCCCGCGCGATCAATCGCGGCTACGGCATGAGCCGGTACCGCTGGCCGATGCACTTCGGCTTGCTGAATAACGACGCGCTGTGGGTGATGGACGAGACGCAACTCATGGGCGTGGGCGTGGAGACAAGTGCTCAACTCGATGGCTTCCGAAGCCATGAAGAATGGCGGCTTCATGGCACCTGTCCCACGTGGTGGATGAGCGCCACGCTGGAGCAGACACGAATCGCGACCGTGGATCATCCAGCACCGGGCGGCGGCTGGCCATGCACTACACTCAGCGAAACAGAACGTACCTCCGGCAGAGCGCACGATCTCTACGAGGCGAAAAACGCGGTTTCTCCGTGCCCGGTCACACTCACGTCCGCGAACAAAGGGAATTATTCCAAAGACATTGCCACGCTGATCAAAGCGCAGCATCAGCAGGACTCACTCACGCTCGTTGTCGTCAACCGGGTCGTTCGCGCGAGAGAGATTTACGAGGCGCTCACGGGGGGGAGAAACCCTCTGTGGATGCCGCGCGCGTCGCTTTGATTCACTCGCGATTCCGTCCGATGGATCGAGCACGGCACACCAAGCTTTTGTTCGGCACAGGTGATCGCATCGTCATTGCCACGCAAGCCGTCGAAGCGGGAGTGGATGTCTCCGCCCGATTGCTCATCACCGAACTTGCACCGTGGTCATCGCTCGTTCAGCGGATCGGGCGCTGCAATCGCCAAGCGAAGATCCCCGATGCGCAAGTCCTGTGGGTGGACGTTCAGCCGAAGGACGACAAAGATGAACTCCTTCTTCCATATACAAAGGGCGAGTTGGATCAGGCACGCGCCGCCATCGCAGAAGTTACCGATGCCAGCCCGCGCATCCTCGGCGGGATCGTTGTTCCCGAAATGCCCGTTGTTCGCCCCGTCATTCGTCGTCGGGATTTGGTGGATCTTTTCGACACGACACCAGACCTCTGCGGACAGGACCTTGATGTCTCCCGCTACATCCGCGACGGGGAAGACAGTGACGTGCAATTCTTCTGGTGGAACTTGCAGGGCGAGAATCCTTCACCGGACGAGAAACCTTCGCACAGGGACGAACTCTGCCGGGTTTCCATCGGCGACGCTGCGAAGTTTCTGAAAAAGACGAGCGCGTGGAGTTGGAATCCGCTGGAGCGCAAGTGGGAGTCCGTGAAGAAGCCAAGACCCGGTGCCGTGTATCTTTTGGATACGACATCCGGCGGCTATCACGATGATCTCGGATGGACTGGCGAACCAAAGCACAAGCCAACTCCGCATCCCGCCGCCAACGGTGTTCCCGATTGCTACAACGCGGACCGGAAAACATTCATCGGCTCGTGGCAGACCATCGCCGAGCACACGAAGCTCGTTGTCGAAACTACCAGCCGAATCGCCGCAGACCTCGCACTCGCCACCGACGCTGCCGCAATGCTCCACACCGCCGCGCTCTGGCACGATGTCGGCAAAGCGCACGAGTGCTTCCAAGCGATGCTCCGCAGCAACGACACAACTCGGCTCTGGGCCAAATCCGAAAACACAGGAGGCGATTGTGCCCGGCCCGGCTTTCGTCACGAACTCGCCTCCGCACTTGCGTGGCTGCTCGCCGGCCCGCACGAGGGACCCGAGCGCGATCTCATCGCCTACCTCATCGCGGCGCATCACGGGAAAGTCCGCCTCTCCATCCGCTCGCTGCCCGGTGAACCCGCGCCGAGCGGTGAAGACCGTCTCTTCGCCCGCGGCGTCTGGCACGGCGACAAGCTGCCGCCCGTCCCGCTCGGCGAAATCACCACGCCCGAAGTCATCCTCGACCTCGGCTTGATGAAAATGGGCGAAGGCGAATACGGCCCCTCGTGGCTCGCCCGCACTGTCGCCCTGCGCGACCGCCTCGGCCCATTCCGTCTCGCCTACCTCGAAACACTTCTACGCGCTGCCGATGCCCGCGCATCTGCTGCGAAGGCAGCCACCACTCACTGACATTTCGCCATGCCCGACCTTATCCTTTCCGGCTGCTCTCCTGTTCCTCTCGCCCATTATTTGAAGGCGCTGGGTGTGCTTCGAATCATAGCTCAACAAGCGGACGCCAAGGCGAGTGGTGCTTGGAAGTCCGACGCTTTCATTCTGAAGTCTCAATGCAGCAAAAACGATCTCATTCGGTTCTTTGTGGACGAGTATCGACCAACTCCAATCCTCAGTCCATGGAACGCGGGGAGCGGGTTCTACTTTCAAGAAGAGAAGTCGAAAGAGAGGGACGTGTTGACCGGGAAAAAGATAAAGACCGGACAGCGAACCCAGGTTACCACAGCAACGCGGGTGGTTGATTCGGTATACGCATCAAGCAATCTACGGCTATCGTCATATCGCGACTCGATCAAAATCGCCCGAAGGATTGTAACTGAAATTGGGATTCAAGAAGCTCCAGAAGGTGAAGAAAAGTCTGATCTAATTTCTCGACTGCGATCAACCATGCCAGATGACGCCATGCAGTGGCTTGATTGCGCCGCTGTCTTAATGACGGCTCACGGGACTTAGGCTCGGAAAATCGCACTTAAAGCAGCATTTCCTCCATTGCTAGGAACCGGCGGAAATGACGGAAATACGGACTTCTCAAGCAACTTCATGCAGCGAATTTCCGAGGTGCTGTGCCTTGATCCAGCAGGCGACGAACAGCAGGATGTGAGAAATTGCAGTGTATCTTGGCTTAATGTTGCATTGTTTGGCGGGGCTGTTCCTGGAAGCAAAACCAGGGCTGCGATTGGACAGTTTCAGCCGGGGACGGCAGGAGGGCCGAATCTATCGAACGGCTTCAGCGGTGAGTCGTTCGTCAATCCTTGGGATTTCATTCTCATGATTGAAGGCGCAATTCTCTTCTCATCCTCCACGGTGAGGCGGCTCGACAGCGACAAGCAAAGCTCGTCGGTTTCTCCGTTCAGCGTCTGGCAGTCAGCCACCGGATACGCCAGCGCTGCGGGCGAAGACGAAACAAATGGCAGGGGAGAAATCTGGACGCCACTTTGGGAAGCGCCAACCTCTCTACCCGAATTGACGGCAATCTTTACTGAGGCGAGGGCGAACGTCGGATCTCGGTCAGTTCAGCATGGAGTGGATTTCGCACGGGCTACGGTCGCAGGCGGTGTTGATCGCGGTATTAGCGCATTCCAAAGATTCGGCTTCTGCCAGCGGAGCGGTAAAAACTACTTCGCCACCCCACTGGAACGCGTCATCGTCCGCCGCAATGCACGCGCGGATCTTCTGGCGGATACAGAGCACTGGTATGAGTGCCTACGTCAAAAGGCGGGACCTGAGAGCCTGTCTGAAAAATGAGAAGCAGTGAGGAATCATGCGAGTCTGCGGAGTTGAATGCGGATCATGGCCAGATAGGCGAAGGCTTGGGCGCTGGTTTCGGTGGTTTCGTAATCGCGCACCAGACGGCGGTGACGCATCAGCCAGCCAAAAGTGCGCTCGACCACCCAGCGCCGCGGCAGCACGGCGAATCCTTTGCCATCATCCGAGCGCTTGACGACCTCCACTTCCAGGTTGGGCCGGATGCCTTGGACCCACTGGGCAAAGGCCGGTCCGCTGTAGCCGCCATCCACCCACATCAAGACGCAGCCCGGCAAAAACTTGCAGGACGCGCTGCAAGAGGGTTTGCGCCCCGGCGCGTTCCGGGGTGCTAGCCGGTGTGATGGCCACGCCCAGCATCAGACCCAAAGTATCCACCAGCAGGTGGCGCTTGCGCCCCTTGATGCGTTTGGCCGCGTCGTACCCGACCGCCCCGCCATGGGAGTCGGACTTGACGCTCTGGCTGTCGAGTATCGCGGCGGTGGGGTGGGCCTCCTTGCCGGCGGCTTGGCGGACCTTCCCGCGGAGATTGGCGTTGAGGGCTTCCCATGTCAAATCCAGCGTCCACTGGCGGAAGACATGATAGACGGTTTTCCAGGGCGGGAAGTTGCCAGGCAGCAGCCGCCACTGGATGCCGCCTTTGGTCACATAGAGGATCGCATTGAGGTGACGTGCAAAAAAGCGGGCCGCTTCCAAAAGTGTTCCTTTGTCCCGTAGCACATCGACCGCTTCGATCATTTCCGCGACGGCCATGTCCAATTGGCGTCCGGTGGGTCTGAGCAATTCTGTGGCGCGGACATAAATGGAGCGATCTGTATTCGACAACTCCAACGCCGCTGATTCTCCGTTCATGATCCGGGTGGCAATGCGCTCTGCTTCTGATTTCGCCGCCGAAAGAACGGAGAGGGTGGAGCGCATCCTTTTTCCGTTCGCGCCACGGTACGCGACGGTGAACATCGCCCTGCCCCGGTTCAGAATTCTGTAAATCTTCACTCGTACGCTTCCCCGCGTGATGGTGATTGGGAATTCGGATTTGGTGCGGCGAGCACGTTTGATCATGCCGCAATTTGTCGTGCAGGCGTCATGCAATCAAGCCAATCGGTCTGAAACCCGCATGAATACAAGTAGCGCGTACGGGATTCGAACCCGTGTACCAGCCTTGAGAGGGCTGTGTCCTAGGCCTCTAGACGAACGCGCCTTTTGAATGAGGGGCGGGAGAGTATCGTCCGTTTTCCGCTCCGCAATGTGAATCTGCGTCCGCGCAAAATCCTACTCGTTCTCCACCTCCACCGTCGGCGCGATTCGGCTCTGCGTGAGGCGCGCATTCTCCGCCTGGTGGCGCTGCTCCACGAGCGGCGCGATGCCCCGATCCACGCTCACCATTTGGGCAAAAAGCACGTCGTAGTAGCGGCGCAGCGTCTGCCGTTTTCGCAGATCGGTTTTCGCTTCGCGCGAATCGTCCCACGCCGCGCGCACGGGCGCGGTGCGTTCCGCGACGTTGCGGGCTTTGCGATAGCGGATGCGGAGATCGAATTCCGCGGCGGTCGCCTGCGGTTTCAGGGATACCGATTTGCCCGGCGCAGCCGGCGTCGGGCCAGCGGTGCGCCGTGCGGGCGTCGCGGGGATTTCATCCGGCAGGAGGGACGGCGGCGCGAGCGGATCGCCGATGGGCGGTGCGCTGTCAGGGATTGCCGCGGGAGGATTCACCGGCGTGAGCACAAAGGACGGCGAAGGATCGGCGGACGGCGTGCGATCGGCCGCGAATGCCAAACGCGCGGCGAGGAACGAAAACACGAGCGCCAGATTTTTTGAAAAACGCATCGGTGAGAATCATACGCGGCGAGTTTTCGTTTGAAAAGCCCGCGCATCTGGCCAATTGCCCGTGCGTGCCCGCACTCACGCAAAATCACGCCGCGCAGGCGATCTCCCTCGACCTCGCGCCGATGGAAGTCGCGTCGCGTCTGCGGCACCTGCCGGGCCTCGTGTTCTTCGACACCGCCAAACCCGCGGGCGATCCCGCGGCGCTCAGCATCGTCGCTGCTGCGCCGGGCGGGATGGTGCGCGGGAATGTCGCTCGCGATTGGGATGCGCTGCGTGCGGCGCTCGCGGAACGAGAATCATCCCGCGGGCGCGACGATGGGTTGCCGCATGGTTTTGCCGCCGGGCGCGTGGACTACGACGGCACATTTTGCTTCGGTCTGTACGACGGGGCGCTGATCTTCCGGCATGCCGAGCAGCGCTGGTATTCCGTGGGCGATCTCACTTCGCGCATGGCTCCCCATGCAGCGCACGCGCACTGCGTCCGTCCGGATTTTCAGCCCGCGATGCCGCGCGAAGATTTCCTCGCGATGGTCCGCCGCGCACAGGAATACATCGCGGCGGGCGACATCTATCAGGTGAATCTCTCGCATCGTTTCGGCAGCGCATGGAGCGGCGATCCGTGGGCATTTTACGAGGCGCTGCGGCATTATTCGCCGGCGCCCCATGCGGCGTTCCTCGATCTGGATGGCTGCGCGGTGCTCTCATCCTCGCCGGAGTTGTTTTTGAAAATGAGCGGCCGCGGCATTCGCACGCGCCCGATCAAGGGCACGCGCCCGCGCCGCGCGGATCCGCTCGCGGATGAGCGCAGTGCGTTCGATCTTCTCACGTCGGCAAAGGAGGTCGCCGAACTCGTGATGATCACCGACCTTGAGCGCAACGATCTCGGCAGCGTGTGCGATTTCGGCAGCGTCACTGTCCCGGAATTGCTCAAGCTCGAGCGCCACGAGCAGGTGTTCCATCTCGTCTCCACCGTCGAGGGGCGCCTGCGTCCCGCCATGGATCACGCCGCCGCATTTCGCGCGTGCTTCCCCGGCGGCAGCATCACTGGTGCGCCGAAAAAGCGCGCGCGTGAAATCATCGCCGAACTCGAGCCCCGCCCGCGCGGGCTGTACACGGGCGCGCTCGGCTGGTTTGGATTCAATGGCGAGAGCCAGTTTTCCATCGCCATCCGCACGGTGCTCATCGAGCGCGTGGGTCGCGGCGGGAGCGCCGAGGCGCATTTTCACGTCGGCTCGGGCATCGTCGCGGACAGTTCGCCGGAGGCGGAATGGCAGGAGACGCTCGACAAGGCCGCGGGCATCCTGCTCGCCGCGGAGCGCCTCGCAGAATGAGCATCGCCGGCGCGGATTATTTCGCCGGAGGCGCGGCCGCCACGTTCGCCGGCTTGGAAATTTCCAGCGCACCGGCGAATGTCGCGCCGTCATCCATCGCGAGGCGGAAAGTTTTCAGGCTGCCCTGAAGGTGCGCGGTCTCCTTGAGATGGCAGCGCTGCGAGACCGTCGCATCGCCATCCACGAGGCCGGAGCTCGTGAGGTTGTCGAGCACGATGGATTTTCCCCGCACTTCCGCGCCTTCACCGACCACGAGCGCGCTTCCTTCCACGAGGCTGCCCTTGAATTTTCCGTCAAAAATCAGCTCCCCTTTGAACTTCATCGTGCCCGTGATTTCGATGTCGTTGCCCAGCCTGCTTGGAGTCGTGCTCATGGCGAGAGCATCAGAATTCACCGGGCGCCGAGCAATGGAAAAACAGGGGCGGACATTCGTGCAAAAGAACAACCCTTCTTTCCAAGGTGCAACGCGCGGCGGGCGGCAGATGTTTAAGCTGGAGCCGATCCAAAAATGTCGTAGCTCCCGGTGAGGATTCCGAGTTCCAAGTTTCGAGGTCCAAATTCAGCCCCGCGCAGCGGCTTCGGCATTTCCGGGGCCGGATCCTTATTCGCACACGCCTGCGGCGGGCTGAACTTGGAACGCGAAACTTGGGACGCTGAACTTGGAGTGCGGGGCCACTTTCAGATGGCCGATCGCTGATCCCTCAAAATTTCGGGAAGCGTTCAACGCCCAACGGCCAACTTCCAAATCAAGCACGCCTCGCGCTCGGATTCGGTCTTCGGGCGTTGGATGTTGGGCGTGGGATTGCCCGCCGCAGCCGCATTCCTCCTGCGGCGAATGTCCTTGCGGCACCGTCGCGCGAGGGCATAGTGCCGCCTCACGGTCGATACCGGCCGCATGAGTTTTCGGGGCGTAGCTTAGCTTGGTAGAGCGCCTGGTTTGGGACCAGGAGGTCGCAGGTTCAAATCCTGTCGCCCCGACCACTTTTCCTTTCGGGAAAAGTGATGCATGGGTGCTTGGCTTGACACGCCGTGGTGCCATCCGAAACCTCCCGCCATGAAAACCGGGCGCATTTTCCGATGAGCGGGATCTCCCGCCGGGAATTTGCGCGCGCCGCCGTCGCGGGGATGGGAGCGGCGGCAGTGCGTTCGTTCGCGGCGGATGCGGCGGAGGAAATGGAGATGCCGGCGAAGCCCACGGGCATCCCCACGATGTGGCTCGGCGCGGTGACGGATGAGGGCGGTGTGGTGAAGGCGAAGCTTCCGGCGCAGGCCGCGGCGCGGCTCGTCGTGCGCGCGCCGGGCGGTGAGGCGCTGACTTTCCCGGCGGAGCCGCTCGATGGATCGGCGGGGAATGTGCGCACCTTTCTCCTGCACGGTCTGGCTGCGGCGACGCGGTACTCGTGCGCGCTGGAGGTGAATGGAAAGCCCGCGACTTATCCGCCCGCGATCCTGCGCACTTTTCCGACGATGGGGCAGGCGGCGTCGTTTTCGTTCGCGTTTTCATCCTGCGCTCGGACGGGATCGGAGCACGAAGTCTTCGACACAATTCGCAAGCGCGATCCGGCGTTTTTTCTGCACCTCGGCGACATGCACTACGAAAATATCTCGCGCGACGATCCGCAGCTTTTCCGCGCCGCGTGGGACACGGTGCTCGCCTCGAGCACGCAGGGTCCGCTCTATCGCTCCGTGCCGCTCGCGTACGTGTGGGACGATCACGATTTCGGTCCGAATGGCGCGGACGGATCTTCGCCCTCGCGGCCTGCGGCGCGGCGGGTGTACCGCGAATATGCGCCGCATTTCCCGCTGCCCGCGGGCGACGGGGATGCGGCGATTTATCAGGCGTTCAGCATCGGCCGCGCGCGATTCATCCTCACGGATTTGCGCAGCGAGCGCTCGCCGCGGAAAATGCGCGAGAGCCCCGGCAGGACCACGCTCGGCCCGGCGCAGAAGGCGTGGTTCCTTCAGGAACTCGCCGACGCTTCGCGCTCGCACGCGATCGTTTTTTGGGCGAGCAGCGTGCCGTGGAACGGCGCGGAGGAGTCCGGCGATTCGTGGTCCGTTTTCCGCGAGGAGCGCCGCGAGATCGCGAATTTCATCGCGCAGAATGGGATCAAAAATTTGGTCATCCTCTGCGGCGATGCGCACATGCTCGCGGCGGATGACGGGACGAACAGCGACTACTCGGACGCTGGCGGCCTGCACCTCCCGGTGCTGCACGGCTCGGCGCTCGATCAGCGCGGCAGTTTCAAGGGCGGCCCGTACAGCCACGGCTCGCATTTGCCGGAAGCGGGCGAGGGGTGCTTCGGGTGGGTGAGCGTGCGCGATGAGGGCGGGCGCGTGTCGGTCGAGTTCACGGGCCGCGATGATCTCGACGACGTGAAAGTGCGCCTGAGCTTCACGCTGTGAAGTTGCGGGCTTGCGGAATCCCGCGTGCTCACCTTTGCTGGCGGATGCCGATGTTTCGCTCGTTCCTACTCTCGCTCGTCGTGTGCAGCCTCACCGCGTGTGCCGCGGAATTGCCTGCCGGCAACGCGCCCGCCGCAGGCTCGGGAGAACCGAACGCACCCGATCCCGCGAAAGGCCCGGCGCGCGTCACTTTCACGGACTGCCATGTCGAGGGGCCGTACATTGCGATCACTTTTGATGACGGGCCGAATCCCGCGACGACGCCGCGTCTTTTGAAAATGCTGAAGGATCGCGGCATCAAGGCCACGTTCTTCTGCGTCGGCCAGTGCGTCGCGCAGAACCCGGAGATCGCGCAGCAGATCGTCGCGGAGGGACACGAAATCGCGAATCATTCGTGGAGCCATCCGCTGCTTTCGAAAATGAGCGAGTCCGCGGTGCATGATCAGATCGACCGTACGCACAATGTAATCAAGCAGACCACCGGCGTCACGCCGACGATGCTGCGTCCGCCCTTCGGCGGCTTCACGGTGCGGCAGCGCGCGTGGGCGAATGCGGTGTGGAATTACAAAATCATCCTGTGGGATGTGGACAGCCTCGACTGGAAGCACCGCTCGCCGGCGAAGACCGAGAGCATCATCATGGCGGAGACGAAAAAGGGCTCCATCATCCTGTGCCATGACATCCACAAGACGACCGTGGACGCGATGCCCGCCACGCTCGACGCGCTGAGCGCAAAGGGATTCAAATTTGTCACCGTGACCGAGCTGATGAAGATGCATCATGAGCCGGCTGCGCCGAAAAAGGGGCCGGTCGCGAAGACGTCCACGGCGAGGGAAGCTGCCGGTGCGGTCACGACGATCGGCGATCTGCAGAAACAGCCGCAGCCTGCGCCCGCCGGCAGCGGTGCGGTGGGGCAGTAGCAGATGCTCGGCGAATCCTTCTTCCAGACGCGCGCGGATCTCGGCACGGCGCTGTTTTCGCTGAGCACGCTCGCGCATGATTTGCGCGCGCCGCAGGAGACGGTCCGCACGCTGAACGAACTCGGCACGAGTCTGCGCGAGCCATTCCTTTTCGTGGTGGTGGGCGAGGTGAAGGCGGGGAAATCGTCGCTGCTGAATGCGCTGTTCGGTCGCGATTTTTGCAAGGTGGATGTGCTGCCGATCACGGACAAAATCTACGTTTTCAAACATGCGGAGGAGGAGCGCGATGTGCCCGTCTCTCCGCAGCTCACCGAGTGCTACCGCACGTCTCCAGTGCTGCGCGATTTCAACATCGTGGACACGCCCGGCACGAACACGATCGTGCCGGAGCACGAGGCGATCACGCGCCAGTTTTTGCCGCTCGCGGATCTGTGCCTGTGCGTTTTTTCCACGGTGAATCCGTGGGGCGCGACGGCGTGGCAGTTCCTCCAGCACCTGCACCGGAAGTGGCTGAAGAAGGTCGTCTTCGTCCTCCAGCAGCGCGACCTGCGCTCGCCGGCGGAGGTGGAGGCGGTGGTCGCGCACATGCGGCAGACGATGCTGCAAAAAATCGGCGAGAGCTGCCCGATCTTCGCGGTGTCCGCGAAGCAGGCATGGGACGCGAAGCGCGCGGACGACGAGGGCGAACGCGCGCGACTGCTGCACGAGAGCGGATTCGACGCGCTGGAAAAATACATCTCGGCGAGCGTGACGAGCGGATCGACGCGGTCGGAAAAACTCGGGAGCGTGTGCCGCAGCGCGCAGGTGATTTTCGCGGAATTCAGCCGGCAAGTGACCGCGGCGGCGGACGTGGTGGATGGGGATCTGGTGAAGCTGCGCGAGCTGCGCAGCGTGCTGGAGGAGCGCAAGGAGCAGAGCTTCCGGCAGGTCGGCGGCGTGCTGTGGACCATCGCGCAGGCATCCGAGCGCACGCAGCAGCGCGGCGAGGAATTGCTGAAGGAGAAGCTGACCTTTGCGGGCACCGTGAAGCTGATTTTCGGCAGGGGCGGATGGGAAAATTTTTTCCAAACGGAACTCGAAAACCGGCAGCGCGAGACGCTGACGAAAATCGTGCGCGAGTCGCTCGAACTGATCGAAGCGGATCTGAAAAGCGTCTGGAAGCAGGTGCATGAACTCATGCAGCGCTCATTCGCATCGCGCGATTTGCCACTGCTGCCCGACTTCGCGCGGCAGCGCAAGGAGCTGCTCGACCAGATCGATCTCGCGCTCATCGAGCGGACGCAGGGCGCGGAATTTCAGCGGCAGATGCAGCGCGTGTTCGAGGACACCGCGAGCTGGCTGCGTGTGCCGGCGGGCGTGTTCGCGGCGGGTGGCATCGGCGCGGTGGTCGCGGCGGCGCTGACGAAGCTGACGATCCTCGACATCACGGGAACGATCGCAGGGCTCGGCGCGCTGACGGGGACGATCGTCGCGGTGGCGAAGCGGAGGAAAATTCTCCGCGAATACCGGCGGCAGATGAACGAGAAGCGCGAGGCGATGGTGCAGGCGGTGGAGGATCACCTGCGGCACGCGGTGAAGCGTTTTTACGTGGAGCTCGAGCAGGTCTTCCAGCCGATCGAGGCGTTTTCCGAGGCGCAGAAAAAAACGATGGAGCCCTCGCTGGTGGCGGTGCGCGAGTTGGAGACGAAGCTCGCGAGGTGCGCCGCGTCGCTCGGCGGCGTCGCCGCGGCGTGATCGGTCGGCGCGCGCGATGCGCCTGAGGTGAATCGGAACACAACCATCTCGGCTGTGGTAGTCCGCACTCATTCCCGGCTGTGGAAACAAACCGGAGGCTCGCCGCCCGCCCGCGGGCAGCTAGGCGATCGAATCGAGCTTCGCGAGAATCTCGGCCTTCGGCTGGCGGCCGACCAACTGGCCCACCGGCTGTCCGTCCTTGAAGAACAGCAGCGCGGGAATCGAGTTCACGCGGAATTTTCCCGCGAGCGCGGGACTCTCGTCCACGTTCACTTTGGCCACGAGCGCCTTGCCGACGCGCTCGGCTGCGATCTCATCGATCACCGGCCCGAGTTGGATGCACGGTCCGCACCACGGCGCCCAAAAGTCCACGAGCACGGGCAGGCTGGATTTTGCGAGTTCGGAATCAAAGTTCGAATCCGAAAGATTGATGACGTTTGAGCTGGCCATAGGAAAAATGCGGGAGGCGGTGCTACTGCGCCCAGGACGGAAGTTCCGCCGCCTTGTAAACGAGGAAGGTGAAGACCGCGGCGGCGATGGTGCCGCCGAGGGCGAGAATGCCGAGCACCATGGTGAGCGTGTCCGCCTTTGCTGGCGACGTGGAAATGGTCGGTGCCACGCTGGCGGGGCTCGCGGCCCTGCGGATGCCCGATGCGGAGGAGGGCTGCTGCTGGAGGCCGCTCGCCTGCGGAGGCTGCGACTTCATCAGCGGCTGCGTCTGCTGCATCTTTACCGTGGCCTTCGGAAGCGCGGGTGCGGAACTCTTCGGCGCTTCGGTCGGGAGGCTGATGCGTGCCGTTTCCTTTTTCGGCGAAGCGGGCTTGGCCACCATGCCGGATCCGCCGGGCGCGGGCGGCATCACGCCGGAAGGTCCGGGCTTGAGCGGGATCGTGGGCTTGCTCACGATCGGCGGCGGCTTCGGCGGCGGAGTCAGGCCGCTGAGGGGCTTTGAAAGTGGTGGCGGTGCCGGAGGGGCGGACGGACGCGACATCGGCGGAGGAGTGACGATCCCGGAGACTGGCAGCGCGACTTTGGAGGTCTCTTTTTTCGGGGCGTTGCTCGTCGATTCAGGAATGTTGATCCGGACGGTCTCGCGCTTTGCGACGGGACTTTCCGTCTTCGGCGGGAGCGTGATTCGGATTGTTTCCTTCTTGTCAGACTCGTCGTTTGGGTCTGCGGATGCTGAGGGATTTTCGTCGGCCATGGAGGTGTTGTGTGGGAACTTTCGTCGTATCTCAGCGGCGCTGTGGGGTGTCAATAGGTTTGTCGCAATTCCGTCTCTGGCGCCGCTTTCGTGCCGCTTGCTTTACGATCTGTCATGGTGATGAGCGAAAGCGCCGCGCGGTTCCGTGTCTCATTCCGATCGGTGGGCGCTATGACATGCGTGGGAAGACTCCCGCACAAGTCGCGCTGCAAAATGCGGCGCGCGTGCGGCGGGGGCCCTCCAACAACAACAACCAACTACCTCCACATCGAATGAAAAAACTCCTCACCATCCTCACCATCGCGGCGCTCGGCGTCGCCTTCACCGCTCCCGCCCACGCCGGCAAGGGCAACAAGAAAGGCAAGAAAGGCGGCGCCGATCTCCTCGCGACGTACGACAAGGACGGCAACGGCAAGATCGACGGCGCCGAAGTGGACGCCCTCAAGAAGGACTTCGCCGCCGGAAAGCCGGAAGTGAAGGCCCTTGACACCAACAATGACGGCACGCTTTCCGACGAGGAAATCGCCGCAGTCGGTGGTAAGAAGCACAAGAAAAAGAAGAACAAGTAGCAGCCTTAGGTCTCCGCGCCCCGCATTGGGCGCAGACTTTCACGTGCGCGGGATGCCTCCGGTGTCCCGCGCACTTTCCTTGTGACGCGGAGGAAACAATGGCGCGGCAGTTTCCCCCTTGCGGCAAGGAGAGGCGCGGGGTAGTGGTGCGTGTCGCGCCGGGTGGTCAGCCCGCGCTCATTTTCCCAAAACTCCCGTGACGGCCTCCCTTCTTCGCTTGCTGAGTCCGAGCCACTGCGGCCTGTCATTGATGGAAAGTTCCGCTTCATCCGTGCCGCGCCGAGTTTTGGAAAATGTCGCAATCTGCCTCGCCCTCGTCGCACGTCTTGGGACCGCCAGCCGCTTTTCTCACCGGAGAATCGCCGGCGGCCTCAGTCACACAACCTCAACTCCTCACGCAACGCATGAAATCCAACGACACCCGATCGCGTGGTCCCCG
The DNA here is from genome assembly GCA_038239865.1 of Chthoniobacterales bacterium. GTDB lineage: Bacteria > Verrucomicrobiota > Verrucomicrobiia > Chthoniobacterales > Chthoniobacteraceae > SXWH01. The sequence goes on from JBBSEI010000051.1 coordinate 14,281, forward strand.
CCACAGCAGCGGCGGACGCCGCCGACCACCGCACCGCGACTCCGACACCCGGCGCGAACCTCCCGCCGAACCGCCGAAAAAATCCTCCTTTTGGCAGCGCCTCCTCGCATTTTTCGGACTCGGATCCGGAAAAAAATCCACGCCCTCCCCGCGTGCTGAAAAGCCCCGTCCGCAGGCCGATCGCCCCGCCGCCGATCGGCGCCGCGCGGCCCCGCCCGAGCGCATCGAAGTGACCTCGCCGAAGCTCTACATCGGCAACCTCAGCTACGACGCCACCGAGAGCGATCTCTCCGAACTTTTCAATGGAGTCGGCAAAGTGCAGAATGCGGAAATCGTCACGCACAAGGACACGTATCGCTCGAAAGGATTCGGCTTCGTGACGATGATGACGACCGACGAAGCCGTGCGCGCCGTCGAGACGCTGCACGACAAGGAATTCATGGGCCGCAAGCTCGTCGTGAGCGGTTCCCGCTCCGACACTGCCCGCGACCCGCGGGTCTAGCCGGGCGGCATCTCAAAAATTCAACGGGAGTCCCGCCACGCGCGAGACCCCCGTTTTTGTTTTTCGCGACGGAGTGTGGCGGGGCGGGAGTGCGCGGGAATGCATCTTCCGATCAGCCGCGGTGAAGCCGCGGGCGTGGGCGGAAGCTCATGTCCGCGCCCTTCCGAGCGCGCCTGCGATCCGAACGGCACGTCCTCGTTTCTTGAAAGTGATTGCCTCCGCAGTTGAAACGTCCCGCCTTTGCCGCGACACACGCCGGGTGCCTCCTGAAAAAACCGACCCTCCATTTTTTCTCATCGGCCCCACCGCCGTCGGGAAGAGCGCGCTCGCCGTCGAATTTGCCGCGCGCATCGTCGGCGAGATCGTCGGCGCGGATGCATTTCAAATTTACGCCGGACTCGATCTGCTCAGTGCGAAGCCGTCGCCCGAATTGCGCGCGCGCATCCCGCACCACCTCGTCGGTGCCGTCCCGCTCACCGCGCCTTTCGACGTCGCGCAATGGCTCGCCCGCGCCCGCGCAATCATCGCCGAGATCTCCGCGCGCGGCCGCGTGCCCGTCGTCTGCGGCGGCACCGGGCTCTACATCCGCGCGCTCACGCACGGCCTCGCACCGCTGCCCGGCGCGGATGCAGCACTGCGCGCTTCGCTGGAAAATGAACCGCTGCCCGTCCTCGCGGCGCGCCTTCTTTCGCTCGATCCCGCAAGCACCGTGGACCTGCGGAATCCGCGCCGCGTCATCCGCGCACTCGAAGTCTGCCTCCTCACCGGCCGCCCGTTCTCCAGCTTCCGCACTGAGTGGACCGCCAGCGCCGCGCCGCGCGGATGCATCCTCACGCGCCCGCGCGATGAACTGCACGCCGCCATCCACGCGCGCACCGCAGCGATGTTCGCTGCCGGCGTGATCGATGAAGTCGCCGCCGTCGGCGAAGTCGGCCCCACCGCCGCGCAGATGCTCGGCCTCACCGAAATCCGCGCGCATCTCGCCGGGAAAATCACGCGCGACGAGTGCATGGCAGCGATCTGCCAGGCCACGCGCCAGTATGCGAAACGCCAGCTCACGTGGTTTCGCCGCGAGCGCGCATTTTCGTGGCTCGATCTTTCCGAGACGCCCGATCCACTTGTGGAATTGCTGCGGAAGTACAGCGAGCCCGCCCGCCCGTAGGCGTGGGCGGAAGCCCACATCCGCGTTCTGCCGAACGCGCCTGCGATCCGATCCGCATCCGCACTCCAGCCCAGCTATCTTTGTTTGAGGTCACACAAAGTCGCAAAGTCGCAAAGGCACGGAATGCATCTCTTCCCTTTTGCGTCTTCGCGCCTTTGCGTGACACCTCCGCCGGCTCAAAAAACAAACGGCACGCCGAGCTTCGCAAAGGTCGCACGCTGCTCCTTCAGCCACTTTTCGCCGAGCCGCTCGAAGCCTCCCTCCGCGCGAAATTTCGCGAGGAACGCATTCACATTTTCCTTCATCTCCGCGTCGCCTTTTTTCATCGCGATGGCCCATCCCTCCTCGTGGAACGGCGTCAGCAGCGCGCGCGTCGTGTCGGGATTTGCCTGCCAGTTTCGCAGCGTGGACATCTGATCGTAGATGAATGCGTCCGCCTTCCCCTGCGTGACTTCCAACACGCCCGCCGTCTCCTTTTCGAGATCGAGCAGCGTCGCTTTTTTCAAATTCGCCTTCGCCCAAAGCTGCCCCGTCGTCCCGCGCACGATGGCGATTTTTTTCCCGTCCGCATCGAGGTCCGCGATGCCGCGCATGTCGCTCTTCGCGGCCACGAGCAGGCACAGCCCCGTGCGCACGTACGGCTCGGAAAACTCCACGCTGCGCCCGCCTTCCTCCGTCGCCGTCATGGACGAAATGATCACATCGATGCGCCCCGTCTTCAGCGCGACGACCAGCCCGCTGAAGGGCATGTTTTCAAACGCCACCTCGCGCCCGAGATGCGCGCCCAGCGCCCGCGCGAGATCCACGCTCACGCCCGCCGGCTGCCCCTGCGCATCGCGCATTTCAAAGGGCGGATAGCTCATGTCCATGCCCACGCGCAGCGGCTGCGGGCCGGATTTTCCGCACGCGGCGAAAATGAAAATCGGCAGCAGGGCGAGGAGCAGTCGGCGAGTCATGCGCACCCGATGCCGCAAAATCTGCGGCGCGCAAAGCACCGATTGGCCCAGACTCGATCGCCCGCGCCTACTGCGTCGGTGCGAGCGGATCGCGCAGCTCGAACGCCTTTTTCCACCCGAGCTTTTCCGCGACCTGCGCCGGGAAAGACCATGCGGATTTGTCCGCCGTGTAAATCCGCACGCGCGCCCGCTCCGCCGCCATCGCCGCGGCCTGCGGCATGTCGAGATACTTCAGCACATTCAGATATGCCGGCCCATTTTCATGCGAAGCGGGCGGGCGGTGCAGATCGAGCCGCGTGATTCCATCCTCGAAAAGTGACGCGTAGAGCGTGTTCCCCGCCATCGTGTGCTGCGACTGCAGCCACAGTGCCGGCTTGCCGTACGGCGTCTCGCGCAGCGCGGCGATCGCGCGCCGGATGTCCCATACCTGCATCCCGTCGAGCGTCTGCCCGAGGAGGTAAAAGCGCCGCAGCCGGTGCGTCTGCTGCTTGTCCGATCCCGTCCACGCCGCCGGGCCGACGCCGCGCGGGCACACGTACGCCATCGCCCATTTCGATCCGTCGAACATTTTTTTCTCGTCGGCAAAACCGTGCCCATCCGCGCCCACGCGCTCGGCCGGCGAGAAGAGCGTGGGAAAATTTCCCGCCATCATGTGCCGGAAATCCTGCCACGCATTTTCATCGAGCACATTGAGCGCGACGAGTTCGAGGTCGGCCGGCTTCACCGTCGCGTGATGCGCGACGTAGAGCCGCAGCGTCCACGGAAGCTGCGGCGTGAAGTCCCACGCGTGCAGCACGACGCCCTCAAATTCCGCCGTGCCCGCGTCGCGCAGATCGAGGTTTTGCGCCGCAGCCGGCCATCCCGCGAAGCACTTTGCTCGCAGCGCGGCCATCCATGCCTCGCGCTGCTTCGTCCAGTCCGCCGCATTCGACGGCACGGTGGGCTTCGGCGCGGTGGCGACGAATTCCGTGTCGATGCTCGTGTTCCGTTCGTCCTCGGGGAGCTTTGCAAAAACGCGAAGTTGCTCCGGTTCGAGGCGCTTCGTCGCGCCCTCGTCGAGCACCGCCATCGGGTCCGCATTTTTCAGCCAGCGCTCGAACCAATGAAACGCGCCCTCATTCAGCGGCTGCGTGTCCTTGTGCGGCCCTTCGGAAATTTGCAGCCCGATCTTCGCCTCCGCGCCGAGCGCGCGATAGATGCGGCGCGTGCTGTTGTAGATCGAGACCACGCCATCGAGCGGGAAAATGGTGTCCTTGTCGGTGTTCGAAATCAGCAGTGCGCGCGGGGCGATGAGCGCGGCGACTTTGTCGTAGTCCCAGCGATACGTGTTCACCATGAACATGCAGTCGCAGTGCCCCTCCACTGCGCCGTCGATCACGTGATTGTGCAGCGTGGTGATCCCCGCGGTGGGCGCGACCACTTTCACCCGATCATCGAGCGCCCCGATCCACCACGAATACGCGCCGCCGCCGCTGCGCCCCGTCACGCCGATGCGCTCGGGATCCACATCCGCGCGCGACACCAGGTAATCAATCCCGCGAATGCCGTTCCAAGCCTCCGTGCCCGCGGGCGTGTAGCCGCGCGAAATCCACCACCAGCGTCCTTTCGCATACGTGCCGTGATGCTCGCCGCGAATCTCGCCGAGCTGCACGGTGTCGATGACGAGGCACACGTAGCCGTGCCGCGCGAACCACTCGCCGTGATGCTGGTAGCCGGTCTTGTTCCCAAGGCTCACGCCGTCCTTCATCATGTTGCTGTGGCCGCACACGTAGAGGATCGCGGGCAGCCGTCCTTCGGATTTTTCCGGGCGGTAAAGGTTCGCCGTCACGTACAGGCCGGGCAGCGACTGGTAGTGCATGTTCTCCACGGTAAAACCATCGCCTTTCACCTCGCCCGTCTTCTCCACTTTCAGCGGCGTGCGCTCCGGCATCGGATCGAGCCCGAGCATCTCCGCGAGTTCGCGCCGCATCTCCGTGCGCGTGGTTTCCCACTGCGCCGGGGAGGTCGGTTCCGCGAGCGGATGACTCTCAAGATTTGCGACCTGCCGCGCGAAATAATCCGCAAGCTGCCGGTTCGCGCGCGGTGCCGTCTGCGGCTCGGCGGCGCGCACCGCGGGCAGGAGGAGGGCGAGTGAAAGCAGCACCGCGCACGACGCGCGGCGACGGCGGCTACTTTCTGGTGGCAAGGTATTCGAGGACATCGCGGAGTTCGGTGCGGGTGAGCTGGTCGCGGATGATTTCGGGCATCGGCGACGGCGCGCTCGTGCGCGTCTTCACTTTTTTCACCGCGACGTTCACGTTTTGCGGCTTGCCCGTGCCGTCCACGGTTTCCACCTGCAGGCTGTCCTTCGTCTCGCGCAGCAGGCGGCCCACGACCGTCATCCCGTCGGTCAGTTCCAGCACCACTATCTGGAAACCCTCGGCGATTTTCTTGTTTGGAAAAACGATGCTTTCGAGCAGGTATTCGCGATCCTTGCTCGCGCCGATCTTCGTGAGGTCCGGACCGACGAGACTGTCGCCGCCCTCGCACTTGTGGCATTTGAAACACTGCGCCGTGGCGTGCTCACGGAAGACTTTTTTCCCGCGCTCGGCGTCGCCGCCCGCACTCGCGATGCGGTACGGCGCGAGCGGATCGTCCTTCGGCAGCGAGGCCGTCCATTGCTGCACGCGGCCCTTCAAACCCGCGCGTTTGCGCGCCGCCTCGGCGACATCGAGCTGCACCTCGGGCGCGAGCTTGCCGGCGATGAGATTGTCCATCAGTCCCGCGAGCAGCTTCTCCGCTTCCGGCGTGCGGCTCTCCGCCAGCGCGGCCACCGCGCCCTGTTTTTCGGTCGCCGGCGCATTCGAGGAAAGAACATCGCTGACTGTCGCGAGTGCCGCCACGGGATCGGCTGCGACGAGCGCACGCAGGCCCTCGGCCCGCAGCTTCGGCTCGCGATCCGTGAGCGCCGATTTCGCTGCCTGCGCGAGCCGCGGATCCTTCAGCGAAACAAGTGCGCGCAGTCCCTCCGTGCGCGCGCCTTTGCCCGCCTTGTCGTTCGTGATGAGCGCGAGCAGCGCATCGGCGCTGCTGCGCAGGCCGAGCTTCTTCACCGCCACCGCCGCGCTCTCCTGCACGCTGCCATGCGCGTTTGCCAGGATGCCGGCGATCACCGGCGTCAGCGCCGCGACGGCGTCGGCATTCGTCCGCTGCGGGAGCGGACGCCAGAGGTAGAGCAGGCGATCTTTTGGATTCGGATTCGCCCAGGCCGCGAGCGCGGTGAGCGCCTCTTTGCGGCCGACTTCGTTCGCCGAGTTGTCCGCGGAAAATGCCGCCAGCGCCTTTGCATCCGCGGGCTGCCCGAGGCGGTAGTGCGCGTTCACCACGCGGAGCAAAATGTTGCGGTCCGAAATCCTTTTGTCGCCGAGCAGTGCGGCCAGCCCGGGCATCGCTTCGGGAATCGGCACATCGTGGATCGCGCGAGCCGCTTCCAAGACGATCGACTGATCCGCGTCCTTCAAAAATGCCGCGACCTGCGAACTCTTCAGCCGCCGCAGTGCGACCACCGCCGCTCCGCGCACCGCCGCGCTCGCGTGCGTCGTGCGCGCTGCGAGCGTGGCCACATCCGCGCAGCCCGTGAGGCCCATGATGCCCGCGTGCCGCAGGATCGGATCCTTGTCCGCATTCTCCGCGAGCATCGCAAAGAGCGGCTCCACCGCCGGCTTGTAGCCCGATTTCCAGAGCGCGATCGCCGCATAAAAGCGCGCCCGCGGATGGCCGTCTTTCAGCAGGCCGATCAGCTTGTCATACGCGCCCTTGAATTTCTGATCGCCGAGCACGCGCGCCGCCTGCGCACGCACTTCGCCGTCCCTGTCGTCCAGCAGCGCCGCGACCGCCGTGAGCACCGCCGGCTGCTTTTTTGCGAGCTGCCCGAGGCCCCAGATTCCGTGCACGCGCGCGAGTGTGGTCGCGCCAGTTTTCGAGGCGCGGGTCAAAGTCTCCGCGTCATTTTTCGTCGCGAGTTGAAACTGTGCCGCCTGCCGCACGCGCTGGTCGTCGTGCGCGAGCAGTTTTTCGAGTTCCGCCGCGGGCCGCGCGACCATGCCTTCGGCGAGCAGCTTCTTCACTTCCGCCTGCTTCGCCGTGTCCGCGTCCGGCGCGGTGAATTTGAAAATGCGGCCCCTGTCCACGCCGCTCCAGCCCTCCACCCAGTCGAGCACGTAGAGCGCGCCGTCGGTGCCGAATTCCACGTCCGTCGTCAGCACGCCCTTCAGAAAATCGCGCCGCTCCTTCAGTTTGAAAAACGCGCCTTCCGGCTCCAACGCGATCTCGTGCACCACGCTCGCACTCGCGCCGCCGCGGAAATCGCTGAGGTAAAATTTGCCCGCGTATTTTTTCGAGAGGCCCGTGCCGGGATTGTAAGTCAGCCCGCTCGGGCCATTGCTGAGATTGGCGACCGGCGGCACGATGTAGCGCGCCTTGCGGCCCTCCTTTTCGTCCCACAGCAGCTCGCGATTCCACGGGCCGCGGTCGTCGAGATATTGAAAAGGCATCCGCCACCCGCTGTCGCCGCCCTCGACGATCTGCGCGAAGCGCGCCTTGTCGCCGCTGTCCGAATTGTTGTCGCCGGTGAAAAGATTCCCGAACTCATCGAACGCCAGCTCCTGCGGATTGCGCACGCCGGTCGCGAAAACCTCGAAGTCCGTGCCGCCGGGATTGCAGCGCAAAATCGCGCCCGTCTCCGTCACCTCGGCCTGTTTGCCCTCCTTGTTTTTCACGTTCAGCCCGCGATCGCCGATGGAAAAGTAGAGCTTCCCCTCCGGCCCGAAGCGCAGCCCGTGCATGTCGTGCCCGCGGAAGGCAAACTTCACGCCGAAGCCCGAGAGCAGCTTCTCCTTCGTGTCGGATTTCCCGTCGCCATTCGAGTCGGTGAAATGCCAGAGGTTCGGGATGCACGTCCACCAGACTTCGTTGCCACGTGCTAAAATTCCAGCACCTGTGCCGTCGAGCGCATCGCGGAAACCGTCCGCGAAAATGGTGCTCTTGTCCGCGTGCCCCGTGCTTTTCGTGTCCTCGAGCACCACGATGCGCTCCTCAAACGTCTCGAAGGCCTCCGCGAATTTCGCCGGGTCCGGGTAAAATTTGTGCATCGTCGCCAGCCGCTCATCCGTCGTCCGCGATGCGATGTCGGCGTCGAGCCAGTTCATGTGCCCGCGATTGTCCACGACTCCGCCCGCGACCGGCTTGCCGCCGACATTGCGCCCCTCCTGCCGGTAGCTCTCCGCGATGAACCACCGCCCGCGCTCATCCGTCGCGAACGACACCGGATTTGAGAGCATCGGCTCATTCGCCCACAGTTCCACTTTCAGCCCAGCGTCGAATTTGAACGACTTGATCGCATTCGCCGCGTCCTTCGCGCCCGCCTCCGTTTTCCCATCGCCATGCGCCGCCGGTGCGGGCGCGGAAGTCGGCGGAGGTGCGGAGAAAATCGGACCGGCGGCGGAGAGCACGGCGGCGATGGAAAGGCAAAGAGGACGGTTCATCGGAAAAGTGGCGTGACCATATAAAGTGACGCCGGGGGTCCCAGCTTAGAGGCCGCACCGTGACGGCATTGTTAAATTCCCGCGGCAAGTCCTCCGCAGTTCGCATCGTGCGATTTTTTCGCGACGGGAAAATGCAGTGACAGCGCGCCCTGCGTCCGCCTTTCTCGCGCGATGCCCGACTGGTTCCGCCTCCACGACGAATCCGCGATTCCCTCGCCGGCCCTCCTCCTTTTCCGCGAGCGCATCGAGCACAACCTGCGGCTGATGATCGAAATCGCCGGCGGCCCCGCGCGCCTGCGGCCGCATGTGAAGACGCACAAACTCGGCCCGCTCGTCGTGCGGCAGATCGAGCTGGGCATCACGAAATTCAAGACCTCCACGATCGCCGAGACGGAGATGTGCGCCGCCGCCGGCGCGCCCGATGTGCTGCTCGCCTTCCCGCAAGCCGGGCCAAACATCGCCCGCCTCTGCGAACTCGCGCGGCGGTTTCCAAAGACCGTCTTCAGCGTCGTGGCGGATGATCCCTCGGCCGTCCACGCGCTGAGCACCGCCGCGCTCGCCGCCGGTGTGACGCTCGGCGTGCTGATCGATCTCGATTGCGGAATGCACCGCACGGGCATCGCGCCGGGCGACAGCGCCGCCGAACTCTACAGGCTGATCGCCTCGTCGCCCGCGCTGCGTGCCGCGGGCCTTCACGCGTACGACGGCCACATCACCGAGCCCGCGCCCGCCGCGCGCCGGGCGGAATGCGAGGCTGCCTTCGCCCCCGTGCTCGCGCTCCGCGCGAAGCTAGAGGGCATGGGTTTGCCCGTGCCGCTGCTCGTCGCCGGAGGGACGCCGACATTCCCGATCCACGCTTCGCACACGGACCGCGAATGCTCGCCTGGCACGCCGGTGCTGTGGGATTTCGGCTACGCGGAAAAATTTCCCGACCTCGCATTTCAGACCGCCGCCGTGCTGCTCGCGCGCGTCGTCAGCAAGCCCGCGGCGGATCGACTGTGCCTCGACCTCGGCCACAAATCAGTCGCCTCCGAGATGCCGCAGCCGCGCGTGCGCATCCTCGAATTGCCCGATGCCGTCGCCGTGATGCACAGCGAGGAGCACCTCGTAATCGAGACGCCGCGCGCGTCGGAATTTTCCGTCGGCCATACGCTGCACGGCATCCCGCGCCACATCTGCCCGACCGTCGCCCTGCACGCCGAGGCGCTCATCGTTGATGGTGACCGCGTCACGGAGACGTGGCCCATCGCCGCCCGCGCGCGGCGGCTCACGGTGTAAATGTAGCGCCGGCGACCCGTCGGCACCGGCGTGTGCCTGCCGCGTGGGGCAAAGTTCCGCCTGCTCAGAGATGCGCCGTGGCTCTGTTGCATTGGTGAGCCTGCGGAAATCGATTGCGCGCGGCGCTCTGAGGGCAAGCGGGCCGACGGGTCGTCGGCACCACATTTTGCGCGTTGCCGCGCGGCGGGCGCGCGTGTTTGTTCCGCGACATGAAGCTCCCCACTTTCATCGTGTTTCTTGCCGCACTTTTGATCCGCGCCGGGGCTGAGGACGCTCTCGATGCGCGTCTCATGCGGATGCCGGCGGTGTCCGAAAAGCAAATCGCATTCGTGTATGCGGGCGACATCTGGATCGCGCCGAAGGAAGGCGGCACGGCGATCCGGCTCAGCTCGCCGGCGGGCGAGGAATTGTTCCCGCGCTTTTCGCCGGATGGCCGTGAGATTGCCTTCACCGCAAACTACGACGGCGGCGAATCCATCTACGTGATGCCGGTGAGCGGCGGCGAGCCGCGACGCGTCACTTTCCACGGCGGCACGGATCGGATCGTCGGCTGGTGGCCGGACAGCAAGAGCCTCATCTTCGCGTCGCGTCGCGAGAGTTTCACGGATCGCGTCGGGCAGTTTTTCCGCGTGGATGCGAAGGGCGGGCTGCCTGCAAAACTGCCGATCCCGTACGGCGAATTCGGCGCGATTTCGCCGGATGGAAAGACATTTGCATACACGATGACCGACACGGATCGCGCCTCGTGGAAGCGCTACCGCGGCGGCATGGCGCCGGACGTGTGGCTCTTCCACCTCGACACGGGCGCGGCGGAAAACATCACGCACGACGACGCGAACGACTCGCAGCCGATGTGGGTCGGCAATGACCGCGTCTATTTTCTCTCCGACCGCGGCGCGGGCAAACGCGCGAACCTGTGGTGCTACGAAGTGGCTGCGAAAACGATCCGGCCGGTGACCAATTTCACGAGCTACGACGTGCGCTATCCGTCCGTCGGGCCGAAGGAGATCGTGTTTGAAAATGGCGGCGCGCTCGTGCTGCTCGACCTCGCGACGGAGGAGACACGGCAGGTGCAAATCGAAGTCGTCACGGACAAGGCGACGCTGCGCCCGCACGTGCAAAATGTCAGCGGACTGATCCGCAATGCCTCCATTTCTCCGACAGGCAAGCGCGTGCTGTTCGAGGCGCGCGGGGAGATTTTTTCCGTGCCCGCGGAGAACGGCGTGGTGCGGAACTTCACCGAGTCGCAAGGCGTGGCCGAGCGCTACCCCGCGTGGTCGCCGGATGGAAAATGGATCGCCTATTTCAGCGACCGCAGCGGCGAATACGAACTCACGCTGCGCAGCGCGGACGGCAAGGGGGACGAGCGGCAGCTCACGGAATTGCACGCGGGCTGGCGCTACTCGCCGCACTGGTCGCCGGACAGCCGGAAGATCGTGTTCATTGATTCCGCGATGCGGATCTGGCTGCACGAGATCGAGTCGAAGCAGACGGTCGCGATTGACAAGGAGATGTGGCTTTACCACGGCGAGCTGGAGAATTTCACCTTCTCGTGGAGCCCGGACAGTCGCTGGCTCACGTACGCCGGGGACACCGAAAATCGGCAGCAGGGCATCGTGATCTACGACACGAAGGATCGGAAAAAGCACCAGGTCACGAGCGCATTTTACGACGACGACCTGCCGGTATTCGATCCGGCGGGGAAATATCTGTATTACCGCAGCAAGCGGAATTTCACGCAGCACCGCAGCGACTTTGACAACACCTGGGCCTACGTAAACAGCCACGCGCTCATGTGCGTGCCGCTGCGCAAGGACATGCCGTCGCCGCTCGCGCCGAAGAATGACGAGGAGCCTTGGAAAAAGGACGACCCGAAAAGCGAGCCGGCGAAAGACGCGCCAAAAGACGCGCCGAAAAGCACGGACCCGGCGAAGAAGCCGGACGATTCGCGCAAGGGCGAGCAAAACTCCGATCCGGGCCGCGCGGCGTTCGCGGAAAACCGCACGGTCGTCGTGCAGACCAAGAACGGGCCGATGCGCATGATGGCGAATCCGGCGGTGGCACCGAAGCCGACGGATGTCCGCATTGACCTCGAGGGCTTTGAGGCGCGCGCAATCGTGCTGCCTGTGGGCAGCGGGCGCATTGACCAGCTCGGCGCACTGCCGGGGAAGGTGATCTTCCGCTGGCCGCCGCGCGCGGGATCGAACAACAAGACTTCTCCGCTGAGTTTTTACGACTTGGATGCGCGCGTGGAAAAACAGATCCTCGACGATGTCGGCGGATACGAAATCAGCGGCGACGGGCACAAGTTGCTCGTGGCTCGTGGCGGCAGTTGGTACGTCGTGCCTGCGACGGACACGGTGAAGGCGGATCATCCGCTGCAGACCAGTGCGCTGGAGGCGACCGTGGATCCTGTCGCGGAGTGGCGGCAGATGTTTGATGATGCGTGGCGGATCGAACGCGATTTTTTCTACGACCCGTACCTGCACCTCGTGCACTGGCAGGAAATGCGCGAGCGCTACCGCCCGATGATCGACGCGTGCGCGACGCGCTACGACGTGAATTACGTGCTCGGCGAACTGCTCGGCGAACTGAACACCTCGCACGCGTACCGCAGCGGGGGCGACATCGTCGAAGCGCCGAAGCGCCGCGTGGGCTATCTCGGCTGCGACTACGCGCTCGAGCAGGGCGCATATCGCATCAAGCGCATCCTCGATGTCGCGCCGTGGGACACCGCGGTGCGCTCGCCGCTCCGGGGGCCGGGCATCGCGGTGAACGAGGGCGATTTTCTCCTCGCGGTGAATGGACGCACGCTCGACCCGCGGGTCGAGCCCGCGGCTGCGTTCATGGGGCTCGCGGAAAAAACGGTGGTGCTGACCGTGAACGACCGGCCGGTGTTCGACAACGCGCGCGAGGTGATTTTGCACACGCTCGGCAGTGAATCCGCGCTCCGGCTGCACGCGTGGATCGAGCAGAACCGGCAGCGTGTGGATGTCGCGACGGGCGGGCGCGTGGGTTACATTTACGTCAAGAATACCGGCGATGAGGGGCAGACGGAATTGTTCCGGCAATGGCGCGGGCAGGTGCAGAAGGACGGCCTCATCATTGATGAGCGCTGGAACGCCGGCGGTCACATTCCGGATCGTTTCATCGAGGTGCTGAACCGCCCGGTCACGAATTTCTACGCCGTGCGCGACGGTCACGACTGGTCGTCGCCGAATGCCGTCCACAATGGGCCGAAAGTCATGCTCGCGAACGGCTGGAGCGGCTCGGGCGGCGACTGTTTTCCGTTCCTCTTCCAGCAGAAAAAGCTCGGCCCGGTGATTGGCACGCGCACGTGGGGCGGGCTGATCGGCATGACGGGCTGCCCGCCGCTCAGCGACGGTGGCAAGGTCACCGTGCCGACTTTCGCGATCTACGACACGACCGGCAAATGGATCATCGAGGGCACCGGTGTGAAGCCGGACATCGAAGTGCTGGACGACCCCGCGCTCATCGCGAAAGGCGCGGACCCGCAGCTTGAACGTGGCATCCAGGAAATCCTCGACCTGCTCGTGAAGAACCCGCCGGTGCGGCCTGCGAAGCCGGGCTACACGGATCGGACGCGGTGAAGGTTGCCGAATGCGAGTGAAGCAGGACGGGATGCATCGGGGTTGAGTAGGCGTCCCGCCTGCCGTGCTGCGCATCCTGCGCAGCACCCGGCGGAAATCCATGGGCGTTCATTGCGCAAGTGGTGTGCGAGTGTATTCCGCGGGACGCGGAATACGGCGGGCGGGGCGCCCACCCTACCCAATGCACGACGCGCTCAGGTCGCATCGCTGGTTCGAGACGGTTTGATCACCGGATCTTCGCGTCCGGCAGTGCCTGCTTGATTCCCGCATCCAGCGGCATCCTGTCGTTCTCCGGCGTGACGCCGGAGTCGGTCATCAACTTCGCGAGCAGCGCCTGCAATTCCGCGACCTTCGCGGCGTGCTGCGGATCGGCGATGAGATTCCGCCGCTCCTCGGGATCGTTTTTCACGTGGTAAAGCTCGGCCATGTGCTTGTCCGGCGAGCCGTCGCCGTGCGGATAGTGCATGTACTTCCACTCGTCGGTGCGCACGCCGCGGACGTTTGGCGTGTAGGGGAACTGCTTCTCGTAGTTGTATTCGTAAAACCACGCCTTGCGCCACGAGTCATCGCCTTCGCGCACGAGCTTCGCCCACGACTTGCCGTGGATATTTTCCAGCGCCTTCGCTCCGCACATTTCGAGCAGCGAGGGCGCGATGTCCTCAGTGAGCACCTGCTGCGCGATTACCTTGCCCGCGGCGAGGCCGGGCCAGCGCACGATGAGCGGGATGCGGATGCTCGGTTCGTGCATGGTGCGCTTGTCCACCATGCCGTGCTCGCCTTCGAGCAGGCCGTTGTCGCCCATGAGGACGATGATCGTGTGGTCGAGCTGGCCGCGCTCTTTGAGGAAAGTGACGAGCCGCGCGATGCTGTCATCCACGCTCAGGATCGTGCCCCAGTAGCCGTGGACCATGTTCTCAAAATCTTTCACCGCCTCGGGCCGGTCGTCGGGGAATTTCTTCCGCCAATCAAACAGCGGGCCGTAGATCCCGTGCCACGTATGCAGCCGCTCCGTGATCCACGCCGGTTTGTCGCCCAGCTCGAACGCCGTCTGCGGATACGGCACGCGCACGTCGTCAAACGTGTGCGCGTACTTTTTCTCCGGCGTGTAGAAGCTGTGCGGCGCCTTGTGCCCGATGCACAGCGCCCACGGCTTGCCCGCGTGATCCTGTTTCATCCAGTCGAGCGCCATATCGGTGACGATGGTCGTGTAGTAGCCCTTCACCACCTCGCGCCGCTTGCCGTCGAAGTTCCACTCCGTGTCGAAGTATTTCCCCTGGCCCTTGTGCGTCGCGAAAAAATCGAAACCCCATCGCGGCATGTCGTTGTCCTCGCCCATGTGCCATTTCCCCATGTAGGCCGTCGCGTAGCCTTCCTCGCGCAGCCGCTGCGGCCAGTGCGTGAGGTTCGACGGCAGCTCCGTAAAATTATCCCGCACGCCATGCCCGTGCGCGTACAGCCCCGTGAGGATCGAGGCGCGGCTCGGCGAGCAGAGCGAAGTCGTGCAGAAAGTATTTTGAAAAAGCACGCCCTCGCCCGCGAGCCGATCGATGTTCGGCGTGCGCACATTTTTCGATCCGTAGCACCCGAGCGCGGCGGGCCGCAGATCGTCGCAGAGGATGAAAAGGACGTTCGGGCGCTGCTGCGGTTTCGCGTCGGCGGCGTGCGCGGTGAATCCCAGTGATGCAAACGCGAGGACGAGGAACATCGGGCGGAGAAAAGTGTTCATGCGTGCGCACTGTGCGGCGACGCGCGGGCGGAATCCAGCGTGCAGTCCGCGGATGGCAAAAGAAGACGCGCGTTCGTCGCTCCGATCGCTCCGGTCGCGAGGTCGCGAAAACGCGAAAACGCGAAAACGCGAAAACGCGAAAACGCGAAAACGCGAAAACGCG
>JBBSEI010000052.1:0-28906 GCA_038239865.1 Chthoniobacterales bacterium
AACGGCCCTGTGCAATTTCTGGTGATTTTCGGTGGCGTTCATCGCCTCGGCGAGATTTCGGGCTTGGACCCGCTTCCCTTCTTCTCGGCATTCGGCTCCGGAAATACAGCGTTCCCGGCCTTCGGCGGCGGCGGCTCGACTTCGAACAGCCGCATCCCGATTAAAAACGCCGCTGGCCAAATCATCGGTTATGCGGTGACCGATTCGCAAGGCAACATCGTCGCATTTACCAACGCCAACGGACAGATCCTCTCCCTCGCGTCGGGTAATCCGAACGGCAATTCGCTCAGCGGCGTCTTTGGTCCCGGCGCGACGTTCTAAAAAGATTCCGGTCGCCAAAATTGAGCGACCCCGGCGGATTTGAGGCATGCAAATTGTCGTCAGGGCATTCCGGTAAAATGGACTTCCGGAAGTTTCTTCTCCGCGCGGAGTTCGGGTTTCAGGCAATCCCTGCAGCGTGAGGGAACAAGAATGCTCTGGCTCATCCGGTGCCAGCATTCCAAAGAAAGTGGACGGCAAGAATCCACGCCCGCCATTCCCCGATGAAGTCCCTCCACGCCATCCTGTTCCTCGTCGCCATCGCGGTCCTGCAGCTTTTCTTCGGCGGCGGCGACGGCACCCGGTTGAGCTACACTCTGCCGAGTTACGCCCTGCTCGGCGTCTCGGGCCTCCTCACGGTTTTCTCGCTCCGATCGGCTCCGGCGCGGATGGACCGGGCGTGCCTTGTCTCCACCATTCTCATGGCCGCGTACTTCTATGCGCGGATCATGACATCGCCGTCCGCGTGGCTCGCCGGGTTTGATTTCTATCCGCTGCTCGCGGGCGTGCTCATCTATTTCATCACCGCCCTCGCCGTGCCCGGCACCGCGCCGCGTTATGCCATCGTCTGCGGTCTCATCGTTTTCAGCCTCGGCCATGTCGGCATTGGGATTTATCAATTCGCGCAGGATGCCAATTTTCACCCGCTCCTCGCCGGCGGTCGCGGCGATGCCGGGTTCCGCGCCTCGGGCGCTTTCATCTCGCCGAATCACCTCGCCGGTTTTCTCGAGACGACGTTGCTCCTCGCCACGAGTCTCTGCTTCTGGGGCGGATTTCGCGCGCGCGGAAAAATCCTGATGGGCTACCTCGCGCTCGTCTCCTTCGCCGGCCTCGTGCTCACCGGCAGCCGCGGCGGCTACCTCAGCGCCGGAGTCGGCCTCGCGGTCTTCGCCGGCCTCAGCGTGTGGACGCTCCGCACGCGCCTGCCGCATGGACTGCTGCCGCGGATCCTCGCCATCGTCGCGGCCATCGCGCTGCTCGGCGGCGGGCTCATGTTCGCCGCGGAACGCAGCTTCGGCATCCGCTCCCGCGCCAGCGCCGTTTTTGTTTCGTCGGACATCCGGTTGCAGCTCTGGGATGCCGCGTGGAAGCAGTTCAAACTCGCGCCGGTTTTCGGCACCGGCAGCCGCACCTACACGTACTACGGCCGGACTTTTCGCGGACCGAGCGTCCGCAATGATCCCGTCTTCGCGCATAACGACTGGCTGCAGACGCTCGCCGAGTACGGCATCGCAGGCATCCTCCTCGTCGTGATTTTCATTGTCGCGCACCTCCGTCACGGGCTGCGACGGTTGAAAGAAATCGCCTCCCGCTTTTCCAACGTCATCACCGAGGGCCCGGAAAAACATGCGCTCGCACTGCACATCGGAACCGTGAGCGCCATCGCCGCGTGCCTCGTGCATGCGATGATGGATTTCAATCTTCACATCCCGGCAAACTCCCTCCTCGCCGCGTTCCTGTTCGGAACGCTCGCGACACGACGTGCTCGCCCGGAGGAAAGGCAGCCCCAGCCGCTCGCCCGCGCATTGCACGCGATTCCCGCCGCCCTCGGACTGTGGATGCTCGTCGTGAGCGCGCCGCGGATTTCCGGAGAGCTTCGCGCGGAAATTGCGCGAGGGAAATTTTTGGAAGGGAAACTCCAGGAGGGACAAAAATTCGCCGGCGAGGCGATCGGCCGCGGCGTCCGAAATCCGGAACTCTATTTCCAACTCGGCGAAGTGCAGCGCATCCTGAGCTACGCCTTTCGTCCCAACGATGCCGAACGATGGGCGCTCGAGGACGCGCACGATGCCTACGCGGAGGCGCTGTCCATTTTCCCGCAGGACGCCGGCATCATGCTGCGCGACGCGTGGGTGCTCGGCCGACTGCGCCGTTTTGAAGAAGCCGAACCGCTCCTCGACCGCGCGAAGCAGCTCGATCCGAACTCGCCGAAAGTCTGGCTCACCTCCGCGCTCCATTGGCGGGAGCGCGGGGAGCCCGCGAAGGCGCTCGCAGATTTCCGCCGCGCGGAAGCGGTCAGCTACGGATGGATCCCCGCGCTGCTCGATGATCTCCACGAGGAGTTCGACGCGCCGGCACTGGAAAAATTTCTGCAGGGGCAAAAGGCGGGCAGCCTCGAGTCCAAGTAGCGCAGCGCCCGCTGCGTGAACATGGCTCGACGGATCGCGCGGGCCGCGCGCATGGTCGGCGCGACGCCCGTCACTCATGCCGCGAAGCATCCTCGGAATTTCCGCCTACTATCACGACAGCGCGGCCGCGCTCGTCGTCGATGGCGAGGTGATCGCCGCGGCGCAGGAGGAGCGATTCACGCGGATCAAGCACGACGCGTCCTTCCCCGCCCGCGCCGTCGAGTACTGCCTGCGCGAGGGTGGCATCGCGGCGGGCGCGGTGGACTACGTCACGTTTTACGAAAAGCCGCTGCTCAAATTCGACCGGCTGATCGAGACGTTCGTGGCGCGCGCGCCCGCGGGCCTGCGCTCCTTCATGCTCGCGATGCCCGCGTGGCTGAAGCAAAAGCTCCACCTTCCGCGCGAGATCAAACGCGCGCTCGGCGGCGAATATCGGAAGCGTGTCATCTTCCCGTCGCACCACGAGAGCCACGCGGCGTGCGCGTTTTTCCCGTCGCCTTTTTCCGAGGCGGCGATCCTCACGCTCGACGGCGTCGGCGAGTGGGACACCGCGACGATCGGCATCGGGCGCGGCGGAAAAATCGAGCTGCTGAAGACGCTGCGCTTTCCGCATTCGCTCGGGCTTTTGTATTCCGCGTTCACGTCCTTCTGCGGATTCCGCGTGAACTCGGGCGAATACAAACTCATGGGCCTCGCGCCGTACGGGGAGCCGAAATACGCGGACCTCATCCGCACCGAATTGCTGGATCTGAAAGCCGACGGATCCTTCCGGCTAAAAATGCAGCACTTCAATTTCGCGGGCGGACTCACGATGACCGGCCGATCCTTTGCCACGCTCTTCGGCGGTCCGCCGCGCGCGCCCGAGGGCACGATCACGCAGCGGGAAATGGACCTCGCGGCGAGCATCCAAAGCATCACGAATGAGATCGTCCTGCGGATGGCGCGCTGCGCCAAAGCGCTCACCGGCGCGAAAAATCTCTGCCTTGCGGGCGGCGTCGCGCTGAACTGCGTGGCGAATGGCGAACTGCTGCGCGCCGGAATTTTCGACGACCTTTGGAT
Source organism: Chthoniobacterales bacterium (assembly GCA_038239865.1). Lineage (GTDB taxonomy): Bacteria > Verrucomicrobiota > Verrucomicrobiia > Chthoniobacterales > Chthoniobacteraceae > SXWH01. The sequence continues at coordinate 3,507 of JBBSEI010000052.1, forward strand.
CCCGTCCGCCGCGGGCGATGCGGGCGGCGCGCTCGGCGCGGCGCTGTTTGTCTCGCATCAATTGCTCGGCACGCCGCGCATCGCCCAGGCTGGCGATGCGTTGAAAGGCGCGCTGCTCGGCCCGGCGTTCAGCGACACGGAGGTGCGCGCTTTTCTCGACGCGAAGGGCGCGGACTACCGCCACTTTCCGAGCGAAGCGGAACTGCTCGCCAGCGTCGCGTCCTCGCTGGAGCAGGGGAAAGTGGTCGGCTGGTTTCAGGGGCGGATGGAGTTCGGCCCGCGCGCGCTCGGCTCGCGCAGCATCCTCGGCAATCCGCGCGACGCCGGGATGCAGTCGCGGATGAATCTGCGCGTGAAGTTCCGCGAAAGCTTCCGCCCCTTCGCGCCGAGCTGCCTCGCCGAGGACGCGGCGGCGTGGTTCGATCTCAATCGCGCATCGCCGTACATGCTCCTCGTCGCGCCCGTGCGCGAAGCCCACCGGCTGCCGCTGGACGATGCGCAGCGCGCGCTCATGCGCGATCCCGATCTCCGCAAGCGCGTGAATGTCCCGCGCAGCGTGCTGCCGGCGATCACGCACGCGGATTTTTCCGCGCGGGTGCAGACGGTGACTGAGGAGCGCAACGGGCGCTACTTTCGGCTCATCCGCGAATTCAAAAAACGCACGGGCTGCGGTGTGCTCGTGAACACGAGCTTCAACGTCCGCGGCGAGCCGATCGTCTGCACGCCGGAGGACGCGTGGCGCTGCTTCATGGCGTGCGACATGGATGTGCTCGTGCTGGAAAACTGCGTGCTGCAAAAAGCGGATCAGCCTCGCGCCGCCGCGGATCTGCGCGAGAGGCGCGCGAAAGAATTTCCGCCCGACTGACCGCAGACCGAACGACCCGCCGATGATCAATCCTTTCCACGAAGTGAACTGGAATCCCGACCGCGCCGCGCGCCGCGCGTTTGCGAAAAGCATCGCCATCGGAATGCCGCTGGTCGCGCTCGTGCTCGGGTCGCTCGGCTGGTGGCGCACGCACACTTGGCCGGCGTGGACGGTGTGGCTCGCTGGGATCGGTTGCGCTGCGGGCATCGTGCTGTGGCTGCTGCCGCAGATCGCGCGGCCATTTTACTTCGGGTGGAATGCGCTCGGCTGCGGCATCGGGTTCATCGTGAGCAACGTCGCGGTCACCGCCATCTATCTTCTCGTGGTCACGCCGATCGGGCTGCTGCTGCGGCTCTCCGGACGCGATCCGCTGCAGCGCCGCTGCGAGCGTGAGCGCGCATCGTACTGGGAGGATGCGGAAAAAACGGGCGACGCGACGCGCTACTTCCGCCAGCATTGATCCATGGATCACGACCCGGGCGATTTTGAAAAAGCCGCGCGCGCGAAACCGCCGGGCATCGTGCGGGAGCTGCTCGATCTTTTGCGCCACAACAAAAAATGGTGGCTGCTGCCGATCCTCATTGCGCTGCTCCTCGTCGGTGCGCTCATCGCGCTCAGCATCATCGCGCCGAGTGCCGTGCCGTTCCTGTATCCGCTGTGGTGAGGGACGCGGCGGCGAAGTCCGCGCGAAAGAAACTTTGACTAACCGCCACTGAGTTTCGTCAATGGCGGGGAAGTCCGGCGGCACGGCCACCGGGAGAATTCAAAACCAAATCCAAACCACAACATCCCAGATGAAACTCAAATCCCTGTTCACCCTGCTCGCCGCGTGCGCCATCGCGGTCCCGGCATTTGCCGAGGAAGACACGCCGCTCGCCAAGGAAATGGAAAAGCTCGGCAAGGCGCTGAAGGCCATCAACCGCAACGTGGCCGATGCCGGCCAAAAGGACGCGACCCTTGCGAAGGTCGCCGAGGCGAAAGCCGCCAACTCGGCGGGGCAGAAGTACGAACCCGCGAAGCTGAAGGACGTGCCGGCGGCGGAGAAGGCGAAATTCCTCGAGGGCTACAAGGCCTCGATGCAGGAAGTCGGGAAGAATCTCGACGCGCTGAAGGCGGCGATCGAAGGCGGCAAGACCGACGAGGCGAAGAGCCTCCTCGACAAGCTGAACACCGAGAAAAAGGAAGGCCACAAAAAGTACAAGGCTGAGGACTAGGATCGGCGGCAAAGACAGGTTTTATCCGGAGGGGCGGCGCGCGCGATCGTGCCGCCCCTCTTGCTTGTACCGACAAATCACGCGAAGTTCCGCACATGACGCGCAACGAACTGCTCGATCTCTATTTCATGGATGCGAGAGCAAAACTGATCGACCTCGCGGCCTTCCTCGATCGCGTGGATCGGGGAACGGGCGACGCGGATTTCCGGCTCGCGGCCTTTCGCGACGCGATGAAGGAACTCGCCGGCGGGGAGCCGACGCGGGCGAGAGACGTGCTGATCTCGCTCAGCGATCCGACGGCGGAGCCGATTGAAAAATCGCCGGGCAAGGGCGCGGTCGGGGCGTGGGCGGGGAAGACTCATTGAGACGAACATGCGCTACATCGAACCTCACGGGCACATGGTCTCGCGGACCACGGACGACTATCAGGCGATGGTCCTCGCGGGATGTCACGCGGTGTGCGAACCGGCGTTTTGGGCGGGCTTTGACCGGAGCGGGGTGCAGGGATTTTACGACTACTTTTGCCAGCTCACGGACTTCGAGCCGAAGCGCGCGGCGAGGTTCGGGCTGCCGCATTTTTCCTGGCTGTGCATCAATCCGAAGGAATCCGAGGACATGAAGCTCGCGGAGGAAGTGCTGTCGATCATCCCGGAATTTCTCGCGCGGCCCAACGTGCTCGGCATCGGCGAAATCGGGCTGAACAAAAACACGCGCAACGAACTGAAAATCCTCGAGCGCCACGTGGACCTCGCGGCGAAACACGGGCAGCTCATTTTGGTCCACACGCCGCATCTCGAGGACAAGCTGAAGGGCACGCGGCTGATCCTCGATGTGCTGGAAAGTGATCGGCGCATCGCGCCGGAGCGCGTGATCATCGATCACGTCGAGGAGCACACGGCGGGGATGGTGCTCGATACCGGGATGTGGGCGGGCATGACGCTCTACCCGGAAAGCAAATGCACGCCGGCGCGCGCGATCGACATTTTGGAAAACTACGGCGCGGAACGCATCTGGATGAATTCGGCGTGCGACTGGGGCATCAGCGTCCCGCTCGCCGTGCCGCGCACCGCACTGGAAATGCGCAAGCGCGGCTGGACGGAGGAGCGCACGGATGGCGTCGTGTTTGGAAATCCGCAGCGCTTCATGTCGCAAAATCCGCGGTTTCACATTTGAAGTCAGCCCATCTTGTCGCTTGGCAGTGACGACCTCCTGCATACCTTTTCGCACAGTGATTCGCCGACCTCTTCCCTTCGCACTCTCCGTCTGCATTTCTGCACTGGTCGCGCAAGCGCAGGATGCGCCGCCGCGACCGGTCGTCGTCGCCTACCCGCCGGCGGCGGCGACGGCGACGGCCAACAGTCCGCGCGGCCCGCTCATTGGCGGGGGTGACGTTCTGAAGCTCGCGCCGGCCTCCGCGCCACCGGCAAAACCGCCGGTGATTCCCGTCGCGCCGGACCCGGGATTGCAGCCGACTTGGGAGACGCAAAAGCTCGCGCGGAACTACAGCTTCGCGATCCCCGCGCCGCGCGGCCAGATCGTGGATCGCAATGGCGTGCCCTTTGCGCAGACGCGCGTGGCGTACAATCTGGCGATCAGTTTTCCCGCGCCGCCGCAGTTCACGAATGAAGAGGCGTCGCGTTTCATCGCGGAGAAGGTGCGCAAGGCGCAGGAGATCACGGGGCGGACGATCCCGCTCGATCCCGCGCGCGCGCTGAAACAATACAAGGAACGCGGCGTGATGCCGATGGTGATCGCGCAGGACCTGAAGCCGACGGAACTCGACCGGCTCAAGCGCAGCCAGACCGCGGGACTCACGACGATCCCGACTTATCTCCGCACTTATCCGCAAGGGCGCACGGCGGCGCATGTCCTCGGATTTGTCGGCCGGCAGGGAGGATTCCCCAGCGGCGAAATCGAGAACAACGAACTGCTCTGGCCGGAATTTGAGGGACGCGACGGGATCGAAAAATCCTTCAACGCGCAACTCACCGGCAAGCTCGGCGTGATGCAGGTGGCCTTCGATGCGAAGGGCCAAAAGGCGACGGAAAAAATCGTCCTGCCGCCGCGGCCCGGGCAGAATGTCGTGCTGTCGCTGGACTCGAAAATCCAGCAGATCGTCGAGCGCGAACTGCTCGCCGCGAAACGGCCGTGCGCGATGGTGGTGATGGACCCGAAGACCGGCGAGATCATCGCGATGGCGTCGGAGCCGGCGTTCGATCCGAACATCTACGTCCCGAGCGTGTCGCCCGAAGTGATGGACAAGCTGACGAAGGATCCCTTCAACCCGCTTTTCCCTCGCGCATTTCGCGCCGCGTATCCGCCGGGTTCCATTTTCAAAATCGTGACCGGCCTCGCGGCGCTGAACGATGGCTACGTGGATCCGGATGATGCGTTCGGCGGCGAGGCGGTGGTGACGATCGGCGGCATCAAATTTCACAACTGGAAAAAGAGCGACGTGGGGCCGCTCACTTTCACCGAGGCGCTCATCCAGTCGTGCAATACGTACTTTTACAAAATGGGACTGAAGTCGGGCTACCGGCCGATCATCGACTACGCGACGCGGCTCGGTCTCGGCGCGAAGACGGGCATCCCGCTCGCTTCCGAGGAGGCGGGCAACTTAATGACGCCCGAATACATGCAGAAGCATTACCATCGCAAGCTGATGCCGGGCGACATCGCGAACATGAGCATCGGTCAGGGCGACACGCTCGTGACGCCGGTGCAGATGGCGTCGCTCATGTGTGCGATCGCGAATGGCGGCACCGTTTTCCAGCCGCGGCTCGCGCTGCAGGTGCAGGACCTCGATGGGCGGATCACGTTTGGGTATGACACGCGCGTGCGGAGTCAGATCGACATTCATCGCGACACGATGAAGGCCTTGCGCACCGGCCTCGACGGTGTGGTGAGCAGTCGCGGCGGCACGGCGGGGCGCGCGGGAGTTTCGGGGTTCAAGGTCGCGGGCAAGACTGGCACCGCGCAGTGGGGTCACGGGAAAACGGAGAAGGTGGCCGCGTGGTTCGTCGGCTTCGCTCCGCTCGAGAAACCACAGTATGCGTTCGCCGTCCTCTACGAGGGAAAGGCGCGCGACAACGATGTCCACGGCGGCACCTACGCCGCGCCGATCGCGGGCCGGGTGTTGAAGGAAATCCTGAAGGCGGAACCGAAGGAGCAAAAAAAGAGCACGACGAAAAAGCGGCACATGGACGAGGATCCCGACGAGGCGATGGATTCCGACGCGCCGCGCAAGCGCCGCCGCCGCGCGGATCCGGACGAAAACTAGGAAAACGGATCGAGTTTCCGCGGTTTCTGGCGCGGATTTGGTCCGCGCGGCGCTTGTGCGGGCGAGGCACTCCGGGAAAGAATGCGAGGCATGATCCGCGAAGTGACCATTCATCGTTTTGCGGTGGGCGAATTGCAGGAGCCTCGCACGGATGAGGTGATCATCGAGGAGCCGTTGGAGATTCGCATCGAAGGATCGGCGGTCGCCATCGCCATGCGGACTCCCGGGCAGGACGAGGAATTGGCGGCGGGTTGGCTGCTGAGCGAGGGTCTCGTCACCTCCGCCGCCGAGATCGCGGCCATTGTCCCGAAACCCGGCGGCGACGGGCAGCGCGCGGCGATGGTCGATGTGATGCTGCGCGATCCCTCGCAGTTCGACGCCGCGCGCCATCGCCGCAGCCTGCTCACGAATGCAAGCTGCGGACTTTGCGGCGCAGCCACGGTGGATCAGGTCCTGCGCGATTTTCCGCCGGTGAATTCGCCATTCCAGATCGCGCCGGATCTGCTTTTGCAAATGCCCGCGCTCCTCACCGCGGAGCAGGGTGCCTTCCGCCGTACCGGCGGCGTCCACGCGTGCGGGCTGTTCGACGGCGCGGGAAATCTCCTCGCGCTGCGCGAAGACGTCGGCCGCCACAACGCCCTCGACAAGCTGCTCGGCCGCGCGCTGCTCGACGGACTGCTCCCGCTCTCGCAGCACGTGGTTTTTCTCAGCGGCCGCGTTTCATTTGAGATGATGCAAAAGGCGCTCGCCGCGGGCGTCCCGGTCGTCGCCGCGATCGGCGCGCCGTCATCGCTCGCGATCGATCTGGCGGCAAAAAGCGCGCAGTCGCTCGTCGCGTTCATCCGCGGCGGAACGATGAATGTTTACGCTGGCATCGAAAGACTTCACGGAGCGGGCAGGCTTCAGTAGCCCAACCGAGCCCACCCGCCCCGCTTTGGGAAATCACTTCATCGAGAGCTGCTCCTCGGAGAGCTTCACAACGCGCCCTTCCGGGTCGCGGAAATTGGTGAACGGCCCGACGGTCGTGACGATGATGCCCAGCCGGCGCAATTCGCCGAGCAGCGAATCCTGACGTTTCAGCACGAGGTTGAGGTGAAAGTAACTCACCATCTCGCTATTTTCCGCAGGCCGCAGGCAGATGGGGATGCCGGCGAGATCGAGCGTGCAAAAGTGGCCGTACTTTTCATGCACCACGCGGGCGTTCAGCAGGTCCACGTAGAAGTCGCGCACGGCGTTGAATTGCGCGGTGAAGATGGTGATGCCATAGCACTTCGGCTGAGCGACCACTGCACTCGCCGTGGCGGTGTCGCGGTCCGGTTCCATTTCGGAAGTGAGACGTGAGAGACTTATCATGGGAGGCAGTATAGCGAAGGTTGTGCCAAAGTTATAATTTCTATAAACAGACGCGGGATTACCTCTGCGCTTTGGTCATCGTGCCGCGCGGTCACGATGTCGGATCGCCCGTTTGTCGCACGCGCTCCCTGCCTTTCGCCCTACGGGATCGGCGCCCGTTTTTTCTGCAGGTATTCCGGATACTTGCTGCGGAGCTGATTCTCGATCCGCTTCACGTCGGCGGCGTTGCCCAGCTTCGTGTGAATTTCCATCGCGCGCTGGAGTGCGCGCGGGCTCACCTTTTCATCGTCGAGCACGATCGGGATCTCCGCGAAAATCTGCAGCGCCTTGGTCGCATTGCCGCGGCCCATTTCGATCTCGGCGGAACGCATTTTTAACTCGCCATTGTAGCGGCCTTCGGTCGCGAGATTGAGTCCGTCCTTCACCGTCTTTTCCGCGCCGTCCCAGTCCTTCAATCCGATTTGCGCATCGGCCTTTTCGATGATGCCCGCGACGCGCGGCACGGGATCTTTTACCGACGCCAGATATTGGTCGAAGCTCTCCACGGCATCCTTGAATTTCCCCAGCTTCGCCCGACTGCGCGCGAGCAGCAGATAGTCATCGCCGAGCGCCTCCTTGCGCAGGACGAGCTCGGGCAGGAATTTCTCCGCCTGCTCATACTTGCCGTGTTCGTATGACTTCTGGCCGAGCCAGCGGATCACGTCGCTCGGAGTCGCCGCCTTTCCGCCGTTGGCCTTGTAAAATTCGATCTCCTTCTCGGTCGCATCCACGTCCTCGAGATTGTAGAGGCACGCCATCAGCGCCAGCGAGCTGCGCTCGAAAAACTGCGCCTTGTCCAGCTTCCGCGCCTGGTCGAGGTGCGGCGCGGCCTTCTTGTAATTCTTTGCCTCGAAGGCCGTGCGCCCGATCCAGTAGTGCGCCTTCGCGCACGCGGCGGACTCGGGAAATTCCTTCAGCAGCACCTCGAAGGTGTCCGCCATTTTCGCCTGATTGCCGAGCTGACCGAGGATCAGCGCGAGATTTTCCAATCCGAATTCCCGCTCCTTCGCTTTCGGATATTTCGCCGTCAGTTCCGCAAAATCTCTCTGCGCCGCGGAATATTGACGGAGCTGCATCTGCGCAGAACCGCGCTCCGCGAGTGCCGTCGGCACCTTCGCGTGCGTCGGAAAATCGCGGATGAAAGCCGTGAACGTCTCCACCGCCTTGTCGAAATGCCCGAGCTGCATCCACGCCCACCCGAGCTTGAACATCGCCTCGCCGCGATAGCTCGCCGGCAGTCCCTTCGTCTTCGCCACCACGATTTGGTAAATCGGCGCGGCGTGCTCGAAATCGCCCGCCTTGAACATCGCCTCCGCCTTCATCAGCGACACGCGCTCCACTTGCGGCGCTGTCGGATTGTCGGTCAGGAACGCGTTCACTTCATTCAGCAGCCGCTCATCGCCCGCATCGTAGAGCATCACCAGCCGCGCGTAACCGGCTTCGCGCGCCTGCGCGGTCGCGGGGAATTCCTGCGCGATCTGCGCATAGGTCGCGAGGGCCTCATTGCGCAGTCCCAGCTCGCGCTGCGCATCGGCCACCGTCACCAGCACATTCAGCTTGCTCTCGATTTTCAGCCCGTTGCCTGGGCCACCTGCCTGGTAGCGCGCGAGCACACCCTTGTAGTCCTTTTTGTCGTACAGGATGCGAAAGCCCGCGACCGCGATCGTGTCCTTCCATCCCGCGATCTCCGGGATCGTCAGCGCGGCGTCGAACGTCTTCGCCGCTTCGTCCGGTCGCCCGAGATCCACTTGCAGCAGCCCCGAACGCGCCAGCGCCTCCGCCTTGATCTGCCCATTCGTCGTTTCCTCGGCCAGCGGCAGCAGCCATTTCAGCGCCGCCTCCTTTTGCCCCGCATCCGCATACATGCGGCCGGTGGAGAGGCGGCTCGCGTCGCGAAAAGGATTCGCGTCGGTGATCTTTGAAAGCTCCTCGTACTGCTGCCGCGCCTCGGACTTCTGCGAAGTCGCCTCCATGCAGCGGCCGACGAAAAAGCGCGACGCGTAGATCAGCGTCGGCTGCGTGAGCCGCACCGAGGCTCGGCGGTAGGACTGCAGCGCTTCGCGGAAATTTTTGTCCTCATACTGCATCGAGCCCAGCCGGTACGCCGCGTAGCCGAGGAATTCGCCGCCGGAAAAATTTGCGAGCAGCGTCTCGTAGTTCGCCCGCGCGTTGTTCACCGCGCCCGTCTGCCGGTAGCATTCGGCGAGGCGGTAGTACGCCGCCTGCCGATCGAGCGCGGGAGCCTTCGGAAATTGCTCGAGGTAGCGCTCGTATTCCGCCGCCGCGTCGCGCAGCAATTTCTTCGCGTAAAAGCCATCCGCGTACTGGAGCTGCACCTGATCCGCCGTCGTCGCAGGTCCCGATCGGCCGACCACGATGTCGCCCGGCTCCGGCAATTCCGCAATCGGCTGGCGCGCGCCTTCCATGCCCGTCGTTCGCGGCGGACGCGGCGTGGCCGTCGGCGGGAGATGCGGGACCGCGGGTGGCGTCATCCCTGGCGTCGGCTTGCGCACCGGGATGGCCTTCGGGATTTCCGGCTCGTTCGGATCGGCGGCTGGCGTCGTTGGTTCGGCCTTCGGCACTTCGGGTTGCGGCGAGCGGAACGGCTTCAGCGGCACCGCGCGCGGCGGCTCCTCCGCGGCAGGCGTGCCGGGGCGGAAAGGTTTCAGCACTTCATTCTGCGCGAAGCCGAGCGACGGCAGGACGACGAGCAGCGCCGCGGGCAGCGCAAATGGAATTCGTTTTTTCATTCGGCTCGGCTCACCGGGAACGCGACGTTCCAAATCCCCGCGCCGCGGCAAACGTCGAGCACGCGCGCGACATATTTGTAGGCCACATTCTCATCGCCGCGCAGGATGATCGCGTAGTCGGGATTGATCTTCGCGAGCGCCGCCATGCGCTCGCCGAGGGCGTCGAAAGTGATCGGCTTCGTGTTCATCACCATCGTGCCATCGGCCTTCAGATTCAGCACCGTCTGATTCACATCCAGCACCGGCTCCTCGCCGTGTTCCGCGCTCGGGACCTTCACATCGAGTTCCATTTCCTTGCGCGCAAAATTCCAAGTGAGGATGAAAAAACACAGCAGCACGAGGAGAACGTCCACCATCGGGGCGATCTGAAATCCCATCACCAGCGGCTCGGCGCGCCTGCGAAGTTTCATCGTGCGGGTCGGATTAAAACTCCTCGTCCAGCGCCGCGCGCGACGGCTCGCGCTTCTTGTAGTTCAGCGCGATGAGGCCGACGAGGTGCGCGCCCGCGACTTCGAGATCGGAGATGAGCCGCTGCACCTTGTTCCGGAAAAGTGCGTAGAAAACAAACGCCGTCACGCCGACGCAAAGCCCCGCGCCCGTCGCGACCAGCGCCTCCGACACGCCGCTCGCCAGCGCCCAATCGCGATTTTGCCCCACGAGCCCGCGACCGAGACCGCCGAAACTTTTCACGATGCCGACGACCGTGCCGAGCAGCCCGACCATCGGTGACAGCGTTCCGATATCCGCGAGATACGTCACGCGATGCTGAAACGAAGCCGCCTGCGCGCTCGCCTCGCTCTCGGCGATGCCCTTCACCACTTCAAAACTTGCGCCCGGATTTTTCGTCGCAAAGTCCAGCGTGCGCTGCACCACGCGTGCGACCGCTTCACCATGCCGGCTCGAGATGGCGAGCAGCCCGAGGTAGTCGCGCTTTTTCAAAAGCACATCCGCCGTGTTCATGTAATGCGCGGTGAGGATGGTCGAGCGCCGCAGCGTCGCGAGGAAGACGAGCACGAGCATCACCGTGAGCACGCTGAGGACGCCGAGCGGGATCATCGCCCAGCCGCCGGATTCGATCAGCTTCAGCAGCGTCATTTCTTCCTTCACCGGCTGCGTCGCCGGGACGTACGCCGTGCCCGGTTTGGCCGACTTCGCCGCTTCGCTCGCCGGGAGTCGCGTGACTCCGCTGTCCGCCGCGACTGCCGCCGCCGGTGGATGCGCGCCTGCGCCCGGCTTGCCGCCCGCCGGCGCCTGCGCGACGGTTTGCGAAATTCCGAGCCCGATGACCGCAAGCGCTAATACGAAGGATTTCATGGAAAACTGAGCGCGGAATGTAGCGACCGCGCCGCCGGATGCAACAAGCGACACGCGCGCTCCGCGCATGGCGCACTTGCGCGCGAATGGGCCGCGAGGCACACGGGAGCCATGCACTTTCTCGCGATCGAAATCGGCGGCACGAAGCTCCAAGTCTGCGCGGGCACGGGCGACGGCGGGATCCTCGACCGGAGGCGCTTCGCCGTGGATCGCGCGGGCGGCGGCGAAGGCATCCGCGCGCAGATCGCCAGCGTGCTGCCGGAGCTAGTCGCAAAGTGGCAGCCGCGCGCCGTCGGTGCGGGGTACGGCGGGCCGGTGGATTGGAAAACGGGCCGCATCAAATGCTCGCACCACATCGCGGGCTGGGATGATTTTCCCCTCGGCGCGTGGCTCCGCGATCGCGCAGGCATCCCCGCATTTGTGAACAATGACGCCAACGTCGCCGCGCTCGGTGAGGCGCTGCACGGCGCGGGGCGCGGGGCGTCGCCAGTTTTTTGGGTGAACGCCGGCAGCGGCGTCGGCGGCGGGCTCGTCGTGGACGGGCGCATTTTTCACGGAGCCTCGCCCGGCGAAATGGAGATCGGCCACGTGCGCCTCGATCGCGACGGCACGATCGTCGAGGACCGCTGCTCCGGTTGGGCCGTGGATCGCGCCGTGCGCGCCGCCGTGGAAAAGGAACCGCGAAGCGTGCTCGCGCAGATCGCCGCGAAGTCGAACGCCGACGCGCGCTGCCTCGCGCCCGCGATCGCCGCTGGCTGCGCCGTCGCGGATCGACTCCTCACCGACGCGATGAATGAACTCGCCTTCGCCCTCAGTCACGCCGTGCAGCTCCTGCATCCCGAAGTGATCGTGGTCGGCGGCGGACTCAGCCTGCTCGGCGAACCGCTCCGTTCGCGCCTCGTCGCCGCGCTGCCGCGCTGGGTGATGGATGCATTTTCCCCCGGCCCGCGCATCGCCCTCGCCGGGCTCGGCGAAGACTCCGTCCCCATCGGCGCGCTCGCGCTGTGCCGCGCATCCTCGTAGCCGCCGACGGGAGGAGGCGGGCTGATCTGCATCCTGCCGGGCTGCATCGGAGAGCCCGCCTCCTTCCGTCGTCGGCGACAAAATGGACGCGCACTCGACAGCCCCCACCTTTCGCGAAATAGTGCGCGATGCTCGACTGGCTCACCAATTACATCGCCGCGCAAAAGAAGGCGCTCGACACCATCAACCCCGCCGACCTCGTCCCGCTCATCGCGACTTTGCGCGAAGCGCACCGCGCCGGCCGCCGGATTTTCGTCGCGGGCAATGGCGGCAGCGCGGCGAACGCCTCGCACTTCGTCACCGACCTCGGGAAAAATTCCAGCGAGGCGATGCCCTCGCCCTTCCGCGTGCTGTCGCTCACGGACAACACGCCGTGGATCACCGCTATCGGCAACGACTACTCGTTCGACGATGTCTTCCTCCGCCAGCTCCAAAATCACGGCGAGGCGGGCGACGTGCTGCTCGTGATCAGCGTGAGCGGCAATTCGCCGAACCTCGTGAAAATCCTCGAATGGGCGAGACCGCGCGGACTGAAAACGATCGCGCTCGTCGGCGGAAAATGCGGCCGCTGCGCGGAACTCGCGGACCAAGTCATCGTCGTCGGGGACACGCACTACGGCCGCGCGGAGGACGTGCAGATGAACATCCTGCACATGCTCTGCTACGTCTTCGTCGAGCGCGAGGACGCGCGCGGGTAGGGCGGGTAGGGCGGGTATCCTACCCGGAACATCGGACGTCGTGGTGCGCGAGTTTGAAAAAGCGCGTCCGTCCTCCGCCCGCTGCGCCGGGTAAAACACCCGGCGCGGCGGGTTGCAAACCCGCCCTACCCTCTCGCATCTTTCCCCTCGCCCCTCGCTCGCGATTCGCGACACTCGCCTCCGCATGAAAACCCTCCTCGCCCTCGCCACTCTCGCCCTTTTCACCATGAGCACTTTTGCCGCCGACGGACCCGTCTTCCACATCGTCCATTTCAAATTCAAGGCCGACGCCACGCCCGCGCAGATCGCGGCGGTCGAGAAAGATTTCGCGGCGCTCAAGGGGAAGATCGACCTCGTGCAATCGCTCGATTGGGGCACGGACATCTCGCCGGAGAAACTCAGCGACGGCTTCACGCACTGCTGGGTCCTCACTTTCAAAAACGAAAAGGATCGCGACGCCTACATCGTGCATCCCGCGCACAAGGCGTTCGTGGAGACGCTCGGCGCCGTGCTCGACAAGCCGCTCGTCGTTGATTTCATCCCGAAAAAGTAACGCGACTCCTTGTCAAAGTTTCCCCTGCGCATGACTGAGATTTTCGTCCACGCCGACCTCACGCAACTGGCCCACTGCCAGTCGCTCCTCGAGGAGGCGGGCATCGAATCGATCATTCAAAACGAGGCCACGCACGACCTCATCGCCGGCCTGCCCGATCCGCTGCGGCAGCCGAGCCTGTGCGTGACAAATGACGCCGACGCCGAACGCGCGCGCGAACTCCTCCGCGACGTGGAAAGCGCAGGCCAAACCGAAACGCCCGATTGGAAATGCCCGCAATGCGGCGAGACGGTGCCGGGGAATTTCGGCACGTGCTGGAAGTGCGAGGCGCAGAAACCCGTAGCGTAGCTCTCCAGAGCTGCGCCGCTGGCGGACGCACGGCGCGCAGGTCGGGAGACCTACGCTACAATGCTACGCGCCGGTCGCCGTGCGATACGCCGCGGCATCCATGAGCGGGTCGCGCTCGGCGGGATTCGCGAGTTCGAGTTGGAACATCCAGCCTTCGCCGTACGGGTCCGTGTTCACGAGCGCGGGATTTGCGGAGAGGCCCGCATTTGCGGCGACGACTTTTCCGGAGACGGGCGCGTAGATGTCGCTCGCGGCTTTCACGCTCTCGACGACGCAGACGACTTCGCCCGCCTTCACGACTTTGCCCACGGCGGGCAGGTCCACGAAGACCACATCCGTCAACTCATGCTGCGCGTGATCCGTGATGCCCACGGTGCCGTCGGCGCGGAGCCATTCGTGGGATTTTGCGAAGCGGAGATCGTCGGGAACGTTCATGGAGTTGAGAGTGGAAGGTTGAGTGTTGGGAGAGGGTGTCTGCGGATCGGCGTACGGCTGCAAAAGAAATTTGCGCCGCCGTGCATCACGCAAATGGCGCGCGCCAGAGCGGCTTCTTTTCCACCTGTGCGGGGAAGCGCCGGCCGCGGATGTCGATCTCGATCGCGGTGCCGGGCTTGGCGGATTCGACGGGCAAATAGGCGAGGCCGATGCCGCACCCGAGCGAGGGCGAGAGTCCGCCGCTGCACGTCTCGCCGATGGGCGCGCCGTCCTTCCACACGCCGTAATGGCTCCGCGGCGGCGGCGTGGCGCCGATCATTTTGAACGCCGCGAGCCGCTGCTTCACGCCCGCGGATTTCTGCTCGGCGAGCACGGTGCGCCCGGTGAAGTCGCCCTTTTCCAAGTCCACAAAAAATCCGAGTCCGGCCTCGATCGGGGTGCGGTCCGGCGAGAGGTCGTTGCCATTCAGCGGATAGCACATCTCCATGCGTAGCGTGTCGCGCGCGCCGAGTCCGCAGGGCTTCAGGCCGAGTTCCGCGCCCGCCGCGAGCACCGCACCGAACACCCGCACCGCGTCCATGGCGGGTCCAAAAACCTCGAAGCCATCCTCGCCCGTGTAGCCCGTGCGGCCGAGGAAAAGTGGGATGCCGCCGACTTCGATCTGCACGATGCCGTTGCGTCCGGGCGCGGGTTTTCCGCCGGTGAATTTTGCAAACCACTCCGCCGCCCGCGGCCCTTGCACGGCGAGGCCGAAAAATTCCGCGCTGCGATTTTCCAGCGTCACGCCCGCGGGCACGCGCGGGTGCAGCCAGGCAAAGTCCTCGTCGATTTTCGCGGCGTTCACCACGAGCAGCCACTCGGTGTCGGCGATGCGGTAAATGATCAGATCGTCAATCACGCCGCCGCGCTCGTTCAGCATCAGCGTGTATTGCCCGTGGCCGACAGCGAGCTTGTTCACGTTGTTCGTGAGCACGGTATTCAGCCAAGCCGCGGCTCCCGCGCCGCGCGCGAAAAACTGACCCATGTGCGAAATGTCGAACACGCCGAGCGCGCGCCGCACCGCGTGGTGTTCGTCCATGATGCCCGAGTACTGCACCGGCATGTCCCACCCGCCAAAGCCGATCATTTTTCCGCCCAGGCGGACGTGCTCGGCGTGGAGGGGCGTGCGTTTCAGATCGGCGGCGTCGGACATGGCGCGCGAGATTATGGGCGCGTCGCGGAGTGTCAACGTCCGCCGGATTCGCGCTCGAGCCACGGCACGAGGCGCGCGGAGGCGATGCCGAGGAGCGCGCCGATCACGAGGCCGCCGAGGTGCGCGCCATTCGCGACGGGACCGAGGATGCCGGTGAAGCACAGCACCATCCACATGAGCATGAGCTGCACGGTCTGCGGATGAAGCTGCCAGCTTTGATCGCGGCTGAATTTTCCCTTCATCCACAGGAATCCGAACAGCCCGTAATTCACGCCCGACATGCCCCCGAAATACGGGCTCTTCGTCCAAATGTACTGCGCGAGATTCGAGCCGATGCCGACGGCCAGGATGATGGCGAGCAGCTTCGCCGCGCCGAAGCGCGACTCGATGAAGCGGCCGAATTGCAGGAGCCACATCATGTTAAAAAGAATGTGCATGAAATCGCCGTGCAAAAAGATCGGCGTGAGCAGCCGCCACACTTCGCCGTCGCGGACTTCGGGGAGGAAAAGCGAGGGCCCGCCGGACACGCCGACGATGAGCGGCACCTGTGAGATGTGCAGGTGGTTGAGCAGCGCGCGGTTTCCCGCCGGCGAGTTCATGAAGCCGGCCAGCACCGTGATCGCGACGGTGATCGCGACGAGCATGAAGGTCGCCCATCCGCTGCCCGGCGCGTTGCGCTCGTGGCCGATGCGCGCCTCGTCCACGACCGTCGCGCGGCGGCGGCGCTCGGACTTCACGAGCTGGGGGCGGATCGCCGCGGCCTTCGTCGCGGCCTCGCCGAATTCGGGCGCATTCGGCGTCGAGCGGAAAAGCGCAAACAGTCGCGCCGCCTCGGCGATCTGATCGTCGTCATGCACCCAGATGGAAGTCGTGCCGCCGTCCTCGGCCTCCGCGGTGTTTTCGATCCCGCGCGAGACGAGGGCATCATGAAATGTCTGCGCTTCCGCATCGCTGGCTAGTTCTCCGACTCTTCGCATCGGCAGCACTTAACAGCGCATTCCCCGTGGCACAAGTGGCCGCGTGATTGCGCGCGCGCCGCGAATCGTCTTGGCTGCGCGCGTGCTCGATGTGCTTTACCGGCGTTTGCTCCGGCCGATTCTTTTCCGCTTCGATGCCGAGCGGGTGCATCACTTCGCGATGGCGTTCCTCCACGGCCTCGGCCCGATTTTGCAGAACGGGGCGCGTCACTCGCACCGCGATCCGCGACTGGCGCGCGAAGTCTTCGGCCTGAAGTTTCCCAATCCCATCGGCATGGCGGCCGGCTTTGACAAAAATGCGATCGTGCTCCCCGCGTGGGAGGGCCTCGGTTTCGGCTTCGCCGAAGTGGGCACCGTCACCGCGAAACCGCAGCCGGGAAACCCGAAGCCGCGCCTTTTCCGCGTGCCGGAAATCAGCGGCGTGATCAATCGCATGGGCTTCAACAACGACGGAGCGGACGCGGTCGCCGCGCGCCTCGCCGCGCTGAAGGCCACGCCGCGCTGGCCGCGTTTTCCCGTCGGCATCAATCTTGGAAAATCGAAAGTCACGCCGATCGAAGAGGCGACCGGCGACTACCTCGCGTCCTTTGCGCGCCTGCGGGATCTCGGCGACTACTTCGTGCTGAACGTCTCGTCGCCGAACACGCCCGGCCTCCGCACGTTGCAGGATCGCCCCGCGCTCGATCAGCTTTTCGCCGCCGTGCAGGGCGTGAACTTTTCACTTCCTGCCGAGCGCGGCGGACGCAAGCCGATGCTCGTGAAAATCGCGCCCGACCTCACGTGGGAGGCAATCGACGACGTGCTCGCGCTCGTCGAGTCGCACGGCCTCGCGGGCATCATCGCGACGAATACGACGATCGATCATCGCGCCGTGCCCGAGCATCGCCGGCAGACCGGCGGCCTCAGCGGCGTGCCCGTCCGCGCGCGCTCGACCGAGGTGATCCGCCACATTTGCTCGCGGACGAAAGTGCCCGTCATCGGCGTCGGCGGCATCTTCAGCGCGGACGATGCGCAGGAGAAATTAGACGCCGGCGCCGCGCTCCTCCAGCTCTACACGGGCTACATTTACCGCGGCCCCGCGCTCGTGGCGGAGATCCTCCGCGCGATGCAGGGCGGGAGAAAATGGACGTGACCCGCGTGCCTCCATTCCCGATTACTTCACCCACACATGAGCAAGAATCCCTGGATCGACGTCTCCGTCCCCCTCTCCAACACCATGCACGGCTGGCCGGGAAATCCGCCGACGTCGATCACCATGCACCTCGGCACCGCGAAAGGTGACGTGTGCAATGTGTCGGCCATCAATTTCAATTCCCACACCGGAACGCACATGGACGCGCCGCTGCATTTTCTCCACCACGGAAAGTCGATGGACGAGCTGCCGTGGGACGCCGTCATCGGCCCGGCGCGCGTGGTCGAGATCAAGGACCGCGAAGCGATCAAGCCCGCCGAGCTGAAAAAGCTGAAGCCGCGCAAGGGCGAGCGGCTGATTTTCAAAACGCGGAACTCGGCGGGGAGTTGGAAGCAGCGCGAGTTCGACAAGGACTTCGTGTATATCTCGAAGGAGGCGTCGCAGGTGCTCGTGGACGCGGGCGTGCAGACGGTGGGCATCGATTACCTGAGCGTCGGCGGCTTTCACAAGGACGGCATCGAGACGCACCACATCCTGCTCGGCGCGGAAGTATGGATCATCGAGGGCCTCGACCTTTCAAAGATCAAGCCGGGCAACTACGACCTGAACTGCCTGCCGATCCGATTCCAGAATGGCGACGGCGCGCCTGCGCGGTGCCTGCTGCGGAAGCGCTGATCGGATCGGCCGGCGCGCTACTTTTTCGGAGGCACGGCGAAGATGGGGATCTTCGCCTTGTGGCGGACGGCTTCGATGGTGCTGCCGTGGATGATGTCGCCGACGAGCCGGTGGCCGTGCGACGCGAGCGCGATGAGATCGCACTGTTCGCTGTCGGCGATTTTCAAAATCTGATCCGGCGGGCTGCCCATCGCGAGGAGCACCGAGACTTCCAGCCCGGTTTCCGCCCGCACGCGCGCGGCGGTTTCCTCAAGGTAGCGGCGGTCATCCTTCATCTCCTCGGACTCGGCGAGGCTGAGCTGATCGAAATTGCGCGCGACCCAACCGTCGGCGACGTGGACGAGCAGGAGTTCACTTTTCAGCAAGGCGGCGAGCTGCACGATCGCCGGGAGGAGTTCCTGGTCCGACGGAGTGGTGTCGAGCGCGACGAGGATTTTGCGATACATGGGAGGTGGTTATTGCACGGGGATGGGCAGGCCGAGGAAGTCGTAGAAGGTTTTGAGGAAGCGGATCTGCCATGAATAATCGTAGAGCCATTTGATGTTGAGCACGATGATGATCGCCGCGGTGGTCCAGCCGAGGAATTTGATCCAGAGCGGGTTTGCGAACGGCCCCATCTTCGATTTTTCGCCGGTGAAACGCATGAGCGGCCAGACGGCAAAGCCGAGCTGCATGCTGAGCACGACCTGGCTGGCGACGAGGAGTTGCGTGGTTTTGCTTTCACCGAAAATGGCGATGACGAGGACGGCTGGGACGATCGCGATCAGCCGGGTGACGAGCCGGCGCAGCCACGGCGTGATGCGGAAATTCAGGAAGCCCTCCATCACCACCTGGCCGGCGAGCGTGCCGGTGAGCGTGGAATTCTGTCCGCTCGCGAGCAGCGCCAGCGCGAAGAGCGTGCTCGCGACGCCGACGCCGAGCACGGGGCTGAGCAGCTTGTGCGCATCCTGGATCGCCGCGACGTCGCGATGCCCCGACCAGTGAAAGGCGGCCGCGGCGAGGATGAGGATCGCGCCATTGATGAAGAGCGCGAACATGAGCGCGACCGTGGAATCAATGGTGGCAAATTTGATCGCCTCCTTTTTTCCCTCGGGCGTCTGCTCGAATTTGCGTGTCTGCACGATGGACGAGTGCAGGTAGAGATTGTGCGGCATCACCGTCGCGCCGAGGATGCCGATGCTGACGTAGAGCATTTTTGGATCGCCGATGATGCGCGCGGTGGGAACGAAGCCGAGCATGACGCCTCCGAGGTCCGGCTTGGAAAAAAACAGCTCGGCGGCGAAGCAACTGCCGATGGTGAGGATGAGCGTGACGACGAGCGCCTCGACGTAGCGGAAGCCCTTGTTTTGCAGGTAGAGCACGGCGAGGACATCGAGAGAGGTGATCACGCAGCCCCAGACGAGCGGGATGCCGAAGAGCAGTTGCAGACCGATCGCCGAGCCGACCACCTCCGCGAGATCGCAGGCGGCGATGGCGAATTCGCAGAGGATCCACTGCATCCAAACGACCGGCTTCGGGTAGTGATCGCGGCAGGCTTGCGCGAGGTCGCGGCCGGTGGCGACGCCGAGCTTGATGCACAGGTGCTGGAGGAGGATCGCCATGAAATTGGAGATCAGGACGACGGACAGAAGCGAGTAGCCGAACTGCGCGCCGCCCGCGAGATCGGTGGCCCAGTTCCCAGGATCCATGTAGCCGACCGCCACGAGGAAACCGGGACCGGAGAAGGCGAGCAGCTTCCGCCAGAAGGAGGCATTCTTCGGGACGAGGATGCTGCGATGGACCTCGGGCAGCGAGACCTGCTCCGCGGTCCTGCGCCAGGCGGTGTTGGTGGGCGGATTTTCCATTTCAGGGGCGGACACGGAGCGGCATGGCGGAGTGTCCGCATGGGGGCACAGCTTGCAATAGCAATCTTAGCCACGGCTAAGTTTGTTTTTCGAGGCAGACAACATTGGTCCGCGTGAACGGGCCGCTTGACCCCGGAAGCCCGGCGCATCCACGGTGCAGCGCATGCCTGCAAAGCAGAAAGCCGCCCCCCGCAGTTCCGCCGCCGTGGAGGATTACCTCGAGCGCATCCTCGAGCTGATCAACACGAAGGGCTACGCACGCGTGGTGGACATCGCGCAGAGCCTGAAAATCTCGCAGGCGAGCGTGACGAACATGATCCAGCGGATGGATGCGGACGGGCTGCTGAAATACGAGCGCTACCGCGGCATGGTGCTCACGGCCTCGGGCGAGGCGCTGGCAAAGAGCATCACGCGGCGGCACCGCATCCTCACGGATTTCTTCCGGCTTTTCGGCCTCGATGAGGAGCTGATCTACCACGACGTGGAGGGCATGGAGCACCACATCAGCCCGCCGACGCTGAACACCATCGAGGCGCTGACGGTCCAGCTCCGCAAGCAGCCCGCGCTGCTCGCGCGTGTCGGAAAATAGGACGCGGCTCGGCGCGGGGTCGCGAAGCGCGGTTGCGTTGCGTGCGCGGCTCGGCTAGAGCGCGGCCCATGAAATTGATCCGTCTCGCGAGCGCCCTGCTCCTGCTCCCGTTTTTCGCCGGTTGCGCCACCACGCTCGGCCCCAGCCCCAATCAGACCGCGAGTGCGCGCGCCGCGATGATCGAGCAAATCAAGGCCGAGCCGCAGGGCGCGTACTTTGTCGGGCGGCGCTATTTCAAGACGGAGTACAAGTTTTGGGGCTTCGTGCGGCCGTCGGGACATCCGTGGAGCGAGGCAAAGCTCGTGATGCTGAACGAAAACCAAAAGCTCGCCCCGGACCGGTCTTCGCCACGGCTCGGATCGGACAACAATTTCGAGTACAAGCTGAACGGCAATTTTTCCGGCGACACGGTCTATGAGCCGGCGAGCAACGGGATGTATCCCGAGTTTGTGCTGAAGGGCTTCGAGCTGCGCACGGCGACTCCCGCGCCGATTTATCGCGAGGCGGGCGCGACGGATCCGGAGCGCCGGATCATCGCGAAGCCGTACTGAAATTCCGACGCCGCTACGGCGCGATCGCCGGCGGCAGCGGCGGCGCGATCACGGGCTCGGGCGGCACGCTCAGCGGGATTTGTTCGGCGCGCAGGACGTCGAAGACGTGCGTGATCAGCCCGCGGTAGTGCTGCTGCACGATGGCGTCGGGGGACTCTTTTTGGAGCGTGAGAAAATCGGCGTAGTCCTCCTGCAATTTGAGCGCGAGAAGCGTGCGAAGCTGCGTGACGGCATCGGGCACGGCGTCCGCGGTGCCGGCGGCCATGGCGAGGGCGCGGGCTTCGCTGTCGGAGGTGAGTTCCTCCACGCGGGATTTCAATTCCTCGACGCGGCCCTCGAGCTGGGCGACGAGGCGCTTGAGTTCATCCGGGCTGAGATTGACCTCGTCGTGCGAAACCACGGGCCGGTCTTCGCGGCGCGATTTCCGTCCGTCATCGTCGGCACGGCGGAGACGATTTTGCGCGGTGGCGAGATCGGCGCGCAGGCCGGAGACGTACGATTCGAGCTGCCGGATGGCGCTGCTGAAATTGAAATTCGGCTGCCCGCGGGATTCCTGATCGCGGGGCACGTAGGCCGGGCGCTCCTTGCGGTCGTTCCGTCCGCGACGGCGGCGGCCGCCCGCATCTTCGGCGGCGGGTTCACTTTCCTCGTCCTCGTCGGAGTCCTCGTCTTCATCCTCATCGTCGTCGTCCGCATCGAGGGCTTCGAGGCGCGCGATTTTTTCGGCTTCGCGCCATGCGTTGATTTCCTGATTCACCGCTTCGACCGCCGCGGGATCTTCCGTCTCCGCGGCGAGGCGCAATTTTTCCTCCAGCTCCGGCGGCAGCGGCGTCTCCACCTCGGCGGCGGGCTGCGCGGCGGCATCATCGTCGCGGCGCGCGCGGGGCTCGCGCGGCTCGGGGGCGCTGTCCGGTTTCAGCACGGTCAAAATCGCCTCGGGGAGTTCGGGGAGTTCCTTGCGCAGGGCGGATTGCCACTTGCCATTCCACCGGGCGACGGCGCGCGCGACCATGCCGATGAGATTTTCGTGCAGCTGCCCGAGCCGCGCGCCGGCGTAGCGCAGGACGCTGAGCTGCGTGATGGGCGCGTTGTTCACGTTGAAGGTCGAGAACACGACGGTGGAAAGGATCGCGCTCGCGTCCTCCGGCGAGAGGTCGGCGAGCTGGAGCTGCAGCACCCACGGCTTGCCGCGGCCGATGAAGACATTGCCGATGAGCTTTGAGTGTTCGGCCTTCAGCATGCCGCCGTCCGCATTCCACATGCTGCGGCACGTCGCGGCGGCGACTTTCACGGCTTCGCCGAGTTCCACGCGGGCGAGCGAACGCGCCATGCTCAGGCGCAGCCGGTAGCCGTTGTCGGTGTCCATTTTTTCCAGGCCGGCGAGGACGGTCGCGCGCGGCTCGGCGGGGAGATCCTTCCACGCGTTTTCGATTGCTCGCACGCCGAGGATCCACGGGAGCTGCGGCATCGCATCGAGCGCGGCAGTGATGCCCTCGCCACTTTCGAGCAGACACTGGAGCATGAGGCGCGTCGCGCGATCCTCGTCGGCGGGTGAGAGGCGGTTCGTGTTTCCGTTTTGGGAAAGTGCGGCGAGTTCGGCCTTCGGATCGCCGGCGAGTTCGGGCGCGGCGGCGTCATCCGCAGCGGCGGGAAGGTCGGTGCCGGGCACCGGCGCAGGCGCGGGCGGAGTCTCCCCGAGCGCGAGGTTCTGCGGCGCGGGATTTTGGGAAGGTGACGACCCGTGCTCCTCGGGCACGGATTCGGTGGGCGGCGTGGGAATGTCTTTGGCCATGGGTTTAAAAAAATCGGCCTTATGAATGGCGGCGCGTTTCGATGTGGCGAGAGGTTTTTTGCGCCGCAGGTGCGCGGCGTTCGCAGTCTTCCTCTTTGTCTTGCTCCTGCTCTTGCTCTCTTCCGTGACGTAAAAGCACGGAGAGCAAGAGCAGGAGCAAGACAAAGATTGAGACACCGCCGCCTTTTCGCTTCCCCCGTCGCGCGGCGCGTTCTACTTCCACTGCGTTCATTTTTCAAAACTCAAAACCCGACCCGACATGGCCAAGACGACCACCGCACCCGCCGAAGAAAACAAGGTAATCGCCGCACGGAACAAGAACCTCGAGATGGTGCTGCAGACCATCGTGAAGGAATACGGCGACGGCGCGATCATGCGCCTCGGCGATTCGAAGCACATGGACGTGGAGGTGATCCCGACGGGCAATATTTTGATCGACCGCGCGCTCGGCTGCGGCGGCTTGCCGCGCGGACGCATGGTGGAGATTTTCGGGCCGGAAAGTTCGGGCAAGACGACGCTCACGCTCACCGCGATCGCGCAGGCGCAAAAGCGCGGCGGGCTCGCGGCGTTCATCGACGTGGAGCACGCGCTCGACCCGCAGTATGCGAAGAAGCTCGGCGTGAATATCGATGATCTGCTCGTCTCGCAGCCGAGCAGCGGCGAGGAAGCGCTGCGCATCGTCGAGACGCTCGTGCGCTCGAATGCACTCGACATCATCGTGCTCGATTCCGTCGCCGCGCTCGTGACGAAGCAGGAGCTCGAAGGCGAGATCGGCGACAGCACCGTCGGCGCGCAGGCCCGGCTGATGAGCGCCGCGATGCGCAAACTCACCGCGCTGATCTCGAAGGCACGCACGATCTGCATTTTCACGAATCAAATCCGCGAAAAGATCGGCGTGATGTTCGGCAATCCCGAGACGACGCCTGGCGGCAAGGCGCTGAAATTCTACGCCAGCGTGCGCATCGACATCCGCCGCATCGGCGCGATCAAGACGCCGGACGGCGTGGTGACGGGCAATCGCACGAAGGTGAAAATCGTGAAGAACAAAGTCGCGCCGCCGTTTTGCGAGTGCGAGTTCGACATCATGTACAACGAGGGCATCAGCAACACCGGCTCGCTGCTCGACCTCGCGATCGAGAAACTGATCATCGAAAAACGCGGCTCGTGGCTGAGCTACAAGGGCACGCAGCTCGCCCAGGGCCGCGATGCCGCAAAGGAACTGCTGAAGACCGACAGCGCGCTCTACGACGAGCTGTACGCGGCCGTCAAAGTGAAGCTCGACGAGGAAGCCGCGGCGGCGAAGTAGCACGCGGTCGCAGAAACAGGACGGCGTGCATCGGGTAGGGTGGGCGTCCCGCCTGCCGTGCTGCGCATCCTGCGCAGCACATCGGAAAACATTGGGCGGTCTTTTCGGATCACACGATCTGCGACGGTCGATGTCCGACGCAGGATGCATCGGACGGCAGGCGGGACGCCTACCCTACCCGAGACATGCCGCGCATGCTTCGAGCACGTTGTTTGTGCCAGACGGCGCGGCCTGCAGCGCGAGCCAGGATTCGTCGCGCAAGAATCGCCGCACTTGCAGCGTGAGTGCCGCCCACGACAAGGCCGAGGTGAACGGCTGATCCTGCGAGCTTCCGACACAGCGCTCGGACGAGTGCGCGCGATGGCGGCGGCTGCACGAACGGTGTTTCTGCTTCCGCCCGCGGCTCGTGCGTAGGCTGCAAGATTTCGTCGGAGATTTGGACCGGCGGTGCGACCACGGGTTCCGCCTCCGCTGGAGCAGGCGCAAGCGAAGGCCACAGCACGTCGAGGAGTTCGTTCATCAGCGCGGCGGCCATGTCGCGCAGCGAATCCTCCGAGAGCAGCGTATCGGCGAGCGCGCGCGCATCCGCGCCGGCGCTGTAGCTCGCGGTGACGTGGATTTCAAAATCGCCCGGCAGCCAGCGCGGCGCGGGCTCGCCATTTTCAAAATGCCGCGCAAGCCGCGCCGGAAAACCGGTCGCCGCCTGCTCGGTCCAGTGCTGGCGGACGGATTTGTCGCCAAGCATCGCAGGCAGCAGCGGCACGATGATCTCGCGGTGCAGCTCGTCGTCGGGAATCACGATGCCCGCGCTCTCGGGCGCGGCGAGACGCGCGGCGGATTCGTCGAGCAGACGATGAAAAAGTTCGCCGTGCGAACTCATCTGCGCGTCCGTGTCGCGAGGCCGGGCTCCCAGTCCGGCTCCGGCCACCACGGCTTCTCGCCGAGCACATAGGCGCCGAGCGTGTCGAGGCGGATGACGGGATTTGCGAGGATGCCCGCGACGAGTTCCTCGAGATCGGCGAGGGTCTTGCCTTCGGATTTCGCCTGTGCGCCGGAATCAATGCCGGCCTGCTGGCGCGCCTTCAGTCTTGCGCGGAGCATGGCGAAATGTGCGGCGGCGGCTTGCTGCGCTTTCGCGCGTGCGGTGCCGAGCGCGTCGCCTTTCGTCACGCTGGCGACGGCCTTTTTCGCGGAGGCTTCGCACGACTTGCGCCATTCCTTTTCGCCGAATTTTTCGCGGACTTGCTGCGCGCGTTCCTTCCCGAGGTTGCGATCGATTTTGTAATGATACGGCTGCTTGCACGGCTCGATCAGTTTTTCGTTCGCCGCGTCGCCGTGTTCGTCGAGCCACAGCTCGGCGATGAATTCCGGGAACCAGCCGCGCACGAGGCGCAGCAGCGAGCCGCGGCGGATCGTGTCCCATGCAATTTCCGCGAGCGCTTTTTCCACCGCGACGAGATCCACGCTGAC
>JBBSEI010000053.1:0-27906 GCA_038239865.1 Chthoniobacterales bacterium
CGACCTCTACTCGCACCTCATGTATCCGCAGGTCTTCGCGGATTTCGCGAAATTCCAGTCGTCCTTCAGTGACGTGAGCTGTCTGCCGACGCCCGCATTTTTCTACGGCCTGCGCCCCGGCGAGGATGTCGCCGTGAGCATCGAGGAGGGAAAGGTGCTCATCATCAAACTCATCAACATCGGCACGCCCGACAAGGATGGCCGCCGCGTGATCACGTTCGAACTCAACGGCCTGCCGCGCGAAGCGACCGTGCTCGATAAGAGCATTTCCAAGGAAGTGAAGACGCGCCCAAAAGCCGCCGCGAGCGATCCGCTGCAAATTGGCGCGCCGATTCCGGGCATGGTCACCGCGCTCGAAGCCAGCGTCGGCAAGACCGTGGCGAAGGGCGACAAGCTCGCGACGCTTGAGGCGATGAAAATGCAGACGAACCTCCTCGCGCCCGCCGACGGCACGGTCGCGGAAGTGCTCGTCACCGTCGGCGAAGCCGTGGAGGCGGAGGATCTGATGATCAAGCTGCGGGCGTGAGCGCTGACAGTGCGGCGCATTTTTGTCGCCGTGCCCGCGAGAGAGCGGAGACGGAGCGTCTGCCCACGCCGGCGGCGGATCGCAGCCGTTGACTTGAAGGTCGCCGACTCGTAACGTGGCCTTGTGAAACATTTCACAAAGTCCGACATTGCTGCCTCCAACGTATCTCAAGGCGTGAATAAAACCGCGGCGCTCAAGGAGACCTTTGAGCTGATCAATTCCGAACTTTACGCCGTCGAAGAACGCATCCGCGCGCAGGCGCGAGCATTTGATCCCGCGGTCGAAGGCTACGTGGCGTATGCGGTCGAGAGCACGGGCAAGCGGCTTCGTCCCGCGCTCGCGCTCATCGCGGGAGGCGCGACGGGGAACATCGGGCCCGACCATTTCGACCTCGCGGTGGTCGTGGAACTCATCCACGCGGCGACGCTCGTGCATGACGACATCCTCGACAGCGCCGACACGCGCCGGGGCCAGCCGACGGCGAACGCGAAGTGGGGCAACGCGCTCTCCGTGCTGCTCGGCGACTGCCTTTTTTCCCACGCGCTGAAGCTCGCAGCCGGCTTCCGCAGCAGCGAGATGATGCGCCGCATGGCCGAGGCTGCGAACGAGGTGTGCTCGGGCGAAATCATCCAGACGC
The DNA here is from genome assembly GCA_038239865.1 of Chthoniobacterales bacterium. Classification (GTDB taxonomy): domain Bacteria; phylum Verrucomicrobiota; class Verrucomicrobiia; order Chthoniobacterales; family Chthoniobacteraceae; genus SXWH01. The sequence goes on from JBBSEI010000053.1 coordinate 1,164, forward strand.
AGCGCCGCTTCGACCTGAAACTCTCGGTGCCCGACTACTATCGCATCATCGAAATGAAGACCGGCGCGCTCTTCGCCGTCGCGACGGAACTCGGAGCGTTCCTGAATGAAGCCACGCCATCCGTCATCGCCGCGATGCGCACGTTCGGGCTGAAATTCGGCACGGCGTTCCAGATCTACGACGACGTCCTCGACCTCGTGGGCGATGAGAGCAGCGCTGGAAAAACGCTCGGCACCGACTTGCGCAAAGGAAAACTCACTTTGCCGATCCTTTACCTCCTCCAGCACAGCGATCCCGCGGAGCGCGAGCGCATCTGCGAGACCATTCTCGGCGGCAGCGACGAGGAGATCGCCACGCTCGTGCGCAAGGCGATCGACACCGGCGCGGTGAACAACGCGGTGATCGCCGCGCGCCGGATGCTGCGCGAGACGGAGGTGCAGCTCAAAGTCGTCCCGGCGAACAAATATCATGAGGCGCTGAAGGGATTGATCCGCACGCTTGACGGGATGCTCGGCCAGTTCGCCGAGTGAGCGCCGCGGCCTTCATCGGAGTTTGACTCCGCCGCGCGCGTGTCGTTCCCTTGGCACAGCGTGTCTCTCATGAAGTTTCCCCTCATCCTTCTGCTCGCGTGCGGCGCGATGGCCTTCGCCGCCGAGCGTCCGACCGGGTTTGTCGGCATCCCGTGGGGCGCGTCGCCCGAGGAGGCAAAGCGCATTTTGCAAAAGCGCGTCGGCGTCCAATTTCCCGAAAATGCCGACGACTTTCACATCGAACTGACGGGCGGCAGCTTCGCCGGGCAGCCGGCGACGAAATGGGTGATCGAATTCCCCGAGCGGAAGTTTGCCTCGGCGTCCGTGACGCTGAAAAGCGAGGGCAACGCGGGCACGATTTACAAGGAATTCCGCGACCAGCTCGTCGCGAAATACGGCTCGGCGACGGTGGACAAAAAGTCCGGCAGCGTCGTGAAGAAAGGCGCGCAGCCGCAGGCGACGACCAATATGGTCGTGTGGAAATTCGCGCCGACGATGAAGGAAAAAAACAGCGTTCTCATCTCCGCCGAAATCACCGGCGCGAACAAGCGCGGAGACGACACGGCCGGCACCGTGACGATCAAATACGTGAACGAAACGCTCACCGGTGCGGCGGCGACGGGCGGCAAGGAGCCGCCCAAGACGGCCACGCCGCTGAAAAAGGAAGACCTTTAGCCGCTGCATTTCCTCGCAGCATGGGCACGCTCAAAATCCACGAATTGCCCGAGCAGGAGCGCCCGCGCGAGAAGCTGGCCGCGCACGGCGCAGCCGCACTCTCGGACAGCGAGCTGATCGCGATCTTGCTCCGCACCGGGATCCCCGGCGCGAACGCGGTGGACATCGGCCGCCAGCTCATCCTCCACTTCGGATCGCTCGCCGCGCTCGCCCGCGCGTCGCTGCCGGAGCTCGCGAAAATCAAGGGCGTCGGGCCGACAAAGGCCGTGCAGCTCGCCGCGGCGTTTGGCCTCGCTGCGCGGCTCGCGCGCGAATCGCTCACCGACATCGCGCTCGATTCCCCGGCGAAAATTTACGAACTCCTCGGCGCGGAAATGCGGCAGCTCGGGAAGGAAAGTCTGCGCGTCATTTTGCTTGATGCAAAGCTGCGCCTGCTCCGCGTCGAGCAAGTCTCGCTCGGCAGCCTGAATGAATGCCTCGCGCACCCGCGCGAAATCCTCCGGCCCGCCGTGCTGCACAATGCGTTCGCCTTCATCCTCGTCCACAATCACCCGAGCGGCGATCCTTCGCCGAGCGACGCGGACCGTCGCGTCACGCTCCGCATGGCGGAGGCCGCGAAGATGCTGCAGGTAAATTTTTTCGACCACGTGATCCTCGGCAGCCCGTCCGACGGTCGCGCGCCGTACTTCAGCTTCCGCGAAGCCGGCGTGATCTGATCGCGGCGTGGCGCGAAGGGAAGGTTGGCATTCCGCGCGAGGGCGACTATCCAGCAGCGCATCGTGAGCATCCACCCGACCGCCGTCATCCATCCGCAAGCCACCCTCGGTGCGGGCGTCAGCGTCGGGCCATTCGCCGTCGTCGAGGAAGGCGCGGTGATCGGTGAAGGCTGCACCGTTCACGCGCACGCCTTCATCGGCGGCAGCGTGGTTCTCGGAAAAAATTGCACTGTCGGACACGGCGCGGTGCTCGGCGGCGACCCGCAGGATTTTGCGTTCAATCCATCGGTGCGCAGCCGCGTGGTCATCGGCGATGACACGCGCCTGGGCGAATATGTGACCATTCACCGCGGCACGAGCGAAGGCAGCGAGACCGTGGTCGGCGAGGGCTGCTTCCTCATGGGCGGCGCGCATCTCGGGCACAACGTGCGCCTCGGCAGCCACGTGATCATCGCGAACAATGCGCTGCTGGCCGGCCATGTGCATGTCGCCGACCGTGTGTTCATCGGTGGCGGCAGCGTGTTTCACCAGCACATGCGCATCGGCCGGCTCGCGATTTGCCAGGGCGCATCGGGCTTCGGCAAAGACATCCCGCCTTTTGTCATCGCCGCGGAAATCAACGGCGTGGCCGGCCTGAATGTCGTCGGCCTGCGCCGCGCCGGTCTCGACGCCGCGACGCGCGCGGAGATCAAGCGCGCCTTCGATCTGCTTTACCGCTCGGGGAAAAACACTTCACAAGCCCTCGCCGCCGCGCAGGCGGAAAATTGGAACGACGAAGGTCGCGAGTTCTGGGACTTCGTCGCCGCCGCGAAAAAGCGAGGCCTGTGCGACTGGCTCGGTGGCCGTCGCGGGAATGTCAGCGAGGTTTAAACGTCACCGAGATCACTCCATCCCGAGCTTCTCTTTCCCCGCCGCCGAAATCATCGTCGCCGCCCACGCGGGCTCCCACACGACTTCCACATCCGCGCTCGCGACGCCGGGCACCGTGAGGATCCGCTGGCGCGCATCGCCGGCGATCGTCGGGCCCATCCCGCAGCCCATCGCGGTCAGCGTCATTTTCATCGCGACGCGTTTGCCCTTGCCGGAATCATCGTCCGACACGGCGACATCGTACACGAGTCCGAGGTCCACGATGTTCACCGGGATCTCCGGATCATAGACCTGCCGGAGCTGCTCCCACACGCGCTCGATTTCAAACTCACCATCGCCCGCCGCGTGCGCGATCGCCTCGCGTCCGAGAGCATCCGCGTCGTGATTTTGGATGCGGAAAAGTCCGCCAAAGTCCGGTGCCATCACCGTGAAAGTGCCGCCGAGTTCCTGCGTGATCGTCACGAGGCTGCCTGCGGGCAGAACGCGCTCCGCGCCCTCGGGGATTTTGATCGCCGTGATTTCGCGCGTGAGTGTGATGGTGCCGTCGGTGTTCATGTCGGTTCAGGCGAAGAGCACTTCCACGTCGCGCGATTTTTTCTCGATCAGTTCGGCCATGCGGCCTTTCGCGATCGCATAGTCGCTGCAGATGCCGTGCAGCATGTCGCGCGCTTCATCGAAACGCCCGAGCTGCCGCAGCGCCTCCGCGCGGAAGAGCACGAACTCATGCTCGCCGTCCTTCAGCAATTCCACGAGCCGCTCCAAATTTTCCACCGACTCCGGCGAGGTCGGGTAGCGCCCCGGACCTTCATCGCGCCGGTGCTTGTCGTTCGCGCGCCACCACGCAAAGACGCGCAACTCCGTCTCCTGCTCAGGCTGCGCGGCCATGCCGGACTTCAGCGCCTCGAGGTAATCCGCCTCCTCCACGGGCTCGACGTACGGCAGCTTTTTCCACTCCTCATGCTCGGGCGATGGCTGATTTTCATCGATCATCCCGACGGGCGCGCATTCGGCGACCCACATCAGCTTTCCGCAGTTCCGGCAGCGCGAAAGATTCGGCTGCGCGGGCGTCAGCGGCATTTCCTGATAGCCGTCCGACCACGACACCGCGCCGCTCGGGTCCGGATTTGCGACGGTGAAAAGCCGCGCCAGCGTCTGGCAATGCGGGCAGGCGAGGACGACATCGGGACCTTGGAGCATGGCGGAAAGTGCGCGGTGCCGTGCCTCCGTGCAAGCAGCACTTGGCTGCACGATGCAGGAGGATTCCGCAAATGAACGCGGATCCACAAAGCTGCGTGATTGAATGTCCCGCCCCTCCGCGCAATCTCCGCGCGCATGTTCCCGAAAATGATTTCCCTGCTCGGGCTCGTCGCGTTCATCGCGCTCGCGTGGGTGCTCTCGAACAACCGCCGCCGCTTCCCGTGGCGCACGGTGCTGTGGGGCCTCGCGCTGCAGTTTGCCTTCGCACTTTTCATCCTGAAAACTCCCGTCGGCGCAAAGCTCTTCGCCGGCGCGACGGAACTCGTCGGCCAGCTCAATCTCTACGCGCTCGAAGGTGCGAAGATGGTCTTCGGCCCGCCCGCCGACAGCGCGAAAATGGACGCGAGCTTTGGCAAAGGCAGCGGCGTTTTCGCCGTGCTCATCGCCGCGACGATCATCCTCATTTCCGCGCTGTCCGCGCTGCTTTACCACTGGGGTGTGCTGCAAAAAGTCGTCGCCGGGATGGCGTGGGTGATGATGCGCACGATGCGCACCAGCGGCAGCGAAAGCCTCGCCGGCGCGAGCAATATTTTCCTCGGCCAGACGGAGGCCGCGCTCCTCATCAAGCCCTACCTCCCGAAGATGACGCAGAGCGAAATCATGGCGCTCATGGTCACCGGCTTCTCGACGATCGCGACGGGCGTGATGGTCGTGTACGCCGGCCTGCCCGCGATGAGCGCCGGGCACATCGTCACCGCCTCCGTGCTCGGCGCGCCCGCCGGGCTGCTCATGGCGAAGGTGATGTTTCCCGAAACCGAGAAAAGTGAGACCGGCGAGCGGCACCACTTTGCCGTGAAGCGTACCGCGGAAAATTCGATCGACGCGCTCTGCACCGGCGCGAGCGAGGGCGTGATGCTCGCGCTCAATGTCATCGGCATGCTGCTCGCCTTCGTCGCTGTCGTCGCGCTCGTGAATGCGCTCGTCTCCTGGCCGCAGCATGCGCTCGGTGCGAGCACGCCCGTCACGCTCCAGCAATTTTTCGGCTGGGTAAATGCGCCCTTCGCGTGGCTCCTCGGCGTGCCCGTGCGGGACTGCGGCTTCATCGGTCAGATCCTCGGCGAGCGCATCGTGCTGAATGAATTTATCGCCTACATCGATCTCTCGAATCACGTCCAGGCGCACCCCGGCGCGCTGTCCGAACGTTCGGTCACGCTCGCCAGCTACGCGCTCTGCGGCTTTGCGAATTTCGCCAGCATCGCGATCCAAATCGGCGGCATCGGCGCGCTCTGTCCCGAGCGCCGTGGCGACCTCGCGAAGATCGGTCTGCGCGCGATGATCAGCGGCCTGCTCGCGTGCTACCTCATGACGACCATCGTCGGCATATTGATTTAGGCCGTGGACGCCGCGCCATCGGCGGCGGGCGGCTGCGGGAAATGTGCGAGCGGCTCGACGAGATTGCCGGGCAGCGGCCACACCTTTTCCTGGATGCGCGCGGCGAGGCGCTTCGAGGTCACGGACGCGGCGGACATCATTTCCATTTTCGCGTCGAGATTGTCCACGTAGTGCAGCGCCCATGCCTCGGGTGTCTTCGGCACGACGGGGCTGCCAAATTGCAGTTCGCCGTGGTGGCTCGCGAGCAGGTGCAGCAGATGCATGCGCACGTCTTCGCTCGCGGGATCGAGCGGCAGCCAGCCGGCCCATTCCGGCGTGGCCGCAAGTTTTCGCCAGAGCGTGTTCACGAGCTCGATGCCGATCGTGATGTGCCCGAGCAATTCGCCGCGCTCGTCGTACGGCATCGTGAATCCCTCCGCGGGCAACTGATTTTCCCACAGCTTGCCGCAGTCGTGAAAAAGCACGCCGGCGGCGAGCAACTCGCGATTCAGCGAGGGATAGGCCGAGGCGATCGCGATCGCCGAGCGCATCATCTGCGCGACATGCTCGACCAGCCCGCCGCGGCGCGCGTGGTGGTTCATCCGCGCGGCGGCGGCGCGACGGAAACGCTCGCCAAATTCCGCGAAAAACATCCCGCACAGCGCAGCGAGCCGCGGGTCCGCGATGGCGCGCGTCGTGGCCTCGAGATACGCAAAATCGGCCGCCTGCTTCTCGCGCAATTCGGAGGAACCTTCGAGCAGCGCGGTGCGCTCCTCGGGTTTCAATTCGCGAATGCTCCAGCGCTTCGAATCGAGCCCGAAGCCGGAGCCCGCGGTGAAGTCGCCCGCGATCTCGACAAACGCACCCGGCTTTCCATTTTCACAAAACTCAAACGCGGGCGAATCGCTCCACGCGCGCAGCGTCATCCGGGCCTGATGGTCGGAGAAAATCGCCTCGTAAAACGGCTTGCCATCGCGCGTGTCCTTGCGGTGCAGCGCATCGATCTGCGCATGCACGCAGGCCTCGACGCGCTGGTCGGCGACGGCACGCTTGAGGTGGACGATGGTCAGGAGGTCCATGCGGGTTTGATCGAGGGAGGCAGCGGTGCGTGTCGAGCAGGAAAGCGGGCGAAGCGACGGCGCAGTCCCGTGCGTGACAGTTCTGTGAGCGGCGCGCAAATCCCCGGCAGGGTCCTACTTTGCCGATTTTGAAGTTGAACGTTGAACGTTGATCCCGCCGAAGGCGCGGTGCGATTCGGGACGTGGGTTCAGAAACCGAAAGGCCGCTGCGCGGGGCTCAACGTCAAACTTTAAACTGGGACACTACCAAATCCCTTTCCAAAGGCACCCGCACGCAGTACGCAATCCGGACGGCTTCCCCAGTGCCATGCAGGAATTTTTTCACCCCCGTCTTTGCCCGTCCCGTCGTGCGGGATTCAGCCTCATCGAGATTTCGCTGGCGCTGGCGATCGTGGCGATCGCGCTGGTCGCGCTGCTCGGCCTCATGCCTTCGGGGATGAACAATTTTCGCAGCGCGCTCGACGCGCAGATCGCGGGCGAGATTTTCCAGCGCGTCGCGGCGGATGCACAGGAGACGGATTTCGACACGCTGATCAAAAGCGGCACCGACACGGAAAAGGGCGGGAAGGGTGCGCAATTTTACCGGCTGCCGCTGCGGCATTTTGACAACCAGGGCACCGAGGTGAAGGTCGCGAATCCCGACGCGCCGACGGCTGCGGAGGGCAGCGGCATCATCTACACCGTGCGCGTGCGCGGCTCGCTGCCGGGGGATCCCGATCCGAAAAAGCACACCGCCGATTATGCGACCTCGCTGCCCGGCGCGACGGCCTCGCGCTTCAATCCGCGCGGCCTCACCTTTCTCACCGTGCAGGTCGCCGTATCGGGCGGCGCGCGGAAAATCACGCCGCTCGTGGACTCCGATACTTTTCTTATCAGCCCGGTGCTCGCCGCAAAATCCGCCGTGCCCGTGCGCACGTACGTCGCGCTAGTCGCCCGCAACGGCTACAAATGACGCGCCCCGCCGGCGAATTTATGAAGTGCGGCGCGTTCACGCTGCTCGAGGTGCTCGTGGCCTCCGGCATCCTCGTGGCGATGCTGGGCTTTCTGCTCATCGTCATGGATCAGACGACGCGGATCTGGACGGGCACTTCGGCGAAAGTGGAGCAGTTTCGCGAGGCGCGCACGGGCTTCGAGCGCGTGAGCACGCGGCTCTCGCAGGCGACGTTGAACACGTACTGGGACTACGACTACAACACCGCGAGCCCGCCCGTTCCCACCCGTTACGCGCGCCGCAGCGAGCTGCGTTTTATCGCGGGCAGCGCGGCGACGCTCCTCGGAAACAGCGGCTCCGTCGCTCGGGTCACGCACGCGATTTTTTTCAATGCGCCGCTCGGCATCACTGGCAGTACGAGCTACGCGGGTCTCCCGAATGCGCTGAACACCTTCGGCTATTTCACCGAGCTTGGCGACGACACGGGCCAGCGCCCGTCCTTCATCACCGCCGCGATGATTCCGCTGCGCTGGCGGTTCCGGCTCATGGAATTTTCGCAGCCGACGGAAAACTTCAGCCTCTACCAGTTCACGAGCGGCACGCCGACGGCGCCGAATCTCGCGAGCAGTTACGCGGGCACGGATTGGTTCAAGACGGACGTGAACAACAGCCCGGCGCTCAAGCGCGTCATCACGGAAAATGTGATCGCGCTCATCGTCACGCCGCGTCTCGCGAAGGCGGACGAAGCACTCCAAAGCCCGGGCAATGCGACGCATTCTCCGCTCGCGCCGAACTTCAGCTACGACTCCACGGGCACGAATGTGAACCCGCAGCTCAACCCGAAAAACCAGCTCCCGCCGGTGGTGCAGCTCACGATGGTGGCGATCGACGAGCGCTCCGCGGAGCGGCTGGATCTCACCTCCGTCTCGCAAGTGGATGTTTTCAAAACGGCAGCGCGTTTTACCGACACGCGCAACTTCACGGATGATTTCGCCACGCTCGAAGCCACGCTCACCGCGCGGCACATGCGGTATCGCATTTTCACGACGAACGTCCACATCCGCGCCGCAAAATGGAGCCGGGAGCAGACCAATTGAAACTCGCGAAACCCTCGCGCCGGCGGGCGGTGGCGCTCATCCTCGCGCTCGCGTTCATCGTGCTCATCGCGGCGAGTATCGTGGGATTTTTCGTCACCGCGACGTCCGCCCGCCGGGAGTCCGCGGGCTACGAATCCGGCATCGCCGCGAAGCAACTCGCGGACATGGTGACGAACATCGTGATGGGCCAGATCGCCGACGCGACGCGGAGTTGGGAGATCCCGCCCGCGTCCCCCGCGGTGAAAGGCGGCGGCGCGCGGCTCACGTATTCGACGCAGCCGGGCCTCATCCGCACGTACACGGAGACCGGCACGCGAGGGCGGATTTTCAAACTGTACTCCTCGGACACGATGGTCACGAATGCCGGAAAACTCTGGAGCGTGGGCGCGGAATTGAACAACGAGGTCGCGCCGAACTGGCCTGCGCAGCCCGCGCATTTCACGGACTTGAACCAGCCTGTGCTGATCGAAGATGTAGGCGGCCTCATCATGCCCGCCGGGGCCACGCGTAAATTTTCCGCCGCGTACCCAATCGTGAATCCGCTGGCGATGCTGCCGGTGGCGGGCGCGAGCGCAGGCGTGGAGGGCTTCGATCTGCGCGGCGTGCCGGGTTTCAAAGGCGGCAGCGGGCAGCCGACTCTGAACGCTTCGGACGATCCGACTGCACCCGCCGCCGCGGGCCAGACGAGCAATGCCGCGCCGATGCCCGTGCGATGGATCTACGTCCTGCAGGATGGCACGCTGACGACGCCCGGTTCGTCATCCGTGAACACGCTGACGGCCGACTGGTCGGCGCTCCCGGCGGGCAGTCCGCTGCGTCCGAGCGCGACGAATCCGATCGTCGGGCGCATCGCCTTCTGGACGGACGATGAGACGTGCAAGCTGAACGTGAACACCTCGGGCGAGCCGACGCCGTGGGACACGCCGCGTGCGGTCACGATTCAGGATTTGAAGTATGGGCAGTTCCAGCCGGCGCAGCAGGAGTACCAGCGTTTCCCCGGGCACCCGTTCACCACGGCGCTGAGTCCGGTGCTTTTTCCCGGCGTGAAGCTGACCTCGCCGCAGAAGGAGGACATCTACAAAATCATCCCGCGCCTCGGCACCGGCGGCACGCTGGCGGCGACGCGCGCGATTCCGGCGACGGCCACCGCGACGGGTGCGACGCGCATCACGCTCGATGCGGATCGGCTCTATGCGAATGTGGATGAGTTCCTTTTCGCTCCGCCGGCCTCGGGTGCCGCGGTGCGGCCGGAGAATCCCGCGGCCGCAAATTCCACGCTGCCGAAATTCAAGGATCAGTTGAAGCGCTCGCGCTTTTTCCTCACCGCCAACAGCCGCGCGCCCGAGGTGACCTTGTTCGGCACACCGCGGATCAGCCTGTGGCCGGTGAGCACGAGCGCGGCGCTGCGCACGACGTTCGACACGCTCGCCGCCTTCTGCACTTCCGTCGGGCCGGGCGCTCCGGCGACGCCGATGCCGTTCTATTTTCAGCGCCTGGATTCCACGAGCCCGAAGACGGACTACGACAACATCGCGCGCAACCGCGAACTCTACCAATACCTGCAGGCGCTCACCGCCAAGCCGGTGCCGGGCTACGGCGGGAATTTCAAACAGAAGTGGGGCGATGATCGCGACCAGGTGCTCACGGAAATCTTCGACTACATCCGCTGCGTGAATCTCCGCGACCCGGTGCTCGTGGCGCAGGGCAAGACGCGCTATGCCGACAACGGTCAGGTCGCGCCGATCCAGATCGGCAGCACGCAGGGCTTCGGGCGCTACCACACGATTTCGCAATTCGGCTTCCACTTCATCTGCGCGCAGGACGGGGCGGACGGCGCGTCGGACGCGAACAATCCCAAACTGCCGGACGGCGAGCGATCCATCGAGGCGGCGTTCCTGTTTTCGCCATTCAGCCCCAGCCTCGGTTTTTATAAAATCGCGGAGGATCTCGAATACGATGTGACATTCCAGAAGCCGTTCACGATCGACAGCCAGGATCTCCAGATGAAATCCGGCAACGCAAAGCTCAACAACGGAATCGGCAGCGGCTGGCACAACAACGGGCGCGAGCACGGCGGCCCCGGCGGTCTGCGCGGGCCGGTTCAGGCATTTGGCGGTGGCGGCTACGTCTTCATCAGCAAGGCGAAGACGAGGGTGAAACTCAAAAAAGGCGCGGACACGATGAGCTTCTCGGGCGGCACCATTCAGGTGAAACTCAAGATCAAGGGGAACCTGATCCAGACGTTCAACCTCGATTTTCCCGGCGGCACTTTCCCGGCGCCGAAACTCGTGAGGACCGGCACCGATGCGTACCAACCCGGCGGCAACGCCACCACATCAGACTTCTGGTGGACATTTGCGAAACGCTACTCACGGGCTGGTGAAACCCCACACGCTCCAGGCCCGGAGTATTCGGATCCGACACGCCGCTGGAGCAACAGCAACGGACCGCCGGGATTCAAAGTTGGCGGGCTTTTCCGCGCGGAGGATGTCGTGCGGAGCATCGTCCCGGATCACGGTGATCTGCGTTTCATCGCAGCGAAATCGCAGATCAACTCCTCGGAATTTGTGAAGGTCCGCACCGCCGAATGGGATTCCAATTTTCGTTTTCTTCACGTCTTCGTCTCTCCCGCTGGCAGCCATTTTCTCTACGGCTTCGCGAATGAGCCCGGCCCCAGCCCTTCGACAAACTCCGGCGACATCCCGTCGGCAAATTCGACTGATCAGCTCGTGCCAGACTCACGCATCTCCTACCACTACTCGAAGTTTCCCGAGATCAGACCCGGTGCAGGGCTGAAGTACAACAGATGGGGCGACTTTGACAACGGCATGGCGAACTGGGCCGACGGCGCCTACATCAACAAACCGGACGAGGGCAACCAGGCGTCCACGAGTTCCCCGTACACCTATTTCGCGTGGAACTTCACGGCGGCGAACGACAGCTTTTTTTCCCCGAGCCGCCTCGTCCCGAGCGCGGGCATGCTCGGTTCGCTGCCGACGGGCATCAAGCGGCACACGACGGGAAATCCGCACGCATGGGAGACGCTGCTCTTCCGTCCGGAAGTTCGGAAGTACCAGGGGCAGCAGCATCCCGGCCTTTCCACTCCGAAGGATCACCTCATCATGGATCTTTTTTGGATGCCGGTCGGCGAGCCTTACCCGATCAGCGAGCCATTTTCCACGGCGGGAAAAGTGAACCTCAACTATGAGATCGCACCCTTCAGCTACATCCGCCGCACCACCGCGCTGCGCGGCGCGATGAAGGCGGAGGAACCGCTCGTGCTGATCAACAGCGGCGCAAAAATCTACAAGCTCTGGGATCACGACACGAACGACTACCCGAAAGGTCTTCCCAACGCCGCGACGAATGACAACACAGACTCGAAAGTACACACCGACTGGGACAAGGCCTACAATGGCAAGGCACCCTTCGACAAATTTCGCCGCGCGATCGACGTGGAGAAAACGCTCGCGCAGGCCGACACGCGTTTCGCGAATGGCGAGGCGTTCCGCTCCGCCACGGAAATCTGCGAACTCCATCTCGTGCGCGACGGGGAAAAACTTTCAGACTATCAAAACGGCACGATTTATAACGGGGCGCTCCCGACCGGGGACAACACCCGCGAACGCCCGTACGCCAATCTCTACGCGAAGCTCACGACCAAATCGAACACCTTCAACGTCCACCTGCGCGTGCAGATTCTGCGCAAGCGCAGCGGCGGCACCGTCAATCACGCGGTGTGGAATGAAGGCATCGACAGCGTGATCGCGGAACATCGCGGCTCGGTGCTCATCGAGCGGTACGTGGACGCTTCGGACCCGAGTCTCCCGGATTTTGCGACGAAAACGGATGCAACGCTGGACAACTACGCTAGGTTCCGCATCGTCAGCACGAACAAGTTTGCCCCCTGAAAACATGAAAACCCGGGTCCCCACCGACAGAAACAGCCGCGCATTTTCGCTCATCGAACTGCTCGTGGTCATCGCCATCATCGGCATCATCGGCGCGTTCGCCGTGCCGGCGGCGGGGCAGTTGCTCAAGGGCTCTTCGCTCACGCAGGCGGCGAATACTCTCTCCGATCAGACCGCCGCCGCGCGCCAGCAGGCCCTCACGCGGAACCGCAGCGTCGAGGTGCGATTTTACCGTTTCGGCGATCCGGAGCAGGCGGGGGAGTCGGCGGCCAGTCCGAGTTCGGGTTATTTCCGCGCGTTGCAGTACTTTGAAATCGCGGATGGCGGCATTCCAAATCCGACCGGCCGGTATGTGCGCTTTCCGAATTCGGTCATCATGAGTTCTGAGACGGCGCTCTCCAGCGTGCTCAATGACACGGCTAATCATCCGGTGACCAAACCCACGCCGAACGATCCCGATCTCCCGCGCGGCGTGGGCCGCAATTACGAATACGTGGCGTTCCGCTTCCAGCCGGACGGCACGACCAATCTCTCCCCCACCGGCGGGCCGTCGAACGGACTGTGGTTCATCACTTGCCACTTGCAGACGGACAAGGGCAAAGGCACCGCCGGAAATCCGCCGCCAAACTTTTTCACTTGGATGGTGGATCCGGTCAGCGGCGCGACGAAAGTGCTGCGGCCTGGCGTGAAGTGATCCCCGCGCGCTGATCGCGCGCCTTTCAAAATCCCCGCACCAGCCGCTACGGCAGCGGCTTGATGGCGATGCTCTTGTAGTGGACCTCGCTCGCGGGATCGTGCCCCTGGATGGCCACGGTGCCGTGGTCAATCATCCGGCCGGGCATGCCTTTCGGCGGCGTCCAGTCTTCCGGCTGCGTGAAGTCGCTGATCACTTTGCCGTTCACTTTCGTGACGATGTGCTTGCCCTCCACTTTGATCTCCATCGTGAACCACTCGTCGTCCTTCGCCGGTGCCGTGTAGTTATCCTGCACCGCGTACACGCCTGCGGTCTTTTTCGGATCCTTGTGCGTGTTGTTCACCTGGATCTCGAAGCCCTTTGCCGGCCAGCCGGTTTCCTGAAATTGCGTGTGAAAATAGATGCCCGAGTTCGCGCCCGGCTTTGTGAGAATCTCCGCCTTTAACTCGAAGTTCTTGAAGTCGTGATTGTGGACCGGCCCGTCGTAAAACAAATGCGAGCGCTCGCCATGCACGATGAGCAGGCCGTCCTTCACGGAGAAGGTGCCGGGCTTGTCGTTCGCCTTCCATCCGTCGAGTGACTTGCCGTCGAAGAGCGGAATCCAGCCGTCCTTGTCGTCACCGAATGAGACGGCAGCGAGACTGAGCGCGAGGCAGGGAATGAGGAGGAGTTTCATGTGGAGCGACGCTAGCAGGCGCGTTCGCGCGAGGTCAACCGCCGCACTGCTCTCGCAGCGGCTCAGTTTCGCCAGGCGATCCATTTTTTGAAAAGCAGAGACGCGGAGACGCGGAGGGCGAAAGTGACCCGCGATGCGAGTCGCCTCGACAGGAACGCGATTGGATTGCTGGTCACATTTTTTTGCTCTCCGCGTCTCTGCGCCTCCGCGTTTCAAAAAGCTCGGAAACGAAGGGATGCGTCGCTCCACAGCCTCACTTCGCGGCGAGGTACGCCTCCCACTCCGCCGGCAACGGCGCGCGCTCGACGCCATCTGCGATCCGGCCCTCGAAGTCCGGGTTGAACTGAGTCGTCGTCCCGTAAACCATCACCGCATCCCGCGCACCTTCGGCACGGAGCGCGTGCGCGACGCCGGCTGGGATCACCACGCCCGCGTTGTTCGGCCCGCGCTGGTCGTCGCTCTCGATGATGAAGCGCATGACTTTCCGCGGCATCCCGGCGCGCTCATCCACGAGCAGCATCTCCACATTTCCCTCCACAAAAAACATCGCATCCCACTGCTCGGAATCGTATGGGCGAAGTGCGAAATTTTTAGCATCTTCCACGAAGAGCCGGCGAAACCAAGCCTCCGGCGCGGTACCCTCGGGAATATGCGGCGGGTGAATGTGAAAGCCCTTCGCCGTTCCCGTGAACATGCGCGCCGTCGCCCACTGCCGCGGCCACAGGCCGATCGCGTGCAGCGGCCCTTCGCCCTCGCGGGCAAACTCGCCGAAGAATCCGCGATGCCGCTGCGGGAAAATCCGCCGCGGAAAAATCTCCACGCCGGGAATCCACGCGGCCTCGAGTTCCGCGCGTTTGGTGATCGCTTCGCCGGCCTCGATGCCGGTCGTGCCGAGCCGTTCGGCGGGCGATTTCTGCGAGTAGTCGCGCTGCCCGAGACGCGCGGCGGCGGTGGAGTTCAGGCCTTTCCAAAGTGGATTCATGCGGCGCGAAAACTAGGCACTGCCCGCCTGCGAGTCGAGCGCGGCGCGATCAAAAACATCCCGCGCGCAAATCACGGAAGGCCGTGCCGAGAAAATCGAGCATCCGCGAAGGCGTCAGCGATTCCTCGCTCTCGCCGCCATGCGAAATCGCGATCTCGCTCGCGCGCCCGCACAGCCAGGCCCCGAGCCGCGCGGCGTCGTACGGCCGCACGCGCTGGCCGATGAGCGCGGCGATCACGCCCGTGAGCACATCGCCCATTCCGCCCACGGCCATGCCGGGATTGCCGGTCGTGTTGAAGCTCAGCGGCTCGCCGGCTTTCCCCACGATCGTGCGCGCGCCTTTCAGCAAAAGGGTCGCCGGGAATCGCTGCGTGAATGCTTCGACCACTTCGCTGCGTGGACGATCCAGCGAGCCCGGCACGAGGCGCTCCATCTCGCCGGGATGCGGGGTGAGCACGCGTTCGCCCGCTGCTTCGGCGAGGACGCGGATGCTCGGACCGATCGCGTTCAGCCCATCCGCGTCGAGCACGAGAGGCTGCGGAATTCTCCGCACCATCGTCGTCACATCATCCGCCGGATGCGCGCCGATGCCGGGGCCGATCGCGAAAACATCGTGCCGCTGCTCAAGAAATTCCTCCAGCGGCGGCAGCGCACGCACCATCACTTCCGGTGCCGCTTTGACCGCCAGCGCATCCGCGACGCCGGGCGGCGCGTACAGCGTGACGAGCCCCGCGCCGGCGCGCACGCAGGCCGCCGAGCAGAGCACCGCCGCGCCGAGATAGCCGCGCGACCCGGCGACGATCCCGACGCGGCCTGCAATGCCTTTGTGCATTTCAAAATCACGCCGCGGCAGCAGGGGCGCGAGCACTTGCGGCGTCGCCACCGAGGCTGCAGCAGTCGCGCGGTCGAGCCGTTTGGTGAGTTCCGCGAGCGGGAGCACGCTGAGCCGCCCGATGAAATTTGTTGCCGCATCCGCAAGGAGCCCGCACTTCGCGAATCCGATCGTGAGCGTGTGATCCGCGACGATGCACGCCGCGTCGGCCGCGCCCGTGTCGCCGTCCAGCCCGGTCGGGAGATCGAGCGCAAAGACGACCGCATTGCTGCGCCGGCGGCGCACATTGATCGCGCGCGTGATGCCGCTCAGCGGCTCGCGCAATGCTCCGCGCGCGCCGATGCCGAGCAGCCCGTCGAGCATGAGGAGCGGTTCGCCCGCGATTCCGCCGAGCTGCCCGATCTCCGCGCGACGGCAGCCCGCGGTGGCGGCAAATTTCGCCTTCGGCAGCGGCCCCCATTCTCCATCCGGAAAGGCCGCGACGAGCCGCACGTCCCAATCCCAGCGCGCGAGATGCCGCGCCGCGACGAGCGCATCGCCGCCGTTGTTTCCTTTGCCAAACACCGCGACGCAGACTCCCGGCCGCGGAAAAAATTGGCGCACGGCGCGCGCGATTTGCAACCCGGCCTCCTCCATCAGTGCATCCGCGGACACGCCATCGGCGAACGCCTGATCTTCGAGAGCCTTCATCGCGGCGTTCGTGAGGATCATCGGAAAGGTCAGCGGTAACGCGAGACGATTGCCGACGCGATCGCTTCCGCGAGCCGCTGGCGGTAGGCGGAGGTGGCGATGCGCCCCGCCTCACCGCGATTCGTGAGAAAGCCGAGTTCGCAGAGCACCGCCGGGTGGCGCGCGTGCCGCAGCACGTAGAGCGGGCGCGAGCGCACGAAACGTCCGGGCGTGCCGGTGGCAGAAATCAGCTTGCGATAAATCCGATCGGCGAGCGCCGCGCTTTCGCGACCACTGTAATAGTACATTTCAAATCCCGAGGCGTCGAAGTTCGGCGCGCCGTTGAAATGAATGCTCACAAACACCGCACGCGAACACGCATTCGAGATGTTGCAGCGATCCGGGAGCGTGACGAAGTAGTCGCCCTTCCGTGTCATCACCGTGCGCACTCCGGAGCGCCGCAACGCGCTGTCGAGCCGCCGCGCCACATCGAGCGCGTACTCCTTTTCCGGCACGCGCTGACCGGGCATGCCGCCGCGATCGTGGCCGCCGTGGCCCGCATCAATGACGATGGTCGTCGCGGCGCATGTGCAGGCGAGGACGAGCAGGGCGGCGAGGGTGGTGAAGAAACTCATGCGAGGTGGATTGTTTGTTCAGGCGCAGCCGCAAAAGTTCCCCTTGGCAAATGCGCGGGTTTCGGTATTCTCCGCGGCCCTGAACGGTGGCTGTAGCTCAATGGTAGAGCTCCGGTTTGTGGTACCGGCTGTTGCGGGTTCGAGTCCCGTCAGCCACCCCAGGGTTTCTTTTGCGTGCGGTGAAATCATCGGTGGTGCGTCTTCTCGCGGCTCAGGGAGCCGACTGCAAATCGTCTTTCGACGGGCAAACAGCCGTCTCCGGCTGCGCCGGAAATCACCGCTCCCCCGGAGCGTGGCGTGCCGCGATCCGCCCGGCTCCCTGTCGTGGGCCAGCCGATCTTTTTGCCTCCGCTCATCGTGACCAGGTCGGCTCGGAGATTTTTCCCGCGCCGCTCACGAGCGTCGCACGCGTGCCGGTCTGCGTGTCGAACATCACGAGCGAACTGCCGGAGGCGAAAACGAGATGCCGCGAATCCGCGCCCCACACCGGCCCTTCGCCCTCGCCGATCGTGCGCGCGGAGCCGCCATCCAGATCGAGGATCGCCACGGAAAATGATCCGCCGCCGCGCGTGTTGAAGGCGACCTTTTTTCCGTCGGGCGACCAGTTCGGCGCGGTGTTGTAGCCGAAGCCCGTCGCGAGCCGCGTCGCATTCCCGCCGGACGCGGAGGCGCGGTAGAGCTGCGGCGAGCCGCCGTCGTCGCTGCTGAAGATCAGCTCGCCGCCATCAGGCGACCAGGTTGGCGAACTCTCCACGCCCGGCGTGCGCGTGATGCGCCGCGGCGATCCACCGCCGGAACTGGTGACGTAGATTTCCGGATTGCCGTCCTTGCTCAACGTGAGCGCGAGCCGGTTGCCGTCGGGGGAAAATTTCGCGCCGCTATTCGTACCCGGATATTTCACGATGCGCGTCCGCGCGCCGCTCGCGATCTGGATCCGATACACATCCGCGTAGCCGCTCTGGTAGCCGGTGTACACGAGCGACTGCCCGTCCGGGCTCATGCCGGGCGAGACGCTGATCGCGCCGTCGTGCGTGAGCTGCACGAGGTTCGAGCCGTCCGCATCGCACGTGTAGATTTCCTTTTTCCCCGTGCGCGAGCCGACGAAGGCGAGCTTCGTGGACGCGATCCCGCGCGCGCCGGTGAGTGCGGCGACGATGTCATCGGCAAAACGATGAACCGCGGTGTGGCCCGAGCCCGCGTAGCTTTTCGAGAGCGAAGTCTTCCCATCGCGATCCGTGACCGTCCCGCGCAATTCGCCGGATGCGGCGGCGTTCGCCGTGAACTGCGCCTGATCCGCGGGCGTGACGGCGAAGTAGCCGGAGTTCACGAGGTCGCGCCGCAGCGTCTCGAGATCGCCGCCGGAGAGTCCGGTGACGGCGATGTTCAGCTTCGTGCTTTTGACGATTTTGATCCGCGGCTCCTCCGCAAACATGAGCGTGGGCAGCAGGAACAGGAGCGAGGCGATGGCGAATTTCATGCGGGAAAAAATGGGCGGCTGGTGGTGATGCAGACGGAAGTCAGAGTTCGAGAATGAACGCAACCAATTCGTCGAGCACGCCGTTCTTCAGCAGTTCCGCGGGCGGCTTCTCGACTTTCTTCACGCGCTGCAACGCCTGCTCGATGGACTGATCGACTTCGAGATTGCCGGTCGGCTTCACGAGCTTGAGCGATTCCACCGTGCCATCCGCCGCGGCGCGCAGGCGCACGTGTGCCTCCACATCGTGCCCGCTGCGCACGACGGTGAGCGGCTGCTCCCACTCGCGGTGAAATTGCGTTTCGATCTTTTTGAAATAGCCGAGCAGCACCGCCGTCGATCCGCCGACGGCGCCGGGACCGCCTTTCGTGCCAGCGTTCGTGGCGTTGCCCGTGCCGGCTTTCGCGTCTCCGGTGCCGGTGCCCGCGTCATGCGGTTTCGCGGTGGCGTCGGTGATTTTCGGAGCGGTGGCCGTCGCGCCGGGGCGCGGCGTGGCGACTTTGGCGACAGTCTTTGCGGGCGTCGCTTTCGCGGGATTCGCATTCGCGGAAGGCGTCGGCGTGGGTTTTGGTTTCGGCTTCGGCGAAGGTGAGACGGTGGGGTGCGTCGCGGGCGTCGGCGTCGGTTTGGGCGGAGTGGGTTTCGGTTTTGGCGTCGGCGTGGCGGTCGGCTTCGGGCGCGGTGTCGGTGTCGGCGCAGCTTTCAGCATCGCGAGATCGCTGATTTCGGGCGGCGTCGGCGGAAGCTCCGGCGGCAGCGGCGGGAGGATCTGCGGCTCGGGTTGCGGTGGCCGGATCGCGGGTGCGGAGTCGCTACTTTCCGGCAGCGGCAGAGCGGGACCGGAACCGGGATCGCCGCCGCCATCGAGCCAGGTGATCGGCTCGTGCGGCCGCTCGCGAAAAAGCAGCCTGCCGCCGGCCCACACGATCGCGACGAGCACGACGTGTGCGGCGAGCACGAGCAGGAAACTTTTCCGGAATCCTCCGTCCTCTTCTCCGTGCAATGCGAGCGGATCATCGCGCATCGGCGTCACTCCTTCGGCGTCTGCACGAAGCCGATGCGCTTCACGCCCGCGCGCTTCACCGCATCGAGCACTTCGGAAAATTTTTGCACCGGCAAATCGCGGTGCGGGCGGATCAGCACGCTCAGGTCCGGCTCCGCTTCGCGCTGCGCGGTGAGCCGCAGCGCGAGGGCCTCGGTGGTCACGAATTCGTCGTTCAAAGTGATCGTCTGATCCGCGTGGATGGAGACCGTGCGCACTTTGTCCATGTTCACCGGCTCGGGCGCGGTGTCGCCGCTCGGCAGCACGAGGTCGGTGCTGTTTTCCATGAGCGGCGTGGTGATCATGAAAATGATCAGCAGCACGAACGCGAGGTCGAGCAGCGGCGTCACGTTCAGCTCGCTCAGCGTCTGGAGTTGATGGCGGTCGGAAAAGCGGCGCATCGGCTTGGGAAATTTTGAATTTTAAATTCTGAGTTTTGAACGGGGGACCGCGCACACACGACCGGCCGGATTCGGCAGGCAGAATTCAAAACTCAGAATTCATCATTCAAAATTTTGTCCTCCTCTCGCCGTGGTCCACGTATTTGTGCTCGATGGCGCTCGAGAGTTCCGCGGCGAAATTATCCAGCTCGACGATCATTCCGCGGAGCGTGGTGATGAGCCAATTGTAGCCGAACATCGCGGGGATCGCGACGAGCAGCCCGGTGACGGTCGTGATGAGCGCGGCGGAGACACCGGGGGCCATCGCGGCGAGGTTCGCCTTTCCGGCGGTCGCCACGTCGCTGAACGTGTCCATCACGCCCCACACCGTGCCGAGCAGGCCGAGGAAGGGCGCTCCGCTCACGGCGGTGGAAAGGAGCACCATTTGCGATTCGAGCTTCAGCGCGGTCTCGCCCACGCAGCGTTCCATCGCGGTTTGCACCATGCGCATTTGCGCGGGGGAAATCCTCGGCGCGGTCTCAAGGCGCGCGGCGAAAGTTTCGTCCACCTCCGCGGAGCCGAGCATCTGGAAACTGAGTTCGCGGCATCCGGCCTGATACACCGCAAACACCGGCGCGCCGGCAAAGCGCGCGCCGCTCTGGTACAGGCTCAGCGGCTGACGATCCGCGCGGAAGGCATCCAGGAAATCCATCCGCCGATCGCGCACGCGGCGCAACATGCGGAATTTTGTGACCATCACCGTCCACGAGATCACCGAGGCGACGAACAGCGCGAAGAGCACGATGAGGCCCGGGATCGTGGAGTGCTCGAGCGCGTAGATGAGCCCGCCGCCTTCGGCCAGGAACTGAATCGGAAAAATCTCGGGCCGCATCACGCGCGGCACGGGTATCACAACGAAACGACCGCTGCGAGGGGAATGACGGATGACGGAAAACCTTGAACGCCGAACTCCCAAGCCTGAGTGCCAAAGGAGTGCGCAGGCATCGGCCACGACACTTCGTCATCCGGCATTCCCCACTCCCACTTGCAGCACTTCCAGCGCGCGCAGCACGGCGCTGGCGCGGTTTTCCACGCCGACCTTTTCAAAAATGTGCAGCACATGCCGCTTCACCGTCGCGGTGCTGAGTGCGAGGATCGTGGCGATGTCGGCGTTGCTTTTTCCCTGCGCGACCCAGAGCAGCACCTCGGCCTCGCGCGGCGAAATGCCGAGGGCTTCCAGCGGCTGCGCGCTGGTGAAGAGCGTGGCAAAGTCCGGGCGCCGCTGCTGGTGCCTGCGGGTGAAGCGCGCCTCCAGCGCGGCGACGAGATCATCGCGGCTCACGGGTTTCACCAGGTAGTCGTCGGCGCCGAGATTCATCCCGCCGCGCACCTCGTGCTTTTCGCCCTTCGCGGTGAGGAAGACGAAGGGGATGCCCGCGGTGCCCGCATCGGCGCGGAGGGCGCGGAGCACTTCGTGGCCATCCATCTCGGGCATCATCACATCGCACAGCACGAGATCGGGGCGCTCGCTGCGCGCGAGGGCGAGGCCGTCGCGCCCGTTACCGGCGGCGAGCGCGTCGTAGCCTTCCATGGTGAGAATGGTGACGATGTTGCGCCGCATGAGCGCGTGGTCTTCGATGACGAGGATTTTTTTCATGTCGGATTTCGGGTCGAGCTTTCCCGCGCCGCACCGGCGAACAGCGGCAGCCGAACGGTGACTGCGGTGCCGCCGCCCTCCGCGTCCGCGATGTGGATCGTGCCGCCGTGCAGGGCCACGCAGCGCTGCACGATCGCGAGGCCGAGACCGGTGCCGGGCGTCTCCGCGACATTGCGTCCGCGCGCGAAGGCGTCGAACACATGCGGCAGATCGCCCGCCGGGATGCCGATGCCGCGGTCGCGCACGGTGAAGACGGCGCTCTCCATTTCGCGGCGCACGGTGAAATCTGTCACCGCATCGGCGTCCGAATATTTCCGCGCATTCGAGAGCAGGTTCAGGAAAATGGTGCGCAGCAGCGCTTCGTCCGCAGCCGCGCCGGTGAGATCGCCCTCTGCGCTGAGGCGCACATTTCCGCCGCACGCCGAGCGGCTCTCGTCGGCGATGCGGCTGAGCACCGGCGCGAGGCCGAGCGGCTTCGGGTGAAAGGCAAGCGCACCCGCCTCCATGCGCCCGAGATCGAGCACCTGTTCGAGCATCCGCGACATCTGCACGCTGGAGTCCTGGATGTCCCGCAAGTGCTGCGCGCGCTGCTCCGCGGACAGGCGATCGAGGTAGTGCCCGAGGATGTCCGCGGAGGAAAGGATGACGCCGAGCGGCGTGCGGAACTCGTGCGACACGGTGTTCACGAATTGCGACTTCAGCCGCACCAGCTCGCGCTCATTTTCCAGTGCGGCGTGGAGATCGTCGCGCGTGCGCGAAAGTTCCGCGGTGCGCGCGGCCACCGCGGCGGCGAGCACCGTGCGCTGCCGTGCCTGCATCCATGCGAGGAGCGCGAGCAGTGCGGCGACCGCCAGGCCTGCGCCGAGCATCACGCGTCCGCGCCCGTCCGTGCCGCCGCCGAAATTCGGTCCCGGCGTGAAGATCAGCAGCAGCCGCCCCGTCGGGCCGTTGAAGTTCAGCGTGGCATCCAGCGCGCCCCCGTGCAGCGCGCGGTCGTAAGTCTCGGCGGAAACCGCGCTCACCGTCACCGTTCCCTCGCCGACATGCGGCAGGAATTTTTTCACCACCGTGCTCTCGCCGAACGAGCCGTCGGGATTCATGCGACGCATCGTCGTCTCCGCGGGCGCGAGAAAATCCACCGGCGACAGCACGGCGAAGATCACGCCGCGCTCGTCACCCGCGCGCTGAAAGCCCGTGAGCGTCACCACACGTTCGCCGAGCTGCGGGATCGGGAAAGGCTCCGAGGCGTAGAGCATTCCGTTCCACTTTTTTCCCGCCGCCGCGAGCGCCGCTCCGAGCTGCGGGATCGCCGCGAGATCCGCACCGATCGGAAATGGCGCGGCATCGCGGACGGGAATAACCGCGCGCACCTTCAACTCCGCACCCTCCCAGACCGCGATGCCCACCGCACGGAAGCGGCTGGCTTCGATCTCAGAATCACCCTCCAGCGCGCGCTGCCACGCCGCGCAGTCCGCCGCCGACTCCGCGCGCGCGCGCCACGCTTGCAGCAGGTGCTGATGCCGGATGCTCTCCGCGAGGAGCGCATCGCGAATGGCCGCGGCACATGCGGCCAGGCGATGCTGATCGCGCTGCCGCGCATCCTTCGTCCACTCGCGGTGGAACCACGCCACCGGCACGGCGGCGGCGGCGAACACCAGCAGCGCGAGCAGCCAGGGCCGGCGCAGGAAATGGGTGATGAGGGCCACGCGGCATCCGTATCAGTTCCTCCGCGGATCGGAATGCAACTTTGGTTCCATTGCGGGGCACGCGCCTTGCCATAGGCTCTGCGCATGAAAATTTACGCGCTGCTCATTTCCTCCGCGCTCGCACTGCTGCACGCCGCCGCCGCGGCCACCCACGATGTCGGCCCCGGCCAGCCGCTCGCGACGCTGAGCGCGGTGCCGTGGGCTTCGCTCGCGGCGGGCGACATCGTGAACATCCACTGGCAGGCCGGCGGCTATCACGAAAAAATCCTCATCTCCACGCAGGGCACCGTCGCGCAGCACATCATCATCCGCGGCATCAGCGATCCGAGCACGGGTGCGAAGCCGATCATTGACGGGCAGAACGCGATCGAGGCCGCGAACATCAACTACCGCTACACCGTCTTCTCCACGCTCGGCGTCGTCGTCTTTTCGCGCCGCATGGGGCCGGCGTATTCCTATCTTCCCGCCTACATTGATTTTGAAAATCTCGACATCCGCAATGCGCGCGGAAACTTCACGGACTACGCGGGGACACCGGCGACGTATCTCGCATTCGCCTCCGCCATTTATGCCGAGGTCGTGCAGCATCTCGTGCTGCGCGACTGCGACATCCACGACTCGGGCAACGGCCTTTTCATCAACTCGAAGAACGATTCGCTGCAGGAGCTGTCGAAGGACATCCTCGTCGAGCGATGCCATTTCTACAACAATGGGAGCGCGAACAACTACGGCACGCACAACAGCTACACCGAGGCGCTTGGCATCACGTATCAATACAACTGGTTCGGCCTGCTCGTGACGAATTCCGGCGGCCAGTCCATCAAGGATCGCTCGTCGGGCACGGTGATCCGCTACAACTATTTTGAAAACAACTACCAGGTGTCGGGCATCACGATGCACCTCGTGGACACGCAGGGCCTCACGACCATCGCGGCGGATCCGGCCTACAAAAAAACGTTTGTGTATGGGAACGTGTTCGACTCCACCGGGCCGCTCGATCAGCTCATCATCTACGGAGGCTCGCAGGGAAATTACGCGCTCTATCGCCACGGCACGCTCTACTTTTACAACAACACCGTTCTGGACCGCTGCAACCATGCGGCGTGCAGTGACACGACGCTCTTCACGCTGCCGAAGCTCGCGGAAACCGGCAATACGCAGGCCCTCGAAATCGTGGACTGCCGCAACAACATCTTCGCCTCGCTGCCGACCACGGCGGGGCTGACGGGGCCGACGCTGCATCTCCTCTACACGGACGCGGGCGGGACGGTGAACCTCGGCGCGAACTGGATTTCGCCGAACTGGTGCGACAGCTCGCCGGTGGTGAACTCCATCTTCAACGGCAACGTGACCGGGCAGGCGAACATGCTCACCGGCTCGTCCACGAACAGCGCTGATCCCGGATTTGTGAATGTGGCCGCGCGCGATTTTCATCTCGCCGCAGGTGCGAATGCGATTGATGCCGCGCTGGCGCAAAGTCCGCAGGTCGCAGGCAGCTACGACGTGACGGAGGAATACATCCAGCCGTTCACGCACGCCGCGCGACCGAGCTACGGCAGCGCGATGGATCTCGGCGCGTATGAAAGCAACGCCGCCGCGGGCGCGCTGAACCCAACGCCGCAGCACGGCACGGTGCAGTTGAATTTCGCGCGCCTCTCCTTCAGCGAAGGCGCAGGCACGGTGACGCTCACGGCGCTGCGCTCCGGCGGCAGCGCGGGGGCGGTGACGGCGAGCTACGCATTTTCCGGCGCCACCGCGACGAGCGGCGTGGATTTTATCGGCACGAATGGCACGCTCACTTGGGCGAGCGGCGACACGACGCCGAAGACTTTCCAGGTGCAGATCGTGGACGACGCGATCGTGGAAAATGCCGAGTACTTTTACATTACGCTCGGCGTCGCCTCCGGCGGTGCGGTGCCCGTCACGCCAATCTATGCCACGATCACGATCGTTGACAACGACTCCGGCCCGCCGCCGCCGCCCGCGGGCATGTTGCAATTCAGCGCGCCGACGCTGAGCGTGAACGAGGGCGCGGGCAGCGCGACGCTGAGCGTGACGCGCACCGGCGGCAGCACCGGCGCGGTGAGTGTGAACTACGTGACCGCGAGCGGCACCGCGACGAGCGGCGCGGATTTCACCGCGACGAGCGGAACGCTGAACTGGGCGACCGGCGACGCAGCAGCGAAGTCGATCACGGTGCCGATCATTGACGACGCGCTCGTCGAGGGGAACGAGACTTTCAGCGTCACGCTCGGCAGCGTGACCGGCGGCGCATCGCTCGGCACGGCGACCGCGACGGTCACGATCATTGACAACGACATCGCCGCGCCGCCGCCAAACGAAACGATCCTCGCGCTCACGGCAGGCAACAATCTTCTGCGCTTCAGCAGCAACGCGCCGGGCACGATCCTCTCCACGCACGCGATCACCGGATTGCAGGCAAATGAATCCATGCGCGGCATCGCCGTGCGCCCCTCGACCGGCGAGCTTTTCGGCGTCGCCACGGTGAGTCCGTCTGCGGGCGTGATCAGCAGCAGCACACTCTACGTCATCAATACGATCACCGGCGCGGCGAGTGTCATCGGCAGCGGGCCGTTCACGCCCACGCTCACGAATGCGTCCATTGATCTCGGCTTCGATCCGATCTCGGATCAGCTCCGCATCGTCGGCAGCACGGGGCAAAATCTGCGGCTGAACGCGGGCACCGGCCTCACGGTCGCAACGGACACCGGGCTCGCATTCGCCGTGGGCGACGCGCACGCGGGCAGCACGCCGGCGATTGTCGGCGGCGACTATTCCGGCGCGGGCACGTTCTTCGCGATCGACAGCACGCTCGACATCCTCGTGCGCGTCGGCACCGCATCGTCCGCCAACAACGGACAACTCAGCACCATCGGCTCGCTCGGCATTGACACCTCGGGGCAGACGGGCCTCGACATCTCGCGCGCCACGGGCACCGCGTTCGCCGCGCTCACCGCGCCAAGCGGCACGATATCGTCACTTTACACCGTGAACCTCGGCACCGGCACCGCGACGCTCATCGGCACCATCGGCACCATCGGCAACATCAGCACGCCGGAAGTGATTCGCGACCTCGTGGCGATGCCCGCGGGCGGCCTGGCATTCACGAGTTCCGTGTATTCCGTCGTCGAGGATCAAGGTGGCGCGGTCATCGGCGTCACGCGCACGGGCGGATCGAACGGCATCGTGAGCGTGCATTTTTCCACAAGCGACGGCACGGCGAACGCGGGCAGCGACTACACCGCCACGAGCGGCACGCTGACGTGGCAGGACGGCGAAGTGGGCGCGAAGATTTTCACGATCCCGATCACGAACGACAGCATCGTCGAGGGGACGGAGACCGTGAACCTCGCGCTGAACAACGCCACGGGCGGAGCGACGCTCGGCACTGCGAGCGCGACACTCAGCGTCAGCGACCCGCCCTACCAGCAGTGGAAACTCGCGGTGTTCGGCGCGAATGCGAACACCGCCGCCATCGCCGGTGATCTCGCCACGCCCGCGGCGGACGGCATTCCGAACCTTTTGAAATATGTGTCCGGGCTGAATCCGAACGTGCCCTCCAGCCCCGCCGCGCCGCAGCCCGGGACAAACAGCGGCG
>JBBSEI010000054.1:0-27378 GCA_038239865.1 Chthoniobacterales bacterium
CGCATCTCGACGACGAAGCGGCGCACGCGCACGAGCTGCTCGGGGCGCAGCGCGAGCGCGGGATTCATCTTCGGGCCGACGGGGCGGTAGGTGTGATACCACACGTAGTGCGCGCCGATTTTGATCAGCTCGCGCAGCCATTCCTCGGTGCAGAGTTCGTCAATGTTCGTCTGGCACACGCTCGTGGCGACGCCGGTGAGGATGCGTTCGCGCAGGCAATTTTGCAGGCCGCGCATGGTGCGCGTGAAGACTTCCTTTTTCCCGCGGCGCTCGTCGCTCACGACCTCGCGGCCCTCGATGCTCACGAGCGGCGTGGCGTTGCCGATCTGCCGCAGGCGCTTCGCGATTTTCTCGGTGATGAACTGGCCGTTCGTGAAGACCTGAAAGTAGCAGTCCGGATGCGCCGCGAGGAGGTCGAGCAGCTCCGGGTGCATGAACGGCTCGCCGCCGAGGATGCCGAAGAATGCGTTCCCGTGCGCCTTCGCGTCGGTGATGGTGCGGTTCAGCGTATCGAGGTCGATCTCCGTGCGCTCGGCCTCGACATCCACCCAGCAGCCCTGGCAGCGCAGGTTGCAGGAGTTGAGGATCGAGAGGTAGAGGAAGGGCGGAAAATATTCCCCGCGCTTGATGCGGCGCTTGAATTTCTCGATGGAGAGCAGGCCCTTCACGCCGAAATTCCACATGAACTTGCCAAGGCACCGCATGTCGGTGGTGCGGAGGATGCGGAGGGCGAGCGAAGGAAACATGTGTGCGGGAGAGTGGAGCATCTGCGCGGCATTTCAAAAGGAAAGCGCGTGCGGCGGTGCCGGTTCAATTTGCTGTTGCCTTGTTTTTGAAATGCAGAGACGCAGAGACGCAGAGAAAGAATGCGATGCACAAATAGTGTCGCATCTGCGGTTCGCGATCTGACTGTCAGGCACTTTTTTCCTCCTCTCCGCGTCTCTGCGTCTCTGCGTTTAGAATGCGTCATCGTACGGGACTGACTTACTGCCGCGGCGACTCGCAGGTTGTGCATGCCTTTTATGCAAAAGAAAACCCGGCATCCGCGCGGATGCACGGACGCCGGGCTGCCTGCACTCAATTGTGCTGAACGTCAGGGCTTCGGATTTCCTTCGCCCTGCGGATGCGGCGCGTCGCCACGAGGAGGGGCTGTCGGTTGCGGAGGCGCTCCATCACGCGGGCCGCGGCCTTCCGGATGCGGGACGGCGTCGTGCGGTGCGCGGTCGCGCTCACGCAGCCCATCGGGCCGCGGGACGCCGACTGGCGGACCCGAGCGATCGCCGGGCGGCATCGGCGGCGGAGCAAAACCCTCGCGGCGCGGCTCGGGCGGCCGTTCGCTGCGAGCGTGCGGGCCTTCGAGATCCCGCAGCGCCTCGCGGATGCGGGAAATGAAAACATGCTCGCGCATTTCGATCTCCCGCGCCTCGCCGGGTGCAGCCATCGGGCGGTCGCGCCGCATGGGATGGGCGGGTGGCGCGCCGTCGCGGCCGCCGGCAGAATGCTCGCTGCGTGCGCGCATCGGCGCATCGGGCCGCGGTCCATCCGGCAGACCCGGAGGCGGGACCGGGAGGCCCGCGCCATCGCGCATCGGCGGACGCGGCGGCGGCATCAGTTCATCGATCTGGAGTTTGCCGTCGTGATTTTTGTCGAGCGTGCGCAGGGCATCCGCGGCCCCGGCGATTTCGTCTTCGGAAATCACGCCGTCGTGATTTTTGTCCAGCGCCGCGATGATGGGCGGCACTGGCGGATGTTCGCGGCGATCGGGTCCGCCGGGCGGGCGATCGGGTTGGGCATTCGGTGCGGTCGGTGGCGGAGTCGGCGGGCGATTCTCGGGTGATTGCGCGATCGCAAAGCCCGCGGGCAGCGCGAGCGCGAATGCGACGATGGCGGTGTAGTTTTTCATGGCGGTGTTCGTTTGGTTGTTTGTTTGATTTTTCCGGCTGCCGGAGCAGCCGCGGTGAAAATGGCAACTCCGACCGGATGCCCGGAGCGCGCTTCACTGACTGAACAGACAGCTCGACCGTAAAGAGCGTGTATGGGTTTGAGCCGAGAATTGTGAAGCCGGTGTAAAAGCAGTTTTGCACTGAAACCGCCGCCCGCCCGCGCTCCGCGCCGTGCAGCGCAACTCAAAGAACCGTCGTGCGTCCGGTATTCACCAAGGAACGAAACCGCTCATGCACTCTCTGAATTTTTCTTCCCGGCCCCGCGGCGGATCTTTTGCAACGCTGGTCTGCGCGGCGATGCTTCACTCCACTTTTGCCGCCGCCGCCGATGCGCTGCCGAGCAAGAGCACCTACGCAAAATCGTACGGCGCGACGAAGGGCGCCGTGGAATTGGACCCCGCGAAAGACCTGCCGCGCTATCCCGCCGTCGAGCCGCACGATGCGATTGCGACTTGGAAAGTGAAGCCCGGTTTCCGCATGAAGCTCGCGGCGCACGAGCCGCAGTTACGCAGCCCGATCGCGATTTCGTTCGACGAGCGGGGGCGCATGTTTGTCGTCGAGATGATTGATTATTCCGAGTTGCGCGACGTGACGCCGCACCTCGGACGCGTCTCGATGCTCGAGGACAAGGACGGCGACGGCATCTACGAAACGAGCACCGTTTTCGCCGACAATTTGCCGTGGCCCACGGGCGTGATCTGCGCGAACGGCGGCATCTACGTCATCGCCACGCCGGACGTTTATTTTTTCAAAGACACGACCGGCGCGGGGCAGGCCGACGTGCGTGAGGTCGTCTTCACCGGCTTTGGCACCGGGCTGAAATTGCTGAATGTGCAGGGTCTCGCGAATTGCCCGCAGTGGGGACTCGACAATCGCATCCACATCCAGGCCGGCGGCGGAAATCGCGGCATCGTGACTTCGCCGAAGCGCCCCGATTTGAAAGGCATCGAACTTGGCGGGAAGGATTTTTGGTTCGACCCGCGCACGTACGAATTCGGCCTCGAGGCGGGCGGCGCGCAGTACGGGATGAGCTTCGACGACTACGGGCGGAAGTTCGCGTGCAGCAATTCCGATCACCTCCAGTACTTCGTGTACGACGACCGCTACGCCGCGCGGAACCCATTCTTCTCGATGCCATCCCCGCGCCAGAGCATCGCGGCGGACGGCGGCGCTGCGGAAGTCTATCGCATCAGCCCCGACGAGCCGTGGCGCATCGTGCGCACGCGATGGCGCGTCGCCGGCGTGGTGAAGGGCGCGGTCGAGGGCGGCGGTCGCGTGAGCGGATACTTCACCGGCGCGACCGGCACGACGGTCTATCGCGGCGATGCGTATGGCGATGATTTCAAAAACAACACCTTCACCGGCGACGCCGGCGGACAGCTTGTGCACCGCAAAAAAATTTACGCGGATGGCGTGTCGCTCATCGGAAAGCGGCCGGACGACGAGCAGAACTTCGAGTTTGCCGCGAGCAAGGACACGTGGGTGCGCGTGGTGAATTTTGCCAACGCACCCGACGGCTGCCTGCATGTGATCGACATGTACCGCGAAGTCATCGAGCACCCGTGGAGCATCCCTGACGAGATCAAGAAGCACCTCGATCTGAACAGCGGCAGCGACCGTGGCCGCATCTACCGGATTGAGCCCGTGCGCGCCGACTGGAGCCGCCGGACCGGGACCGCCGCCGTCCCAGGCGGCGAGTCCCTGGCAGAAATGAGCGCGACCGATCTCGTGAAAACACTCGAGCACCCGAACGGCTGGCACCGCGACACCGCCGCGCGTCTGCTTTACGAACGCCAGGACAAGTCTGCTGTGACGCTGCTCGAAAAACTCGTGAGCGAGTCAGCGAATCCGCTCGCGAAAATCCATGCGCTCGGCGCGCTCGGCGGTCTCGGCGCGCTGAATGAAGCGTTCGTGATCAAGGCGATGGCCGACAAGAGTGAGCACGTGCGGGAGCGCGCGGTGAAACTCGCGGAGCACTTCACGCTGAACTCATTTCCGAACACTCCGATTTGGGAGGCCGTGAAGCGCATGGCAGGCGATCCGGATCTGCACGTCCGTTTTCAGGCCGCGCTCACAGCGGGTCAATTCACGGACGGCGACAAGACCGTGCCGCTCCTCGAAATCATCCGGCGCGACGCGGGCGATTCTTGGATCGCCGCCGCCGTGCTCAGCGCGCCACCGCACGTCACCGGCCCGCTGTTCAGCGAACTCAGCCGCGACGAAAAATTTTCAACTTCACCAGCGGGCAGGGATTTTCTCCGCAAGCTCGCGCAGGTGATCGGTGCGAAGAACGACGCGAAGGAAAGCGCTGCCACGCTGCGCATGATCACTCAGGGCAATGTCTCCGCTTTGATGATCCGCGCCTTCGCCGAGGGGCTGAAGCGCGCGGGTTCCAGCATCGCGAAAGTGGACGCTGACAACAAACTCGCCGCCGTCTTCGCAAAGGCCGCCGACACGGTGCGTGATGCGAAGGCTTCGGAGGTCGCGCGCATCGGGGCGATCAATCTCGTGAGCCTCGACGCGCCGAAACAGGCGGTGCCTGCGTTACTCGTGTGTCTTGAAAAATCGCAGCCCGAAGCCGTGCAATCCGCGGGCGTGTCGGCGCTCGGTCAGTTCACCGGCAACGAGGTCACCGATGCGCTGATCGTGCGCTGGCCGGATTTTCAGGGAAAGGCGCGCATCGCCGCGTTCGCCGTGATGCGCGCGCGACCGGAGCGCGCGGTCGCGCTGCTGCACGCGATCGAGGCGAAGAAGATCGCGGCTGGCGAACTCTCCGCGTCGGACGTGCAGGGGCTTTTCAAACACAAGGATCCGGCGGTCGCCGCGCTCGCGGACAAGGTGCTCGCGGAACTCAAGCCGCCGTCGCGCGAATCCATCATCGCGAAATTCAAGCCCGCGCTCGCGGCGAAGGGCGACGCGGCGCGCGGGCGCGAGATTTACGCGCAGCGATGCGTGACGTGTCATCGCGTCGGCGGGCAGGGGATCCAGCTTGGGCCGGATTTGATCACCGTGAAGGCGAAGGGGCGCGACGGCATTCTCACGGCGATCCTCGATCCGAACAAGGAGGTCGCGCCGCAGTTCATCGCCTACACGGTCGAGACGAAGGACGGGCAGTCGCTCACCGGCTTCATCACGAAGGACGACGCGAGCGGGCTGACGCTGAAAATGATCGGCGGCGCAGAGCAGACGATTCCGCGGAATCAGATCAAGGGCAGCAGTTCGTCCGGCCTGAGCCTCATGCCCGAGGGGATCGAGGCCGGGATGGACGTGCAGGCGATGGCGGATTTGCTGACCTTCATCGAGAAACTGAAATGAAGATGCCTTGCTTCAAAGCGTCAAAAAAAACTCACGCAAAGCCGCAAAGCCGCAAAGAAGACTGCGCCCTTTGCGCCTTCGCGTCTTTGCGTGACCTCTGAATCGCTTCACCAAAAACCGCCGAGATCATTTCCACCCAGCAAATGAGAACACCCATCACGCGCCGCCGCTTTCTCGGAACTTCCATCGCCGCCGGAGCCGCGACTCTTGCGCCATTCACCGATGCCGCAGATTCGCCAAAACTGCGCATTGCCACGTTCCGTTTCGATGTCACGCCGCCGGTCGGCCATCCGCTGTGCGGCGGATGGATCACGCCGGTGGTGGACAGTGATGATGCGCTCGAAACGATGGGCTTCGTGCTGCTCGGCGCGGGAAAGCCGATCGTGATTTGCGCCGTGGACTGGACTGGCATTTTGAATGACGCGCATGTCGCGTGGCGCACCGCGCTGGCCGAGGCGGCGGGCACGACGCCGGATCGCGTCGCGGTGCAGTGCGTGCATCAGCACGATGCGCCGTTCGTGTGCCTGCACGCGGAGAAGCTCGTCGCCGAACAGCGGGCCGGCCTGCGCGTCGTGGACGTGGAATTTTTCCGCACCTGCCTCGACCGCGCGCGCGATGCGGTGACAAAGGCGATCGCCTTTGCGCGTCCGCTCACGCACGTGGCGCAGGGGGAGGGACGCGTCATCGAGGTCGCTGGCAATCGTCGCGTCGCGCTCGGCCCCGACGGCAGGGTGCGCAGGATGCGCGGCAGCTCGTGCAAGGACGAGGAGCTGATCGCGATGCCCGAGGGACTGATCGATCCGCTGCTGAAGACCGTGGCGTATTACGACGGCGCGGAAAAGATCGCCGCGTGCCACTACTACGCCACGCATCCGATGAGCCACTACGGTCAGGGGCATGTGAGCAGCGACTTCGTGGGCCTTGCGCGCAAGCAGCGGCAAAAGGAGGAGCCCGGCTGCGCGCACATTTATTTTACCGGCTGCGCGGGCAACATTGCGGCGGGAAAATACAACGATGGATCGCCCGAGGCGCGCGTGCGGCTCACGCAGCGGATTTACGACGGCATCGTGGCTTCGGAGAAATTGCTGAAGCCTGCGCCCATCGCCAACGTCTCGTGGAAGACGCACGAGATTTTGCCGCCGACCAATCCGGTATTCATCGCCGAGAAGCTGCGCGAAATGCTCGCCAACAAACAGAATGTCCCGGCGAATCGCATCCGGCCCGCGATGACGCTCGGCTGGATGCAGCGCGTGGAAAACCGCACGCCCATCGTCCTGAGCGCGCTGCATGTGGATGGCATCGCGCTGCTGCACCTGCCGGCGGAATGCTTCGTGGAATACCAGCTCCGCGCGCAGCAACTCGCGCCGGGGCGCTTCATCGCGACGGCCGCGTACGGCGACGGCGGGCCATGGTACATCCCGGTGAAGGAGGAGTATCCGAAGGGCGGCTACGAAGTGAGCGTGGCGAATTGCGCCGACGCCGTGGACGACATCCTCACGCGCGGAATCCGCGAACTGCTCGGCGCCTAGACCGCAAGTCGGAGTGAGCAGTCTGGATTTGGGCTGGCACTTTCCGCGGATCGATCGTGAGTGGTCCGCGATGAATACGAAGCATGTGCGGACACTTCCCGGACCTCTCGGGGCGAGGCGCAGTGCGAAGGTGCGTGGGATTTAAACCGTCATGCCGCGCGTCATTTTCCATGTGGATATGGACGCCTTCTTCGCGTCGGTGGAGCAGCGCGATCACCCGGAATTTCGCGGGAAGCCGCTCATCGTCGGTTCGCCGCCGGACCAGCGGGGAGTCGTGTGCGCGGCGAGCTACGAGGCGAGGAAATTCAAAGTGCGCTCGGCCATGCCGTCCCGCACGGCGGGGAAGCTCTGTCCTCACGGGATTTTTGTGCGGCCGCGGATGGACGTGTACCGCGCGGAGTCGGCGTGCATCATGGAGATTCTGCGCGGCTTCACGCCGGTGATCGAAAAGGTGTCGGTGGACGAGGCGTATCTCGATCTCAGTGCCGCGTGCGCTCCCGGCGAAGATGCGGATGCGGCGCTGGAAAACGCGTTGCCGTTGGCGCGGGAGATCAAGAGGCGGATCGCCGCGGAGCGGAATCTCACGGCGAGCATCGGAGTCGGACCGAATAAATTTCTGGCGAAGCTCGGCAGCGATTTTCAAAAACCCGACGGGCTCACGATCATCCGGGAGCGCGACAAGGTGGATTTTTTGAAACCGCTCTCGGTGCGATCCATCCATGGTGTCGGCCCGGTCACGGCGCAGACTTTGGAGGCGAAGGGGCTGGCGACGATTGGAGATTTGCAGGGCACGAAGCTCGATTTGCACGCCATCGTGGGATCGTTCGCGGAGGGCTTGCGGCGGCGCGCGTTTGGCGAGGATGACCGCGAAGTGGACACGAGCGACGAGCGCAAGAGCATCAGCGCGGAAAACACTTTCCTGAACGATACCGACGACCGGCCGACGCTGCGCGCAGTGCTGCGCGAACTCTCCGTGGATGTCGCGCAGACGCTGGAAAAGCACGCGTTCGGCGCGCTCACGGTGCAGGTGAAAGTGCGCTACAGCGATTTCACGACGTTCACGCGGCAGGTCCGGCTGGAAGATCCGGTGACGGATGCGAAGAAAATCTGCTGGCTCGCGCAATTCCTCCTCGCGCGGCATCGCCTCGTGAAAAGCCCGCTCCGGCTGATCGGCATCGGAGTATCCACGCTCGTTTCACCGGATGGAGATCAGCTCCTCCTGCCGCTGTGAGCGGCGCAGGCGGGAAATCACGGCACGAGCGTGAGCCCGCCCTGCAGGCCCACATTCACCCAGAAATCATGCGTCTGAAACGGCGCGTGCGAGAAGTCGATCGTCTGGAATTTGATTTTGCGCCCCTGCAGTTTTTCGATGCGCAGCCAGCCTTTTGCGCCGTCGCGCCACGGCTGCGGGAGGAGCTGGGCGACGCGCGCGTTCACGTCCGCGATGAAGATTTGCTGCGGCCCTTTTCCTGTCAGGAAAATGTGCGCGAAGGCGGTCTTCGTCGCGGGCGACACCGCGACGGCGAAGAGCGTCTTTGCGGAATTGGCGAAGCCCGCCTGGCTCGCGGGATTCGAGCTCGGGCCGACGACACCTTTCGAGGCCTGGAAGGTGAACGTGCTCTGCACGGGACCCGCATCCGGGCCTTGCGAGCCGATGGCGAAATGGACCGTCACATCGGCCCCGGGATTCGTGGTGATCGTCATCGTCGCGGCATCGGAGGAGAGCGCGGAGAATGCGAGGGAGAGACCAGCGAGGAGGGAAGTTTTCATGATCGAATGCTGACGATATTCATCCGGGAGGACGATGAGAAAATGCGCGCGGGCGCGACATCTTCACGGGGCATCCGTCTGAGAGCGGGCTTCCATTCGCCCCCGTCCTGCGGCGCGCTTCCGTGAATCGGTTGACGCGCTGGCTCTCCGTGACGGTGTAAAATTTTGGGGCTGCAGAATGTGCGGGATACGAGAGTGGGGTGCATCGGGGAGCGCACACGCCTCGCGGGCGGTTTTCGGCGCCCTCGCCGAAAACGTCGAACGTCTTCACAGCATCGCACCGCGGCGGGTCGGCTTCTTGCGCGGATGAACGTGCCATCACGTCCGATGGCCCGCGCGAGGCGCGCGGCCCTGCACGCGGGGCGCGTGCGCTCCCCAAACGTGCCCATCCCTCGTGCATGGCCGCCGGTCACCTATTTTACAGTCTCTACGCGGCTGAAGCTGAACGGACTCTCACGCCTTCTGCACGGTGATGGCGACAGTCTCCACGACGTTGCGCATGTAGCCGGAGGGATTCCACAGCGGCTCGAGCGGCTGCGATTGGCCGAGGCGGTTCGTCGCTTTGCAGCGGAGCTTGCGCTCGCCTTCGGTCGTCGGGGTGAAGGTGAGCGACCACTCGCGGAAGGAGAATTTCCCGAGATCATTTCCGAGCTGCGCCTCGCGCCACGTGCGGCCGTCGTCCTCGCTGAAGAGCACTTCGCGGATGCCGAATCCTCCGTCGAACGCGATGCCGCGCACGGTCTGCGGCGCACCGGCGCGGAGCTGCGCGCCGTCGGCGAGATTCGTGATGAATGAACGCACGTTGAACCGCGAGATCGGCACGGTGTGCTTCGGCACGGTGCCGGGCGCGATGGCGGCGCACTCGGTGTCCGGGATGCGGTACGCGGGGTCCATCCAGAAGCCCTTGAACGCCTCGTCGAGCACGGTGATTTCATGCAGGTGCTTCACCCAGTACGTGCCGTAGTGCCCGGGCACGACGAGGCGCAGCGGGAATCCGTTCAGCCACGGCAGCGGCTCGCCGTTCATCTCGTACGCGAGGAGGATGTCGGGATCGAGCGCCTGCTCCACGTCGAGCGCCTTCACGAAGTCGGGCACCTTCGGCGCGGGCGGCACGTCGAGTCCGTTGAAAAAAACCTGCTTTGCGTCTGTCGCGAGGCCGGCTTTTTCCAACACGTCCTTGAGGCGCGCGCCTTTCCATTTTGCGTTGCCCATCGCGCCGTTGCCGAGCTGTCCGCCAGGCACGCGCGGCTGGAAAAATCCGCGGCTGTTGCCGCTGCACTGATTCACCGCGGTGATCTCGACGGCTTCAAACTGCGTGCGCAATTCCTCCACGCTCAGCTTCAGCGGCGTCTTCACTTTTCCGAGCACCTGCACGCGGAACGCATCCGCCGTGAGCAGCTCGCGCGCGGGCGGCGAACCGGCGAGATGGTAGCGCACGAAGAACGCGTCGTTCGGCGTGATCGCGCCGTCGTTGAAAATCGCGAACGGCGTTTCGAGTTGCGGCGGGCGCGAGGTGAGGCGGATGAGCGCGCGCTTTTGCGGATACTTCACG
This sequence comes from Chthoniobacterales bacterium, assembly GCA_038239865.1. Taxonomy (GTDB): domain Bacteria; phylum Verrucomicrobiota; class Verrucomicrobiia; order Chthoniobacterales; family Chthoniobacteraceae; genus SXWH01. The sequence goes on from JBBSEI010000054.1 coordinate 10,110, forward strand.
AGCTCGCGTTCGCCATTTTCAAAAGGGAGAACGGTGCTCGTTTCGTCCGCCGCGCGCAGGCTCGCGGGCAAGGCCGCCGCGGCGAGCGCAGCGCGGTGGAGAAAAGTGCGGCGCGAGATTTCGGAAGCGCGGGGAGCATTCATGCGCGGAACGATATCGCCCCGCGTCCTGCGGATGCAATGCGGGATGGGCAGAGTTGCGGACGGCGCGCGGAGGACGATGGAAAAAGGGAGCGCGCGCGTCCAGCGTGCAGCACGCGGCATCCTGCCGGGTGCATTCGAGGTCCGACTCCGGCCGACGATCTCGGTTTGCAAACGCGCCCGTGAAGGTGCCCGGCAGGATGCCGGGCACGGCACGCTGGATGCGTGCGCTCCCATTTCCTGCGGGCTTCCGGAAGATGCCGATTCTTTGTTTGCTGGCGCGGGGAACGTGCCGATTTTCGCCGCTCGTGCGATTGCCAAATCTCAACCGAGGGGTTCAGCGGCGCGGCGGAGCGTCATCGTCACGTCGAGGCCGGTGGGCTGCGCGTTTTTCACGGCGACGCTGCCGCCGCAGGCTTCCACGCAGCTTTTCACGATGGCGAGACCGAGGCCGGTGCCGCCGCCTTCGCGCGTGCGCGCGGTCTCGGGGCGATAAAATGGATCGAAAAGACGATGCAGAAATTCCTGCGGAACGCCGGGGCCGCGATCGGTGATTGAGAGCGAGACTTCGTCGCCGCGCACGATCGCGGCGAGGGTGATCGGACCGGCGTCGCCTGCGTAGCGCACGGCGTTGCGCAGCACGTTGGCGATCGCGCGGGCGAGCAGATCGGGATCGGCGAGCACCTGCAGCGCGGCATCCACATTCACGAGGAGGTTTGCATTTTCCAACGCCTCGCGCGCGATGACGCGGGCGCACAGCGCGGCGAGCGGCACGGGCTTCAGCGCGATGTCCTTGGTGCGCAGGCCGGCCTTCGTGAAGGACAGCAGTTCGTTCACGAGCGAAGACATGTGGCGCACTTCCTCGCGCACGTCGTCCACGTGGCCGCGCTGCACTTCGCTCGCGCGCTGCTCGAGGACGCCGAGCGCCATTTCCATGCGCGCGAGCGGCGAGCACAGCTCGTGGGCGATGTCGCCGAGGAAGCGCTTTTGCCCGGTGACGTATTCGCCGAGCCGGCCCGCCATGTGGTTGAGCGATTCGCCGAGGCGGCCGAGTTCGTCGTGGCGCTTCGTGTCCACGCGGGTGTCGAATTGCCCCTGCGCCATCTGGCCCGCCGCGCCGGTCATCTGCCCGATGCTGCGCGTGATGCCGCGCACGAGCGGCAGCCACAGCAGCACCGAGCACGCGAGCACGCCCGCGCCGACCCACAGCCAGGGGGTGACATCGAACAGCAGCCCTCCCGCGGCGAGCGACGGCACGACGACCAGAAGCGTCGCGGGCGGGCCGGGCCGGCCATCCTCCCCGGCAAGCGGCACGCGCACTCCGATCCAGTACAGCGGCGGCTGGCCGGCGTGGACGATGAATTTTGGAAATCCACTCTGGCCACCGCCCGGTCCCGGCGGCGGCGGGCCCTCGCGAGGCAGCGGCATGTCCGGAAAAAAAGGCCGGCCATCGCCCGCGGAATATCCAGGATCGCCCGGCATCGGCGCTGCATCGCGCGGCGGCAGTTCGCCATTCGGGCCCGGTCGCGGCGGGAGTCCCCGCAACGGATCGCCCGGCTGCGGCTCGCGCGGCCCGGTACTCTGAAAAGTTGCGGGCCGGGAATCTGAGTTTGGTTTTTCACGCGGAGTGCGCACGAGCGGCGGCAGCGGCCGCGCGCGATCGGCGACGCCTTCGAGGACTTTTGCCATCACCTTCGGCGGCGGCTCCGGGATCGTTCCCTCGAGTCGCGCGCCATCATTGCGCAGCGCTGCGATCTGGACGTGATACGCGTCGCCGACGCGCTGGAGAATCGCCGGCCACTCGGCACGCGCGCGGCCGTTCAAATCGGCCACGATGAGGCTGCTCATCGCCTGGATGCGTTCGCCCGAGCGCCCCGCGAGCAGCGAATCCAGCCCGAAGCGGAACTGCCCCTGCGCGACAAATGCGCCGACGACGGCGAAGAAAAGGACGTTCAGAAAAAAGCACGCGAGGATTTTCGCGGGCAGCGGAAAGGACATGCGCTGGCGCTTCGGCTGCGCGCCGGCGGCGGGCTGCGGATCAGGCACCGGCTTCATCGGGATTCACCATCATGTAGCCCGCGGCACGCACGGTGCGGATGATGCGCGGGTGCTTTGCATCGTCGCCGAGTTTTTTCCGCAGCGCGGAAATGTGGACATCGATCGAGCGATCGAACACGTCGTAGTTCCGATCGCGGATGTCCCCGATGAGCGCCTCGCGGCTCTTCACGCGTCCGCGGGAACGGGCGAGGGCGAGGAGCAGATCGTATTCGACCGGCGTGAGCACGAGGAGTTCGTCGCCGACGGTCACGGCGTGCGAGCCCGTGTTGATACGGATCGGGCCGACGATCACTTCGTCCTCGATGTCGTCACTCTTCGCGGCGGGATGCGAACGTCGTGTGACGGCGCGCAGCCGCGCGAGGAGTTCGCGGGTGGAAAAGGTCTTCGGCAAATAATCGTCCGCGCCGATCTCGAGGCCGACGATGCGATCGGCTTCATCGCCGCGCGCGGTGAGCATGAGCACGGGGACATCGCTCTTGTGCCGGATGGCTTTCAGCACTTCAAAGCCGTCCATGCCGGGGAGCATGAGATCGAGGATGACGGCGTGCCACGATTCCGCGGTCGCTTTTTCCACGCCCTCCGGCCCGGTGTGGACGGCACTGACGGCGTAGCCGAGCGGCGAAAGATAATCGCCGATCAGACGGCAGAGCTTGCGATCGTCGTCGATGACGAGGAGGCGCGGAGGCTCGCTGGCGGGAGCGGGGTGCATGGCGGTGGTGCGGACCATGGGCGGAATGCGGGGCGGGAGTTACGACTTTTACACCGTCTTTACACTTTTGCGCTTCGGATAAGACACGCTCTTGACAGTGGCCGTGCAGGGTCTGCGGCAACGCCGATCCCGGCGACGGAACAACGCAGCATCCCAGAACAAAAAACACATCATGAAAAAACAACACATCATCCTCGCGCTGTCGATCTGCGCGCTCACCAACGTGCTTTGCGCGCAGCAGGACAAGCCGCCGGGCGGTGGACCAGGCGGCCCCGGCGGCCCCGGCGGCGGACGTCCCGTGCCGCCAATCATCGCGGCGCTGGATCTGAACAAGGACGGAACGATCGATGCCGACGAACTCGCGAAGGCGTCCGAATCGCTCTTGAAACTCGACAAAAACGGCGACGGAAAACTCACGGAAGATGAGTACCGTCCGAAACCTCCCGGCGGTCCAGGCGGACCCGGCGGACCCGACGGCGGCGGCCCTCAGGGCGGACCGGGTGGAGGAAAAAATGCCGGCGGCGGGAAAGGTGGTCCCGGCGGTGGAAAAGGCGGGCCGGGCGGTGGAAAAGGTGGCCCCGGCGGCGGTGGTCCGCAGGGTGGAGCAGGCGGTGGTCAAGGTGGACCCGGTGGACCGCAGGGTGGTCCGGGCGGGCCGCGTCCGGTGCCGCCGATCATCGCGGCGCTCGACTTGAACAAGGATGGCGTGATCGATGCGGATGAAATCGCGAAGGCCTCCGAGTCGCTGAAGACGCTCGACAAAAACAACGACGGAAAACTTACGCCGGATGAACTCCACCCGCCGCGCCCTGAAGGTCCCGGTGGTCCGGGCGGCCCCGGCGGACCGGGTGGTGCCGGAGGAAAGGGCAAAGGCCGTCCGCCAGGCGAGGCCGGTGGAGCAGCAGCGAAATAGTCGGACTTCGCAGCGCGGAGAGCAGCGCCCGCAACGGCGCTGCTCTCCCGCCTCCGCGAACGGGACGCCCGTGGAACCCTTCGCCAACGCAGGACATCTCATCCACCTTCGCGCGATGAGTCCGGTCACAGCCATTCGTTTGCCCATGCGGCGTCTGCTGCTGCGCGGATGGATCGCATTCGTCTTCCTCGCGAATGCCGCATGGGGCGCGACGCTTGAGCTCGCGGTGCGGCACACTTTCAATGGCGCGCCGCTGCTGCTCGATTCGCTGCGCTACGAAAATGCCGCGGGCGAAATTTTGTCTGTCACGCGACTGAGCTACCTGCTCGGCGGATTCGCGATCGAGCGCGAGGACGGGACGTGGATCGAACTTCCCGATCAGCACGCTTGGATGGATGCCGCGCAGCGTCGCACGTCGCTGCGGCTCGATGGCATCGCCGCGGGGAAATATCGCGCGCTGCGTTTTTCCATCGGCCCGGATGCGAAGGCGAACGCCAGCGATCCGGCGACGCTCGCCGCGGATCATCCGCTGAATGCGAATCTCAACGGCCTGCATTGGAGCTGGCAGGGCGGTTACATTTTCCTCGCGGTCGAGGGCCACTTCCGCAGCGGCGCAGCCGAACTGAAAGGCTACGCCCATCATCTCGCGCGCGATCCGAATCGCACGCGCATCAGCCTCGCCGCGCCGCTCGATCTCACGCACGACGCCGCGGTGCTGCTCGACTTCGATCTCGGCGCATTGCTGAACGCGCCGCGCCCGCTCTCGTTTGCGAAGGACGGCGCGGCGACCCACTCGCGCGACGGCGATCCGATTTCCGCCGCGCTCGTGGCGAATCTCCCCGGCGCCTTCCGCGTGCGGCAGATCGTCTCCGCCGCGCCGGCGCTCAGCCTGCCGTCGCCGGTGAAGCCGCTCTACCTGCCGGAAAAATTCACACCGTACCGCTTCACGATGAGCGCGACCTTTCCGCTGCCCGATCTGCCGCGCGACAATCCGCTCACCGAGGAGCGCGTCGCGCTCGGCAAGGCGCTCTTCCACGAGACTGCGCTCTCGCGCGACGGCACGCTCTCCTGCGCGTCGTGCCATGTGGCCAATTTCGCCTTCTCCGATGCGCGCCGCTTCAGCCTCGGCGTGGGCGGGCAGAAGGGCGTGCGCAACGCGATGCCGCTTTTCAATCTCGCGTGGAAGACGAGCTTTTTCTGGGACGGACGCGCGCCGTCGCTGCGCGCGCAGGCGCTCATGCCGATCGAGGATCACACCGAGATGGATGAAACGCTCGACCGCGTGAGCGCGAAGCTCAGCGCGGCGAAAGAATATCCGCCGCTCTTCGCCGCTGCATTCGGGACGCCGGAGATCACGTCGGAAAAAATCGGCCTCGCGCTCGAGCAATTCCTTCTCACGCTCGTCGCGTCCGACTCGAAATTCGATCGCGCGCTCAGCGGAAAAGCGACGCTCAGTGCGGACGAGCAGCGCGGCTTTGAGCTGTTCATGACGGAAAACGATCCGCGTACCGGGCAGCTCGGCGCAGACTGCTTTCACTGCCACGGCGGGCCGCTTTTCAGCGACCATCAATTTCACAACAACGGCCTCGCGCCCGGCGAGGACGCGGGCCGTTTCCGGATCACGCACGCCGAAGCGGACCGCGGGAAATTTGCGACGCCGAGCCTCCGCAATGTCGCGCGCACCGTGCCGTACATGCACGATGGGCGCTTCGCCACGCTGGAGGAAGTCGTGGCGCACTACAGCAGCGGGATGCAGCGCAGCGCCACGCTCGATCCGAATCTCGCCAAGCATCCCGAGGGCGGACTGCAACTCAGCCCCGCCGATCAGCACGCGCTCGTGGCGTTCCTCCGGACGCTCACGCAGGAGTGACGAAAGCTCACTCCCCCGTCGGCAGCGTGATCTCGAAAATCGCTCCGCGACCCGGCTCCGAGCGGGCGCGGATATTTCCCTTGTGCGTCTCGATGATTCGCTTGCAGATCGAAAGCCCGAGCCCGGTGCCGGATTTTTTGCCGAAAGTGGCGAAGGGCTGGAACAGCCGCTCGGCGATTTCCGGCGCGATCCCGGGGCCGGAATCCTCGACCTCGATGTGCATTTTATTTCCCGCGGGCGTGAAGCGCAGCGTCACGGTGCCGCCTTTGGGCATGAAGTCGGCGGCGTTGTTGATGAGATTGTAAAAGGCCTGTGTGAGCCGCCGCTGATCGATCATCATGGGCGCGGAGGACGCGGGATTTTCGCACACCACGCGCACGCCGCGATCACCGGCCACGGGCTGGAGTTCATCGAGCAGCGTGTGGACAAAATCGGGGAAGGCCGCGGGTGCGAGCGTCGAGGCACCGGCGGTCTGGCTCGTGTAGTCGAGCACCTCATTGATCATCGTGGAAAGGCGCGTGACATGCCGGCGGATCATCGCATTGGCCATCGCGCGATTTTCCGGCGACGTGGATTCCATGCTCGCGAGATCGGCGGCGATGCTGATGACGTTCAGCGGATTTTTCAGGTCGTGCACGATGGATTGCGCGAAGCGCCCGATGAGCGCGAGCCGCCCGGCCTCGAGGAGTTCCTCGACATGCCGCGTGTTGGATTCGCGCATGCGGGCGGTGAAAAAGCGCATCAGCGCGAGCACGAGCGGCGGTGATTGCGTGAGCAGACTGAGCACGTCTTCGCGCGGGATGAAACGCAGCGTGGAATCCACCTCGGCGCGCACGGTGGCGGAGCGCGGCTGGCCGTCGAGGATGGCCATCTCGCCGAAAATTCCCCGCGGCCCGAATCGCGAAAGCACGCGCGGCTCCGCGTCGAGATTTCCGAGGAGGACTTCCACGCTGCCTGCATCCACGAGGTACAGGCCATCGCCGGGATCGCCTTCGTTGAAAATGATTTCTCCCGCAGCGACCCGCAGCGTGCGGACGCGGCCGAGCCTGATCAGATTTTCCTCGAGCAGATCGCTGAAGGTTTCGGGAGCGGGGGATTCATCCATGGGGCCGGGAACGCGCGCATCATGATCCGGCCGCGAGGGCAGACAAGCCGGAAGGCCGCGGGCCATTTTCGTGCGTGCGATTTTTCCGCGGAGTCGCCGCTTCACTTCGGCGGCTTTCACCCTACCGTGCGGATCATGAAACGCCTCGCCATCGCCTTCGTCGCCTGTGCCGCCGTCGCTCCCGCCGCGGATGAATGGCGGCTGCCGGAGGAGAAGCCCGCGTTCAAATCCGCGCCGGGTGCGGAGGTCGCGCAGGCAAATTGCATCATGTGCCATTCGCACGAATACATCACCACGCAGCCGGCGTTCACGCGCGATCAGTGGAAGGCGTCGGTCACGAAGATGCAGCAGAAATTCGGCGCGCCGATCGCGCCGGAGGCCGTGGATGCGCTGCTCGACTACCTCGCGCAGAGCTACGGCAAGGCGGCGAAGTGAGCGCTCCGGCAGCACCCGACTTTTTCAACCACAGAGGTTCACAGAGGAAACGCAGAGGAATCACAAAGGCTCTGTGCCCCTCTGTGAATGCCTCCGTGTTCCTCTGTGGTTTTCTGCCCCTGCTTCCAGCGCCTTGCCAAGCGGCCCGGCGTGGCTAACGTCCCCGCCCTTTTTATGAGCAAGAACCTGCACGTCGCCATTGTCGGAGCCACCGGAGCCGTCGGAGTCGAAATGATGAAGACGCTCGAGCGCCGGAAATTCCCGCTGGCAAAACTCACGCTGCTCGCCTCCGCGCGTTCGGTCGGGAAGCGTCTGCCTTTTCACGGCGAGGAGATCGCCGTCGAGGAGTTGACGGAGGATGCATTCAAGGGCGTGGACGTCGCGCTCTTCAGCGCGGGCGGTTCCATTTCCAAAAAGTTTGCGCCTTTCGCCACGCAGGCCGGCGCGGTCGTCGTGGATAATTCGAGTGCATTCCGCATGGATGCGGATGTGCCGCTCGTCGTGCCGGAGATCAATGGCGCGGACATCCAGGCGAACCGCGGCATCATCGCGAATCCGAACTGCACGACGGCGATCACGCTCATGGCGCTGTGGCCGCTGCACCAGGCGTTCGGCGTCACGCGCGTGTGGGCTTCGAGCTACCAGGCGGTGAGCGGCACGGGCGCGCAGGCGATCGAGGAATTGCGCCAGCAGGTGCTGGCGATCGCCGAGGGGCGGCCGGTGGTGAAGAATGTGTATCCGCACCAGATCGCGTTCAACGTGCTGCCGCATGTGGATGCTTTTCTCGACTCGGGCTACACGAAGGAGGAGATGAAAATGGAGAATGAAGGACGGCGCATCATGCATCATCCGGCGTTCAAGGCCTCGGTGACTTGCGTGCGCGTGCCGGTCTATCGCGCGCATTCCGTCGCGGTGACGGCGGAGTTTGAGCGGCCCGTGGATTTGGCCAAAGCGCGCGAGGTGCTCGCGAATTCGCCCGGTCTCGATCTCGTGGACGAGCCCGCGACGAACACGTATCCGCTCCCGCTCTACGTCGCCGAGCGCGACAACTGCCAAGTGGGCCGGCTCCGCAAAGATTGTGCGCTCGAAAACGGTCTCGCGTTTTGGGTCGCCGGCGATCAGCTCCTCAAGGGTGCCGCGCTGAACGCTGTGCAGATCGCGGAACTGCTCTGACCTTTGCCAGTCCCGGCGCCGCTAGACGTTTTCCGAGGGCAATTGCATCAGAATGATGCGTCGCTGCGCGGCGGAAAACGATGGCGCAAGGAGGAAGGCGCCTGCGGCGGGCTCAACGCCCAACTTCCAACGCCCAACGCCCAACGCCCAACTTCCAACGCAAGTAACGCTCGCGTTCGGATTCTGCCTTTGGGCGTGGGGAGTTGGGCGTCGGGCGTTGGGCGTTGAAATGCTTCCCGGTGTTTCGATCCGATTGCCCTGATCCCGGGCGGCAGTCCGCTTGCCATTCGCAGCGCGGGGCCATAAAACTGCGCCCAGCAACTAGCGAATTTTCCGCCCGTGGACGCCGAAGACCAGCATGACATTCCCCGCAGCGCCGTCGGCATCCCGGCCGGTGGCGAACCGCTCTCGGATGAAGCGGCAGAGGCGATGCTGGGGCATTGGATTTCCACGCGCGACCAGCGGGCGGGCGGTGCGTGGCAGCCGCCTTCGCCGGAGGAATTGCAGCGTGATTTTCCGCAGTTCGAAATCCACGGCGTCATCGGACGCGGCGGCATGGGTGCCATTTACAAAGCATGGCAGCACAGCCTCGAACGGTTCGTCGCGATCAAGATCCTCCCGCCGGGGCTCGATGACGACAGCGGCGTGGATGTCGCCGAGCGTTTCAAGCGCGAGGCGAAGGCGATGGCGCAACTCAAGCACAACGGCATCGTCGCCGTTTTCGACTCCGGGCAGACCGCCGAGGGGCTGCACTATTTTGTCATGGAATATGTGGATGGCACCGATGTGCATCAGCTCGTGAAGGAGCGCGGCCGGCTCGATTCCTCGGAGGCGCTGCGCATCGCCGCCGCGGTGTGCGAGGGGCTCGCGTACGCGCACAGTCAGGGGATCGTCCATCGCGACATCAAGCCCGCGAACATCGTGCTGGATGCGCGGGGCACCGTGAAGATCGCGGACTTCGGACTCGCGAAGTCCAGCGTCGCGGCATCGACGGGGAACACCAGTCACGGCGTCTCGGTCGGCACGCCGGACTTCATGGCGCCCGAGTGCTTCCAAGGCGGCGGGCATGTGGATCACCGTGCGGACATCTATGCGGTCGGCGTGATGCTCTACCAGATGCTCACCGGCAAGATTCCGCGTGGCCGTTTCGACCCGCCTTGCTCTGCCGTGAAGGGCCTCGATAGACGTCTGGATCTCATCGTGGACAAGGCGCTCCAGCACGAGCTCGGCAGACGTTATTCCAGCGCCGCCGAGATGCAGGCGGAGATCACCCGCATCACTCCCGCATCGCCGCCGACCGCAATCGCCGGTCGGACGATCGCTGCGCCCGATGCGCGTTCCGTGGGAACGCCTCTCATCGTCGCGGGTGTACTCGCAGTCATCGCGATCGCCCTGGTGGTTTGGGCACCGTGGAAGAAGAGCGCCGAAACGAAATCCGATTCGCTCCCGCCGAATCCGGCGGGATCCGGCCTTTCAACTCCTGCGAACGCGGTGGCGGCAGTCACGAAGGACGCGCCATTTGTGAACACGCTCGGGCAGGAGTTCGTGCCGGTGCCGGGGACTGCGGTGCTCTTCTCCCGGTGGGAGACGCGGGTGCAGGACTACGAGGTGTTCGCAAAGGCGAACACCGTGGACCGATCGTGGAAGGCGCAGCGCAAGGAGCATTCGGATGTCGCGCGCGAACCCGATCATCCCGTGGCGGGAGTGAGTTGGGACGAGGCAAACGCCTTCTGCAAATGGCTGACGGAAAAGGAAACCGCCGCGGGGAAGCTGCGCGACGGAGCGCGATACCGGCTGCCGACGGATGAGGAGTGGAGCCGCGCCGTGGGGCTGGCCAGCGAGGTCGGCGCGACACCGAAGGAACGCACGGGCTACAACGGCGTGGATTTCCCGTGGGGCACCGGCTTTCCGCCGCCGGATGGGACGGCTGGAAACTACGCGGACTCCGAGCCGCAAGGAGCGCGAGGTGAAGCGGCCGATCGAGGACGAACATCGCGATCGGCCTGTCGCGCCGCGCGAGCATGCAGATGGGCAGCCGCGCCCGCAGGGTGAGGATCGTCTCCGCGGAGAAGGCCGGCCTTTGAACCCGCCCGGCAATCCGCCGCACGGCGATCGTCCGCACGGTGATGCGCCGGTGCCGCCGCCGGCGCGCTAGCCCCGCACATTGCGGGGGTGAAATTCGCGGCGGCACGTTTGACACGCGGCGGTTGCTTCCGATAGTCGCGGGCAATGAGTTTTGATTTGAGCGAATTGCTGCGGGACTGGCCTTACGAGCCGGGGCAGCTCCAAGTGCGGAAGATCACCGGAAGCGATGGTCGCGAGAAGCTGCAACTGCGGCTGGACATGGGCGTGCTGCAGATGGAGATGGCCGGGCGTCCGGACGGGCGGCAGCCGCACGACGTGGAAAGTGAGCTGGAATTTCAAGCCGAGCGCGCGGAGCAGGCGGGCAAGGATTTTGAGCTGAGCGAGGATGACGTGGGCGAGCTGCAGGCCGAGGGGGTGCAGTATTACCACCGGTATCTCGCGCTGTTTCAGCTCGGCGACTGGCAGAGCGTCATTCGCGACACGAAGCGGAATCTCGACATGTTCACCTTCGTGGCAAAGTACGCGCCGGACGACGAATCATCGTGGTCGGTGCAGCAGTTCCGCCCGTACGTGCTGATGATGAACACGCGCGCGAAGGCGAATCTGGCGCTCGAGCGGGACGATGTGGATGCGGCGATCGCGCTCGTGGAAAAGGGAATTTCCAAGATCGAGAAATTCGTGAAGGACCACAACCGCGACGGCGAGACGGACACGACGGAAATCACGAGCCTGTCGGAATGGCTGGGCGAATTGCGCAAGCTGAAGCCGCTGACGCCGGTGGAAAAACTCAACCGCGAACTGGAGCGCGCGGTGCAGGATGAGAAGTACGAGCGCGCGGCGGAATTGCGCGATGCGATCCGCGACATGCAGCGGAAGGCGTGAGCACGGGCGGGGAAAGTCACGGGCAGTTCTCGCGCGCATGAGTGATTCGGTGTTGGCGTTTCGCGAGGCGGCAATTTAGAGCGAACGCCGATGTTTCGCTCCGCCGGGACCACCCTCAGTCTCCTCGCCGCCGCGCTCCTGTGCGGCTGCGACAACAATCCGCACCCGGCGCCGCTGCACCAGACCCGCCCGGATGGTTCGCCGTGGATCGTGCGGTACCAGTCGATGCGGAATGATCCGCGGAGTTTCGATCCGCAGTACACGTATGATCAGTTGAGCCGGAAGGCGATCGAGGGCGTGTACGAGACGCTGCTCGAATATCAACCGATGAAGACGGACCCGTACGAGCTGGTGCCGTGCATACTCGCGGAGATGCCGGTGAAGGAGGACGGCGGGCTGAGCTACGTGTTCCGCATCCAGCCGGACATCCGCTATCACGATGATCCGTGTTTTCCCGGAGGAAAAGGGCGTGAGGTGGTGGCGGAGGACATGCAGTATGTCTTCCAGCGCATCTGCGATCCGGCGGTGGAGAGTCCGTTCGAGGGGCCGTTCGAGGAATACATCGAGGGCATCGCGGAGACGCATGCGGCGGCGGAAAAGGCGAAGCGGCTCGACTACGACACGATGCGCGTGTCGGGCGTGGAGGTGCTGGATCGCTACCGGTTTCGCCTGCGAATGAAGAAGGTCTATCCGCAGATTTTGTACTGGTTCGCCTTTCAGCCGACCGCGCCCGTGGCGCGCGAGGCGGTGGAGTTTTACGACGGGCAAATCCACGACGGCGTGCGCCGCGAGGACTTTCACAAATTCAAAGCCGTCGGCACCGGACCGTACCGCATCGCGAGCTACACGCCGCGTTCGCGGCTCGTGCTCGAGCGCGTGCCGGGCTACCGGACGACCGTGTTCCCGAGCGACGGATTCCCGCCGGAAAAAACGGAGTGGCTGAAGACGCTCGCGGGCAAGCCGCTGCCGTTCATCGACGAGGTGCAGTTCATCATTCAGCCGGAAAATATCCCGCGCTTCGTGCTCCTGCGGCAGGGCTACCTCGACGGCATGTCGGTGGACAAGGATTCGTTCAACGCGATGGTCTCGCCGGTGCGCGCGCTCTCGCCGGAATTCACCTCGCGCGGCATGTCGCTGGAGAAGGATTTCGAGATCTGCACGTTCTGGGGATCGTTCAACATGGACGACCCGGTGATCGGGAAAAATCCGAAGCTCCGAAAGGCGATTGCGCATGCGTTCGACGGCGCGCGCTACAGCGAGATTTTTTACAGCGGTGTGCCGCCGGTTCCGACACAACTTTTGCCGGTCGGCATTTTCGGCTACGAAAAGAATCGGCCCGCACCTTTCCCGTACGATGTGGAGAAGGCGAAGCAGCTCCTCGCCGAAGCCGGCTACCCCGGCGGGCGCGACGCGAACGGCAACCAGCTCGAGCTGACGATCACGGATCAAGTCAGCGGCAGCGAAGAGCGGCAGCGCGCGGAATTTGACCAGCGATCGATCGAGCAACTCGGCATCCGGGTGAAGGTGAATGGTGTCACCTTTGCGAAGATGCAGGACCTCGAGGACAAGGGCGATTTTCAAATCATGTGCGGCACCGGCTGGGGCGCGGACTATCCGGACCCGGAGAATTTTTTCATGCTCTTCTACTCGAAGAACGTCCCGCCCGCGGGGAAGAACTACGCGCGCTTCCGCAACGAGGAATACGACCGCGTCTTCGAGCAGATGGCCATCATGGACAACGGTCCGGAGCGCATGGCCCTCGTGCGGCGCCTGCAGAAAATCCTCGACGACGAGTGCCCGATTTTCCCGTCGTTCACGAAGGCCTTCTACACCGCCGTGCAGCCTTGGGCGCGGCGCACGCACGATAATCTGATGTACGAAGTCGAGGGCGGGCTGAAATTTCTCACGACCGATGCGCCCATGCGCGAGCGACTCCGGCGCGAGTGGAACCGGCCGCTGCTCTGGCCCGCATTTGTGCTCGGCGCGCTCGGCCTCGCGGCGTTGCTCGGCTTCATCCGCGCGGTGCGGCGAACGAAAAACCAGACGGCGTAATGTTCAGCTATCTTGTCAGACGACTGCTCTACGCCGTGCCGATTCTCCTCGGCGTGATCCTGCTCACGTTCCTGCTTTTCCGCGTCGTGAACACACCCGAGCAGGCCGCGATTCATGCGAAAGGTCCGAAGTCCACCGTGGCCGCGCGCGCGGAATGGATCAGGGAACACGGGCGCGACCGGCCGCTCACCGTGCAGTTCGCGATGCACGTGAAGCGCATGGTCACTTTCGACTTCGAGCCCTCCGATCAGACGAAGCGATCGATGGGCGAGATTTTTCTGAAAGGTGTCGGCCCTTCGCTTTGCATCACGCTGCCCGGCTTCATCGCGGGGCTATTCGCGGCGCTTTCCCTTTCGCTCTACCAAGTCTTCGCGCGGAACTCCGCCGCGGATCGCAACCTCACCATCCTCTGCGTGATCATGATGAGCGTGCCCACGGTGATCTACATCATTTTCGGCCAGGCCGTGCTCGCGCTCGAGCTTTCGTGGTTTCCCGTCTCGGGATTTCAGTGGGGCGGGCTCGGGATGCTCCGCTTCCTCCTGCTGCCGGTGGGCATCATGGTCATCATCAATCTCGGCTACGATGCCCGCATGTTTCGCGCGGTTTTCCTCGAGGAAATCGCGCAGGACTACGTCCGCACTGCGCTCGCAAAGGGCCTGCCGGTCTCGCGCGTGCTCGGCCGGCATGTGCTGAAAAATGGACTCATCGCGCTCATCACGCTCACCGTCGGGCAGCTCCCGAAGCTCATCATGGGCACGCTGCTCATCGAGAGTTTCTTCGGCATCCCCGGCATCGGTAACGTGATGGTGCAGGCGATCCAGACGGCCGATGAGCCCGTCGTCCTCGCCACCGCCTATCTCGGTGCGCTGCTTTACCTCGCCGCGCTCATCCTCACGGACGTGCTCTACGCCGCCGCCGATCCGCGCATCCGGCTCAGTTGAAAATGACGCACCTTTCGTTCATCGCCGCCGCATCCGGGGATTCGTCCACCTCGCGCCTTGGCGCATTTTTCACGCACTGGCTTACGCAGGACGCGCTGCTCGTCGTCGCCCTCGGCGGCATCGCCACGATGCTCGTGCGCGCCGCGCGCAGCGAACGCTGGCAGCGCGCGGCGACGCGCTTCCGTCGCGACCGCACCGGGATCGTCGCGCTCTGCGTCGCGTGCCTCTACATTTTCATTGGTGCGCTGGAGACCTTCCGCGTGCCGGTCGGCGGCGGCGACACGCGGAGCCTGCTCGATTTTGCCGTCGCGGGCATCCCGGACGAACGCAGCTACAGCGCGCCCTTCGGCGATCACGTGATCACCGACACGAAGCCGCAGCCCGATCCGCTGAAGAGCGACCACCACCTCCTCGGCACCGAAGCACTCGGGAAGGATGTCTTCGTGCAGACGCTCAAAGGCTGCCGCACCGCGCTCATCATCGGCGGCTTCACGAGCGCGATCTACATTCCGCTCGGCGCGCTTTTTGGCATCCTCGCCGGCTACTTCCGGCGGTGGGTGGATGACATCATCCAGTACGTTTACGGCACGCTCGCGAGCATCCCGGAAATCCTCCTGCTCATCTCGATCCTCTTCGTGCTCGGCCCCGGCCTCGGCAGCATCAGCATCGCGCTCGGCACGACGGGCTGGGTCGGGCTGTGCCGGCTCGTGCGCGGCGAGACGATGCGGCAAAGTGAACGCCAATACGTCGCCGCCGCGCGCGCGCTCGGGCAGAGCCACTGGAACATCATCACGCGGCATCTTCTGCCGAATGTCATGCACCTCGTGCTCATCAATTTCGTCCTCGGCTTTTCCGGCATCGTACTCACCGAAGCCGTGCTCAGCTACCTCGGCGTCGGCGTCCCGGTCGGCACCGCGAGCTGGGGGATGATGATCGACAGCGGCCGCGGCGAACTCAGCCGCGACCCCGTCGTGTGGTGGAATCTCACCGCCGCCGCCGTCGCGCTCTTCGGCCTCGTCCTCGCGCTGAATCTCCTCGGTGATGCGCTGCGCCGCGCCTTCGATCCGAAGCGAGGGTGAGGCCCGCTGTCTCGCCCCTTGCCTCTGCCGCGACGCCCGCTCATCCGCCCGCTCATGGCATCGGCAAAACCCTCCGCGCTCGTGGACACGCGCGTCATGTCACTGCGGCGACAATCTCGATCAGCTCCGGCTGACTGGCGTGAAAATGAAAGACGCCGTTGGGTCATTGCCTGTTGCCAGCGTGTTTGAAACCTACGCCAAGCTGGCCGGAAAGAGGAATGGCATTGCTCACGGGCATCCCGGGGCCACCTTCGCGATTACACCGGAGGACATCAGGGCTGCCGTGACCGCTGCGACGAACTCTTTTTCCTGCTTTGCCTATCTCCATCACCACTATTGCGCCGTTGATTCGCCCCCCATGCCGCAATCATGACAATAGCCCAGCGCTTTAGCGCTGGGTGCCCGCGCCCAACAAACCAACCAAGTCCCGCAGGGACGGCAGAACCATGCACTCCTTCAACTCCTGCCTGATGCATTGCGTCTTCGCCGTGAAGGAGCGGCGGCCCTTGCTCACGACGGAGATTCGGGAACGGCTCTGGCCGTATCTCGGCGGCATCGCGCGCGAAAACGGAATGAAGGCACTCGCCGTCGGTGGCGTGGCGGATCATGTGCATGTGCTGCTGAGCATTCCCGCGACGCTGGCGGTGTCGAAGGCGATGCAGCTTTTGAAGGGGAACTCCTCGAAGTGGCTGCGCGAAACATTTCCGGAGCTGCGGCGCGACAGGTTTGCATGGCAGGAGGGATTCGGCGCGTTCAGCATCGCAGTTTCGGGCGTGGATGACACGGTGGCATACATCCGCACACAGGAAGAGCATCACCGGCAGCGAAGTTTTCGCGAAGAGGTTGCCGCATTCCTTAAGAAGCATGGTTTTGACTTGGAAGAGGGGATGCCGCGGTGAGTTCTGCCGTCCCTGCGGGACTTTGTCCGTTTTGTCTGTCCGATGACCCAGCGCTGAAGCGCTGGGCTATTTTCGAGAGGCGATAATCGCAACGCCAGCGCGGCTTCATCGTGCGCGACCTGCCGTGGACGGAGAAGAAGCCGCGCGACCTGCCATGGGTGGAGAAGAAGCTGCGCGACCTGCCGCCCTTCGAGTTTGAGAACTGGGCCGTCATCGCCCTCGGCGGGCGCAAGAACAAGGCGCAAGTGGGCGACATGGGGATTGCGGCGGATGGCCGCTTCGCTTTGCGGCGGATTGCCGCATCACATCCTCGGGCGCATCTTCCCCGTCTCCGCGATGGACCATGTGCGCAAGGGCGGTGCGGACGACATCGCGCTGGAGGAACGCTGGTTCCCCATCCAGGTGAAGCAAAAGAACAAGGCCGGGCGGCCGGACATGGACGCCTTCGAGACCGCCATGCGCCGCGCGAAATGCGAGAAGGGCTTCTTCGTGAGGTTCGGCACCACGGAGGACGCCGAGCGGGAGGTCACGCGGTTCTGGAATGAGGAGCGGCGCACCATCGTCCTGCTCACCGTGGCCGAACTGCTGGAGGGGAACTTCGCCCGGAAGCTGGCGTGAGGGGGAACGACTTTGATTTTCCTTCGTGTGGGCTGATGACTTTGAGGAAAAACGGCCTTTTTGGCCTAAAAACGTCGTTTTCCGCGGGTTTCGCCTCGGAAGGGGGTGAAAAAAGGCCGGCAGTTTTCCCAAAAGCCTCGGCCTTTTTCGCAAAAGCCTCGGCAGTTTTCCCAAAAGCCTCGGCCTTTTTCGCCAAAGCCTCGGGAGTTTTGCGCAAAGCCTTGGCAGTTTTCCGAAGAGTCTCGGGAGTTTTCTCAAGAGCCTCGGCAGTTTTCCGAAGACTGCCGCCAGTCTGCGGCAGCGGCTCGCC
>JBBSEI010000055.1:0-27268 GCA_038239865.1 Chthoniobacterales bacterium
ACCACGGCAGGCGTGACCACCACGGCCACTGTGGCGCTGAACTCCCTGAAGCTCGCGCCGACCGTAGCACAGACCATCACCTTGGGCGGAACGCTCAACTTCACCACCACCGCGACCACGGGCCCCGGTGGCATTCTCTTTGACGGCACCACCGCATCGTCGAACATCACCGGCAGTTCCATCACCGGCAGCACGGCAAGCACCGATCTGGTGGTTTACACCGGCCACACGACCGCCAACGTCGGGACCCTCACGATCACTTCGCCCATCGGGACGAATATCAGCACGGTCACAAAAGCGGGTCCTGATACCTTGATTCTGGCTGGCAACAACACCTTTGGCGGTGTTCTGCGGGTCAACGAAGGCACGGTTAGTTTCGCCACCGTAGCGGCGACCGCCACGGCCCAGCCGACGGGCGCGGGCAGCATCACGCTTGGGGGCAATGCCAAGACCGCGACCCTGAACTACACGGGTGCCACGGACACCACATGGACGAAGGCCATCACCCTCGGTGACGGCGGCACCGGCCAGTTCAGCCTGACGAATGGTTCGGTCTCGACACTTACGGTCGGCGGCGTGATCAGCGGCGGCGGCGGGCTCACTGTCCTCACGCCCACGACGAGCGGCAGCGGCCTCATCCTCGGTGTCGGAAACACCTACCTCGGTCAGACGATCATCCAATCCGGGGCCAAAGTAACTCTTGCGAGTGCCGCGAGTCTTGGTGCCTCGGGAACCATCGCCAACGGCACCGTCATCCAGAGCGGCGGCCAAGTGAGCATCAACGATAACGTGCAAACTCCTGAAATTTTCACCATCAGCGGCACCGGCATCGGCGGTACTGGGGCGATTCTTTATAACGGTGCAACCACCAATGGAAGCGACGCCGTTCCGATCCTGAAATCCGTCATTCTGGCAGGCAATGCTACCATAGGTGCGACGAGCAAACAGATCTCCCTGGTCAATGGATTCGTGCAAGGCAATGGAAACACCCTGACCGTGGGTACCGCTGGAAACTACCTCTGGCTGGTGAACGAGACGATTGACAACGTGCCCACGATCGCCATCTCCTCCGGCAACGTGGTGCTTGAAAACATGACGCTGGGCGGCGGTTCCGGGCAGACTCTGTCGTTTGCCTCAGACGGCGCGCAGCTCCAGATCCGCTCGGGCAATATTGATCGCGCACTCACCTTCACGGGTGTCGCTGGCTCAATCATCACCCTCACGAAAGGTGGCGATGACTACATCACGCAGGATGTGACGATGACCAACGCGGCGTCCACCACGCTGACGCTGCAAGCCTCCGGCAATAGCACCCTCACTATCAACGCCAACATCCTCAAGGGTGGTGCTGGATCGGTTCCGCTCGCCAAAACTGGCGGTTTCGTGGTCCTCGGCGGCACGGCCAATACTTTTCAGGGTGGCCTGACCATCAGTTCTGTCACCAACGCAACCAACGTCGGCACCCTCAAGATCATGCCCGTGTCACCCGGAGCCGGGGCTCTGACGGATCCGATTCCGAGCGCCAATGCCGTCACCTTCACGGGCGCTGCCTACATTGGTGCGGCTTATCCGCTCTACAATCTTACGCTGGCTCTGGACAATACCAAGTCGGGTGGTGCGATCAGCCAGACTCTCGGAGCCCTGACGGCTTCGACCGCAGGCCTCTCCCCCACGATTCAGTTGACCAACACCACAGGCAACAGCCTGGCGCTCGCCTTCGCCAGCTACGGACGCTCCGCGGGCACCGAGCTGCTGCTCGGCATCACGGGTGCCTTCACGACGCCCAGCGCGACAAACAAGATTGATTTCGGCACTCTGACCGCCGCCAGCCAGGCGGGAACCTTCTGGAATGGCAGCAGCTTCGTCATTCGGGACCCGGGCAGCTTCCTCCGCCCGATTAATTACGGGACGGATGCCGGCACCAATCTCGTGAATACCAGCACGGCTGCATTCGCCAGCACCGGAGCGGCCACCAATCACGCGAACATCGCCAGTGGCGGCAGCATCACTGCACAGGGAACGGCCACCATCGGCACCCTCGCATTCGGAGCCGGCGCCACGAATCTCACGCTCAGTGGCGGCGCGACCCTCACCCTTGGCACCGCGGGCATCCTGAAGACAGGCGGCGGCACCAGCACCATCACTGGCGGCACTGCACTTCAGCTTGGCACCGCCTCCGCCACGGACTCCGTCATCCGTGTGGATTCGGTCAGCGACACCCTGACCATCAACAGTCCGATCATTCTCGGCAATGCCACGACTCAGACGCTCAGCAAATTCGGACAGGGCAAGCTCATCCTCGGCGGCAACAGCACGATGACCGGCACCATGAATGTGGATCAGGGCACCGTCCGCCTCACGAGCAGCACAGCCTTCGGCACCCTCGCGGCGAATACCATCTCGATGGCGGTGACGGGCGGCGCACTCGAACTGGACGGCTCTGCGGGTGATCTCACCATTGCCAACAACATCGTTACCGGTATCACGGGCAATAACAGCATGGGCTTCATGCGCCAGAACACGGGCACCCTGCGCAACATCGCGGGCAACAACACGATCAACGGTTCGATCACCAGCAGTGGCTACAACCGCACCAATTCCGATGCAGGCACTTTGACGCTGGCGAATGTGAACAACGGCGGTGTCGCCATCACGCTTGGCGGCACGCCATCCACGCCCGGCGCAGTCGCGGGTAACATCACGATTCTCGCCGGGCTCGGTGCTGGGGATGTCACTCACGACGGCACTGGCACGCTCACCCTCAAGCCGACCGCCAGCCTGAGTCTCGCAGCCAAGACGCTGGGGCTGCAGGGCGGCACCACGGTGTTTGATTTCACCAGCATGGTCACGCCGACCAACTTGGTTTCCAACACGGCCATCCTCAACACGAGGGGCAGCATCTTCCAGATCCTCGGCAAGGCGACGGGCGCCACTGCGCAGACCTTCGCGACCTTCACGCAGAATGACGGCATCACCCGCATCCAGGCTAATGCAAATGGGGGCACCGGTGTCTCCCTTACCCTCGGTGCCTACGCGGTGCCGACGGGCTTTGGAACGATTGACTTCCTGCCCTCAACCAATGTGACCTACTCCGCCACTGCAGGCGGTGCGGCCGTGAACAACAACGGCATCCTGGGTACGGCGGCCGTCAACGGCTTTGCGACCGCGGGCACCGACTGGGCCGTCATCAATGGCACGACTATCCTGAACTACGTGACCAACGGCGGCACCTATACGCCCCTGCCGAGTTCGGGATCGACGGCGACGCTGAACTACAACCTGACGGGCTCCCAGCTCGTCACGACCACCCAGGCGCTCAACAGCCTGAAACTGGACGCCTCGGGCGGTGCCGTCTCCCTCACGGTAAACAACGGGCAGCAGCTCAACTCGAACGCCTTCCTGCTCGCCGGCGGCAATGATGTGACGGTGACAGGACCAGGCACCATCGGTTCTCCCACGGTCACAAATTACTTCCAAATCCAAGGCGCTGGGAACCTTCTGCTCAATGCTCCAGTCACCGACAACAGCGCGGGGGTCGGGGTGGCACTGGTCTTTGCCGGCACCGGCACGGGCGGCGTGACGATCGGAGCCACCGGCTCGATCACGATGGCTAGCAATGCGAATCCCGATTCGATTTACTTCGAAGGCGGCGTGCCCGGAACCTCCCGGAGTATCGTCAACAACGGTGCGATCAACTTCAATTCCAAGGGCACCATTGACATCGGCCACACGGGCACGGACTCGGTGGTCTTCACAAACAACGGGGTCGTCAGCATGACGGCGGGAACCTTCAATGTGGGCAACACCGCTAGCGCCTACGGCAGCTACGTCCAGTCCTCGCCCACGAGCAGCTTCACGGCCACGGGTGCCAACGTGGCATTTGCCCTCAATCCAACTGCCAACATTACCAACGGCGGTCTCTCCGCCGGATCGGCTTCCTTCACCCTCAGCGGCGGCACCTTCGCCGTGGGCGGAACCTCCGGCAACGGCAACTTCCTCGTCTTCGGCGGCAACGGCAGCTTTGCCGGCACCCAGAGCGGCGGCACCCTGACCGCGAATCGTCCCGGCAACATCGCCCTCTTCATCGCGGAAGAAGGAACCTATGGAGCGTCCTCTTCCTATACGCAGACGGGCGGCACCCTCAGCGTGAACGGCAACACTATCATCGGCGCGCGCAACGGGGCGATCGGCAGCTATACGATCAGCGGCTCCGCGACGGCGAACTTCTATCAGGGCGTGGTGCTCGGCCTGCAGGATTACGCCCAGGGCACCTTCACCCAGAACGGCGGCACGGTGAACATCGGCACGGGATCGAACATTTCCGATGGGCAGTATCTGAGGGGCAATAACACCATTGACCTCTCATTAGGCTACAATCAGACCACCAACCCCGGTGCCCCTTCGACGACCACGGGCATCTACAATCTGAACGGTGGCATGCTCTACGTCAACGGCATCAACACGGGCCAGGGTAACGGCTACGTCAGCAGCGACCGGGCGGCCTCGAACACCTTCACGGACGCAGCGAACGTCTTCACCACCACCGGGGGCGGCACGGGCAACTTCAACTGGGGGGGCGGCACGCTGGCCCCGTTTGACGCCGCGCTGACCATCAGCGGCGGCGTAAACGTCACCCTTACTGCGGCGGGCTCGACGGTGAACACGAACGACGCCTCGGGCGTCTCGCGCCTGGTCAGCTTCAACACCCCGATTACCGGCAATTTCGGATTCACTGAAACCGGTGGCGGCGTGGTGTTGCTGAACGCGGTGAACACCTACTCCGGCGACGCCAACATCGTGAGCGGCATCCTGCGCCCCGGCATCGCCAACGCCATCCCGTTCGGGGCGGGCAAGGGCAATGTGATCCTCAACAGCGGTGCCACTGCCGCGGGCACCCTCGGCCTGAATGGCTTCAGCATCTCGATCAACGGCTTGAGCGGTGACAGCACCAATGCGGTGCTCGGCCAGGTGGTCAACAACGTGAACGGCACCAATGTGACCCTCACGGTGGGCAACAACGATCAGACCAGCACCTTCAACGGCCGGATCAAGAACAACAACAACGGCGGCGTGGACAACAGCGGCACGGGCACCATCGCCCTGGCGAAGACGGGAACCGGGAGCCTGACTCTCGGCGGCGCCAATATCTATACGGGTGCCACCAGCGTGAACGACGGCGCATTGTATGTGAACGGTTCGCTGTCCACGACCAGCGCGGTCACGGTTGCCGCCGGCAAAACCTTCGGCGGCAATGGCAGCGCGGGAGCCGTCTCCGTGGGAACGGGCGGCACGATCAATCCGGGAATGAGCGGCACGGGGACCGGAAGCCTGGCACTCACCGGTCTCAGCTTCACCGGCACGGGTATCGTCAACTTCCGCAACATCCAGGACGGCGCGTTGGCTACGACCATCAATGCAGGGGCGCTGATCACGGGCGGGGGGGCGGGTTCCGTCGCCCTGAATGTGGGCGCGGGCTCTGGCGCATGGACCAGCGGCAGCACCTACAAGCTCATCGGATATACCAGCTTCACCGGCGCGCTGGGCGACTTCGCGCTGAATCCCGTGATTCCGGGGCTGAGCTCGCGCCAGTCGGCCAGCCTGATTAACAGCGCCTCGCAGATCCAACTGAGCATCGTCGGCGATGCGCCGCGCTGGAGCGGATTCGACACGACCGCTGCGGTCGTGAGCACGGCGTGGAAGCCGTCCGCCCCGACCCTGACCAACTGGACGCTCATCACCGGGGGCGGGCCGACAAACTACATCGATTTGCCGTCATCGGATCAGGTCTTGTTCGACGACGTCATCAACCCGGCGACTCAGACTTCATCTCCGACGGCGGTGGTCGTGGACATCTCCAACGGGGACGTGACTCCCTCGGCTGTCACCGTCAACAACAACACCGGGGGAACCTTTGCCGCCACCGGGGTTTACACGCTCCAGGGGAGCAACGGAATTACCGGTGCGACTGGCATCGTCAAGAGCGGCAATGGCACCCTGAACATCAATAACGCCAATACCTTCACCGGCGGTCTGCAGCTCAACAGAGGTCTGGTCGTGGTCGGCAATTCGGCTGCACTCGGCGCTTCCACGAACGTGGTGGCATTCGGTGCTTCGAGCTCCGCCACACTCCGCCTGAACAACTTCAACGTGACCCTCGGCGGCCTGACTTCGCCGGACAATACGGCAATCGTGGAAAACGGCGCCGCCGGCGTTGGAAGCACCCTCACCATCAACGTCCCGCACCTCACCACCAGCATCTATGCCGGCACCATTCAGGATGGCGCGGGCGGGGCCGCGCTGACTGTCGGGGAGAATCTTCTCCCTGGAGCCGACGGCACGCTGGTTCTCACTGGGACAAACACCTACACGGGTGGCACGACGATCACCAAAGGCGCGCTGCAAATCGGCAACAACGGCACCACTGGCTCGATAGTCGGAAACGTGACCGACAATGGCAGCCTGGTGTTCAACCGCACCGACAGCGTGACCTATCCCGGCACTGTGACCGGCACGGGCACAGTCACCGTCGCAACAGGTACGCTGGTGCTCACTGGTTCGCTGAACAACAGCGGCACGAACAGCATCACCCTCGGTGCCACGCTGCAGGTCGGAGACGGCGTGACCAACGGCACGCTCGGAAACGTGACGGACAGCGGGACGCTGACTTTCAAGCCCAACGGCAGCGTGTCTTACACCGGCACCGTCACTGGTGGCGGCGCAGTCAACATCGGCACTGGTACCGGCGGCACGGTGGTCCTGACCGGGAACCTCAACAACACCGGCATCACGACCATCGCCAACACTTCCACCCTTCAGGTCGGAAACAATACGGCAAGCGGCACCCTGGGTGGCAACATCACCGACAACGGCACGCTCAATTTCAACCGTTCGGACACGCTGACCTACGGCAGCGTCATCAGCGGCACCGGCGCGGTCACCGTGAGCACGGGCACCGTCATCCTGACGAGCGGCAGCAGCTATGGCGGCGGGACCACGATTGCAAACGGTGCCACCCTGCAGCTCGGCATCGGCAATACTGGCGGTTCCATCACCGGCGACGTGCTCGACAACGGCGATCTCATCATCAACCGCGGCCCGCTGGTCACCAACACCGCATCCTTTGGCGGCAACATCACGGGTTCGGGCAATCTAAGCCTCACTGGCAAGGCGATTGTCACGCTCAGCAGCACCGCAAACACCTTCAGCGGCGGCACGAACATCCAGCAGGGCACCCTCCGTGCCGGTGCGACGAATGTCCTGTCCCCGAACTCCATCGTGACCATCGGCAGTCCCGGCTTGGCCGGCACGCTGCAGTTGTTCGGCTTCAACCAGACCGCCAAAGGCATCGCCACGGCGGGCACGGCGACCAGCCAGACTATCACCAACGGCGCGGGTACAAATGACGCCGTGCTGACCCTGAACAGCGCACTCACCTCGACCTACGGCGGCGTGATCACGAATGGCTCCACCAAGAAGACGGGAATCACCCTTCTCGGCGGTCACACTCTGATCCTGACCAACCTCGCCACGGCGAACACTTACACTGGCCTCACGGCCGTGCAGCGCGGCACGCTGCAAATCGGTGCGGCCAATGCGGGCGTCAGTGCGAGCGTCGTGACGCTCGGTGCCTCGGGGACGAACGGCAAACTCGACCTCAACGGTTTCGACGGCAGCGTCGGCGGACTCGCCACCGACCCGGCGGCGACCCAGAACACCCAGTTCGTGGGCAACAGCGTCAGCACGGCGAATACGCTCACCCTGACTCCGGTCGCGGCCAGCAACAACGTCTTCGGCGGTGTGATCGAGGATAACTTCGGCGTCGGCACCGGCACCACGGCCCTCACGCTCAATGGCGCGAACGCCACCACGAGCATCCAGACGCTCACTGGCGCCAGCACCTACACGGGTGCCACGACCATTACCCAGGGCATCCTGCAATCCGGCAACGGGACGAGTGGAGCCATCGGTGTCCTCGGGGCCACGGCGGTGACCATCGGTGCTTCGGGCACCCTGCAATACAACTGGACCGACACCGCCACCCTCGGCAGTGTCACCGGCGTCACCGGCGCGGGTGCCATCACCCTCACCGGCGGCGGCACGCTCGACACCGGCACGACGGACGGCATCTACAACACCACCGGCGTCCTGAACTTCGGCAGTGCGAACGCTTCGACCGTACTCGGCAACCTCGCCGTGAACGGTAATGCCACCGTCGGCAGCATGAACGTCCAGACCAACTCGGCCTCGGCCGACACCGTGACGATCGCTACGGGCAAGACGTTGAACGTCACGGGCGGGGCCACCATTGGCGCGGCCACGGCAAACACCACGACGGCGTTTAGCACCAGCGGTGGTAGCCTCTCCATTGGCGGCACTTTCAATGCGGGCGCGCCGGCCGCTGGCGGCAGCACCACGACCGCCACCTTCACGAACACGAATCTGACTTTGGGCGCTGCGATCAATGTCGGCGTTGAGACGGCTCTTCCTGACTTCACCTCGACAGTGACGGTGACGGGCGGCGCCTTTGTCAGCAGTCTCGGAGCGAACAGCTTGACCATCGCCGCCCATAACGGCGGTGCGGCTGCCGCCACCGGAACCGCCCTGACAGCCACCTTGGATCTCTCGGGCGCCAGTTCGGTGCAGATTAACGGCACGGCGGGGTCGGCTATCCTACTCGGTTCAAATACGAACACGGTCAACGGTGTCGGGACGGCCGATGCGACCTTGGGAACCCTCAAGCTCTCCACCGGCGGAAGCAACACCGTGAGCGCGACGACGATCACCTTGGGCAGTTCGCCAAACAATGGCACTGCGGGCGTGCAGGGCTTTATCGTCCTCGGCAACAGCACGAACACCTTCCAGGCGGACACGATTTATGTCGGACGCCAGAAGTCCGTCGCCGGTGCTTCGCCAGCCACCTCAGGCAGCCTGATTTCCTTCGCGGGTAGCGGCGGCACCTGGAATCTGAGCGGACTCGCCGGAGCCAAAACCAACCTGAACATTGGTTACAATGACCCCGGTGGAACGGGCACCGTGGGCACGGGCATCGTGGATCTATCCAACGGCAACTTCAACGGCACCCTCGGCACGTTGACCATCGGCTTCTACAATACCACTGCAGGAGGTGGTGGAGGAAAAGGCACGCTGACCATCGCTGGCGGCACCACCACGGCGGATGCGATTATTCTCGCCACGGCGGGCGGCAGCACGAATGGCGCGAATAACACGGGCACCCTGAATCTGAACGGGGGCACCGTGACGCTCGCTGCCGCCGGAACCGGCATCACCAATGGCAGTACCGGCACCGCTGGCATCGCCACGTTGAATCTGAACGGGGGCATTCTGGATCTGAGCGGAAAGGGAATCGGCGGCGCTGGAGCCACCGGTTTGGTCACCCTGAATGCCCAATCCGGCACATTGAAAAACCTCGGCACGCTCAATAGCGGGGGCACCTTGACCAAGACCACAGGTGGCACCTTGATCTTGGAAGGAACGAACACCTACATCGGGATCACTAACATCACGGCGGGGACTGTTCAAGTCGGCACCGGGGCCGGTACGGGGACGCTCGGCAGCGGCAACGTCACTAATGCGGGTGCTCTGACGTTCAACCGCAACAATGCCTATACCGCGAGTAACATTATCAGCGGAGCGGGTGCGCTCAATCAGATCGGCAGCGGCACCACGAGCCTGACCGGCAGCAGCCCCGGCTACACCGGCACGACGACGATCAGCGCGGGAACCCTGCAGCTCGGTGACGGCGTCACCGACGGCACCATATCGAACAGCCTGAGCATCGTGAACAACGCCGCACTGATTTACAATCGGGTGGGGGGGCCATTCAGCTACGCCGGCGTGATCAGCGGTTCCGGCACAGTGACCAAACTGGGCGGTGGCACGCAGACCTTCGCAGGATCGGGGAACACCTACACTGGAATCACCACCGTCAGCGCTGGAACACTCCTGCTGAACTCTGCGGGCAATGCGATCGCCAGCGATGTGGGACTTGGCGGCAACGACAAGGTGGACGACATCATCATCAACGGCGGCATCCTTAAGCTCCTTGCGAGCAATCAGATTATTGATTCCGCAAGCGTCAATGTTTCCTCGGGAACATTCGACCTGAACGGGAAATCGGAAACGATTTACAACCTCACGATCAGCGGCACCGGCAACTTCAAGACGGGTCGCGGCGGCACGTTTACCGTGACTGACCCTACCTGGAGCACCAGCGGCGCCATTGACATCTTTAATAACGCCATCTATGGAAACCTAGACGTCAGCGGCACCGGTGCCTACACGATCCATGGTGATGAGGGAACCGCCGCCGGTTCGGGAAGTGTGACGATCAACGGCGGAACGAGGGGCCTTGCTTTCAGCGGCGCGAGTACCGGAATCATCGTCAGCAATGACCGCACCACGGGAGGAGCAGGTTCCCTGATTCTCGGTGCCGGTGAAGTTGTCACCGTCGCGGCCAGCACCGCGGCCAGCATTTCTGCCGGCCCGATCCTGCAAAATGACGGTGTCACGCCTGCCGGCGATCAAACGACGAACCTCCAGCGGGCCACGTTGTCGCTCGGTTCAACGAGCCACACTTTCACGGTCGGTGCCGGCGGGTCATTGGCTGTCTCGACTGTCATCACTGGTGCCGGCGGCAGTCTGACCAAGGCCGGTGCAGGAACGATGACCGTGAGCAGCGCGAGCAACTACACCGGCACCACGACCGTGAACGCGAGTGGCGGCACCCTCGCAGTGACCGGCAGCCTGAGCGGCACGACCGCCGTGACGGTGAACGCCGGCGGCACACTGCTGCTGAATGCGAATACCAATAACATTGTCAATCCCCTGGCTCCCGCCACGGTCGTCGGCGGAACGCTGGCCGTCGGCAATTCAGTCTCCGGAAAGAACCAGAACCTGGCCGCACTTACGCTCAGCAGCAATTCGACGCTGGACTTTGGCACAGGTGCCGCAGGCAACGCATTCACGTTCAGCTCTTCGGGGGGCTTCACTGGGACACTTGCAATCTGGAACTGGAGCAGCACCACCTCATACACTGCGGGAAGCACAGACAACGGCTCGATTGCAGATGGTCAGGATCGGCTGCTGTTCAATGCCGACACCGCTTGGAATTCCGGACAGCTCTCCAGCATCACGTTCTATTCGGACAGCGGTGTAAGCCAGATTGGCTTCGGAGCTGCGCAAATCAGCTTCAATGCGGGCGGCAATTTCGAGATCGTCCCGGTGCCGGAGCCTGCGACGACGGCCCTCATCGGTGCGGTCGCCCTGTGTGCCCTCATCGGATACCGTGAGCGCCGCCGTTTCACCGGCGTCCGCAGCCGGATGGTTCGCAAGTAAGCCGTCTGGAACGGAAGTGCCCCCCCACACTTGGACATCCCATGAGCTTCGAGACATGATCGCCCAGCGCATCCGAGGATTGCAGAGTGCTCTGCTGCTGTGCCAGCTCTTGCTGGTCCCGGTCCTCCTCGTGGTTGCGGGATTGCTGGTGTTCAGCTCCCTTGCGGGGGTGGACAGCACCTTGGCTGCGCACTATCCGATGTATGCGCTGGCGGTAATGGCGGGGCTTCTCTTGGAAGGGATGAACCGGGATCGTGCACGGGTCCGAATGAACCTCTGGCAGCACAACTTCGTGGCTCAGCATCGGGTGACAATCCGGCAAATGTTCTTCGGATTGGGCGTTCTCCTGGCCTATCTGGCCGCGACCAAGGATCTGGCGATCTCGCGATGGTTCCTCCTCGTCTTCGCTGCGGTGCTTTACGGAGGTTTGCTCGGATCGAACTACTGGCTGCCTGGGGTTCTCGCGCGCCGGATTTTCGGCGGAAAGTCGATCGAGCGGACACTGCTTGTCGGCAGTGCGCGGCAGGCGAATCGAATTCTCCCCTGGCTGGCGAACAAGGAGGTGTACGGCCTGCGCACCGTCGGGATTTTGTGCACCGACCCGGTGCGTCCCTCCATTGCCGAGTTGCCATGCCTCGGCGATGCCGCCGACTTGGAAGAAGTCGTGCGTAGGGAAGGGATCACGCAGGTGATCGTCTTGGAACTCCCCCAGGCGATCCCGCAGCACATGAAGTTGGTCGCCGTCTTGGAAAAAATGGGTGTCCGGATTCTGATTTTGAGCAATCTCGAAGAGATGCTGCAACATCCGGTCGTTCACTTGGAGGACGACGGCATGCGATTCATCACCCTCCGTGCCGAACCGCTCGAAAATCCCTTGAACCGTTTTGCGAAACGTGCGCTGGACTTGGCTGTCGCGCTGCCTGTTGTCCTCTTCATCCTGCCGCCGTTCATGCTCGTGATTTGGCTCGTGCATCGCCTGCAATCCCCGGGTGCGCTCTTCTTTGTTCAGACGAGGGCAGGAATCCAGAACAGGGCGTTTCAAATCATCAAATTCCGGTCGATGCACGAGAATAATCCCGATGAGGCCCGGCAGGCTGTTCTTGGGGACGAGCGGGTGTTTGGACTCGGGAGGTGGATGCGCAAACTGAGCATTGATGAGTTGCCGCAGTTTATCAACGTGCTCAAAGGCGAAATGAGCGTCACCGGACCGCGGCCGCACTTGGTGGAGCATAACGACCAATTCGCGCAGCAAATGACGAACTACCACATTCGCACCTTCGTAAAACCGGGCATCACGGGTTTGGCTCAGGTCCGCGGATTTCGGGGCGAGGCTCGATCCTCCGCAGAGATTGCGAAGCGGCTCGAGAGCGATATCTGCTACTTGGAGAACTGGCGTTTCGCGCTGGATATGTCCATCATTGTCCGCACCGCATGGCAGATGATCGCGCCACCAAAAACTGCATGCTAGACTTCTCCCCGCCTTCATCCCAAAGATCAAGCTCCCGCACTCACACCTCACCTCACTTCCATGAAAATCTTCCGCAAAATCTCCGGCCCCGTCCGCTTCATCTTGGCTGCCGCGCTCGCGCTTGCCGGTGCAGGCACGGCAAACGCTGCCAACTTCTTTGACGGCGCCGTCAACGGAATCGACCTCGGCAGCGCGAGCGGCGGGGCTTCCAATACGCACCGAAACTGGGCCATCTTCGCCCTTTCCGGCGGCGTGACCATCACCGATCCCACCGACATCAGCCCGATGGGTGGCGGCGCGTATGACGTGCTCGGTAACATCGGCATGGGTGGCGTGGGAACCCTGAACCTCACCTCTGCCTATGTGAACGGCAGCGTTTGGAACGGCTCGGGTAACATCACCGGCACCCACATCACCAGCGCCAACTGGAGCAGCGGCGGCCCCAACGTCGATGCCTCCTTTTTGCTGAACGCCACGAATGCGGCGGTCTCCGCCTCGGGTGCGGCTACCAGCATGACTACCAGCCCAGGCCAGCCGGCGGCGGGTAGCAGCATCGCTCTGGGCGGAGGCGCGACGCAAACGCTGAACGCCTCACCGGGCGCGCTGACCGTGGTGAATTTGCAAGACCTCATCCTCACGGGCGTCGGCACCGCCCTGACTCTGAATGGCCTCGCCTCGCAAAACTTCGTCGTCAACGTCAGCCGCTACATGACGCTGAGTTCCAGCGCGCAGATCAAGCTCTCCGGCGGGCTGACGTCCGCCAATGTGCTCTTCAATTTGACCAACGCTTACGGCTACGACGTCACGCTGAGCGGCGGCTCGGGTGTCAACGGCATCATCCTCGCCCCGAACCGCAATGTGAAGCTGACCGGGGTCTCGGTGGTTAATGGCGAGGTCATCGCGAAAGGCGTCTCGCTTTCCGGCCGCAGCAAGGTCATCAACCCCTTCGTCAGCCCGTAGGTCGGCCGCTTGAATCGGTGCGATGCTCCGCGACATGTGAGCATCACGGAGGTTCCATCGAATGCATCGGTCGCGAATCGGGGCCACTGCTTCGTGACGCGTTTCGGTTCGCGAAGTTTGCGCCGGAACATTCAAGCCAGTCCGAAGCCGGACTTGGTTGCTGGTTCGCGCCGATCTCTCGGCGCTGCGATTTAGGCGATCCCGGAACAAAGAAACCTCCGGCCTTGCGGATGCTCCATCACCTCCACTACCGTCCTCACATGTCCGAAATGCCCCGCCGCGAGGTGCCGCCGATCTCGCTTTCCCTCCCGAAGCCGATCGCTCCCGCGCGCTATCGCCAGCCCAAAAAAAACATCCCGCAGACTTCGGAGGAGCGAACGCAAGTTTTGCACGCGGTGCGGAATTACGTCGCGGAGTTTTCGCCGACACCGCCGATCCCGCTCGCGGAACTGGGCGAACACGCGGACCGTCTCGTCCAGCATCTCGGCTGCGCGCCGATCTATCGCGACTACATCGGCGTCCTCATCAACAACGAAATGTGGCGCGAGCAACTCGCTGCCGTGCCATTTGAGCGGCGGCTGCTGCTGATGCCAAAGTGCCTGCGCGTCGAAAGCAAATGCCCCGCGCCATTCGACGAATTCGGCCTTTTGTGCAAGCAGTGCGGCCTTTGCTCGATTCAGGATTTGCAAAATGAGGCCGAGCGCCTCGGCTATGCCGTGCTCGTCGCGGAAGGCTCTGCCATCGTGATGTCTCTCATCCAGACCGGACAGATCGAAGCCATCGTTGGCATCAGTTGCCTCAGCGTGCTTGAGCGGAGTTTTCCGTACATGGAAGCTGCGGCGATTCCCGGCGTCGCCGTGCCGCTGCTGCAGGACGATTGCATCGACACGACCGTCGATCTGGACTGGGTGTGGGACTACATCCACCTCACTGCCGATGACAAAACGCGCCGCCTCGATCTCGGTTCCCTGCGTGGCGAAGTTGACGCTTGGTTTTCCGACCCGTCGCTCACTGC
Organism: Chthoniobacterales bacterium; assembly: GCA_038239865.1. GTDB lineage: Bacteria > Verrucomicrobiota > Verrucomicrobiia > Chthoniobacterales > Chthoniobacteraceae > SXWH01. Next base: position 14,799 of record JBBSEI010000055.1, read on the forward strand.
GATCATGGGCCCGCCTGCGGATGAAACCGAGCGCATCGGCCGCGAGTGGCTCGCACGCGCCGGGAAGCGCTGGCGTCCTTTCCTCGCCGTCGCGGCATGGCAGGCGCTCGCGGGCGTGGATGCCACGAGACCGGATGATTTGAAAAAAGTCGCCGTCGCCGTGGAGTGCTTTCACAAGGCGTCGCTGATCCACGATGACATCGAGGACGGGGATTCCACGCGGTACGGCGAGCCCACGTTGCACGCCGAGCACGGCGTCGCCATCGCGCTGAATGTCGGCGACCTGCTCATCGGAGAAGGTTATCGTCTCCTCGCTGCCGCGAATGTCAGCGCGGAGCAGCGCGCCGCGATGCTCGGCGTCGCGGCCGCCGGCCAGCGGGAACTGAGCCGCGGGCAAGGCGCGGAACTCCTGTGGGCGCGCCGACCCGCGCCGCTCACGAGCCTGCAGGTGCTCGATATTTTCCGGAAAAAAACCGCGCCTGCCTTTGAGGTCGCGCTCCGCATCGGTGCGCTTTTCGCGGGCACCGATGTGCATGACGAAGTGGCGGCTGTGCTGCGCGATTACAGCGAGGCGCTCGGCATCGCCTACCAGATCCGCGACGATCTCGCGGACCTCGATCAAACAGGGGACACGAGTGACATCGCCGGCCTGCGGCCGAGCCTGCTCCTCGCGACGGCGCATGAGCGCGCGGAAGGCGGCAGACGCGAATTTACCGGCGCGCTGTGGCAGCGCCGCCTGCCGGATGACACGACGGTCGCGGAAGTCGAAAAATTTTACCGCGAACTGAAAGCCGACGAGCGCTGCAAGGAACTCCTCGAGCGCTACAAGGAAGAGGCGATTCGCAGCCTGCGCGATCTCGAAAATGCGAGCCTCAAGGGACTGCTCCGCGGCGTCATCGGGAAGATTTTCAACGACACGGAAATCAAGGGCTGGTGCAAGGAGTTCGAGGCGAAAAACCTCCTCGCCGTCACCGGCACCGCCGCATCGTTGGAAAAGGCGGAGCCTCGTGTGATCGCCACGGCCTAAAACGGGGGCGGCAAATCCTGCGGACCGGGGATGCGAGTGGGGAGGCGCAAAGTGTGTGCAGGAATTTCGCCGAGACCGTCGCTGCTCGCCTCTCACTCTGACCCATCTCGAAAGCGCGCCCCGATCATCCGCGAGATCGGCGGCGCAATGGACGAGACGCGGTCTAACGAAGGCGCGCGCTGCGGATGGAACTAGAAGCCTCCCACGTTGCGTTTCCCTGCGCATTTCCATGATACTTCGATTTCTTCGCCCCGCTTTTTTCTTCTGCTCCGCGATCACGCTCGCGATGTCTGCTTCCGCGGCGGAACTGACTTTCGAGCGCGACGTGCGGCCGATTTTGAAAAAGAACTGCTTCCAGTGCCACGGGGAAGGGGAGAAGCTGAAGGGGGGCGTGGATCTGCGGCTGCGGCGGCTGATGCTCGGGAAGACGAAGGACGGTGAGCCGGTGCTCACGCCGGGCGATGCGGCGAAGAGTGAAATCGTGCAGGTGCTGCGCCACGGCGAGATGCCGGAAAAGGGCAAGCCGCTCTCGCCTTCGGAGATCGCGCTGATCGAGCAGTGGGTGGCGCAGGGCGCGAAGACGGCGCGCGCGGAACCCGCGGAGGTGCCGAAGTATTTCATCACCGAGGACGAGCGCGAATTTTGGGCCTTCCAGCCGATCCGGCGGCAGGCTCCGCCGATGGTGAAAAACATGGCGCTCGTGCGCACGCCGATCGATGCCTTTCTCCTCGCGAAACTCGAGGCGAAGGGACTCGCCTTCAGCGCGGAGGCGGATCGCGCGACGCTCATCCGCCGCGTGCTGCTCGATCTCACGGGCCTGCCGCCGACGCCCGAGGAGACCGCACAATTTCTCGCCGACACTGCACCCGCCGCGTACGAGCGCATGGTTGATCGCGCGCTCGCTTCGGAGCACTACGGCGAACGCTGGGGCCGGCACTGGCTCGATGTCGCGGGCTACGCGGATTCCGACGGCTACACGGACGCCGATCCCGTGCGCCCGTGGGCGCACAAATTTCGCGACTACGTGATTCGCTCGCTGAATGCGGACAAGCCGTTCGATCAATTCATCCGCGAGCAACTCGCCGGCGACGAGATGGTGAAGCAGCCGTTCCAGAATCTCGCGCCCGACGACGTGGACAAGCTTACCGCGACCGCATTCCTCCGCATGGTGCCAGACGGCACCGCGAGCGCTGCGACCGCTGAGCAGAAGACCGCGCGCAATGCCGTGGTCGCCGAGACGATCAAAGTCGTGTCGTCGTCGCTGCTCGGCATGACGGTCGGCTGCGCGCAGTGCCACGACCACCGGCTCGACCCGATTCCACAGACCGACTACTATCGGATGCGCGCGATTTTCGAGCCCGCGCTCGACACGGAAAACTGGCGCACGCCTGCCGCGCGGCTCGTCTCGCTGATGACTGACGCCGAGCGCGCGCAGGCCGTGGAGATCGAAAAGGAGGCGAAAGTGATCGACGACGCGCGCAAGGTGAAGGAGGACGAATTCATCGAGAAAGTGCTGACGTGGGAGCTGGAGAAAAAACCGGCGGAACTTCGCGATCCCCTGCGCGCCGCGTATCGCACCATGGTGGCAAAGCGCACACCCGAGCAGCTCAAGCTGCTGAAGGAACACCCGACGATCAACCAGCTCAGCGGCGGTTCACTTTACCTCTACGACCGCACCTACAACACGAAGCACAAGGAGGAGCTGCAAAAATTCACCGACCAGTCCGCGAAGATCCGCAAGCGCAAGCCGGTCGAGCAATTCATCCCCGTGCTCAACGAGCCCGCGGGCGCGAAGACACTGCCCGCGACCTTTGTGTTTCACCGTGGAGATGTGATGAGCCCGCGTGAAAAAGTGACGCCCGGTGAACTCACCGTGCTCGCGAATTTCCACCCGAGCGTGATCGCCGAAAAGGCGCCCGCGCTCGCGACGAGCGGACGGCGTCTCGCATTCGCGCAAAGCATCACCGACGGCAGGCATCCGCTCACCACGCGAGTGCTCGTGAACCGCGTGTGGCATCATCATTTCGGCCGCGGCATCGTCGCATCGCTCGGCGACTTCGGGCATATCGGCGAACGCCCGACGCATCCCGAATTGCTCGACTGGCTCGCGAGCGAATTCGTCGCGCAGGGCTGGAGTCTGAAAAAATTGCACCGGCTCATTTTGACTTCGACCGCATACCGCCAGTCGTCCGTGCGCAGTGCGGAAAAGGATCGCGCCGATCCCGACAACCGCCTCCTCGGACGCATGAACTCGCGCCGACTCGAAGCCGAGACGATCCGCGACGCGATGCTCGCCGTGACGGGAAAGCTGAACGCAAAAATGTTCGGCGCGCCCGTGCCGATCATGACCGACGAGGACGGCCAGATCGTGATCGGAGTGGACACGAACGACACCGCGGGCCGGCCGAGCGGAAAATTCGTGCCGCTCAACGGCGAGGAATTCCGCCGCAGCCTCTACGTGCAGATGCGCCGCACGAAGCCCGTCGGAATGCTGGAGACATTCGACCTCCCGCGCATGGAGCCAAACTGCGAACTGCGCAACGCCTCGACCGTCGCCACGCAATCGCTCGCGATGATGAACGGCGATTTCACCATCACGATGTCGAAGTATTTCGCCGAGCGTGTCGCGAAGGACGCGGGCAGCGACGCTGCTGCGCAGGTGAAGCGCGCGTGGCATCTCGCATTCGGCTGCGAGCCTTCCGCTGCGGATGTGAAAGCCGCGACGGATTTCATCGCAAAACAGACCGCGTCTTTCCAAGCACATCCGCTGAAACTTCCGCCACCCGCGAAGGGCCACGAGCCGCCGCCCGCCGAACCGCCGATGCAGGCGCTCGCGACCTTCTGCCAGGCGCTGCTCACCTCGAACCAGTTTCTCTACGTGGACTGAAGCCATGAACACGCACACCCACGGCTGCTGCTCGCGTCGCCACTTTCTGAATGAAAGCGCCTTCGGCCTCGGCGCGATCGGTCTCACGTGGCTGCTTGGTCGCGACGGCCTGCTCGCGAAACCGATCGACATGGAGCAGCGGCACTACGACACGCTGCCGAAGCAGCCGCACTTCCAGCCTCGCGCGCGCGCGATGATCTCGATGTTCATGCAGGGCGGCCCAAGCCACATCGATCTCTTCGACCCGAAGCCCGAACTCGACAAGCGCGACGGCCAGAAATTCACCGGCGACATCAAGTATGACGACGCCGCGCACGCGAGCACGAAGCTCCTCGCGAGCCCGTGGAAATTCCAGCGCCACGGACAGAGCGGAACCGCCGTGAGCGAGCTGCTCCCGCACTTTGCCAAAATCACGGACGACGTGACGCTCATCCGGAGCATGCAGACGGGCGTGAGCAACCACGGCCAGTCCATCTACGCGCTGCAAAATGGCCGCATCCTCGGCGGCCGCCCCACGCTCGGGAGCTGGCTCACGTTCGCGCTCGGCTCGGAGGCGCAAAATTTGCCGGCGTTCGTCGCGCTCACCGATCCGCGCGGGCTGCCCGTGCTCGGCGTCGAGCACTGGTCGAATGGGTGGCTGCCCTCGCTTTACCAAGGCACCGTCGTGCGGCCGAAGGAGCCGCGCATTCCGAACCTCGATCCCGCGCCGCATCTGCGCGGCGAAGCGCAGGAAAATTTCCTCGGCTTTCTCGGCGGACTGAACCAGCGCCATCTCGATCACCATCGCGGCGAAAGTGATCTCGAGGCGCGCATCGCCAGCTACGCACTCGCCGCAAAATTGCAGACCTCGGCGAAGGAGGTGCTCGACATCAGCGGCGAGAGCGACGCGACGAAGCGGCTTTACGGCATTGATGATCCCTCGACCGCGGAGTTCGGCACGCGCTGCCTCATCGCGCGGCGCCTCGTCGAGCGCGGCGTGCGTTTCGTGCAGCTCTACACGGGCAACCAGACGTGGGATCACCACAAGGGAATCATCGGCAGCCTCCCCGCCGCGTGCAAATACGTGGACAAACCCGCCGCCGGCCTCGTGCTCGATTTGAAATCACGCGGCCTGCTCGAAACGACCGTCGTGCATTGGGGCGGAGAAATGGGACGCCTGCCCGTGATCGAATACGACAACGGCCGCGATCAAGTCGGGCGCGATCACAACACGAACGGCTTCTCGATGTGGGTCGCCGGCGGCGGCTTCAAGGCGGGCATGACCTACGGCGAGACCGATGAATTCGGCCACAAGGCAGTCACCGACATCGTGAATCATCACGACTACCACGCCACGCTGCTGCACCTCTTCGGCCTCGATCACGACAAGCTCACCTTCAAACGAAACGGCTCCGACATGTCGCTGACCGACAATCAGGGCGGGCGCATCGTGCGGGAGATCCTCGCGTAGCTGCCGCGCATTCGCGCGAAAAAGTGGGCCGCCTCGGCGAGCAGCGCTGCCCGCGCTTTTCATGCCGAGACAAAGACGAGCGACGCCGTGATGCATCGCTGATCCAGATCCGGGCACAGCACACTGAGCGCATCCCGATACGCGGCAAGTTGCGGCGCATAGCGTGCTTCGATTTGCGTGCGATCTTCGGCCGATGAAAAGCGATCCGTCTTGAAATCCACAATCTCCGCCCGGAGCGCATTCCCCTTTGCATCGCGCCAAAGCACGACGCGATCAAAGGAACCGCTCAGGACCTCCAGCCGCTTTTCCGATTCACGGAGGACTGCGAATGCACGCTCGCGCCAAAGGATGTTTTCTTCGCCATTCGCACGAGCCGGTTTCGTCAGCGCGCGATGGAGTTCAGTTCCGGATTTCAATGCCTCTCCGATCAGTCGCTTCGCCAAATTTGCGCGTTCCGCGCGGCTCAGTTCGGTGGTGAGATCGGCGGTGGATTTCACGAGCGTGGCTGCATCCGGCAGTCCCTCCTCGATCCACGAAATCTGCCGCAGCCATGCGTGAATCAATTCGCCGCGCCGCATCGCCGCGCGGTTTGCGGGTACGAGGATTTTCGTGACGTTCACCATGCCGCCTTCGCTGCGTCCCGTCGGAGTCGCGTGTCCTGCACGTGCGGCAAATGCAGCGATCACTTTCGTCGAGCGAGGCGCGGATGCATCGGCCATTCCGGGATCGGGCTGGTCGAGCTTCAGTCCGCCACGGCCTTTCGCTTCATCGCATTCGCGCATCGAGAGGCCGTCGAATTCCTCCACGACGCGATCCGCATCCACTTGCAGCGCGCAGCGCAGCAGGATGGCGAGCGGCGCCTTGCTGCCTTCGCGGAGGATGATGTCGAGGAACGAACGCGCACGCGTCATGCCGACGTAAAGCACGCTCAGCTCCTCCATGAAATCCGCCGAGACTTGCGCGCCGACGATTTCCTCCATGCCGAGAAATGGTGCGTCCTTTTTCGAGGGCACGATGCGCGGCGGTTGGCCGGGCTCGCTGAGGATCACGTCGCCTCGCCCGCCCTGCGCGGCGTCGAGTTCGAGCAGGATCACGGCTTCAAATTCGAGGCCCTTCGACGCGTGGATCGTCATCACGCGCACGCCCGAGCCGCCGGGCCGCTCGATGCGCCGCTTGCGGACATGCGCGGCAAAGTCCGACGGCCGCATCGGTCCGCGGGCGTCGAATTCGCGCGCGACGTCGAGCAGTTGCTCGCAGCGCTGTACGTCGTGGTCGCTGCCCGCGGCGGAAAATGCGGGATGGCGGATCCATTTGCGCAGCGTCGCCGCAAAGCCGCGCTCGAGCAGTTCGCGCCGCAGGAAACGAAGGGCGTGCCGCTCGTCCGCAGACACCGGATTCTCCGCGCGGACTGCCGCGGAGAATCCGAATGCGGCCGCGAGCGGGCTCGCCAGCACGAGGTGGCGCGCGGCGGTGCTGCCGGGATGATCGAGCCACGCGAGCAGGCAGAGAATCACCTCGATGGCGCGCGAGTCCGTGAGCGGATTGCCGCCTTCGCCGCTCACATCCACCTCGGGATGCGCGCGACGGATCTCAGCGATCAATTGCGGCATGAGGTTCTTCTTGCGAAGCAGGATGCCGATTTTGCGATGCGCATCCTCGGCGAGATGCGCGCGGACAAACTCCAGCGTCTTCGTGATGAGCGCGCGGTTTTTGTCCTGCGCATCCGCGCCCTCGCCCGCAGGCGCGAGGATGACGCGCACCCGTCCGCGAAGTTTCTCCACGTCCGTCGCCGGCTTGTGTTCGGGAAAGGTCGCGGCCCATTCCCGCCCGGCGGCCTCGATGGGTTGCTTGTCCGGATGCTTTTCGTCGAGCCACTCGCCGGCGAGGGATTGGAAGGTGCGGTTCACCGCATTCAGCACAGCGCGGCTGGAGCGGAAACTTTCGCTCAGGATGCGCGCCGCTGTGCTGCCGATCTGTTTTCCCAAATCATCGAGCGGCCCGTGCATGAGTTCGCGGTCGCCGCCGCGCCAGCCGTAGATCGCCTGCTTCTCATCGCCGACCACGAGCACTTCGCCGCCGCCGCCGCCGATCTCCTCGATGATGGGATGGAAGAAATGAAACTGCAGCCTGCTCGTGTCCTGAAACTCGTCGAACAGCACATGCTCGAAGCGCGTGCCGAGCCGGAAATAGAGATCGTCGCACTGCAGCGCGGCGGCTGTGACCATCGCGGCCACGTCGCCGAACGTGTAAGCCCCGGCGCGGAACGCCGCTTCACGCCGATGATTTTTGTAGTGGTGCGCCAGCCAGCAGAGCGCGGCTTCGCGTGCCGTGTGACGGCGCTGGAGCGCATCACACGCGCGGGCGAGGAGAGGCTTCACCGCGTCGGCGAGCGCTGAGGGGATCGGATGCTTGCTGTAGTCCGCGTCGTGGAAAATTCGCAGCGTAAGCGGGACTTCGAGCAGCGCCGTCGCCTCTTCGCCGGCGGTGAGCGCGGCGCGCATTTTGTCGAGCGCGTCCTCCCACAGTTTCACCGCAGTGCCGGCTTTCGTTCGTGGAATCCAATCCGCGGAGGCGGCGAGCGTCTTCGTCGCCGTCGCGAGTTCATCCTGACTCCAGCGACGAACTTCCGGACGCGCGAATGCCGCGGGCGGTTCGTTCGCCGCGATCGTGCGGTCGAGATTGGGCGCGAGGTCTGCGAGCGCGCCGAGCATCGAGCTGACGACGCCGCGGCGGAAAGTCCACAGCGCCTCGGCGACACTTTGCAAATCCTCCCGCCCGAGGATCGCGTGCAGTGTCTCGCGCAGGAGCTCCTCCTCGCCTTCGTCCACGGCCATCGTCCAGTCGGGCGCGAGGCCGAGGCCGCTGGCGAATGCCTTCGCAATCTGCGCGAAGAACGCATCCATCGTCGAGATGGCGAGGCGGTCCATGTGCGCGGCGAGATTTGCGAGCAGGCGGTGGCAATGCTGCGGCGAGAGTGGCGTGCCGATTTGCTTTGCGAGGTTCTCGCGGCGCTCGTCGGAAAGTGCGGCCTCGGAAAGCAGCCGGAGCACGCGGTCGAGGATTTCACCGGCGGCGGCGCGCGTGAATGTCGTCGCGAGGATCGCGGCGGGATTCCGCGGAATGCCTTCGAGTTCGCCCTTCAGCAAAATGCGGATGAATGACACGGCGAGCTGGAAAGTTTTTCCAGATCCTGCGGAAGCGCGGATGACGGCGAGTGGCATCGTCAGTCCTCCTCCGTCGTGGTGGGCAGGCCGTTCAATCCGCAGAGCGCGAGGAATGCCGGGTCTTCGTTGTCGGCCACTTCGCCGATTTCGCGGCAGCCCGCGCCGCTGCAAATCTCGGCGACGATCTGCTGCGCCTTTTCCCACGCAACGGGAATTTTCTCCGCGGAAAATGCCTCGGTGATGCCCGCGTCCTCGTCCTTCGGCGGCAGATTGAAATAGACGAGAGCGACGGCGTCCGAGGAGATCGGCCCGCCGGGGATGTCGCCGAGTTCGGGGAGCAGCTTCACGTAGAGCGGGAGCTGCAGGTCCTTCCACTCGCCGCTGCGCGCGCCGAAGTGCGCCTTGTCGGGCGTCACGCCTTGCGACGACGTCTTGTAGTCGATCACCCGCCATTTTCCGTCGGGGTGCCAGTCAATGCGATCGATGCGGCCTTTGAGCTTCACATCCTGCGGGCCGCCGGGGATCGGGAACGGCACCACGAGCGAGCGTTTTTTTTCCACGGATGCGATCTGCCAGCCTTCGGCAAAAAGGGCGGCCTGATGTTTTGCGAAGACGCTCAGCCGGGCGGCGAGCGCGCGGGACTGTGCGCGCACGGGCGGGAGCGCGTGCGGACCGAATTCGCGCTGCATGTATTCGTCGAGGAAGATTTTCACTTCCGCCTCGATCGCCGCCGGATCGTCCACGCCCTGCGCGTTGAGGTGGTGCTCGCCGAATCTCTGCAGCACGGCGTGAATCGCGGTGCCGAACGGGCCTGGTTCGAGCTCGTCGGCGGAATCATCCTGCGCCCCGAGACGGAGGATGTTTTTAAAATAGAACAGGCGCGGTGAGCGGATGTAGCTGCGGAAACTCGTGACGGAGAAGGTGCGGAACGCGCGCATCTTTTCCGGATCGGGCTCCGGCGGGACGAGCCCGGCCGCTGCATGAATCGGAACATTCGGCGTGTGCGGCTCGGTCGTGAGGGAGATGAGACGCCGCGCGAGATCGTTCCCATCCTGCGCGCCGAGCAGCAGACGGCTCGGGCGCGCGGGAAGTCCCTCGGCGGTGCGGCGCGGCGCGAGCAGTGCGATGCGTCCGTGCTCGCGCCGACTCATGCAGACGGTGTGCAGCGTGTATTTATCGCGGGCGAACCGGCTCGCGCGGCAGGGGAGGCCGAGGCGTTCGCGCAGCGAATCGAGGAGCAGCGGTTCCGCAGGCGCGCCTTCGGGGAGTGCGCCTTCGACGACGGAAGTCACGATGAGCGCGGGTGCGTCGTCCGACGCGGCTTCGAGCCAGCCGGCGAGTTCGACGGCGTCGGGCTGCTCGGGCTCGGGGATCTCGGTCTGGCCTGCGATTTCGACGAGGATCCGGAGCAGTTCGGCGACGGGCAATTCCGCGAGCGACTGCCGCGGCAGCCGTTCGAATTCATCGAGCGTGGCCCGCACGGCGCTGAGCGCGCCATGCAACGCGCGGCCCGCGTCCGACGCACGCGGGAGCTGGTGATGCTTGTAGATGCGCAGCAGCAGCCTCGTGACATCGTCGGAAAAATGCGCGTTGCGGATTTCGGCGAAACTTTTCAGACGAGTGAGGAACTCCGCGATGCGCTCTTCATTCGAGCCGGGCGCGGGTTGCTCGGGATCGATCCGCAGCGGCAGATGTGCGTTGAAGTATTCGTCCAGCCGGCCCGTGGATCCGCGTGCGATGGCGGCGAGATCCGGATGCCGCGCGAGTGCGGCGACGCTCGTGTACGTCGGCGGCGCGCCTCCGGGGCGATCGAGAAAATCGGCGACCTGCGCGAGGAGTTGCAGCGCCGCGGTGCGCGAAGCGGAGAGGCCTTCGGCGGAGCGTGCTTCGATGTGTGCATCCGCGAGACCGCCGAGCAGCGCGGAAATCGCCGCAGACTCCGGCACCGCGATGGTGATCCCGGCGCCGGTGAGGCCCGCCTTTTTCCAATCGCGGATCAAGTCTGCGCAACGCGCGGCCTGCTCCCGCACGCCTCGCACGACGTGGATTTCGCCATCGGAGAAGCGGCACGGGCGCTTCGCCCAGAACGGCGCATCGAGCCGGCCCCATTCGTCGAAACCGTCCGCCTCGGATTCCGGCGCGTGGATGAAAATGAGCGGCTTCGCGGGCACCGTGCGCAGCAGCAGGATGAGTTCCGGCGGCAATTCAACGACTCCGATGAGCGCCACTCGAAGCTCTGCCGACGCCCTGCTGGTCGCGGCGAGGCGGGCTCGGCGCGCTGAGGGATCCGTGAGCCCCCACTCGCCGAGCACGGCGCGATATTCATCGAGGAGGTACTGCAGCGAATCCCAGCGCTCCTGCTCGAACTCCGCGGAGTCCGGGGCGATCTTCGCGAGTTCAGAAAATGCGCCGGTGAAATCAACGCCCGCCGTGCTCAGCGCGCGCCATGTGCGGTCGAGCACGCTGGCGAGATTCGCGATGCCGCCGCGTCCGCCGGGCATGGTCCAGATTTTTCCGATCCGCTCGGGCTCCACCCGCTGCACGGCGACGGTCCACGCGAGACGCTGCGCGAGCAGACCTGCGACGGATGCATCGGAAGCGAAGATGGCGTCATCCAGCGATCCTTGCATGACGATGCGCGGAGGGATGAGCGCGCGGCCTGCGCGCTGCGCTGCCATCGCGAGGGCAGCGAGCAGCCGCCGCTGCGCGCTGCCGCCGCGGACGACGAGCAGCCAGCCGGACAGATCGGCATCGCGCGAGAACGATGATTCGGCAGGGCATTCCGCGATCATCCGCGCGGCCACGGCGGGCAGCAGGGGGGATGTCCACGGGAGAAAAACGCGCATGATGTGCGGTTATCCGAATTTCAGACGGCGGACGGAAGCGGGGATTTTCCGCTGACTGGGTTTTGCATGAGGTGCGGCCAATGTGGTGCCGAGGATTCGTCGGCCACAAGCCGAGGAAGGGGAAGCGATCTCCGAAGTCGCACTACGCTCGCTCAGTGCGGACGCCATCTGACCGAGCGATCCGTGGAGTTCCACGCGGCGTTCCTGACCGGATGGGCGGGCCGACGAATCGTCGGCGTTACATTTTGGCCGCGCTTCGCTACGGCGCTACACTTTGCGTCAGTTCAGGAAAATCAGCTCGTTCGTGAGCAGGATGATCTGCGTGTAGCGTTCGAGCGGGCTGAGTGGCTGGATCTGCGTGGCGGCGGGACCGGATTTTTTGCGCAGCTTGGCTTCGAGCGCTTCCGCCTGGCCGATGGCGACGGGCGCGGTCTCGGTGGTCTTCGGCTGCGGCGCTTCGGAGGCGAGGAATTGCTCCGCGAGTTTCAGTTCCGCCGGGCTCGGCGGACGCTGGAAGGAGGTGCGGAAAATGAACTTCACTTTCTCCGCATCGGCAGCCGTCGCGGGGAAGTCGGAACGCGCCAGAATGTTCTTCACCTGCTCGATGAGGAAGGGGCTGTTCATCATGAAGAGCGCCTGCTGCGGCACGGTGGTCAGGATGCGCTCGCCCGTGGACATGTCGGGGTTTGCGAAGTCGAACGTGTTCAGCATTTCCGGCAGCGAGGAGCGATCGAGGAAGGCGTAAACACTCCGGCGATTCGGGCTGACCTTCGAGTTGCCGAGGTCGGCGCTGGCGTACTTTCCTTTGCCGCCGATCGTGCTTCCCGCGAGGATGAAGGGCTGGCCGCCCATCGTGAGGTCGAGCTTGCCGCCGAGGGTGAGCAGCGAGTCGCGCACTTGTTCAAAGTCGAGCCGCTGCACATTCGCGCGCCAGAGCCACTGGTTGGTCGGGTCGGTCTTCATCGCGGCGTCGTTTGGCCGGCTGTCCTGCTGATATGCGGCGGACATGACGATGAGCTTGTTCAGCTTTTTCAACGACCAGCCGTTGTCCATGAGCCACGTCGCGAGGTAGTCGAGCATCTCGGGATGCGTGGGC
>JBBSEI010000056.1:0-27022 GCA_038239865.1 Chthoniobacterales bacterium
CAGCAGGGGAAAAGTTCGCGGAGACGAGCAGCGAGAGTGCGGCGGAAAAAAGAATGGGGAGACGCTTCATGTGCCCACTTTTGACGGCGACGCATCCCGTGTCGAGCCACGGCTACCGAACGACCCTTGTCTGCCGCCTAGAGAAGCGTCAAAATTCCAACCATTCTTTGAGTGTGATTCTGGCCTTGTTGCTGTTGCCGGACGCTCGATTCTCGTTGAGGCGCCAAGCAATAAGGTTCATGGCGCGGCGGTCTGGTCGTGGAGCTTCGGCTGCGGCAACAAGCTCACTCCAGATGGTGAAGTCGTTACGTTTGTGGGACCGGGGCGGGTAAAGCTGAAAGAAGTCCACCAGTCTCCGGCATCCAGAGACAGATTGGAGATCCCATTCTGAGCGGGCGGCATATGCAATGGTTGAACCGGGACGAGCGGCATTCGGTGTGAACTCGCCACGAGCACTGCCAATGGATCCAAATCTGCTAAATACGGTTTGGATAAGCTCATCGTCTTGCTGCAAACACAGCTTAAATCGCGGGCGTGCCGACCGAGTGGCTCGATTGCATGAGAATGTAAATGAAGCCTCGCCGTCGCAGAATCCGACGAACCAATGGTTCCAGTGCAATTCGTCGGAGGTCGGATTGATAATTGAGTTCATTTAAGGAGAGCGCGCGCGACGCCTAGCGACCGCAAGTTCAGCGCATAGGCGTTTGGGCATAATTCATTTAGCGTTTACGGCCTCCCCGCGGCTTGCCTCCGCCAAGCCAACTGCCGAGCAATTCGGAACCGATGCTAATGGCGTCTTTTGCTAAGCCACGGCCAATCTGTTTGAGGTTTTTGTTGAGTTCGCGCCGGGCCTGCTGTGCAACACCATCGAGGAAGTGGTCGAGAAGCGATGGTTCGTCGGGTTCGTCGTCGTCGGCTACCGCTGGCGCAGACGGCGCGCGGGTCGTGTCGGCATGTGAAGTATAAGTGGTGCGAGGAACATCCGTTGGAGCGAACGGGTCTTCGGCAATGTTGAAGATGCCCAGTCGGCCAGACGAGGCGACAAAACCAAGTTCGTCGGTGGACTCAAGCACGGCAACAGAAGCGCCATTCTCCTCAGTCTCGCACGCTGTAAGTTGGCCCGTGCCGAGGAAGCCGCCTAACTCAAAGTCAGTCGCACGCGGATGTGACGTAACGCGAAGGTGGCGGCAGCCCGCGATAAACTCCTCAAACGTTGTCGGCGTTATCGGGTCAGGAAGCGCGTAAATAAGGACGATGCCACGATACTTCGTGGGTTTAGGTAATGGAACGCGAGCGTGATAGCCGTTGATGATGAGCCATGCACCAGGTTGAGGGATTCCGAGAGCTTTCATTGTTCAGTTACAGAGAGTGGGTAGAAACGCGACCACAAGTTCAGCGGCGGCTGCGCGGTGGGCGGAAAGGTGATGACCCGCGCCAGAAAGTGCGCACCGAAAGCAAAAATGGCCGGATGGTAATCTATGATGGTGAGTGGAAGCACGGTAAGATAAAATGAGACATGGTAATCACAGCCGAGCCGCGACTGGGATTTTCTTTGCCGGAAACCGTCCTACGTAATATCCGGTCTCTTTCAACGGGGAGGCATTCTCACAATGGGAAACACGAGCAACAATCCCCCAGTCGGGAATGTCCGCATCCCATGCGTGCTTATGGATAGCATCGCAGAACGGACACCAAACAAAAATATTCCTTTGCGAGTCAGAAAGGACACCGCGCAGAACCATCATACCCTTTTCCGGCTTTTTTCTATGTTTGGACGATTTCATAACATGCGTGCTAAGCGGCCTAACATTTAATGAAGCCGAGCGGGAGACGGGATTCCCTCGGTCTATTCGTGCGGGGTGGGCTCATGGGGGCGGAGGATGGCGGTGCGTGCGCGCAGAGGCAAACCGAAAATAGCCCAGCGCTTCAGCGCTGGGTCCATGCGCGCCAGCGGCGCGAGTCCCGCAGGGGACGGCAGAAATCCACGCCGGGGTTCTGCCGTCCCTGCGGGACTGGTCATTGCATCGCGCGGTTCCCTCCCAGCACTGAAGTGCTGGGCTATTGTCGCACGAGTCACCCGGATGCTTTGTTTCTTGGCGTTGCCGGGCTCGCAGGACTGTGGTTCACTCCGCGCATGAGCTTGGAAACACTGAAGCGTGAAATCGCCGCACTGGATGACGGTGCCCGACGGGAACTCTCCTCGTTTCTCTTTTCCCTGCGCGAAAAACAATGGGCGGAGCGCTTGCGAGAGATGGCCACGGTGCTGGACGATCCGAATCCGAACCGCTGGCTGACGCTCGATGAAGTGCGGGACCGGCTCGAAAAAATCCCCGAGCCTGCGGAAGAGTGAAACGGCGGCTGCTGATTGGATTCGACGGTGCTCGAATTCCTGGGCCAGCTGCGAAAGCGAGAGCGGGAGTTTTTGCTGACTCGATTCGAGACCATTCGGGATTACCCGGCGAATCATGTGGATTACCTCCAGCGGGATGAACACGGGCGCGACTTGGATGTTCACATCGCCGGACGATTTGCCGTCGCTTTCTGGGACGACCAAGCCGATCAGCATCTCAAGATCATGGGCGTGACTTGGGCCGATGACGTGCAGTGAGTTTTTGTTGGGAATGCGGCACCGTCCGATTTCTCACAAAAGATGTCAGAAGGGAATTGCCGCACGCGCGGTTATGCATCATCGCAAAGGCCTTTCCCAACCCATGAAGCTGCCACCCTTCCTCGCCACATCTGTCTCCGCCGCGATCGTGCTCACATCTTTCGCATTCGCCGCAACGCCCCCCGGCGGAAAACCGCCGCCGACGAACCCGCTCGAAGACAAGGGCCGCCCCGTTGCGAAAGATCCGTCGCTGACGCCGGAGGAGACGGCGAAGGCGTTCAAGCTGCCGCCGGGATTCAAGGTGCAGGTGGTCGCCGGGGAACCGGACATCGTGCAGCCGATCGCCTACGCGCAGGATGATCGCGGGCGGCTCTGGGTGGTGACGAACACGAACTACCCGGTGTGCCCCGGCGAGAAGAAGGACAGCATCATCATTTTCGAGGACACCGACGGCGATGGTCGCGCGGACAAGCGCACGGTGTTTTACGACAAGCTCACTTTCGCCAGCGGCATCGCCATCGGCCACGGCGGCGTGTGGGTCGGTGCTCCGCCGAACCTGCTTTTTTTCCCCGTGAAAAATGGCGAGGACAAATTCGAGGGCGAGCCGGAGGTGGTGCTCGACGGCTGGGGAAATGAGGACACGCACGAGACGCTGAATGATTTCACATGGGGGCCGGACGGCTGGCTCTACGGCACGCACGGCGTGTTCACTTTCTCAAATGTCGGCAAACCCGGCACGCCGAAGTCCGAGCGCACGGTGATCAACGCGGCGGTGTGGCGGTATCATCCGACAAAGAAGATCTTCGAGCGCTGGGCGGAGGGCGGGAGCAACCAGTGGGGCCTCGACTGGAATGATCACGGCGAGGCGTTCTTCGCCGCGTGCGTGATCCCGCACATGTGGCACGGATTCCAGGGCGCGCGCTATGCACGCCAGGGCGGGCAGCACGCGGATCCGAATACTTACGACGACATCAAAACGATCGCGTGGGGCCGCTACGAGAAGGCCGGCTACTGCGGGATGATGGTATATCTCGGCGGCCTTTTCCCGCCCGAGTGGCGCGACACGGTGTTCTTCCACGACATCCACATGAACAAGCAGCGCAACGAGCGCGTGGTGCGCTCCGGCTCCGGCTACAAGAGCGAGCGCAACGGCGACTTCATGGACAGCGGCGACAGGTGGTTCCGCGGCCTCTCGCCGCAATACGGGCCGGATGGGTCGGTGTTCATCAACGACTGGTACGACAAGGTGCCGTGCCATCAGCAGCGCGAGTTCACCGACCGCACGAATGGACGCATCTACAAGGTGACGACGGACAACGTGAAGCCGGTGAGCGTGGATCTTTCCAAGGCGAGCTTTGCGGAACTCGTGCAATATCAGCTCAACCCGAATGACTGGTACGTGCGACACGCACGGCGCATCCTGCAGGAGCGCTCAGAGAAGGCCCACACTTTGGCGCAGGCCAAGACCCACATTGGAACCATTGATGCGCTGGAGATGATCCTTCTTAAAAACTCGGACGATACCCGCCAGCTTCGCGCACTCTGGGCGCTGCACTGCTATGGCGGATTGTCCGAAACCACGGCGTTGGAAGCGCTGAAAGCGCAAAGTGAATTCGTTCGCGGCTGGGCGGTGACGCTGTTGTGCGAAGACAAAAAGCCGAGCGAGGCGGCGCTGGCGGAATTTGCGCGGCTCGCAAGGTTCGACAAGAGCCCGCACGTGCGCCTGCGCATCGCGAGCGCCGCGCAGCGGATTCCCATCGCGGATCGCTGGCCCGTCCTCACCGCGCTCGCCTCGCACGCCGAAGATGCGGGCGACCAGAATCTCCCGCTCATGCTCTGGTACGCCGCCGAGCCCGCCGTCGCCGCCGACATCGCGAAGGCCGCGGAACTGCTCGCGAGCTGTCAGATTCCGAAGGTCGCGGAGTTCATCGCGAGGCGCATGGCGGAGAAGTAGGCGCGCTCGGAAGAGCGCCGACGCAGGCTTCCGCCCACGCCTACTCATACCTAACGCAACGTTCGCCAAACCGCCGCGCGCGTGTTTTTCTCTGCGCATGAAGCGCGTCCTTTTTCTACTCCTGCCCGCCATTTTCTCCGCCGCACTCGCAGGGCCGCGTCCGGAGCCGCCCGAGACATCGGTACCGATTGCCGCCGCGCAGCCGCCTTCGCCGCTCTACGAAACGCGCGACGAACATGACCTCAATGGCATCGCGAAATTTTTCATGGGTCGCGAGATCGCTCACATCATGGGGCATCAGGCGGCGGACTGGCTCGAGCGGCCCGAGCGCGAGGAGGAGGAGCGCACGAGCAAGCTCGTAGAGCTGCTCGGTCTGAAACCCGGCATGAATGTCGCCGACATCGGCTGCGGTACGGGCTATCTTTCCGAGCGGATCGCGCCGCGCATTTTGCCCGGCGGCACCGTGTATGGCGTGGACATCCAAAAGGAAATGCTCGACCTGCTCGTGGAAAAAATGCGCGCGAAGCACATCGAAAACGTGAAGCCCGTCCTCGGCGGCGACGCCGATCCGAAGGTGGAGCCGGAGAGCTGCGACATGATGGTGATGGTGGACGTGTATCACGAGTTCGAGTTCCCGTATGAGATGATCCGCAAGATGATCGCCGGGTTAAAAAAAGGCGGGCAGATCGTGTTCATCGAGTACCGCGGTGAGGACGCGACGGTGCCAATCAAACTCGTCCACAAGATGACCGAGGCGCAGGTAAAAAAGGAAATCGCGCTGCACCCGGAACTCGAGTGGGTGCAGACGAAGCGCGAGCTCCCGCAGCAGCACATGATTTTTTTCCGGAGGAAGTAGCGTTGGCACCGTCGGAAAAATTGGACGCCGCGGTGCTCGACATTTTTTGGCTCACGCAAAGGCTCGACGGCGCAAAAAGGAGGCTCCGTCTTTGCGCCTTCGCGCCGTCGCGTGAATCCGCCGCGGGTCTGATTTCCGCACGGAAATTCCGAATATGAACCCGCATTGGGAGACGGTTGAGGCGGCAGGCAAAACCAGCCCGCCTGGTTCCCTCGGCTACGGAAAGGCTGCACGCTTTGTCTGGCGAAAATTGACGACGGTTAAGTGGGAGGATGCGTGGCAGGAGCGGCTCGCGTGGCTCGGGCAGCGGGTC
This sequence comes from Chthoniobacterales bacterium, assembly GCA_038239865.1. GTDB lineage: Bacteria > Verrucomicrobiota > Verrucomicrobiia > Chthoniobacterales > Chthoniobacteraceae > SXWH01. The sequence goes on from JBBSEI010000056.1 coordinate 5,732, forward strand.
GTGATGTTCAATCTCGCGAACTCTCGCGCGCTGCGGATCGAGGCGCATCACGTCACGCGCGCAGAGGCGGAATGGCTCGTGCGCGAATTTGGCGGAAGCCTGCGCGCCGCACGCGCGCTCACGAAAAGTGATCTGGAGCCGAAGCCGCGTCCGCCGCTCCGCGTGCGCGGAAAATTGCTCGTGGTTTCGTCCGAAAAGGAACTCGCGCTCGCTGCAAAACGGCATCCGAAAATTCCCGCGCTGCTGATTCCGGCGACGGTCGCATTCGGCACCGGCGAACACGCGACCACGGCGACGTGCCTGCGGATGCTTGCCGATGTCGCGAAGCAACTCCGTGGCACGGAATGGGACGCGCTGGACATCGGCACCGGCAGCGGAATCCTCGCGCTGGCCGCGCGGATTTTTGGCGCACGGAAAGTCGAGGCAGGTGATTTTGATTCCACCGCCGTGCGCGTGGCGAAGGAAAACGCCGCGGCCAACAAAATCCGCGGCGTCCATTTCTCCCGCACCGATGTGCTGAACTGGATCGCCCCGCGCCGGTGGCCGGTGGTGCTCGCGAATGTCTTCAGCACGACGCTCATCGCCGCCGCGCCGCGCATCGCGGGTGCCGTCGAGGGAAGCGGACGCCTAATCCTGAGCGGCATCCTGCGCGCGCAGGAGCGCGAGGTGCTCGCGACATTTCGGCAGCAAGGCTGCCGCCTCGAACGCGCGGTGCGCAAAGGCAAGTGGGTGACGCTGCTCACGCGCCGCGGAAATTAGGCGAGGGTCGCCACCTCGCGCGGGCGGGCGGTGCGACTTGGCGGTGATCTTCGCAGGCGCGGACGGGAGCCCGCGTCCCGCGTTCGTCCGAACGCGCCTACATTTCGCAATCCACCCAGCGCACGAGCGGCGCGAGCACCGGCTCGCCATCGTGATGCCAGTCGAGCGGCGGCGACTGCATTTTCCCGATGGCGCAGATGCGCGAGAAGCCGAGCGCCGCGGCAAACTCGCGATTCGCGGCATTCACCGGCCAGATGCCGCAAGTGCTGAGATGCGCGTGATGCGGCGCGAGCATCGTCGCGAGTTTGGCGGGCAGCGGCTTTACGAAGATGGCGCGATTCAGCGGCGAGAGCGGGAGGCTCGCGGCGCAGTCCGCGATGACGGTCCACGCGGTGTCCGCGCTCGCGAACAATTTGATCGTCCCGCCGTTCGCAGCGCGGAATGCCGTCTCCTCGCGCAGCGTGCGGATGCCGATAGCCTCGCTGATCGTGAGCGTGCCGCGCGGCGTATGGCTCTCGAAACGCGCCATCGCATCCGCAAGCCGCTGGGCGTACGCGCGGGCGGTGAGCGTCCCATTTTCCCGCACGAAAATCGCGTGCGGCGAGAGGCAGCCCTGCTGATCGAAGGTGGACACATCGCGCGCCGCACCGGGCGCGCTGCGCAATTTCGGATCGTCGAAGACGATCGCGAAACTGACCTTGTGCCCGTGCGCGAGAATCGGAACGCCCGGCGGCAGCGCGCTGCGGAGCGCGGCGATCGTGTCGTCGCGACCGAAGAGGACCGCGGCATCCGCGTGCGCGAGCCACGCGGCGGGCAGCTCCTCCGAGACGTGCAGCCGCTCCGCGAGCGCCTTGGAAAGGCGTGCATGAAATTGCTGCACTTCGCGGATTCCTCCCGCGGGGAGCTTGCAGAAATTTTCTGATCCGAGAAGCAAGCCGCGCAGGATCGTCTGCAACGCCGCGGCAGGCGTGTTGCCGCTGAGCACGTGGAGGATTCGCCGCGGCGCGAAAGCACGGACGAGGCGCCGGCCCTGCGGGACGAATTGATCGAGCGCCTGCGCATGGCCGAGTTCGGAGGCGACGAGATTCGTGAGCGCGCGCGCGGTGATTTTTCCGAGGAACGGAAAGGCGGACGCCGCCTTTGCCAGAGCCGCTGCGCGGGCCGCGGTGTCCGGCAGTCGGCTGCGCGACGGCGGAGGAAGCGCGACATCCGCAGTGCGGACGGCGGCTGCGGGAGCGGGAGCGCCGTGTAGAATTTCATCCGCACGGCGCGAGCATCCGCGCGGGATCGTCGCGGGATCGCGGCCGAGCAGTTCGAAGCCGCGCGCGCGGCGCACTGCAATGTCGGCGGTCTGGATTGCGAGCACGCTGCCGACATTTGCGAGGTCGAAGAGCCGCAGCACGCCAGCCTCGCCGACCGCGACTTCCTTTTTTGTTTCGGGATTCACGACGATGGCGCGCAGCCACGGCGGCGTCTCGTGCGCCCGCCCGAGTCCGTGCGTGTACGCCTGCGAGGACAGCTCGGTCATCCCATACTCGTTCCAAATCGCGTCTGCGGGCAGTCCGAGAAACTGGCGAAACATCGCGTAAAGCTGCGGCTTGGGGATGTCGCGTCGGCTGCCCTTGTAGCCGCCCGTTTCGAGTGCGTAGCTGCCTTTTGCGAAACGGACGCGCTCATTTTCCATCCGCTCGAACAGCGCGAGAAATGCGAGCGCCGTGCCGAAGATTGCGCACGGCCCGCGGGCGGCGAACCGTCGCAGCGACGCGGCATCCGCGCGCATGTCGAAGTGTGCGCGCGACGTTTCGTCTTTTGCGAGGATGCCAAACATGTGCGCGAGCGACGAGTGCGGCGCCTCGCCGGGATTTTGCGCGAGAAAGATCGCGGGGAGTTTTTGCAAGGGCAACCGCCGCCATGCCGCGACGATGCTCGCATCGTAGAATGCCGGGCTCGCGAAGTGATGTTCGCCGAATGTCTCGCCCGTCGTGCCGCTCGTGCGGAAAGTCACGGGCGTGAGCCTTTCCGGGAAGCAGGAGAGCCGGAAGCGCTTGAACATCGCCTGCGGCACGGCGGGGATTTCGCGCCACCGCTGCGGAACTTTCAATGTGCCACACCAGCGCGCGAACGCGCGGTTATGGCGGCATTGGAAGGCGTGGATTTCGAGCGCAAGCGTGTTGAATTCACTCTCACTCAGGTCATCGCGCAATGCGCCGAGCACCCGCGCTTCGAGAGCGCAATATTCACCGGAGATGTCTGGATGATTACTCACAAAATTCTCGGGACTGAGCACTGGTCGCTTCGCGTTTCACGATGCGAAGGTGGCGCGGAATGAGACGGCGACGCAAGCTGTGCGAGCGCCCGCACAATGTCGGAAACGCTTCCCAGCGTGTCGCGCAGGCATCGCGCTGCCGGGGACGCTCAAACGATCACTATTTGTGAGAGAGGGCAAACGCCGACAGGCTGGAAGCCTGCCCCACATTCCTTGCGGCCCTAGGAACGGACGGGTATCTTGGTTTGTGTTCCTGATGATTCGCAATCTCCCAGTCCTTCTGGCCTTGGCGCTGCCGCTTCGCGCAGCGGAGGTTTCATTTCGCAATCACGTCCAGCCGATCCTCGCGAAGACGGGCTGCTCCTCGGGAGCATGCCACGGCGCGGCGGCGGGACAGGGCGGCTTCAAACTCTCGCTGCGCGGTTACGACACCGAGGGCGATTTTCTCATGCTCACGCGCGGGGCATTCGGACGGCGCATCAGCACGACCGATCCGGCGCGCTCGCTTTTTCTCATGAAGACGACGGCTGCGGTGCCGCACAAGGGCGGCGAGCGGTTCAAGGTGCATTCGCCGGAATGGCAGACGCTGGTGGACTGGGTCGCCGCGGGTGCGCCGGGGCCGAAGGCGGACGATGTGCGCATCGAGCGCATCGAGGTGCTGCCGGCGAAGGCGCGCGTGAAAGTCGGGCAGGTGCAGCATTTTTCCGTGCAGGCACATTTTTCCGACGGGCACAGCGAGGACGTGACGCGCTACGCGAAATACACGGCGACAAATCAGACGGTCGCGAATGTGGATGACTTTGGAAAAGTAAGCGTGCTCGGCCACGGCGAGAGCGCGGTGACGGCGTGGTATCTGCAAAAAATCACGTTCGCCACAATCGAGTCGCCGTTTGAAAATGAGATTGCGCCGCAGGTCTTTGCGGAGGCGCCGCGGCGGAATTGGATCGACGATCTCGCGCTCGAAAAACTCCGCTCGCTCAACATCCCGCCGTCGCCGCGCTGCACGGACGAGGAGTTTTTGCGCCGCGCCTTTCTCGACACGATCGGCGTGCTGCCGACGGCGAGCGAGGTGCGCGCATTCCTCGCGGAGGCGAGCACGGGCAAGCGTGACCGCGTGATCGAAGGGCTGCTGAAACGCACAGAATTCACGGACTACTGGAGCTACAAATGGAGCGACCTTTTGCTCGTGACGAAGCGCAAGCTGCCGCTGCCGGCGGTGTGGGCGTACTACAAATGGATCCGCGATCAGGTGGCGACGAATACGCCGTGGGATGAGTTCGCGCGCCAACTGCTCACCGCGCGCGGGAGCACGCTGGAAAATGGCGCGGCGAATTATTTTGTGATGACGCCCGACCCTCGCGACATGTCGGAAAAGACGTCGGTCACTTTCCTCGGCATCTCGACGAACTGCGCGCGCTGCCACAATCACCCGATGGAGAAGTGGACTAACAACGACTACTTCGGCTACGCCAATTTGTTCGCGCGGGTGCGGTTCAAAAATGGCGCGGGTGGCCAGGGCGACCGGATCGTTTTTGCGGCGGACGAGGGCGACCTCGTGCAACCGCTCACGGGCAAGCCGCAGACGCCGCGTCCGCTCGGCGGAAAAGTGATCGCGCAGGATTTTGCGGGTGACCGTCGCGAAGCGCTGGTGGCGTGGCTGACTGCGCCGGAGAATCCATACTTCTCGCGCGCGATCGTGAACCGCGTGTGGGCGAATTTTTTCGGCGTCGGACTCGTCGAGGCGGTGGACGACATCCGCGAGACGAATCCCGCGAGCAACGAGGCGCTCTTTTCCGCCGCCGCAAAATGGCTGCGCGACAACCGCTACGATCTGCGCGCGCTGATGCGGGAGATTTTGCAGAGCGAAACTTACCAGCGCAGCAGCGTGGCGCTCGCGGGGAACAAGGACGACTCGCGCTTTTATTCGCGCTACTATCCGCGCCGGCTGATGGCCGAGGTGCTGCTCGATGCCGTCGCGCAAGTCACGCAGGTGCCGACGATTTTTCGGACGAAGAACCCGTATGATCAGGGCGACAAGGGCGATCAATTTCCGGCGGGCTGGCGTGCGGTGCAGTTGCCCGATGTGAACACGGACAGCTACTTCACGCGCGTCTTTGGCCGGCCGCTGCGCGAGCAGACTTGCGAGTGCGAACGGACCGAGGAGCCGAACGTGACGCAGGCGCTGCACATCGCGAATGGCGACACGCTGAACGCAAAACTTCGCGACGCATCGGGTGTCGCGGCGAAGATCGTGGCGTCGAATCGGCCGGCCGCTGGATGGCTGGAGGATGCGTATCTCGCAGCGCTCGGTCGGCATCCTTCCGCGGGCGAGACGGCATCCGTCGAGCGCGCGCTGGCGGGGGCGAAGGAGGAAAAGCGCGCGGTGATCGAGGACGTGCTCTGGGCGCTGATGAGCAGCCGGGAGTTTATCTTCAATCACTGAGAGGCGCGTCTAAAAATCGCGGAAGGATCGGAAGGCAGCCGTCTCGGCTGTCATGGCAAACGGTCGTCCCCGGCGGTTGGGACAGGCCAGAGGCCCATCTGCCCTGACAGGCGAGGACGCCTGTCTTCCGTGGCGCATCGCGCGCGGCTACTTTCCCTCGTGCGCGAGGGCTTTGGCGCGGCGGTAGTTGGCGCGGAAGGTGTCGGCGAGTTCCTTCGCGAGGCGGACCTGCGTGATTTTGTCCGAGCCGGTGGCGACCGCTTTGGCGATGCGCGTGGTGACGGCGGCGTAGTCCACGGCGCGCACATCTTCAAAAGCGGCGAGCGCGGCGGGCGGGAAATTACCAGTGCGCCGCTGCGCCTCGCAGAGCGCCTGCCACGCGGCGGTCAGTTCCCGGTGCGTGTCGATGCACATCACGCGGACGACGAAGGCGATGGCATTGAAAAATGGCGCGGTGCGTCTTCCCTCGTAGGTGAAATGTTTCGCGGCCTCGAGGGGCAGCACGTCGGGATCGCTGCGCAACGCGCGGAATTCCGCGGCGTAAAGTGCCGGCAGCATCGGCAGGCGGCGGAGCGCGTGCTGCCGCGGACCGCCAGGCGCGCCGACTTTCCAACCCCAAATTCTTTGCCCGTCGGTCATCACGAATTCGATGAACATTTTCCCGAGCGCGGGATGCGGCGCGCCGCGGAGGAGCGCGATGGGATCGCAGCCGTACGAGGTGCCGCCCTGCGCGTCGGTGTAGCCGATGCGCGAGGTGCCGTCGGCGCGGCGCACGGCTTCGCTTTGGAAACGCCCGTAGAAATCAATCGTCATGCCCGCGGCGGCTTCGCCGGCTTCGATATCGAGTGCGATTTTTGAGGAGGAATCGCTGAAATAGCGCGCATTCCCGCCGATGCGCTGGAGCAGGCGCATGGCGCGCATCCAGCCGTCCGCGGTGATGCGCGCCTCGTCTGCGTCCGGCTCGCGCGCAACGAGATTCATCTGCTGCTGCACGAGCATTTCGAGCGCCTTGTTGGCCGAGCCGCTTTGCATCGGATTCGCGATCGCGAGGGCGCGAAAATAGCGCGGGTCGGCGAGGTCGCTCCACTCGCGCGGTTCGCCGAGGCTGAGGCGCGCGAGTTGGTCGCGGTTATACGCGATACCGAAGGCTCCAAGCGTGGTGCCGAGCCAGCGGCCCATCTCGTCGTAAAATGGCTCGCCGCCGAGCACGGGCGGGATCGGTTTTCCGACTCCGAAAATCTCCGGGTGCGCGGCGATGTAGCCGCAGTCCACGAGCACGCCGGTCGCCGCCATTTTGATGAAATCGTACGAACCGCCGCCGAAGAAAACATCGAAGCGTCCGCCGACATTGGATTCGAGAAAGGCGCGCCGCGCGGCCTGCCGTGGCGTGTCCTCGTCGGGCGATTTTGCGGGCTGCGTCTTCGGATCCATGAAGCCGAGTTCGATGTCGGCTGACCATTTTTTCCCGAGCGTGTGCTTCCAGTGGTTTTCAAATGCGGCGCTGTACACCCCGCCGAGGTAGAGCGTGCTCTCGCTCGTGCCGCCGGGCGTGAGCCATTCGACGAGCACGGTGCGGCCCGTTTTCGCGCGGTACCATTCGCGGAAGCCTTCGGCGAATTCGGCGCGGATCGCCTCGTTATGCGGCGTGATGACGACGAGCGTATCCTGCCCGCGCAGCCTCGCCTCGTTGCCGCGCGGGCGCAGAAGGATCGGGCCGACCACGACCGCGAGGACGGCGAGGAGCAGGAGGAAATTTTTGCCCATGCGCTACTCCCGCAGCACGACGACATCCGCCGGATCCACGCTCGCAAACAGATCCCGCCGCTGGTCGCTGAAGACAAACTTGGGATTCAGCTCAAAGATTTTCAGCGCGAGGTGCGCCGCGGCGAAACGGTACTGCGCCATCTCGCCGAGGTAGGTGCGCTCGAGAATCGCGCCGGCGAAGGAGTTCACGGGCGCGGCGACCGTCGAGATTCGCAGGGCCTCGGGACGCACGCTGAGGACGACTTTCTCACCCGTCTGCGGCAGCCAGCCGTGCGCTGTCGCGGTGAATTCGCCGAGTTCCGTGCGGACCGAGATCGAGCCCGCGCCGCTCGCGCGGATCGCGGTCACTGCGCCCGCGATGAAATTGGTTTCGCCCATGAAATCGGCGACGAAGCGCGTCGCGGGCTCGCGGTACACCTCGGCGGGCGCGCCGATCTGCCGGATGTGGCCGGCCTCCATCACCGCGATGCGATCGCCGATGCTGAGCGCCTCCTTTTGATCGTGCGTGACATAGATCGCGGTGAGCCGCGCTTCCTTGCAGATGCGGCGGATTTCGCCGCGCAGCTCGATGCGCAGTTTCGTGTCGAGATTTGAGAGCGGCTCATCGAGCAGCAGGCAGCGCGGGCGGATGACCATCGCGCGTGCGAGCGCCACGCGCTGCTGCTGCCCGCCGGAGAGTTCGTGGATTTTCCGCGCGCCGAACGCGGCCATTTTTACGGACTCGAGCGCGGCCCCGGTGAGCATGGTGATTTCGTCGCGCGGGACGCGGCGCTCCTCGAGGCCGAAGGCGACATTTTGCGCGACCGTCATGTGCGGCCAGAGCGCGTAGCTTTGAAACATCATGCCGGTGTTGCGCTGGTGCGGCGGCAGTGCGGTCACGTTCTCGTCGCCGAAAAAAATGCGCCCGCCGTCGGCCGGATAAAATCCCGCGACGCTGCGGAGGAGTGTGGTTTTTCCGCAGCCGCTCGGGCCGAGCAGGAAGAAAATTTCGCCGGAGCGGATCGTGAGGCTGATCGCATCGAGCGCAACGGTGCTGCCAAAACGCTTGGTGAGGTTTTCGATGCGGATGGAAATCACGACGGTGCGCAGTTTCCTATCGGGGCGCTTCGGAAATGGCAAACGGCCATGCGAAAGGCGGGCGAAAGGCGGCGCTTTCCGCCTCCCGCGCGAGGGAAAAATCAGCAAATTGCGGATTGCCGCGTCTTTTTACTGGCAAAAAGCACTGCCAGCCCGGTATTTACTCCCACTGAATGATTCGCCGGGACTACTTAATCGTGGGCGCTGGTGCCGCTGGGATCGCGGCATGCGAGGCTATCCGTGCGATTAACAAGCGCGGAAGCATCATGATGATCACGGCGGAACCCCACGCGGGCGTCCGTCGTCCGGAGCTTCTGCCGGGGCTGCTCGGCCCGAAGGCGACGCCGATCGACAAGCTGCTCGAAAGGGAGCCGTCGTGGTTTTCGCGGATGAATGTGGATCTGCGGCTGAACACGCTCGTCACGCAGTTCAGCATCGAGCAGCGCGCCGCGGTGCTCGTGACCGGCCAGGCCGTGAAATTTGAAAAAGCGCTGCTGGCGACAGGAAGCCGCGCGCGCCGCCCCGCGGTGGCCGGCGCGACTCTCGGCAACGTCTTCTACCTCCGCTCCGCGCGCGAGATCGCGGCGCTGCGCGAAGTGGTCGAGACGGAGAAAAATGTCGTGGTGGTCGGCGGTGGCCTGGTCGCAGTCGAGACGGCGGCGCTGCTGCGGAAATTGAAACTCAACGTCTCGCTGATCACGCGTTCGCAAGCCGTGTGGACGAGGTTTTTCGACGCGGAGACCGCCGCATGGCTGACGAACTATCTCGCCGCGAATGGCGTGAAGCTGATGCTCGGCGAACACCTCAACGGCTTCGAAGGCCGCACCGTTTTGCAGCGCGTGCAGACGAAAAGCGGACAGCGGCTCGACACGACCGTCGCGGTAGTCGCAATGGGTTCGGAGCCAAATCTGCAGCTCGTTTCCGCCTCGCCGCTGTGGTCGCAAAATGGGTGCCCCGTGACGGAGCGACTGGAGAGCGACGAGCTGGGGATCTTTGCCGCGGGCGACATTGCGCTCTACCCGAATCCGCTCGTCGGCGGGATGCGCCGCGAGGAGCACTGGGATGCCGCGCTCGCGATGGGGGCCGCCGCGGGCTACAACATGGCGGCGAAGAAAATGGTGAACTTCAGCTATGTGCCGTGGCATCAGAGCCGCGTGTTTGATTTGGGGTTCGATTTCGTCGGAGATTTCACGAAAACCCCAACGCGCGTGGAGATGGAAGGCGACCGCAACAAGAAGCGTAAGTTTACGCTGAAGTGCTACCAGCTCAATAAGTTGACGGGCGTCGTCTTTTGCAATGAGGATGCGAAGAAGGTGAAGGCGCTGCGGGCGGATTTTGGGAAGCTAAAGTAGGCGCAGGCGGAAGCCTGCGTCGGGGCACCCACCGCATGGGACGTCTGTCTCACTCTCCCGAGCGCGCCTACGCAGTTCACAGCGCCTCGATTTTCAGCGCCTTCACGCGCAACTCTGCGGTGTCGCCGAGCAGGTGGATCGCCGGCGACACGCGTCGGCGGTGGCGGGCGTCTTCGATTTCGAATTCCTGCTTCCCGTCCACACTAACCGTCAGGTGTCCGGCTTTGCGGGATACTTCCAGCGCGTGCCATGTGTCGTCGCCGAGCGCGCGGCTGCCGGGCTTCACCAGCGCGTCGGTCGCGGCGCGGTAGTCCACCAGCGCGATCGCGGACGGGCCGCCGAAGCTCAGCGTCATCCCGTGGAAACCGGACGCATCGCGCTCGCCGCACAGCACGAGTTCCCCCGCCGCCTTTTCCCCGCAAATCTTCACCTGCGCGGTGAGCCGGTAGTCGCCCGCGACCATTTCGCTCGTTAGCGCGACCGGCCCGCCTCCGTTGCCGCTGCCGACGATTTCCCCATTCTCCGCGCGCCACGATTCGGCGTGCGTCTTGCCGGTGTCGGCGATCCAATTGTGCAGGTCGTTGCCGTTGAAAAAGTCGTTCGCATTCACCGCCGTGACGAGCATCGGCACCTGCTGCTTTTGCCGCAGGTAGAGGAAAAGATCGCGCACGTCCGGCTCGTGGAGCGGCGTGAGCAGGCCCTCGGGCATCATGCTCAGCGGGCTGATTTCCGTGGAGGCGACATCCGCGCGCTGCACGGTGACGACTCCGCCGCCGAGCGTCTTCAGCGCGATCACGCGATCCGTGTCCTCGGCGACGATGCCGGCGACGATCTGGCCGTCCTTCGTTTTCACGAAAGTCTGCTGGTAGTCCTTCCCGATGATCGCGTTCGGATCGAGGATGTTCACGAGCAAGTATTCGAGATCCTCGAATGAGCCGGGAAGCTCCGGCCCGATTTTACCGCCGGTGCCAAAAAGCGTGTGGCACGCCGCGCACGTCTGCGCGAAAAGCGCGCGCCCGTGGTTTGCGTCGGCGCGCAGTACGAGGTCGGTCGTCACGAACTCCCGATACTTTGCGATGAGCTTCTGCTTGTCCTCATTCGGCGCGGAGACAGCGCCGAAGTTTTTCGCGAGCCACGCGTCGAGCGCCGCGTCCTTCAGCCCCTGGATTTGCCGCGCGACCGGCGCGGTGAGTTCCGTCTTCGGAATTTTTCCCGCCTCGATCGCGGCGGTGAATGCTTTCGCCGCCGACGCCCGCGCGAGGAGCGCCTGCATCGCGGTGCGGCGTTCGTCGCTGTTGAGTTTGGGGAAAGCGTCGATCACCGCCGGTGCCACGCGCGGATCGTCGTAGCTCACGAGTCCGCGCAGCGCGGCTTCGCGCAGCGGCCCCGGCTCCGTCGCGAGATGCAGGAGCGCATCGGGCACGCCAGCATCGCGCTGCGCGACGAGCGCATCGAGCGCCTGCTTCCGAGCTTCGAGCGGAGCCTTCGCATCGGTGAGCAGCTTCCGCATTTCGCCGAGCGCGCTGTCGCCGCCGAAGATCGCCGCGAGCGCCTGCGCGTTGCTGCGCACCTGCTCGTCCGGGCTGTCCTTGAGCTTGGCGTACAGCTCAGGCCAGCCTTTCGGCTCCGCGCTGCCGCGCTGCCCTTGCAGCGAATCGCGCATGCCCTTGAGGATGCTCGCCTGCGCGGCGGGCGCCTGGATTTTCCCGAGCGTGTTCACGAGGAGATCGAGGCGGCTCGAATCCTGCGCGACGGCGAATTGAGCGGCGGCCAGCAGGGCGAAAATGGAACGTCGTGCGATGTGCATCGCGCGTTTGTCCCCCGTGTCGGTGCGAGAAGTCAAACCACGCGTCGTGCGAGCAATGCCTGAATTTGGCGTTGAGCGTTAAAAGTTGAACGTTGAAGCCCCGCGCAGCAGATTCATCGGTGTCAGGATGCTTCCACGCAAATGAGAGGTGCCTGCGGCATGCTTAACATCAAACTCCTAACTTCTAACTCTTAACTCCAAACTTCAGATGCACCGCCACCCTTGCACGCCACGGTCCAGCCGATAGATTGCGAGCGCTGGCCGGCGGTCGCTTGCGGTTCGCCCGCGAGAGGAAAGTCCGGACACCACCAGACAGCAGACCGTGGAGAATCCGCGGGCGCGGCGGGCGAAAGTCCGACGCGACAGACAGTGTCACAGAAAACAGACCGTCCGCGATTTTTCGCAAGAGAGGCCGCGGGTAAGGGTGAAAAGGCGGGGTAAGAGCCCACCGCCCGCGCAGCAATGCGCGGGGCACGAAAAACCTTCTGCGGTGCAAGACAAAACAGGAGGCCGGGTGTCTGCCCAGTCCGCGCACGAATCGGCAACGATTCAGCAAAGGCAGCCTCCGGGTAATAGTCGCCCTGGCGGCGCGGGCTCCGGCTCGCGGCGTCGGCCACCGCCCGCGGGCGGGTGGAGAGAAATGATCGTCACCAGTCGCGCAAGCGGCGGGAACAAAATCCGGCTTATGGCCAGCAAAACGGGGCGCTTCGGGGAAACCCGGAGCGCCCTCACTTTTGAAATGCGGAATGTGGAATGAATGGGCGTCCGGTCGTTCATCGGGCGGGGGCGGCGCAGCGTGTGCTTAGGCAATGACCTGAAACCACCGCCACCTTGGACCGCCACAATTCCACGTTCTCCGATGACCACGCGCCGAAGCCGCTTCAGCGCGTGCTCGCGCGCCTCGGCGTCGAGGGGAAGCTGCGCTTCTGCGGCATCCTGAGTCTCGGCTCGGCCATCGTGCCCCCACTTTTCCTCCTCTGGTGGCTCGGCGCTGCGCCGGAGAAAATCGAGAAGGCCGCGCTCATCGAGCAGATTTGCTGGATGCTCGTCGCGCAGGGTTTCGGCCTGCTCGTCACGGGTTTCATCAGCCGGCGCATCCTCCGCCGCATGAGCCGTTCCTTTGAAAAACTCGGCGGCGTGATCGCATCGATCACCGCCGGTGAAAATGACGGGCGCAGCGGCTCCGCTGAACGCAGCGATGAAATCGGCACGCTCGCCGACGCGCTGCAAAACATGATCACGGTGAGCAAGGCGGATCGCCAGACCCTCGTGGACAACAACGTCGCGCTCGTCCTCGCGAACGAAAGTCTCGCGGAGGCCAACATGGAACTCGAGGCCGCGAACAAGCGCGTGCGCGAATTTGCCGAGCAGGCCGGCAGCGCGAATGCCGCGAAGCGCACCTTCCTCGCGGTGATGAGCCACGAGATCCGCACGCCGGTGAACGGCATCATCGGCATGACGGAACTCGCGATGAAGACGCGGCTCGATCCCGCGCAGCGCGACTACCTCGAGACGATCAACAACACCGCGCAGAGCCTGCTCGACCTGCTGAACGAGGTCCTCGATTTTTCCAAAATCGAAGCGGGCAAACTCGAACTCGAAGTCGCCGACTTCAGCCTCCGCAGCGTCGTGGGCGACGCCGTGAGCGGCTTTGCGGAGCGGCACCACTCGAAGGATCTCGCGCTCGTCCTGGACATCGCGCCGGAGGTACCCGATGCGCTCATCGGCGATCCTTTCCGGCTGCGGCAGATTTTGGTAAACCTCATGAGCAACGCGCACCGCTTCACCGAGCGCGGCGAGGTCGCGGTGAGCGTGCAGGTGGACGAGCCGGGCGAGGTGGAAACGCGGCTTCGCTTTTCCGTCACCGACACGGGCTGCGGCATTCCGCGCGAGCAGCAGCAGACCGTTTTCGATCTCTTCACGCAGGGCGACAGCTCGACCACGCGGCGCTTCGGCGGCAGCGGGCTCGGCCTCACGATCAGCAGCCAGCTCGTGCAGCTCATGGATGGAACGATCCGCGTGGTCAGCGAGGTCGGAAGTGGCAGCCGGTTTGATTTTACCGCGGTGCTCGGCGTCGGCGTCCCGAGTCCATCGCCCGCGCCGGCGGTCTTCGCCGGACGGCGCGCGCTGCTCATCGAATCGAATGCCCGCAGTGCGGAAGTCACCGCGCGGATGCTCGAAAATTGGGGCATGACCGTCCGCACAGCGCGCTGTGCGGCGGCGGGCATTCCGCTGATCGAGGCAGCCTCCGAGGCCCCGTTCGATTTCGTGATCGCGGATACTTTCCACGCGGGGAGCGACGGCTCCGCGGTTGCGGAATTTTCAACGCGGCACGACTTGCGCGGCGCGCGCGTCGTGCTGCTCACTTCGGCAAATCGCACGGACGTCTCGACCCTCGCACTGCCCTCCTCCGCCGCGCTCGTGAGCAAGCCGGTGCGCGAAGGCAAGCTCCTCGAAACGCTCCGCCGCGCGCTGGAACCCGGCGGCGCGGACGCCACGGACCGCGCGCATCCCGATGCGATCACCATTCCGCATGGCCGCATTTTGAATGTGCTGATCGTCGAGGACAACGCGACCAACCGGCGCATCATCCGCACGTATCTCGAAGCGTGGGGCCATCGCGTGATCGCGGCGCACGACGGAGCGGACGCGGTGCGATCTTTCGCCGCGGAAAAATTCAATCTCGTGCTCATGGATTTGCAGATGCCGCGCATGGATGGCATCGCCGCGACCGCCAGCATCCGGCAGAATGAGGCCAGCAGCAGCCGCGTGCCGATCATCGCACTCACGGCGAACGTCCTCAAAGGCGTGCGCGAAGAATGCCTCGCGGCCGGGATGGACGGCTACCTCGCGAAACCGATCCGCGAACACGAACTGCTCGCGACGATCGAGAGCGTGGTGCCGGGATTGTGCGCAGTTGCGAAAGTCGCCGAGTCGGCGATCACCGCGATGCCGGCGGCCTCGGCGAATCCCACACAGCCATTTCTCGAAGCCGCCCTCGTCGGCAGTGTGAACGGATCGCGCGCGACACTCGCCGGGTTGCTCGAAGACTGCCGCGACGGCGATTTTCCGGAACTTTTCGCGCAGCTCTCCACGGCCGTGGCGGCGCACGATGCACGCGGCGCGCAGCGCGCGGCGCACGCGATCAAGGGAGTCATCAGCGTCTTCCAGGCACCGGCCGCGTTTGCCGCGGCAAAGAATCTCGAGGAAAGTGCGCGCTCCGGCGAGGTCACAAATCTGTCCGCGCGCGCGACCGAACTCCGCCGGGCGGTATCCGAATTGCTTTCTTCATTGGAACGTTTCGTCGCCGTCTCTCCCCTGCTCAGCCGTGCGGCGTGATGCGCTCCTCCACCATTTTCACGCCATGCCAGACCCTGCTCCCGCCATCCTGATCCTCGAAGACACGAGAACGGTGCAAAATTACATCCGCGACGTGCTGCGGCCGATCGAGTCGCGCCATGCGCTCCTGTTCGCGCGCAAAGTGAAGGAGGCGCAGGAGATCGCCGCCGGCACGGCCATCGCGCTTTTCATCGTGGATATCGGACTGCCGGATGGCGACGGGATCGATTTTCTCTGCGAGATGTCGATGCTGCATCCGCAGGCGCGCGCGCTCGTCATCACCTCGACGCCGAGCGACGATTTCCGTGAACGCGCGACGCAGCTCGGCGTGCTGCATTTCATGACGAAGCCGTTGGAAAGGCGTGCGTTGCTCGACGCGGTGCGGAATCTTCTCGCGCCGCCGGCGGAGTTTGCAGACGGGCGCACGGGATTCGAAGCGACGCTCGGCGGGCTGTCGCCGGTGGACATCGTGCAACTCAAATGCATGCGCGGCACGACGGAATCGATCGAGCTGCGCGAGGAGCACCTCTTCGGACAGTTGTGGTTCGAGCGCGGAGAAATCATCCACGCGGAATGCAGGCTGCCCGGCGCGGAGCACGCGGGGCTCGATGCGTTTCACTGCATCATGACTTGGCGGATCGGCTGCATCCGCGAAGTGCCCGAGCCGCGCCCCGTGCGCCGGACGATCCGGACCTCGTGGCAGGCGCTGCTGCTGGAAGCCGGAGCGCGCGCCGCGGACAGTGTGCTCGCGTGACACGCCAGGCGTTCCGTCACACGCGCATCGTCCACGCAGGCGTCGCGTACTTTTCCTGCGCGAGCGCGATCGCGGCGGTGAGTTGCACGGGCGAAATTTCCCCGGCGATGACTTTGCCCGCAAAGGCGGAGGCGAGGCGCGGGCGCAGCGATTCCAGCGCGGGAATTTCCTGGATGCTCCCCTGCAGCAGCAGCCCGTCGCGCGTGCGGCGCATCGCGGCTCCCGCGACTTTTTTGCCGCGCGCGAGAAGATCAAATTCCGCCGCGCTCTCGAAGCAAACGCCCGTCCCCTGCCCGGCCGGCGGCAGTGCGAGCGCAGCCGCTTCGCCGTGACGGGCGAGCAGTTCGCCGATCGTTTCATGGACGGCGCGGTACACCTCGCGCGGACTGCGCGCGGCGAACGGAAGCCCCGCTGGCACGATGAGCGAATACGTGAGGTCCAGCCCGTGCGGCACCACGCCGCCGCCGGTCATCCGGCGAACGATTTCACGACCCCGCCATGCCGCGGCGATGGGCGCATGTTTTCCGAAATAGCCAAACGAGACGGCCGCGCCCGCCCATCGGTAGAGGCGCACGATGGGCGCGCGCGCTTCGGCGAGCAGCACTTCATCGATCGCCATGTTCAGCGCCGCGCCCCGAGGCGCGTCGTCACGGATTTCGATGATTCTTTCCAGCAGCACGCGCGGTTCATACCGGATGCCCCTCGATCCGTCATCGCCGATCCGCGGGCGTCGCGCACCGATTTGAAAATCCGGAAGCAATTCCACTCCGGTCCGCGTGACAACCTGCCGTGGCACTGTTACGAAGTGGGCGAATGTTCACCCAGCCCAGAATCGTCCGCTGCAAAAAGTGCAAGCGCGTGTTTTCCGACTACGCGGACCACTGCCCTGAGTGCCATGCGCGGACGCCGCGCGGGTGGATCGGCACGATCATTCCGATCGTCTGCGTGGTGCTCGCGATCGCGGTGATCGCACTCACGATCTATTTCCTCACGAGCCGCCCGCCGGACGACATGTGAGGTGCGGCGCGGGCTACTTTTTTCCGAAGAACGCCTTCAGATTTTTCAGGCCCTTCACCGCGATGTCATTGCGGTTCGGCTCGATCTTCCGCCAGATCGCGGCGGCGCGCGCGATCACTTTCACGTCTGTGGTGAAGCTCTCGATGACCACGTCGCCCTTGTATTTGATCTTCCGCAGTGCGGCCACGATCGGCTTCCAGTCGATGTGATCGTTCCCCGGCGTGCCGCGGTCGCTACCGCAGGCGTGGAAATGCGCGAGGTTCTTCCCGGCCTTGAGGATCGCGGCGGCCTGGTTCTTTTCCTCGATGTTCATGTGGAAGGTGTCGAGATGCAGTTTCACCGCCTTGCTGCCGACAGCCTTGAGGAGTTTCAGGCCCTTGTCCGTCGTGTTGAGGAAGTCTGTCTCGAAGCGGTTCAGCGGCTCGATGCAAAGCGTCACGCCTTTTTGCTCCGCATATTTTGCGAGCGGCTTGAGGTTCTTCACCACGAGATCAAATTCACGCTGCTGCTCCTTTTCCTCCACCGCGTCCGCTTTTCCCACCACCGAATAAATCGGACCGATGACCCTCGGGCATCCCGTGATCGCGGCCTGATCGATCAGCGCCTTCACGTAGGTGCTTGCCGTCTTCTGCTCCGCCGTGGTCCCGCGAAAATCACGCCCCGGACCCATGCACGCGCAGATGCTGCCGATGGCCAGACCCGCCTTGTCCGCGGCCTTTTTCACCGCTGCGGGATCGATGTGCTCCGGCGCCTCCACGGGAATCTCCACGGTGTCGAAGCCCCACTTTTTGAATTGCGAAAAAAGCTTCACGCTCGCGGTGGTGAAGGGGCTGACGTAGAGGAAGGAATTGATGCCGAAGCGCATGGTGGGAGTGTGGGTGAGGGTTTTTGTGCGGAGGAAAAGGGGCGCGCATTTGCGCTGGAGGCGGCGGTGGAGTCAAGCTGGAGGCGAGCGCCCGACCGCGGTGGAAACTTTCCCCTCGTCAGCGAACCAATCGGCCCCTTCCCTCCACCGCACCCGATGAAATTCGCGCGCAGTGTTCCCTTTTAAAATTGAGCCGCGTCCCTCATCCGACACCGAATCACCGCGCATGAAATTCCACCTCACGTTCCGGCTGCCGCAGCTCATCGCACTGACGTTCGTCACGCTCGCCGCGGTGAGTTTTGCCGCGAGTGATCCTGCGAAGCCGAACATCCTCATCATCCTCGCGGACGATCTCGGCTGGTCGGACCTCGGCTGCTACGGCGGCGAAATCCGCACGCCGAATCTCGACGCACTCGCCGCGGACGGAATTCGCCTCACGCAATTTTACAACTGCACGCGCTGCTGTCCGTCGCGCGCTTCGCTGCTCACGGGGCTGTATCCGCACCAGGCGGGCATCGGGCTGATGACTTCGGATCAGGGCGCGAAATTTCCCGGCGCGGGCGACAAAGGCGACGCATTTCCCGGCTACCGCGGCTCGCTGAATGCGAACTGCGTGACCATCGCGCAAGTGCTGAAACCGGCGGGCTACCGGACCGGCGCGCTCGGCAAGTGGCACGTGGGCGATCGCGAGCTGCCGACGAAGCGCGGCTTCGATGAGTTTTATGGATTCACCAGCGGCTACGCGGTGGATTCGTGGGAGTCGCGCATGATGACGCGTCTGCCCGAGGGGCACGCGGAACGCAGCTACGGCGCGGGCGAATTTTTTGCGACGGATGCGATCACCGATCACGCGCTGGATTTTCTCGCGGGATTCCGCAAAGGCGAACGCGCGCCTTGGTTCCTCTACGTCGCGTATCAGGCACCGCATTTTCCCGTGCAATCGAAGCCGGATGACATGGCGGGCTACGCGGAAATTTACGCGCAAGGCTGGGACAAAATCCGCGAGCAGCGTCTAGCGCGGCAGAAAAAATCCGGGCTGCTCGCAAGCGACACCGTGCTCACGCCGCGCAGCAAGATCCCGCACGCCGCAGCTTCCGCACGCGTCGGCTCGATGACGGACGACGGAAAAAATCCCGCGTGGGATTCGCTGTCCGCCGAGCGCCGTGCGGACCTTGCGCAGCGCATGGCCGTCTATGCCGGCATGGTCACGGGCATGGATCGTAACATCGGCCGCATCATCGCAGACCTGCGCGCGAGCGGCGAACTCGACCACACGCTCATCCTTTTCCTCAGCGACAACGGCGCGTGCGCGGAGTGGGAGCCGTTCGGCTTCGATCTGTCGGTGACGGGATCGCCCGTGCGCGGCACCGGGCTGAACCTCGGCACGCAGGCCGCGCCGAATATTTTGCGCCGCGGCGACGATCTGCAAAAGCTCGGCGGGCCCGGCATTTTCATCAGCTACGGGAGCGCGTGGGCGAATGCGTGCAACACGCCACTGCGACTCTACAAGCACTACGCGCACGAGGGCGGCATCAGCACGCCGCTCATCGCGCACTGGCCGGCGGCGGTGAAGACTGGGCGACAAGGCGAGGGGGCGATGGGGCGACTTTGCGGCGAGCCTGCGCACCTCATCGACATCATGGCGACGTGCGCGGACTTGGCGGGGGCGAAATATCCCGCGCAGATGAACGGGGAAAACATCCTGCCATTGGAAGGCGTGAGCCTGCGCCCTGCGCTCGCCACTCCCAGTCTCCCGCTCGCCCGCTCGCCCCGTCTGCTGTGCTGGGAACACGAAGGCCACCGCGCGGTGCGCTTCGGCGACTGGAAGCTCGTCGCACTCGCAGGCCAGCCGTGGGAACTCTACGACCTCTCGCGCGACCGCACGGAACTCAACAACCTCGCCGCACGTGAATCGGATCGCGTGCGTGACCTTTCGGAAAAATGGGAGGCATGGGCCGTGCGCACGCATGTGCTCCCGCGCCCCGGCGATGCAAAGAAATAGCGGCCACCGCAATCAACCCTGATCCAATCATGAAAAGACTCCTCCTCGCATTCCTCGCCCTCGCTTGCGGCCACGCGTTCGCCGCGGCGGACAAGCCGAACGTCGTCCTCATTTTCATCGACGACATGGGCTATGGCGACATCGGGCCGTTCGGCTCGGTGAAGAACCGCACGCCGAACCTCGATCGCATGGCGAAGGAGGGCATGAAGCTCACGAGTTTTTACGCCGCACCGGTCTGCTCCGTGTCGCGCGCGCAGGTGATGACGGGCTGCTACGGCCAGCGCGTGTCGCTGCCCGGCGTGCTTTTTCCCGGCTCGCCAAATGGCATCAGCAGCAAGGAGCACACGGTCGCGGAACTGATGCGCGCGCAGGGCTACGCGACGATGTGCATCGGCAAATGGCACCTCGGCGACCAGCCGGTGTTCCTCCCGACGCGGCATGGGTTCGATCACTATTTCGGCATTCCATATTCGAACGACATGCTGCGGCCGCAGAAGGTGAACGGCGTGAAAGTCGTCCCGCTCGTGCGCGATGAAAAAGTGCAGGAGCTGCTGACGGACGACGACGAGGACGGCATCACCGCGCGCTACACGGACGAGGCGGTGAAGTTCATCACGGAGAACAAATCGCGGCCCTTCTTCCTCTACCTGCCGCATAACGCGGTGCACACGCCGATCCATCCCGGGGCGAAATTCCGCGGCAAGTCGAACAACGGGCGCTTCGGCGACTGGGTCGAGGAAGTGGACTGGAGCGCGGGCCGCGTGCTCGACACGCTGCGCGAACTCAAGCTCTCGGAAAATACGCTCGTGATGTTTTCCAGCGACAACGGCCCGTGGCTCACGAAGGGCAGTGACGGCGGCGAAGCGGGCCCGCTCCGCGGCGGCAAAGGC
Source organism: Chthoniobacterales bacterium (assembly GCA_038239865.1). Lineage (GTDB taxonomy): Bacteria > Verrucomicrobiota > Verrucomicrobiia > Chthoniobacterales > Chthoniobacteraceae > SXWH01. The sequence continues at coordinate 26,067 of JBBSEI010000056.1, forward strand.
AGCACGTGGGAGGGCGGCGTGCGCGAGCCGACTCTCGCATGGTGGCCGGGAAAAATCGCACCCGGCACCGCGTGCGACGCCGTCTCGGGGAACATCGATTTTCTCCCGACCTTCGTGAAGCTCGGCGGCGGCACCGTGCCGACGGACAACAAGATCGACGGCAAGGACATCATGCCGCTGCTCCTCGGCACGACGAAGGAATCGCCGCACGCGGCGCGCTACTATTATTCGGGCTACAAGCTGAACGCCGTGCGCGTCGGCCCTTGGAAACTCGCCATCGCGCCGCAGAGCGAACACACGGCGAAAAATGATCCGGCGATCCCGGCTTCGCCCGACAAGCCGCGGCTCTACAATCTCGACAAGGAAATCGGCGAGCAGACGGACGTCGCCGCGGCGAACCCCGAAGTCGTCGCGCGGTTGAAAGCACTCGCATTGAAAATGGCGGACGATCTCGGCGTGGACAAACCCGGCCCCGGAGTCCGCGAAGCGGGCCGCGTGGAAAATCCCGTGACACTTTACCCGATGGAGGACGGCGGCAAAAAGAACGCGCCGAAGAAGAACGCGAAAGCCGCAGCGAACCCCGCGGCGGACGCGACGAAGACCTCGATGGAGGATCTGAAAATCGGCGACACCGTCGGCGGCGCGAATGCACCGCAGGTCGCGAGGCAGCCGATCACCATCACTTGCGAAGTGGCGACGCAGGCGCGCGACGGCGTGATCGTCGCACACGGCGGCGCGGGCGTCGGCTACACGCTCTACTTGAAAGGCTCGCATCTCGTCTTCGCCGTGCGCCGCGCGGCAGACGAGATCACGCGCATCACCTCCACCGCCGCGTTCACCGGCTCCGCCAAAATCGAGGTGGCCTGCTCCCCGAAAGTTGGTCCAGGCGCTATGAGAGATGGCGGCGCGCGAGCGCCGCCGGACTCTCAACATGAAACGCAAACGACACACACCCG
>JBBSEI010000057.1:0-26722 GCA_038239865.1 Chthoniobacterales bacterium
AATGAAGAGGATGTCGCCGCGCTCGAGGCTGGTGAGCAGGCCCGCGAGGTCGCCGGCTTTTTCGATGGTCGGGCCGCTGGTGCATTTGATGTTCACGCCCATCGCGTGCGAGAGGATGTGCGCGAGCGTGGTCTTGCCGAGACCGGGCGGGCCGCTGAGCAAAATATGCTCGAGCACGTCGCCACGCTGCCGCGCCGCCTCGACCATCACGAGGAGCTGCTCGCGCACTTTTTCCTGCCCGGTGAATTCGGTGAAGGCCGGCGGGCGCAGCGAGATGTCGAACGGCGTGTCGGGCGCTTCGGCGATGGATTGCGAGTAGTTGTCGGGCACGGGGAAAAGTTGTGTCGCAGCGCGGTGCGGATGCAACTCTCAACCCTTCGGAGCGTGCTTGCGTTCGCGTTTGCGGTTCATGCGCGGCGCGAGCGCGCGGAAGAGGAGAAAGAGCGCGGCCCACGTCGCGAATGTCGCCGCGGTCCACGCGACGAATCTCGGAAACACGATCGCGAAGACCGCGATGCCGAGCACGGCGAACGCGGCGGCGATGAGCGTGAAAGTGTCGCCCATGCCGAGCACGCGCTGCCCGGCCATCGCGGCGGAGACGGTGCGCGTGAGGCGCAGCGCGCCGACGGTCGCGCGCTTCAGGCTGCCGGGAGCCGGATTGCTGCGCTCGATCGTGCCCGTTTTTGACGGGACGCGCACGCGGCGGCGCTTTTTCAAAACAATCTCCGTCGCGTGCCCGAGATCATGTTCGTACATCGCGGCCATCTTGCTCGCGAAGTCGCCGTCGTCCACGGCCACGTCCATTTCGAAATTCGTGAGCCAGCTCGCCATGTTCAGATTTGTGGAGCCGACGCGCGACCAGCGGTCGTCGGCCACGGCGGTCTTCGCGTGGAGCATCGAGCCGTTCCATTCGAAGACGCGCACACCCGCATCGAGCAGCGGACGGTAGCCCGCGGTGGTGAGCGGGCGCAGCCAAGGCAGGTCGCTGCCGCCGGGCACGAGCAGGCGGACATCCACGCCGTCGCGTGCGGCGGAGCGGAGCGCGTGGACGTAGCTCGGCGTGCCGGCAAAATAGGCGTCCGTAATCCACAGCCGCCGCTGCGCGAGCGAGGCGATGAGCAGGTCGAGCCGGTAGAGCGCGCTCACATTCGGCTCGGTCGCGACGATGCGCACGGCGACTTCGCCCGCCTGCGTGGGTGCGGGCAAGGCAGCGAGTTCCGCCTCGGGGATCGCGGAGGCATTGCATGCCCAAATCTGGACGAACGCATGGACGAGATCCGCGACTGCGGGGCCGCGGATCTCCACGCCGGTGTCACGGTAGGGCTCGATGTCGCGCTCCGCATTGCCCAGCCAGACGTCGCTCACGCAGGCGCCGGAAATGAAACCGATCTCGCCATCCACGATGAGCGTCTTGCGATGGTCGCGCGTGAGCCAGCTCAAGTCGCCGCGCATCCCTGGCGCATTAAAATAGCAGACGGACCCGCCGGCCCTGAGGAGCGGTGTCCAAAAATGCTGCGGAGTCGTGAACGAGCCGAACCAGTCGAGCACCACGCGCACTTTCACCCCGGCGGCGGCACGCGCGGCGAGGGCATCGCGAAAGCTGCGTCCGGTGACATCCGCACGGATGATGTAGTTCTCAAAATAAATCGCGCAGCGCGCGGCGCGGATCGCATCGAGCCATGCGGCGTAATTTTCCGCGCCGTCGAGCAGAAGCCGCAGCGCATTCCCGGCGACGAGCGGCGTGCCGGAAGCGCGGGTAAAGGCGTGGTCCGCGAGCGCGTTTCCCGGCAGGACGCGGCGGGCGGATCCGGTGACGATGTCCGTGGGCGAATTCAAGACGGGACTTATGCGCGGCGGGCGCGCGTGGCTCAATGGCGAAGAAAAATTCGCAGCCGGGCGACCGTTTCCGGGGCCGCGGCCACGATGCATTTTCCTCCCGGAAAATGTCCCGAACAGCGACCTCACCGGACGCAAACGTCAGGCAGAAAAACCGCCCACCGCGCCCGATAACTGCTTCCACTTCAACGCATCCACCATCGCTCCATGCTCGCCTACGGCACCCCGATTCCCTTTTCCAACACCACAAAGGAAGCCCTGTCTCCTGCGCCCAGCCCCGCGGCTGATGTGCCGGGCTTCGACGTGCTCTTCGAGCGTGCGCCGCTGCCGATGTGGATTTGCAATGCGGAGAATCTTCGCTTCCTGGCGGTGAATTTCGCCGCGCTCAAATCGTACGGATGGGCGCGGGATGAGTTCCTCGCGATGACGATGGACCGCATCCTGCCGGCGAAGGACGTCGCCACATTTCTGGAATATCGCCGGCAGGTGGAGTCGCATGGCGCGGGTCTGAACCAGACGCAAAAGTGGCGGCACAAGACGAAGACCGGGGCAGTCATCGCGGTGCAGACCTCGTGGCAAGATGTTAATTTCCGCAGCCGCCGCGCGCTGCTCGTGACCATTCACGATCGCACCGAGCATCTGCGCGCGGAGGAGGAGAGCCGCGAACTCTCGCATGTGCTCAGCCTCGCGGCGGATGCGATCATCGTGTGCAATCTCGACCGCGAAATCCGCTACTGGAACACCGGCGCGGAACGCGTGTACGGCTGGAGCGCGGATGATGCGATCGGGCGGAAGGTGGACGAGTTGCTGAAGATCGACATCGAGACGTGCCTGAAGTGCATGTCGGGACTTTTGGAAAAAGGCGACTGGAATGGGCAGATGACGCACAAGCGCCGCGAGAGCGGCGAAGTGATCGTGAACAGCCGGTGGACGCTCGGCTGCGACGATGAGACGCGGCAGCCGAAATCCGTGCTGCTGATCAATTCGGACATCACCGAGACGAAAAAACTGGAATCGCAATTTCTCCGCGCGCAGCGGCTCGAAAGCATCGGCACGCTCGCGAGCGGTATCGCGCATGATCTGAACAACATTCTTTCGCCGATCCTCATGGCCACTGGGATCCTCCGTGGCTCGGTGAGCGCGAGCGATCGGCAGATGGTGGACATCATCGAAGGCAGCGCCGAGCGCGGCGCGGGGATCGTGAAGCAGGTGCTCACTTTCGCCCGCGGAGTGGAGGGTGAGCGCGTGCTGCTGCAGCCGAAGCATCTGCTCACCGAGATGGTGAAAGTGATGAACCAGACGTTCCCGAAAAACATCAACATCACGACGCATTTCGCGCAGGAATTATGGACCGTGCAGGGTGATGCCACGCAGCTCCATCAGGTGCTCCTGAATCTCTGCGTGAACGCGCGCGACGCGATGTCGCCGGCTGGCGGAAAGCTGCGCGTCGGATGCGAAAATGTGGAAGTGGATCAGCAGATCGCGAGCATGAATCCGGGCGCGGCCGTCGGCCCGCACGTGTGTTTTTCGGTGTCGGATACGGGCAGCGGCATGACGCCCGAGGTGATGGAAAACATCTTCAATCCGTTTTTCACGACGAAGGAGCAGGGCAAGGGAACGGGCCTCGGCCTCGCGACCGTCATCGGCATCGTGAAAGGTCACAAGGGCTTCCTCGCGCTGCAGAGCGAGGTCGGCGTCGGCACCACATTCAAGATTCACCTTCCCGCGAACCGCCAAATCCGCACCGAAGTGCAGCAGGAGGAGAGCCTCGCGGATTTGAAGGGCAACGGTGAACTCGTGCTCGTGGTGGACGACGAGGCGCCGATCCGCGAAGTGATCGTGGGCACGCTCGAAGCGCACAATTACCGCTGCTACACCGCGGAGGATGGCACGGATGCGCTCGCGATGTACTTTGAGCGCCGCGACGCGATCCAACTCGTCATCACCGATCTGCACATGGCGACGATGGACGGAATCGGGCTCACGCGCTCCCTGCGAAAACTCACGCCGGATGCGAAAGTGATCGTCTCCAGCGGACACATCAACAAGGAGAACCAGACGATCCTCGAGGGTCTCGCGGTGAAGAGCTTCCTCGAAAAACCGTACACCGCGGAGAAGCTGCTGAAGTGCGTGAAGGACACGCTCGCAGGAACGCCGAAGGCGGCGTAGCAGCTAGAGTCGGTTGAGCTGTTCGAGGAGCCCCGCCTGCGTGAGGCCGTCGGCGATCCAGTAGTCTCCGCGTTTGCGGAAAAGCACGTAGAGCGGGACTCCGGCACGGCCCGTTTTGCGCAGCGCCTCGGCGATGTCCGGCGGCTCAGCGGTGTAGTCGGCCTTCACGAACAGCACGTTCTTCGCCTTGAACGCGTCCTGCACGGCCTGCGTGTTCAGGACGAGCTTCTCGTATGTCTTGCAGTTCAGGCACCAGTCCGCGGTGAAATCCACGAAGACCGCGCGCCCTTCCTTGAGTCCGTTTTTCACCTCGCGGATGAATCCCGAGGACATCGCGGGCGGACGCTGCACGCTGCCGTGGATGAAAAGAAACCACCCGCCGACGGCGAGCGCGAACGCGGCGGGGAGCGGCCAGCGCGAGGCGTGGTAGCTGCCGAGCAGCCACGCGGCGATCGCGAGCACGAGGAGGAATGCAGACACGGTGACGACCATCGCGCTCGTCGGCAGCGAGCCGAGGAGCCAGATGCAAAAGCCGATCATCACGAAACCGAGGAGCTGCTTGAAGCGCACCATCCACATGCCGGGCTTCGGCAGAAACTTCATCCACGCGGGCTGCCAGGTGAGCAGGAAATACGGCAGCGAAAGGCCGAAGGCCACCGCGCCGAACAGCGCGAAGATGCGGCTGCCGGGCTCGTTCACCGCCGCGCCGATCACCGGGCCGACGAGCGGCGCGGTGCAGGAGGTGCCGAGCAGCGTGGTGAAAAATCCATGCACAAAAGCGCCCCCTGCCCCCTCCTTGCTGGACGCCTCGCTAAGCTTCGACTCCGCGCCGCCGAGCGTGATTTCAAACACGCCGAGCAGGCTCAGGCCGAAGACAAACATGACCGCGATCATGACGGTCAGCGCGATGGGGTTGGAAAATTGCGCGCCCCAGCCGAGCGACTTGTTCGCCGACGCGAGGCCGAGGACGACAAGCGCGAGCACGAGGAAAAATCCGAACACGCCCGCGCAAAATGCGAGGCCGAGCTTGAACACGCGGTCGCGGGATTCGCCCGCCTGCCGGACGAAGCCGAAGATTTTCAGGCTGATCACCGGCAGCACGCACGGCATGAGATTCAGCAGCAGCCCGCCGAGGAATCCGCGGATGAGCCAGCTCAGCAGACTCGTGGCCGCACCGCGTTTTTTTTCGCCTTTCGCGATGTCGTCAAACGGATCCCATCCGTCGTCGTCCGCGACCACCGTGGAGGCGATCGCCGCGGCGGGCGTCTCGACTTCGACCGGCGGCGGCGTGCCGATGTACCAGCCTTTGCGCGCGCCATCCGCACCGGTGGTCACGAGCAGTCCGCTCCAGTCCAGCCCCGCTTCAAACGGATACGTGAACACGCGCGCGCCATCCGGTGCCGTCTCGGTCGTGAGCTTTTTGTCGAACTCAAAAGTCGTGTCGAATTTCCGCGGCGGAATCACGAAGAACTCCGCCTTCACCTCCGCGGGCAGACCGCCGACGCGCACCGTGAGCAGCTTGCCGGTGAAGTCGAATTTCACATCCTCCGTCGGCGGCGGCGTGCTCTGCGGGAGCTGCGCCATCCAATTTTTGAACAGCTCCGCATTCGCCGGAGCGGGCGTGCCGACCGCGAGTTTCAGCTCCATGCTGTCCTTGCCCTCGATGCACGTCATCTCGCACACCTGCCATTTGATCTTCGCGCCGATCGTGACTTCGCGGGATGCGAGTTTTTTCGACGGTGTGATTTTCACCGGAAAAAAAACCTCGTGCTCGTACGCGAAGAACATCTGGCCGCTGCCGTCGCTCGCCGTCTTCGGCAGCGGGAAGCCGACGGGCTCCGCCGTCCAGCCCTCGGGCAGCCGCCATTCCGTGATGGTGAAAGGGATGCCCACGCTGCCCGGAAAGCGCCAGTATGCGTGCCAGCCTTCTGCGATCTGAAAATGGAAGCCGACATAGAACGGCGTGCCGGCTTCGACGGCCGCGGTATCCGCGACAAACCTGCGCTGCGTGATCTCCGTGCCCTTCGGTCCCTTTTGCGCGCGGGCGTTGGAAAGAAGAAACGCCGGCAGCGCGCAGACGAGGAGCAATCGGATGAGGAAGCGGTTTGGCATGGGGCGAGTTTTTGAGATTGGAAAAAGGTGCATCGGAAGTCTGGATTTTGAAAGGCATCAAGTCCCTGTGCGCGGCAGATGCGGATGCGCGATCCAGTTTTTGAACGCAGAGACGCAGAGATGAATCAGGATGGAAATGCCGGGTCTGACTGACCGCAATTTTTGAGCGCCCTTTTCCTCTGCGTCGCTGCGTCGCTGCGTTTCAACAATGACGCAGGCCAGTCGCTTTCTGAGTAAACGCAGCCGCTACTTCATCATTTCGCCGAGCAGCGGCTGCATCGCTTCCGCCCAGATCTTGTAGCCGGCGGCACTCGGGTGCAGGCCGTCGGGCATGATGTTCTTTGGAAGTTCGCCGTTCGTGTCGGTAAATTTCGACGTGAGGTCCAGGAATCGCGTCTTCTTCCCATCATCGAGTCTGCCGATGATGCCGTTGATCTCCTCGATCTGCTTGCGGTGCCGCGATGCCTTCGCCTCGCGCGGGAAAATTCCGAGCAGCAGCACGTTCGCGTCCGGCAGTTTTTCATGCACCGTCTTCACGATTTTTTTGATGCCGTCTGCGGTCCACTCGGGCCGCTCGTCGGCGATGTGGCCGATGTTGTTCGTGCCGATCATGATCACCACCGCCTTCGGATTCAGCCCGTCGAGGATGCCGCCGGCGATGTGCCCGAGCGTGTGCTCCGTGTGCTCGCCGGAGACGCCGAAATCCGCCGCATCATGCTTCGCGTAAAATTCCTCCCACACGGCCTTGCCGCGATTTTGCCAGAAATCCGTGATCGAATCGCCGAGGAAAACAAGCCGGATGCCCTTGTCCTTCGCGCGTACGAGGAATGCCCTTTGCCGTCCGGCATTCACGGCCGCGGGCGTGCTCGCGTCGGCGGCTTTGCGCGGCTTCGGCGTGGGCTTCGCGGGCGCGGCGGGCTTCGTCGCGGTGTCGGCACAGTGCGCGAGCGGCGCGAGGCAGGCGGTCGCGGCGATGGCGGCGAGGAGAGAGGCGTGCGGGATGTTTTTCATGGGGCGAAATATGGAGGGACGTCCTTGCGGAGAGGACGGGAGATTCACTCAGCGCATCGCGTGAATGCGAGAGATTTTCATCTCACGGGGATTCGGCAGTGTCCTCATTCAATGTTGAGCGTTGAGCGTTTGAAGTTGATCCCGCCGAAGGCGCATCCCGAGTGAGAACCCGCGGTTCGGAAACCGAATGGTCCGCTGCGCGGGGCTCAACGCCAAACGTTCAACGTCAAACATCAAACGAGGATGCTGCCGTGATGCGCGATCGCGCGCGCCCTTTTTCCCTCACTTCACCGGGCGGCCGACGATGATGCCCGCGTGCGTCGCGTGTTTGTTGAGGTAGTCGCTGAGACGCGATTCGATGATGACCTTCCCAAGATTAAACGGCGCGCTCGCGTGCATGAGGCAGAGCACGCCGCCCTTTCGGATCGCGAGGCCGACGTGCGTCGTGCCGTAGCTCGCGCCATCGCGACCGACGATGCCGATGATGTCTCCATTCTGGAGCTGATCCTCTATGTCGCGCACGTGCGACTTTGGAACCATCACCAGCGGCTGCCGGCGCAGGCGCGATTCGAGTTCCGTGATGCCCGCGCGCAACTCGGGGTTGCTGCGCATGTAACGATATTTTTTCCAATTGCGCGTCATCTCGATCGCGGAGTTCGCCACGTTGATTCCGCCGAGGCTGCGCGTGAGATCGCGCACGAGCCCGCGCTTGGAATTGTCGTGCAGCCAGTCCTCGAGGTAGTGCAGCCGCGAGAGATAAGTACCGTCGCACTCCCCGCCCCAGTACCGATCCATCTCGATAAAGCGCAGCAGCGTCTCGGGCGTCCACTGGTCCTCCGGCTCCTCGACCATGCGGGCAAAGGCGAGCGCGGTCTCGAAGAACGTCCAGCAGTCGAGGCCGCCGAGATTCACGCTCGGGGCTTCGACGTGATCATCGATCTCCAGCGTGTAGCCTTTGTACGGCGTGCCGAGGAGCATCTGCCCAAACCACGCCGTGCGTTCGCCCATGGGCAATGCGCGCACTTTCTCCGCGAGCGGCCGGAGCTGCCGCACGCGCGCCTCGAAACGATCCTGCCCGATGAACACCGTGCCGATCGGCAGCAGCCCGGTGTGCCGAGCAGGCGCGGGCACGACGACGCCGAGGAGCAGCAGCGCGGCAAGGAAGGCGGAGGGACGTTTCATGCGCTACCAGTAGCGGAAATGCCCGGTGATTTCAAAAACGAACAACTGATTCTTTGCGAGCGCGCTGCCGCGACGGGTTTGCACGCCGACTCGGGAATTTCCACGCGGAGCGGGGGCAACGGGGCGAGAGTGGGGAGAACGGGAAGGCGCATGTCGGCGGTGTCGGACACGCGCGGCACCGGGATGTTCATTCTTTTGCAAAATGGCGGAGCGCGGCGCTTGCATCGCGCGTCCGGCTTCCCGTATGCCGCACGCGATGCGCGGATATCTCGACCTGCTTCGCCATGTGCAAGAACACGGACGCTTCAAGGCGGACCGCACGGGCACCGGCACGTTCAGCGTGTTCGGCGCGCAGGTGCGCTTCGATCTCACCGCGGGCTTTCCGCTCCTCACGACGAAAAAAGTCCACACGCGCAGCATCGTTCACGAGCTGCTGTGGTTTTTAAAAGGTGAAACCAACACGCGCTACCTGCGCGAAAATGGGGTGACGATCTGGGACGAGTGGGCCGACGCCGAGGGCAATCTCGGCCGCGTGTACGGCGCGCAGTGGCGCGACTGGCGCGGCGCGGATGGGAAGCACGTCGATCAAATCGCGAAGCTCATCGAGCAGATCAAAAAAAATCCCGACAGCCGCCGTCTCATCGTGAGCGCATGGAACCCCGCCGAGGTCGAAGGCATGGCGCTCCCGCCGTGCCATGCACTGTTTCAATTCTACGTGAGCGAGGGCGAGTTGAGCTGCCAGCTCTACCAGCGCAGCGCGGATATTTTCCTCGGCGTGCCTTTCAACATCGCGAGCTACGCGCTGCTCACGCACATGGTCGCGCAAGTGTGCGGGCTGCGCGCGAAGGAATTCATCCACAGCTTTGGCGACCTGCACCTCTACGCGAACCACGTCGAGCAGGCGAAGCTCCAGCTCTCCCGCGAACCGCGCGCGCTGCCGTTGCTGAAATTGAATCCCGAAGTGAAGGACATCTTCGCGTTCCGTTTTGAGGACATCGCAATCGAAAACTACGACCCGCATCCGGTGATCAAGGCACCGATCGCGGTGTGATTTTTGATGAAAGCGATCGCCGCCATGTCGCTAAACCGCGTGATCGGCGCAGAGGGAAAAATCCCGTGGCACCTGCCGGAGGACTTCAAGTGGTTCAAGCAGCTCACCACCGGCGGCATCGTGCTCATGGGGCGGAAGACTTTCGCCAGCCTGCCGAAGCCGCTGCCGAACCGCACCAACGTCGTCTTCACCCGCGCGCCGCGGATGCTCGCGCACGATCCGGAATTTGCCGCGCGCTGCGGCTCCACACCGCTCGTCGGGCACTGGTCCGGGCGGTTGCGGCGCGGGCCGGCGCAGCTCGGTTTTGAAAAGATCGCGCAGCGTGAAGTGTGGCTTGTGCGCAGCATGGAGCGCTTTCTCGCGGCGCTGAAAAAGTGGAAGCCCCAGCGCGAAGTCTTCGTCATCGGTGGCGCGCAGATTTACGAACGGCTGCTGCCGCAGTGCAGCGATCTGTATCTCACCGTCGTGCCGCGGATCATTGAGGGCGACGCGCACTTTCCGGAGTTCGAGCATCTGTTCGATTTTGCGGACACGCCGCTGAAGACCGCGGACTTCGAGGTGCGCCACTATCGTCGCAACGCACGCTCCGCGTAGCCTACGATGCGCCTCGTCGCCCTGCTCGCAAAAACTCTCGCACGCCTCGACGCCCCGGCCGTCGCGCCCGATCCCGCGCTGCCGCCCGTCGTGCTCGTGCATGGGATTTTCTCCTCGGGCGATGACATGGAGCGGCTCGCGCGGCATCTGCGCTCGCAGGCGCGCGAAGTCTTCCAGCCGACGCTCACGCCGAACGGCGGCCACGCGCCGATCGAGGATCTCGCGCAGCAGCTTGCGGATTTCATCGCGGAGAAAATCGGCGAGCGGCGGTTCGATCTGATCGGCTTCAGCATGGGCGGGCTGATTGCGCGGTACTATCTGCAGCGTCTCGGCGGCCTCGCGCGCGTGGCGCGTTTCATTTCGATCGCCGCGCCGCATCATGGCACGCACCTCGCGCGGCTCGGCAGCCTTCCCGGCTGGGTGCAGATGCGGCCTGGCAGTGAATTCCTGCGCGACCTCGCGAACGATGCAGAGGCGCTGCGCGCGATTTCCTTCACGAGTTTTTACACGCCGCTGGATGCCGTCATCGTGCCTGCGCGCAGCTCCGAAATGCCGCAGGCCCGCAATGTCCGCATGTGGGCCTCGATGCATCCGTCGTTCATTTTGGAAAGGCGCTGCATCCGCGCGGTGGCGGCGGCGCTGTGTGATTGAGCGCGCTATTCCAGCAAAGCCGCGACGTGCGCGGTCGCGGCGCTCGCGAGGCCCGTGAGGCTGTAGCCGCCTTCGAGTATGCTCACCACGCGCCCTTGCGCAGACTTGTCCGCGATGCCGCGCACGAGGCGCGTGAGGTCGGCGAAATCCGCATCGCTCAGCGTGAACTGCCCGAGCGGATCGCCCGCGCGCGAATCGAAGCCCGCGCTGATCAGCAGCAATTCCGGGCGGAATTTTTCCAGCGCCGGAACCAGCCTGCGCTCGAAGCATTCGAAAATTTCCGCCCGCCCGCTGCCGGCGGGCAGCGGGCAATTCAGCGTCGCCCCCTTCCCTGCGCCCTCGCCCGTCTCATCTGTGCGGCCGGTGCCGGGATACCACGGCGACTGGTGCGTGCTGAAAAAGAACACGCTGCCATCCGCGTAGAAAATATCCTGCGTGCCGTTCCCGTGATGCACATCCCAATCCACGATCGCCACGCGTCCCACGCCGAATTTCTGCGCGTGGCGCGCAGCGACGGCGATGTTGTTTAGCACGCAAAATCCCATCCCGCGTGCCGCGCCCGCGTGGTGCCCGGGCGGACGCACGAGGCAAAATGCGGTCTTCGCGTCCCCGTTGATCACCGCCTCTGTCGCGGCGAGTCCACAGCCGGCAGCGGCGAGTGCGGCTTCCCACGAATGCGGCCCGACGCCCGTGTCGCCGGTGCTGAGTTGATTCGCGCCGGCGCGGATTTCGCGCTCCGCGAGATCGAGATACTCGCCGGTGTGGACGAGCCGCAGGTCGTCGCGCGTCATCGCGTGCGGCAGCACGTCGCGCATTTTCCCGCGCAGCCCCGTCTTTTCCTGCGCCGCGAGCACGGCATCGTAGCGCGCCGGCTGCTCGGGGTGGCCCGCACCCGCGTCGTGTTTCCGGCAGGTGCTGTCCGTGGCGAAAATCATGGGCAAAGCGCAACGCAGCGAGGCCCCGGCGTCAACGTTTCAAGCGCGCCGGATAATTTTCGACAGCGCCTTGACGCGGCCGCGAAGAGGCCGCAACTTTGCCGAAATGAGCGAAGCTGATTCCAAACTCCTGAAGGGTTCCCGGCTCTATCAGGAATTCGTTGCCGAACGGGAGGAGATCATGCGGCACAAGTGGTTCGAGAGTGAAAAAGTGGGATACGATGTGGGGTTTGAAAAAGCGCTCCTCGACTGGCTGGTGAAGTATCGCCCCGACTGGCGGCGCAAGCGCAAGGAGCAGCAGCAAACGGCGATGGCATGACTTGAGCCGCCGGCACCTTTAAGCATGGCCCCGCGAGGCCGCAAGGAAGCCAAAATGAGCAGACAAAACCCGCCAAGCCCCACCGCCCGCCTGCTGCTGGATGCAGCGGCCATCGACCGCGCTCTGAAGCGCATCGCGCACGAAATCATCGAGCGCAATCCCGACCCGCAACGACTCGCCATCATCGGCATTCCGTCCCGCGGCGTCGTCGTCTCCGAACGGCTCGCCGCCTTTGTCCAGCAATTCGGCGGCGACGGCGTGGAGACCGGCGTGGTGGACATCTCGATGCATCGCGACGATCTCGCGCGGCGCGCCGTGCCCGCGGTCGTCCCGACCCGGCTGCCGTACGACTTGGAAAATCGCACCATCATCCTCGCCGACGACGTCGCTTTCACCGGACGCACCTGCCGCGCGGCGATGGATGCGCTCGCGGACTTCGGACGACCTGCGCGGATCCAGTACGCGGTGCTCATCGATCGCGGCCATCGCGAAGTCCCGATCCGCGCGGACTACGTCGGCAAAAATGTTCCCACCTCGCTCGGCGAACGCGTGTTTGTGCGCTTCGCCGCGACCGACGGCACACCGGACGACTGCGTGTGGCTCGACTCGACTCCCGGCGCCGCGCTTTCCGAATGACCTCCACCCTCACGCAAAACCCGCCAGCCTGGCACCGCAAGGACCTCGTCTCCATCGCCGATCTCAGCGCGACGGAAATCACCCAAATCCTCGACACCGCAGCGGCGTTCAAGGACGTCGGCACGCGCGAGGTGAAAAAAGTCCCCGCGCTGCGCGGCAAGACGCTCGTGAATTTTTTCGTCGAACCGAGCACGCGCACGCGCACCTCGTTTGAGATCGCCGCGATCCGTCTCAGCGCGGACGTGATCAATATTTCCGCGAGCGCTTCCAGTCTCACGAAAGGCGAGACGCTCAAGGACACCGCCAAAATCCTCGAGGCGAATCTCGCCGACATCATCGTGCTGCGGCACAGCAGCGCGGGCGCGTCGCAGTTCCTCGCCGAACGGCTGCGCGCGAGCATCATCAATGCCGGCGACGGCGCACACGAGCATCCCACGCAGGCGCTGCTCGACACTTTCACTGTCCGTGAAAAGAAGGGCAAAATCGCCGGGCTGCACGTCGCGATCATCGGCGACATTTTGTTTTCGCGCGTCGCACGCTCGAACATCCACGCGCTCCTGAAACTCGGCGCGCGCGTCACTTTGTGCGGCCCGCCCACGCTCGTCCCGCGCTCGCTGGAGGCTCTCGGCGTGAGCATCACGCACGACCTCGACGCGCTTCTGCCCGAGGTGGATGTGGTCAATTTGCTCCGCATCCAGCACGAGCGGCAGCGCAAGGAATACTTCCCGAGCCTCGGCGAATACACCGCGTTTTTCGGCCTCACGAAACAGCGCGCCGAGCGGCTCAAGCCCGACTGCCTGATCATGCATCCCGGCCCGATAAATCGTGGCGTGGAGATCGATAGCGACATCGCCGACAGCGGCCGCAGCGTGATCCTCGAGCAAGTCACGAACGGCCTCGCCACGCGCATGGCCGTCCTCTTCCTCTGCTCGGGCGCACGCACCTCCTGAATGAAATCCACTCTCATCACCAACGGCCACATCATCGATCCGGCGAACGGCATCGATCGCGTCGGCGACGTGTACCTCACCGACGGGAAAATCGCGAAGATCGACCTCGACGCCACGCTCCGGAAACATCCGCACGACCTCGAAGTGATCGACGCTACCGGCCTAGTCGTCTGCCCCGGCCTCATCGACATCCACGTCCACTTCCGCGAGCCCGGCCAGTCGGCGAAGGAGACGATCGCGACCGGCGCAAAATGCGCGGCGGCCGGCGGCTTCACGACGGTCGTGTGCATGCCGAACACGTCGCCGCCGGTGGACAGTCCGAGCGTGGTCGCGTGGATTTTGGAAAAGGCGCGCGCCGAGGCGTGCGTGAACGTGCTGCCGACCGGCGCGATCACGAAGGGCCTCGCTGGCGAAGAACTCGCGCCGATCGGATCGCTCTTCAAGGCGGGCGTCGTCGCGCTCACGGATGACGGGCATTGTGTGCAGAGCCACGAACTCATGCGCCGTGCATGCGAATACGCGCGCATGTTTGGCCTCGTGATCATGGACCATTGCCAGGACGCAAATCTCGTCGGCAAAGGCGTGATGCACGAAGGCCGCGTGAGCGCCGAACTCGGGCTGCCGGGCTGGCCCGCGATCGGCGAGGAAATCATTGTCGCGCGCAACGCCCTGCTCGCTGAACTCACCGGCACGCCCATCCACTGCCAGCACCTCAGCGCCGCCGGCAGCGTGGGCATCCTCCGCCGTTCGCGCGCGCGCGGCATCCCGCTGACCGGCGAAGTCTGCCCGCACCACATCGCACTGACGGACGAGTCCGTGCGCGGTTTCAGCACGGATTTCAAAATGAACCCGCCGCTTCGATCACAGGAGCACGTCGAGGCGCTGATCGAGGGCATCGCCGACGGCACGATCACCATCCTGGGCAGCGACCACGCGCCGCACTGCGGCTTTGAAAAGGAAGTCGAGTTCGACCTCGCGCCGTTCGGCATCTTGGGCTTGGAAACGGAACTTGGACTCTTCCTCGACATTCTTGTGCATCAGCGAAAAGCGATTCCGCTGATGCGACTTGTCGGACTTTATACGGCAAACCCGGCGAAGCTGCTCGGCCTCAAATGCGGAACCCTCACGCCCGGTTCCGCTGCGGACATCACGCTGATCAACGCCGATCTCGAATGGACCGTGGACAAAGAGCAAACCTTCTCGCGCAGCCGCAACCATCCTTTCCACGGCCGCGAACTCAAGGGCCGCGCCGTCCGCACGATCGTCGGCGGAGAGACGGTATGGGCGCTTTGAATCGACGCAGCCAAACCACACTTCGATCAGGCATCGCGAAAATGGCGACCTTGTCCATTCCCTGCTTATCCGCTTGCATGACACAACAGCGGAAGGAGGCTCTGAGGAAGGCAGGAAGGCAGGAATTCACCGGGTTGGCCGCTCACTTTCCCTGCTTTCCTGCCTTCCTGAGATGCCTTTGTCACGCAACCGGATAAGCAGGGTCCATTCAATCCAAGAGCGACTTTCTGTAATGCCCAAAAGAATGGCCGCAACCGCTTCCAAGATCCATTTCACCGCGAAGCTCCTCCGTCCCGCCGCAGACGGGAAGACCGTCTCGTGGAATTTTCTGCTTCTGCCCAAGGAGGCCACCGCGAAGCTCCCGTCGCGAAGCAGGACGACGGTCGCGGGGACGATCAATGGCTTCCCTTTTCAAGCGACGCTCGAGCCTGACGGCGAAAAAGGACACTGGCTCAAAGTCGATCGGAAGATGAGCAAGGGCGCGGGCGCAGCGGCGGGCGATGTCGTGACACTCGAGATCGCGCCGGTGGCGGAGGAACCGGAACCCACGGTGCCTGCTGATTTGCGGAAGGCGCTCTCGGCCGACTCGAAGGCGCGGGCGCTGTGGTCGGACATCACGCCCATCGCGCGCCGGGATTGGATTCACTGGATCACTTCCGCGAAGCAGGCGGAGACTCGCACGCGCCGGGTCGCGAATGTCTGCTCGATGCTCGCCGCCGGGAAGCGCCGCGTTTGCTGCTTCGATCGGTCGGGATTTTTCAGCAAAAGTCTCAGCGCGCCCAAGGCGGCGACTTAGCCGATAACCGCCTTGCCGTTCCGCGAGTGGTCGCAGCGGATCGAGCGGATCGGCGCGATGACGGCAGCCTGAGGGTCACGCCGCCGAGGCGTCACGCCGGGAGCGGATGGCGCTGGTGACGCTCGATCCCCGGCGGGATTTTGTCTCCTTGTCGTCCGGGTAAGCAACGCGCGAGTGCATCATGCTGCTGAGTGTGTGACGGAAGGCTTCGGCGATGGCCTCCAGATCCTTGAAGCGCAGGTCGCAGTCGTCGAGTTGTCCGTCGGCGACGCGCTTGCGGATGGTGTCAGTGATCAGTTGCTCGATCTTCTGCGGCGTCACGCGTTCGAGGCTGCGGGCGGCGCTTTCGATCGTGTCGGCGAGGCTCACGATCGCGGCTTCGCGCGTCTGCGGTTTCGGCCCGCCGTAGCGGAAGCTGCTCTCGCTCACCTCCGGCAAATCCTCGTCGTGCATCGAGGCGATCTTGCCGTCGCTTTGCGCCGCCTGCTGCTGATCGATCGCCTTTTTGTAAAAGTAGTACACGAGCGAGGTGCCGTGGTGCTGCTGGATGATGTCGATGATCTCCTGGTTGAGCTTGTATTCCAGCGCGAGCGAGATGCCCTCCTTCACATGCGCGATGATGATGAGCGCGCTCATCGTCGGCGCGAGGTCGTCGTGCGGGTTGCGATCGTGCCGCATGTTTTCGGTGAAATACTCGGGCTTCACGAGCTTGCCGATGTCGTGAAAATAGCTGCACACGCGGGCCATCGTCGGGTTTGCGCCGATGGCCTCGCACGCGCCTTCCGCGAGATTCGCCACGCCGAGGCTGTGCTGGAAAGTGCCGGGCGCCTCGATGGTCATGCGGCGGAGCAGCGGGTGATTCAGGTCCGCGAGTTCGAGCCAGCGCACGCGCGTGGTGATGCGGAACAGGCTCTCCATCCACGGCAGCGCGCCGACGATGATCAGCGTCATCACGATCGGAGCACCGACGGCGACGGCGGATTGGAAGGCGAGGCTTTGGTAATTCAGCGCCGCGCCCGCGGTCCACATGTGGAGCAGATTGATCTCGCGGAAAGCCACGGCGAGCAGCCACGTGGCGAGGCCGACGAAAAATCCCGCGCGCGGAAGGTCGCCGCGCTTGCGAACTTCCGCCGTGAGGAAAATCGCGACGAAGCCGCACACGAGGCTCGTCGTGACATTGCGCACGATGAAATCGAGATCGCCGCTCACACTCGTGAAGACTGGCAGCGTGAGGAGCGTGCCGAAGACCGAGACAAACACGGCCATCGTGCGCCCGAGCAGCACGCTCGCGAGCACCGGCCCGAGGCCGAACGGGATCGCGAGCAGCCACATGTCGTGCCGCTGCAGCGCGCTGAATTGCCCCGGCAAAATGTCGCCCGTCGCGTGCAGCGTGGCATCGGCCTGGACCACGCAAAACTTCGCGAGCCCGAGATGGCCGAGGACGATGAGGAAGACGAGAAGCAGGCGCGAATTGGACGTCCATATCTCGCGGCGGTTCAGGCACAGGTGGCCAATCGCGGTCGCGAAGATGAGCAGCGCGACGAGGATTTGTCCGACCGGCGTGCGTTCCGTTCCGAGGGTGACCAGCCACGCGAGGCCGGAGGAGGCGGCGAGGACGAGGGCGGTGCGGGTAATGACGCCGTGTTCGAGCGTTTCGACTACTTCGCTCTCCGTCAGCCGACGGCGCTTTTTCTGCGGGGTGATGCCTTTTTTGGCAAGGCGTTGGCGTTCAAAAAAACCGGGCATGGATTCCCCGAAGGGAGGAACAGTCTCCCCGCCGATCCATCGGGAGGCAAATGGAAAATCCCGTGCGCTGCCCCCGCAGTGGCGGCGAGTGATCCGCGAAACCGGGCGAAGAAATACCTTTTGCCCCGCGGCAATGCCCCCTAGTTTCCCCGGCCCTATGACAGAAGACATCAAGAAGGCAGTCGAATCCGGCAAACTCAGTTCCAAGGCCGGGGCTGCCCTCGCGAGGCTCGAACCCGGCACTTTCGTCCAGCACAAGAGCTGGGGCTACGGAGTCATTGTCGCGCACGATTTTCTGCTCAGCCAGACGACCATCGATTTCCGCGGGCGGAAGGGTCACTCCATGCAGCTCGAATACGCTGGCGAGTCGCTCACCGCGCTGCCCGCGGAGCACATCGCGGCGAAGAAATTTCAAAATCTCGACGCGGTGAAAAAGCTCGGCCAGTCCGATCCCGCGGCGCTCGTGCGGCTCGTGCTGCAGAGTCTCGGCGGGCGTGCGACGGCGGATCAGATTTCGACGCAGCTCGTGCCGGATGTCTTCACCGACGCGAGCTTCAAGAAGTGGTGGGAATCCGCCAAGCGCGCGCTGAAGTCCGACCCGCTCGTGGGCGTCCCGCAGAAAAAGACGGATCCGTTTTTGCTCCGCGAGCAGGCGCTCTCGCAGACGGATGAAATGCTCAGCGGGTTCAAGGCTGCGCGCACGCTGAAGGAGCAGATCAACTCCCTCGACAATCTCACGAAGGCGCTCGCGCAATTCACCGATCCCTCGGTGCTCCAGCCGATCGTCGCCTCCATCGAAAGTGCGGCGAAAAAAAACCTGAAACTGCACACCGCGGAGACGCTCCAGCTCCTCGCGGTCCGCGATGAAATCATCGCGAGAGTCCCCACCCTCGCATCCGCGTCCGACACGCCGAGCATCGCCGCCATTCTCCGCGAAAACGATCGCAACCTCATCGCCCTCCTCGGCGAACTCCCCGTCTCAAAACTCAAGAAGGTCATCCCCGCGCTGCCCGATGCCTTCAGCGATCTCTGGAGCACGAAGGCCATCCTCCTTTTCATGCGCGGCAACTCGAAGGTCGTGCCCGAGGCCGCGCGTCTGCTCATCGAAAAAGGACGCATGGATGAATTCGGCGCGGCGCTCGACAAGTCGATCCGCGAGCAGTCCATCGAGGCCGAGGGCCTGCAGTGGCTCTGCGAGGAGCGCAACGGCCCATTTTCCGAAATCGCGCAGCACCCGCGTGTCCTCAGCGCCATCCTCGGCGCGATGGATCGCGACCAGTTCCGCGAGAAGCGCGACCGCAAATTGCAGGACATGCTCGTGAACGATCAGGAACTCATCCTCGATCTCGTCTCGATCGCGACGGATGAGGAACTCCGCGAAGTCATGCGCAAGCTTGTCCTTTGCCCCACCTTCGACGAGCTGAACAAGCGCTCGCTCCTCGGCCGGATCGTCCGCACTTATCCCGAACTCGAATCGCTCATCACCGGGCGGCCCGACGACGACAAGAAAAACGAACTCATCGTCTCGTGGAAGAGCATGGAGACGCGCAAGGAGGAATACGACGACGTCGTGACGAAGAAGATCCCGCAAAACCGGCAGGACATCCAAATCGCCCGCGACTACGGCGACCTCCGCGAGAATTTCGAATACAAGAGCGCGAAGGAGCAGCAGCGCGTGCTCACCCGCCGCAAGAGCGAACTTGAACGCGACCTCGCCCGCGCACGCGGCACCGATTTCGCCGACGTGACGAACGACAAGGTCGCCATCGGCACCAGCGTGAAGCTGCGAATCGTCAACGGCGGCGGCGAGGAGTCCTACACGGTCCTCGGCGCGTGGGACACGGATCCGGCGAAGCACATCATCAGCTATCTTTCGCAAATGGCGCAGGCCCTCATCGGCCACGTCGTCGGAGATCGCGTGGTCGTGCCGAAGGAAACCGGCGAGCACGAAGTGGAGATCCTCGCCATCGAGATCGCGAAAGTTTAGCGCCACGCGCGGCAGAGCACGCCGCGCCGCATTCTGCGGAAGGCCTACGCGGCCGCCACCGCCGTGCGCCGCTTGCACACGCCGGCCGTGCGCAGTTCATCGCAGTGCGCCTCGATGCGCACGGTCTTCCCCATCGGCGTGAAGCCCATCCGCTTGCTGATGCAGATTTCCAGCGTGTCGATGTGGACATCCTCAAACTCGATGATCTTCGCGCAGTCCAGGCAGATGAGGTGATTGTGATTCGGGTGATCGACGTAGTTCGGATCGTAGAACTTGTGGTCCCGGCCAAAATCCATCTCGCGCAGCATCCCACTCTCCACGAGCAGCGGCAGCGTGCGATAGACCGTCGCGCGCGAGACCGACGCGTCCACTTTTTTGGCCATCACCAGCAGATCATCCGCCGTGTAGTGCTCCTTCGTGCTGAATGCCGCCTCGATGATCGCATCGCGCTGCGAAGTCCGCCGCAGCCCCTTCGATTCGAGAAATTCGTAAATGCGCTGGCGGAGGCCGGAATCCATGTGCCGCCATGTTAGCCGCGGCTGCGTGCCGGAGTCAAACCGCACCGCTCACCGCTCTGCGCTCAGCTCGATGATGCGCCCCGGCAGCCAGCCGAGTCCGTCTTTGAAGCTGCTCGCCCGCGTGTATTCGAGGATCAGCACGCGGCCCGGGCCGATGCGCAGGACGTCGATCGGCCTTCCGAGTTTGGAAAAAATCAGATCCGTCCGCGCACTCCAAGTGCCGTCGCTCCCGCGCACGGGATGCACGGAGAGCACATCGAAGCCGATGTCCTCCGCGATGCCCGTGCGACTTTCGCCGAGCAGATTTCCGAATCGCGTGACGAGGAATCCATTGCGCAGCGGCTCGGGAAAATCGTCACCGCACCACGTCATGCCCGCCGGCGAACTGTGCGGATCGAACGTCCACAGACCGTCTGCTTTTCCGCCGCCCGCCGGCCCGAGATTCTTCACGGGCATCGTGAATTTCAAATCCGCCGGCGGCGCCGGCGTGTGCGGATACGGGCGCGGCTCCAGCGGCCAATTGCTGAACTGAAACGGAAACCCGTAGTGCTTCCCGCGCTCGATGAAATCCATCTCCTCCGGCGCATTCACGTCGGGTCCGTTCGTCACGGAGAAAAGTTCGCCAGCCGGATTCCATGCGAAGCCGTACACATTCCGCAGCCCGCGCGCGTGGACTTCGATCTCCGGCTGCGCGCTCTTCGGATCGATCCGCCAGATGCACGCGGTCGTCGCCACTTCACCTCCGGTGAAAATCCCGGGCGACGTGCCCGCCTCGCCGCCATCCGTGCGCGAGCCGCTGCTCACGTAGAGCATCCCGTCCGGCCCGAGCGCGAGGTGCGACACGCCGTGATTGAACGGCCCGACGCCGTACGGATAGCGATGCGTGAGCCACGGCTCCATTTTCACCGCACCGGATTTCACGTCGCCCGCGCTGCGCCAGATCGTGACTTCGTTCAGCTTGTGCGGCCCGCCGTCGTTGAAACCGCGATTCGACGTGAGCCACAGCCGCCCATCCGGCGCGAGCATGATCCCAAGCGTGGTGATGTCTGCATTCGCCGGCTGCACGTACTCCGCGGGCTGAAGCAGCGGCGCGATCAAAGTGTTCGCCACGTCGAGCCGGAAGACCGTTCCCTTCTGCCCCAGCACATACACTGCGCCGTCGCGATCCGGCCCTGCGAGCCGCGTGCAAAAATCCGGA
Source organism: Chthoniobacterales bacterium (assembly GCA_038239865.1). Taxonomy (GTDB): domain Bacteria; phylum Verrucomicrobiota; class Verrucomicrobiia; order Chthoniobacterales; family Chthoniobacteraceae; genus SXWH01. The sequence goes on from JBBSEI010000057.1 coordinate 20,985, forward strand.
AGCTGCACGAGTTCGCGAATCTTCATTCCCTTCGGCGGCACGGGCACCGGCGCAAATGCGTGCGCGCGCACGAGCGCAGCGTACGTCGGGAATTTCGACGTGCGCCGCACCTTCGCCACTTCCTCCGTCGCCACCGCCTTCTCCTTATTTCCCCACGACGAAAAAACGAACGTGAGCACATCCGCGACACTCGGATCATCGAGCGGCTGCACCGGCATCAGATTGTTGTACTCCGCGCCGTTCACGCGGATCGGCCCGGCCAGCCCCTCGCATAGCGCGCGGATGGCGCGCTCACGATTCGCTTTGATCCAATCCGATCCCGCCAGCGGCGGAAACACCGGCGGCGCCCCCTGCCCCGTCGTCTGATGGCACACGATGCACGTCTGCAAAAAAATGTGTTCGCCGCGCGTCCGAGATTCCGCGTCATCCGCGGACGAGATCGCGACGCCGAGAAAAAGAACGGGCAGGAGGAGTCTCATGCCGCGCGAGCGTAGGAGGCGCGCCGCTTCCGTCAAGACGCCCACGGTCCTGCCATCGTTGGACGCAGCGCGGGCTGGGTGTATGCTTGTGCCATGAGCACGCTGAATTTTCTCCAGAAGCTCGACGCGGCGCACCAGCTCCATCCCTTCACGAACCACGAGGAACTGCACGCCGCCGGCACGCACATCATCAAGGAGGGCAGCGGCGTGTGGCTCACCGATCAAAATGATCGCCGTCTGCTCGATGGCCTCGCCGGCCTGTGGTGCGTGAATGTCGGCTACGGTCGCCGCGAACTCATCGACGCCGCGACACAGCAGATGCGGCAGCTCAGCTACTACCCTTCATTTTTCAACACGACCACCGCACCCGCGATCGAACTCGCGGCCAAACTTTCCGCGCTCGCTCCGGGGCGGCTGCGCCATGCGATGTTCAGCAACAGCGGCAGCGAGGCGAATGAGACGGCGCTGAAACTCATTCGCGCGTACTGGAAGCTGAAGGATCAGCCGCGGCGCACGAAAATCATCACGCGTGAGTTTGCGTATCACGGCGTGACGCTCGCGACCACGAGCATGACCGGACTGCCGAGCTGTCAGACGCCGTTCGATCTTCCCCTCCCCGGCTTCCTGCATGCGCCCGCGCCGCACGCCTACGCGGCGAATCGCGAGGCGGATCCTGATGCCTACGCCGACTGGTGCATCGAGGAAACTGCGCGCCTCATCGAGCGCGAAGGCCCGGACACGATCGGCGCGATTTTCGCCGAGCCGGTGCAGGGCGCGGGCGGCGTGATCATCCCACCGCCCGGTCATCTCGCGAAGCTGCGCGCGCTCGCCCGCACCCACGGCATCCTCTTCGTCGCCGACGAAGTGATCACCGCCTTCGGCCGGCTCGGCGCGTGGTTCGCCAGCGAGCTGTGGAGCCTCGATCCCGATCTCATGTGCCTCGCGAAAGGTCTGACCAGCGGCTACCTCCCGCTCGGAGCGACGATGGTCGCCGATGAGATCGCGGACGCGCTGATCCACGGCGGCTACCTCGCGCATGGCTTCACCTACAGCGGCCATCCCACGTCGTGCGCCGTCGCGCTCGCGAACATCGCGCTCATCGAAAAGGACCAGCTCGTCGAACGCGTCCGCGACGATGTCGGCCCGTACTTTCAGCAAAAGCTCCAGGCTTTCGCAAAGCATCCCGCCGTTTCCGAGATTCGCGGATGCCAGCTCATCGGCGCGCTGGAACTCGTGCCCCGCGGCGGCAAGGCCGCACTCACACCCACCTCGGCCCTCGGCATCAAGGCAGCGAAGCTCACACGCGAGGGCGGCGTGATCGTCCGCGGCATCCGCGACCTCATCGCCATCGCGCCGCCGCTCACCATCACCCGCGAGGAGATCGATCTCATTTTCGCCGCAGTCAGCCGCGCGCTCGACCGCCTCTGGGAATAGTCGCACGATGCGCGCCCATGGAGCGCCCGCGCATCTACCAACTCCTCCCGCGCCTTTTCGGAAACACGAACGAAACGCGCAAACCGAACGGCACGCTGGCGGAGAATGGGGTCGGTAAATTCGCCGGCCTCACCGACCTCGCCCTGCGCTCGCTGCGGGATGAACTGCACATCACGGACCTCTGGCTCACCGGCATTTTCGCGCAGGCGACCGCGACCGACTACACAGCCATCGGCAAACCAGCCGACGATCCGGATCTGCTCAAGGGCATCGCGGGCTCGCCGTACGCGATCAAGGATTGCGGCGATGTGTGTCCTGATTACGCCATCGATCCCGCACGGCGGATGGAGGAATTCAAGTCGCTCCTCGATCGCGCGCACGCGCTCGGTCTCCGCGTGATTATTGATTTCGTCGCAAACCACGTCGCCCGCAGCCATCGCTCCGCGCTCGTTGATTTCGGCGCAAACGACGACCGCTCGCAGTTTTTCTCTCCGCAAAACAATTTTTTCTGGCTCCAGCCAGACTCGCCCGGCGGCGGTCCGCCGCTTCGTCTGCCGACTGTCGTGAACGGCGAACGCGTGAGCCCCACGTGCCGCATCCTCGGCGCGGGCGACGGACTTTTCTCCGGAGAAATGAACGCGGGACGCGTGACCGGCAACAATGCCGCGACGTGGTCGCCCTCGCTTTCCGACTGGTACGAGACGGTGAAGCTCAACTACGGCTACGACTTCACGACCGGCGCGCGCGCATTTCCGCACGCGGAAATTCCCGCCGCGCCGCTGCCCGATACCTGGCTGAAAATGGATGCCGTGCTCGCACACTGGCAGGCGCTCGGCGTGGATGGATTCCGCTGCGACATGGCGCACATGGTGCCGGTGGAATTCTGGTCATGGGTCCTCGCACGCGCCCGCACCCGCGACGCCGCCGCGTATTTCATCGCCGAAGCGTACGACAATGATCCAATGAAAGTGGAGCGCGGCAACGTGCTCGCCGCCCTCCTCCGCGCCGGGTTCGATTCCGGGTACGACGATCCGTCATACAAGACGCTCAAGCGCATCTACGACGGCCCCGCATGGGCAAACGATCTCGACGGCACGCTCGCCGCGCAGGAGGCGGGCATGTTTGCCGGCGCTCTGCGCTACGCGGAAACTCACGATGAAGTGCGCCTCGCCGCCGGTGCCGAGTGGGGCGGGATCGGCATGGATGTCGGCCGCGCGGTGAGTGGCGTGCTTTTCGGAATCTCGCGCGGCCCCGTGCTGCTTTACAGCGGGCAGGAAGTCGGCGAACCCGCGGATGGCATCGCGGGTTTTGGCGGAGGAAATGCGCGCACGACGATCTTCGATTACTGGTCCATGCCCGAGTTTGCGAAGTGGGTGAACGGCCACCGCTATGACGGCGCGCGACTCTCCGCCGGGCAGCGCAGCCTCCGCGATTTTTACGGCCGTCTGCTCGCCGCGTGCGGCGCGCCCGCATTTCGGGACGGCGAATTTTTTCCGCTGAATGGCGCGAACGTCTCGAATCCGGATTTCGCTCGCATCCCCGGTGAACCCGCGAGCGGCCACTGGCTCTGCGCGTATCTCCGGATTCCGAAGTCAAACGACGCACCCTTCCTCGTCGTCGTGAATCTGCATCGCAGTGCGAGCTTTCAAAATGTGCGCGTGCTGCTCAGCGAAGCGGCGCGCGACGCCCTCGCGATGCTGAACGGCACGCTGACTCTCGAAGACCGTGTGAGCGGCATCGCGCCGCTCACCACCGACGGCGATACAGTGCGCGCAAACGGCTTTCTCATCCCGGAATTACCGCCGCTCACGCCGGCGTATTTCGAAATTCGATGACGCGCTCGGCCGCTGTCTAAGTTGCGAATTCGATCACGCCGAATCGCTCCGGCGTGTGGAAATTCGCGCGCAGCGGCGGCGACCACGCCGTCAGTTCGCGCGGCAGGCTGCCCTCGCGCGAAGGACGATCGATGCGGCAGAAATTCGCGCGCCACCGCGACCCGGCGCGCGGCGGCGAATTCGTCACGCTCGCAAACGGAATCGCCAACTCCGCGCTCCAGCCCCCCGCGTGCGTCCGCACGAATGTGCGCAAGCCCTCGCAGTCCCAGGTGCGGTCACCCTTGTAGCCGCTGCGACTTTTCCGAAAGACGAGATCCAGAACGGTGCCGAGCGGGTTCACTTCGATCTCAAAGTAGCTCTCCAAATCTCCCGCCGGATCGAAGAAGACCTCCACAGTCTCTTCCTCGTAAAGCGACGCATCGCGCACCGTCATCGTCGCCCACGGGTCGAGATCGTCCGCGATAAAAAGCAGCCGCCACTCGTCGGGATTCCACGCGGCGCGCACCTCGGTGGCCTGTTTCGGCGCGGCACCGGTGATCGCATCGGCCAAGCGCACGCCTTTCACATCGCGCCACAGCGGCGAGTCGGCGTCGGCGCTCAAATTTCCGAGCGCGTGCAGCGGGCAGCGGAGAGTGGAATTCATTTCATCCACAGCACTCGCCTGCCGTGCAGCGTCGCGAGCACGTCGAGTTTTCCGCCAGCCCATCGCGCGAAGACGGAGGACGGCGGCACGCGTTCCACCGCACCCGCGAGACGCAGAAGCCGCCACGCGCGGGACGACGCTGCCGCCCAAGCTTCGGCGAGCGTGACGCCGGTCATCGCGACGTAGCGCTCCAGCGCTTCGCGCATGGTGATCGCTGCGCCCGCGAGATTCGGGCAGCCGGGCTGTCGCGCTATCCGATCGCGGCCGATTTCGATTTCCAGATCGCCGATCGTGTAGCGCCCGCTCGGCGCGCCAGCAGCAGCCATCGCATCCGTCACCAGCACGATGCGCTCCGCGCCTTTCACGCGGCGGTAGAGTCGCACGATCTCCGGAGGCAGATGCGCACCATCCGGAATGATGCTCCCCGCGAGCCGATCTTCCGCGAGTTGTGCGAGCACGGGATTTTTGTGGCGGTGCATGAGCTGCGGGCAGCCATTGCCGAGGTGCGTGGACATCAGCGCGCCCGCATCGCACGCGTGGGAAATCGTCGCGGCATCCGCCATCGTGTGTCCGATCGCCGGCAGCACGTGCTCGCGCCGCAGATTCCGGATGAAAGCGAACGCTCTCTCGGATTCCGGTGCGACGGTCGTGAGCACAATCTTGCCCGCGGCTGCACGCTGCCATTCTCGCCACAGTTTCCGACTCACGTCCCGCACGTGCGCGAGCGGATGCGCGCCTCGCGCCCCCTCCTGCGCACTGATGAACGGACCTTCCAGGTGAAAGCCCGGCACGCTGGCAGCGATCTCCGTGTCGCTTTCGGTCGCCGTGACGAGTTTGCGAAACAACATCGCCAGCCGCTCCGGCGACGCCGTGATGAGCGTCGGCAGGACATGCGCGCAACCGTCGCGCCACATCGCGCGGATCGCTGCCGCCATCTTTTCCGACGAGGTGTCGGGGTGATTGAAATCAATTCCCGCGTAGCCATTGCACTGCAGGTCGAGAAAGCCGGGGCCAAACACGATGTCCGTCGCCGCGCGCACGCGGCGGCGATCCAGCACCCGCCCGCCGCTCAGCGCGAACTCGAATGTCGCGCCCGTGCGGACGTGCGATGCCACGATGCGGCATGGTTTCAGAGCACTGCGTTTCATCGCCGCATGTTGCGAGTTGCGGGGAAAAACGCGAGTCCCGCGATGCGATTGGGGCACATCTAGCAGCCTGTCGGACTTGATGACCGACAAGTCGTGTGTCGTGCGGCGGGTGAAAAAAGCTGGATCCGAGCGGGAGTCTGGCGCGGATGTCCTCGCTCCCCGACCGGCTGCGGAGGTCGGTTTTGCCCGGCCGATGAGG
>JBBSEI010000058.1:0-26430 GCA_038239865.1 Chthoniobacterales bacterium
CGTGAAGCGGTTGTTCACGCCGTGGAAAATCGCGCGGCGCGGATTTCCGGCGATGCTGAGGAAGCCCTTGCTGCGGTAGATTTGCTCCTTCTCGGACATCTCCTGGATGAAGAACTCGAGCTTCTCGATGACCATCGGCTTTTCAAAAGTGAACGAGCAACTGTTGATGTCGTGGTGATGCCGGTTGCGCATCTCGTCGAGGAAGGCGGGGTCGAGCTCGAGTTTTTTGTCGAGGTCGAATGCGTTCATGTCGAGCAGCTCCTGGAGATTCGCCTGCGACTGATTCGTGCGGATGGTGCGGCAGTGCGGATTCAGTTCGCGGATGATGCCCTCGACCTTCACGAGCTGTGCCTCGTCCACGAGGTCGGTTTTGTTCAGCAAAATGAAATCCGCCATCGCGATCTGCTCGCGCGCGGTCTCCTGCGCCTTCATCTGCTTCTCGATCTGCTCGGCGTCCACGACGGTGATGATCGAATCGAGCATCACGACCTGCTGGAGCTGTGGGATGTTCAGGAAAGTCTGCGCGACCGGCTGCGGGTCGGCGGCACCGGTGGTCTCGACGAGGATGTAGTCGAAGCCGCCGCGCTTGATCAGCTTTTGCACGCCGGCGACGAGGTCCTTGCGCACAGAGCAGCACACGCAGCCGTTGTTGAGTTCGAGGATGTCGTCGTCCGTCTTTTCCACGAGCGCGCCGTCCACGCCGATCTTGCCCATCTCATTGATGATGACGGCAAACTTGTAGCCGTGATTTTCCTTGAGGATGTAGTTGAGGAGCGTCGTCTTCCCCGCGCCGAGGAAGCCGGTGAGGATGGTGACGGGGATGCGTTTCTGGCTCATGACGTGTGTGGTGTGAAAATAAAACTGGCGGCTCGGAGACAAGCTCCCAGCCGCCAGTTTTCAAAGGGAATGTCCGCGCGGGTTACTTGATCTTGCGGAGCATCGGCAGGCCGGTGCGCTCGTTCTCCATGATTTCCATGCCGGCGGGGATGGCATCAATCGCGCCCTCCTTGGCCTCGCCGCCGAAGTAGTAGAGGGTGACTTCCTGGCCGCCCTTGAGCTTCTGCTTGCGGGCGTGGAGGTGGTAGGTCTTGCCGGATTTTTTGCTGACGGTGGTGAATGCCATGTTGGGTAGGTTGGGTTTGCGAAGAAGCTAGCGGGCGACTAAGCGACGAGGCCAGCCTTTTTCAAAGTGGCGTAGGCACCGTTCTTCGCGACCGTCTTCAGCGCGCGCGCGGTCAATTTCACCGCGATGAATTTCTTCAGCTCCGGCACCCAGATGCGCTTTTGCTTGAGGTTCGGCAGGAAGTAGCGGCGGGTCGTCGCGGTGACGTGCTGGCCGATGCCGCCTTTTTTCTTCGCGAGACCGCGACGGTGAATTTTGCGGCCCTTGAGGGCTTTGGTTCCATTGATGTCACAGACGCGGCTCATAATTTTGGCAAGGTTTACGGGTGAAAAGGGCGCGGAACATCGCGGTCAGGCCCGGCATGGTCAAGGGTAATCTTGCCGTCGCGATTCAGCGCGGCAGCGGTGCGCGGTTGTCGGCGGCGGCGGCTTCGCGGAGTGCGGGCAGAAAATCGGGCAATTCCTCTTCCACGCGATCCCACCCCGGTGCGGATGCGGCTTCGAGCGGCGCGGCGAGAAAGGCGCGCGCGGCCTCCTGGGTCGCACGGATGAAAGTCGCCACGGCGAGTTCCTCATCGCGGCGCGGATATTCGAGGCTGTTGATGAGTGCATCCGCCGAGTAGAGGCGCAGAGCTTCGGCGGCGTGGCGCGGGTACGCGGCGAGCAGCGAGGCGAGCACGCCGGCGTCCACTTTCACCCCTTCGCCGATCATGCTCCGCAAAAATGCGCGCGTCACTTCGCGCGCCACTTTGTGCAGTCCGCGGGAAGGATCGCGCGGCGAGAGGCTCTGGTGCTTGTGATCGTAGTTGTCGCACAGTTCCGCCTGGCAGACTTCGCGTGGCGCGCAGTGGCGGTGGGTCTCGGCGAGGATGCCGAGTTCCAGCGCCCAATCGCGCGGCACGCGGAGGCGGCGCGCATCGGCCGTGTGCATGGCCACTTCACCCGCGAGCGGATAACGGAATGCCTCAAGGTAATTCAGCAACGGATGGTCTCCGATGACGCTGCGCAACGCACGGAGCAGCGGGGCGACGAGCAGCCGCGTGACGCGCCCGTGCAGCCGGTCCGACACGCGCGCGTAATACCCTTTGCAAAAATGGAACCCGAGCGCGGGATTCGCCACCGGGTAGCACAGGCGGGCGAGCAATTCGCGCGAGTAGTTTGCGATGTCGCAGTCGTGCATCGCGACCACGCGGGCAACTCCCGCGGCGAAAACCGCGCCCAGGCACAGCCAGACATTGCGCCCCTTGCCCCGCGAGTCCGCCGAAGCTGCCAGACCGTCGCCGAGACTCCTCTTCGCGAGACGACGCAGCAGACGCGAAATGCGCGGGCCGTCATTCCACAGCAGCAGCGTCTCCTGCGGCAGTGCGCCGAAAATTTTCCGCGCACGCTTCCATTTCGCCGGACTGTCCGCACCGTCGATCCCGACGACGATCTGCCGGATGAAGCGGACACTCTTCAGTTCGCCGACGATGCGATCCAGCGCGGGCGAACCGAGTTCGCGGACGTGGCACGGCAGCACGAGCGCGATCGGCGCGGCCGCGGAAAGGGCGCATAATTTCTCCTCCAGCCGCGCGACATTCGACGGCCCGAGACGATGCAGCGTGGCGATCGCGCCGGTCTGGAAAAAATCCGCCATGCGCGCACTCTGCCGGGCAGTGCGGATGAGGCGAGAAAATCCCTCCGCGCGGCAGCCGGCGAGTCGTCGCCGTTCCTCGGATCACAAAGGCGCGAAGCAGGAAGCCGCCCCTCCGCGAAGCCCTCCGGTCTCCCGAGCAGCGATCATTTTCCTCGCCCCGGGTGCCCGCGCGGTGCCGTGGAATCTTGCTTGCCAGCCGCCGCACTTCTGCACAATTTCCGCGCCGTCGTAAGACAGCCGGGCAGTCCTTGCCAGTCGCCAGAACAGCACAAGTGTGCGGGTCCGGCGTTTTTGCCAAGTGTCAGTTCAGCGCCTCTCCGGAGTCGCCATGTCGGTCTGCGGCAAAAACAAAGTAACCAGTATCCATGAACAACAAATTGTTTGTCGGCAACCTCGCCTGGGCCACCACCGCGGGAGCCATTGAAGAAGCCTGTGCCGCATGCGGCACTGTGAGCGAATGCAGCCTGATGCTCGACCGTGAATCCGGTCGTTCGCGCGGCTTCGCATTCGTCACGATGTCCTCGGAGGAAGAGGCCAACAAAGTCATCGAAGCCCTCAACGGCAAGGAAGTGGACGGCCGCAAGTGGCAGGTCAACATCGCGCGGCCGAAGGAAGATCGTCCCCCGCGTTCTTTCGACGGACCCCCGCGCGGTGACCGCGGCGGCTACGGCGATCGTCCGGCCGGCGGCGGCGGTGGCGGCGGCGCACGCCGTCCCTACCGTGGCGGCGGCGGTGGCGGCGGTGCTGGAGGCGGTGGCGGTGGCTACGGCGGCGGCGGCGGTGGCGGTGGCGGTGGCGGTGGCCGCGACCGTTACTAACCCGGCCAGCGCATTCGCTGAAACTGCGGCGATCCGCGCCGCACTGAAGTTCTCCTTTTCGCAGGATCGCGTTTTCCTGCGCAGGGTTTTTGCACCCTGAAAACTCGACGGACGACGGGCAGCACGCCATGCGACTGCCCGTCGTCTTTGCGTTTTTTCGATTCCGATTTTCCTCCGCCGCACGTTGGAAAAAAACGCGAAAGCGCATAAGCTCGCCGCCACTTTTCGGATATCTTCCGTGCCTGCCGATGAATCACCACACCACGCCCGCCGAACACCTTTTTCTCACCCGCCGCGACTTCGTGCGCCGCACTGGCATGGGCATGGGCATGCTCGCGCTCGGCGGGATGTTCGGCGAAACCGGCATCTTTGGCCCCGCAGGCGCAACCGCTGCGGAGCAAATCTCCAGCACGAATCCGCTCGCGGCGCGCAAGGCGTGGCACTTTGCGCCGAAGGCAAAGCGCGTCATCCACATTTTCCTGAATGGCGGCGCGTCGCAGGTGGACACCTTTGATCCGAAGCCGGAACTCGACAAATGGAACGGCAAGGAAATCCCGAGCAAGCTGCCGACTGAACGCAAGACGACGACCGCATTCCGCTCGCCGTTCTCGTTCAAAAAATACGGCAGGAGCGGCATTGAGGTCAGCGAACTTTTTGCAAAAACCGCGGAGCATGTGGACGACATGTGCTTCATCCGCTCGATGCACGCCGACGTGCCGAACCACGAGCCATCGCTGCTGCTCATGAACTGCGGCGACTCGCGCCTGCCGCGCCCGAGCATGGGCTCGTGGATCACGTACGGCCTCGGCACGGAAAATCAAAACCTCCCCGGCTTCGTCGCGCTCTGCCCCGGCTATCCGATCCAGGAATCGCAGAACTGGCAGAGCGGATTTCTGCCCGGCATTTTCCAGGGCACCTACGTGGACACGCGCAAGCAGACCATCGAGGAGCTCATCGAAAACATTCACAACAAGCGCGTGAACCTCACCGAGCAGCGCACGCAGCTCGACGTGCTCCAGCGCCTGAACGCCGAGCACCTCGCGAAGCGCGCCAAGGACGTGCGGCTCGAGGCGCGCATCCAGTCTTTCGAGCTCGCGTACCGCATGCAGATGGACGCGAGCGACGCCTTCGACATCACGCGCGAGCCGGAAAAAATCCGCACGATGTACGGCTCCGGCAAGCAGGCCGATCAGTTCCTCATCGCTCGCCGCCTCATCGAGAAAGGCGTGCGCTTCGTACAAGTCTGGCACGGCGACGGACAGCCGTGGGACAGCCACGACGAGATCGAAAAAAATCACAAGCGCCTCGCAGGCGAATGCGATCAGGGCATCGCCGCGCTCCTCACCGACCTCAAGCAGCGCGACATGCTGAAGGACACGCTCGTCATCTGCTCCGGCGAATTCGGACGCACGCCGACCGTGGAAATTTCCACGCCCGGCTCGAACAACGCCGGCGTGAAAAACGGACGCGACCACAACCACCACGGCTTCACGCTCTGGATGGCTGGCGGCGGCGTAAAAGGCGGGCACGTCCACGGCGCGACGGACGACTTCGGCTTCAAGGCCGTGGAAAAACCCGTCCACGTCCACGACCTGCACGCGACGATTTTGAAACTGCTGGGCTTCGACCACGAAAAGTTCACGTATCGCTACGCCGGCCGCGATTTCCGCCTCACGGATGTCCACGGCGAAGTGGTGAGCGAAATCATCGCGTAGCTGGACCGCGCATGCCAGCCGCGGTGGAACGGGCGCACCGCGCACGTTGCCAATCCGCACACTGGGACTGGATGAGAGCACGTGCCGTCACTTGGTAATCGTAGTCCTTGGTCGCGCACCGGGAATGTTTGCGGATGCTGGCAGGAGGCTCCGCAACTCCGGCTGCGTCGTCGCCGCTTCGATTGCTTTGATCGCGTCCTCCACATCGCCGACGCGCTGCTGGTTGAGTTCGCCGCCGGGGAACTCGCGGTTCTTCACCTGCTCGTTCAACACGACGATCAACTCGCGGAGCTGCGGGATCGCTGGCTGCGCGGCCTTTCCGTAGCCGACGATCATTTTCATGATCTCGCCCGTGCGCTTTTGACTGCCGTGCCCGCCTTGCGTTTTCGCGAGCGCGATGCCGGCCTCGATGCCCTCGACGAATTTGAATTTCGTGAGCGCCTGAAGTCCGCCCATGCGGATTTCGTTGCCGAACATCGTGTCCGCCGGGCAGCGCACTTTCACCGCGGCGAGGATGTCCGGGCCGAGCGCGATCACGTCTTCAAGTTTCAGTTTGTCCGCGAGCGTTCCTTTCAAAGTCGCGCGCGCCATGCCGTCGGCGTTTTGCGCGATGGCTTTGATGGCGGGATACAGCAGCTTCGTATCAATGCCCTCGATATTCCCGCGCAGCAGCCCGCCGAAAAGCGCGGCGGCGAGCTGGCCGTGCGTGAGCTGCACCGGGTCCTCCCAAGTCACGGGCAGCGAAGGCTCCGCGGTGGTGACGACCGCGCGCAGCATGTCGCTGATGGCGGGCTTCGCTTTGTCGCCCATGTTTTTCAGCGCCTCCGCCGCCTTCACGCGCAGCCAGCGATCCGAGTGTGTGAGCGAGCGCACGAGCACCGGCAACGCCGCGGGATCTTTGATGTAGCCGAGCGTCTCCGCCGCGCCCTGGCGCTTCCACGCATCCTTGCCCTCCGCCATCGCGATCAGCTCCGGCACCATCGTCTTCGCCTCGGGCCGATCCGAGAGTTGCTCCGCCGCCATGCTCCGCACGACGGGCGACCAGTCGCCGAGCGCGGCCACCAGCTCCGACACCGTCTTCTTTTCCCGCTGCTCGTAAAAATAGCCCGATGCCACCGCTTCGCTCACGTCCTTCGCGGTGAGGAAATTTTTCGCGCTCGCGTCCTTGCCGGTGATCCACAGCTTTTTCAGCGGCAGCGAATACGTGAGCACGTAGCAAGCATTCGGGCTCAGCCCGTTGTAGCCGCTCTTGCCGTAGTAGGTGTCGTCGTCCGTTTTCCCCGGCCCGTATTGTTCGCCACCATCGTAGGTGAACGACCCATCGCTCCGCCGCACGAGATCGAGATGCCACGCCGCCTCGCGCACAAACGCGCCCGCCGCACTTGGCCCGCCCGCATTCGCGCCGAGCGCGCCCCACAGATAGCTGAAGCCCTGGCCCGTGTGCCCATACTCGCGATTCTGAAACGACGCCGTGACCATCTTCGCGTAATACTGCGTCTCGCGCGGCTTGATCGTCGTTACGCCAAACATCACCGCCGCCATCGCGTTCTTGCCGTTGTTGTCGTGGCTCGCCCACGGCATGTGCTCGCCATAGGGCACCGCGCCCTTGTCCACGAAGTAGCCGAAAAATTTCGTCGCACGCTCGATGGCCGCGTCCACTTCCGGATCGGAAATGCCGCACCGCTTGCCGAGCACGATCGCCATGTTGCCGATGAGCCCCGCCGCATTCACCGGCCCGTATGGCGGGATGGAGCCGTGCAATTTCCCATCCGTCGTGCGGTGCGAAATGCCGTGGCCAAACGTCCCATACATGCTCTGCCCCTGCGCGAGAAACGTCGTGTATTTCGCAATCGCGGGCAGCACGTCCTTGTCGCGCGTGACTTGGTAATACTCGCACAGGAAAACATTCTTGTAGCCCCAGTCCCACACCACCATTCCGTCGCGCAGTTCGATCTTCATCGCCTGCGGCACAATCTTCATCGCCAGCTCCTTCACGCGCGGCAGGTATTCGGGATTCCCCGTCGCCAGCAGCGCGAGCCCGCTCACCGCGCCGTTCCAACTCGGCTCCAGCGTTTCCTTTTCGAGCGCCTTGCACGCATCGGCAAAGATGACCTTCGACTTCGGGCAATCATACGGCGCCGTCGCGCTGTAGCTCCCGAGCACGCGCAACTTCAGCGTCACCTCCTCCGTCTTTCCCTCGCGCCAGCGCGTGATCTTCAGCGCACCCTTGTTCTCCGTCTTTTCCGCCTCAGTGATCGCCCTTCCAAACGTCTGCCGCGCATCATCGGCAAAAAGTTTTCCGCCCACGCCGAGGATCACATCATCCACCTTCATCACGCCATCCGCCGGCGAATCTTTGCCGACATGCGTCACCAAAATCTGCCGGCTCGCCGTCGTCGTCCGCCCCTGCTGGCTCTCGCGGAAATTTGCCGGCCGCGTGTAGATCCACCCGCGCAGCCCCGTCGGCCCGAGATTGTAAGTCAGCTTGCGATCCACCGATTTATCGACCGTCAGATCCGGTGGCGTCTTCGGCGGCTCGGCTGCGAGGAGGGGCCCGCTGTGAGTGATTGCGAGGCACGCCGTGCAGAGCGCAACGCGAATAGGAGTGAACCGATGGAGCAGAAGTTTTTTCATGGTTGCTTGAGCGGGCTAGTTCTTCGGCACTTCGTTCACGGTGTAATACGCCTTCGTGTGCAGCAGGTGTTCGCCGTCTTTGGACGCCATCGCGGCGAGATCGAAGTCGTGGATGTGGCCGACTTCAAATTTCTCCAGACGCACCATGACGGAGAGTCCGTCGGCTGAAGGGATGGCTTTGGTGACGCGCGCGGTGGTCTGATCCACTTCGGGGCTGCCGTAGGCCCCTTGGTAAATGTGCGTGTAGGTGGTGATATTGTACGTGTCGGTCTTCGCGGCGATTTGCGGATCGACGGGCTTCGTCAACGTCACGAGGAAACCGTCCTTCCGGATGTTGATCTCTTTGATTTCAAAAGGCACCACGCCGCTCCAATCCATGCGCTGGATGGCGAAGGGTTCCGTGCCGCGCACGGGCCATTGGCGATTGGTCGTGAAGCCGCCCACGATGAGCTGGCCCTTCAGCGAAAACTCCACGTTCATGATGCCGGTCGCGAGTCCTTCGCGGAACGGGTAGCACGCGCCCTGCCACACGCCGTTCACTTGCTCGGTCGTCGCGCGCATGATGATGCTGAGCGTGTAGTCGCCGAGGAAAAGCTGGTTGTCGAACGGGCCGAATTTTCCGCCAGTCTTGTTGAGCCGGAAGCCGGAAATGGAGCGCCCCATTTTGATGTAAGGAAAGCACACTGCGGGCGGGACGAGTTCCTTCACGCGCTTCAGTTCGTCGGTCATGCGCGAGTTGCTGTTGGGCGTCACCGTGGGCGCGGGAACGTTAGGCGCGAAGGGATACCAATTGTAACTCGCGGGGTGTCCGAGAAAGCCGCCGGGCTTGAGATGCTTCAGCGAACAGCAGCCATTCCAAGGGCCCTGGCTCTCGATGGCAAACATCGCGCCCTCGGCATTCGCGCCCACGCCAGCGGGGCTGCGCAGGCCGCTGCACACGGGGATCATTTTTCCGTCGGGCGTGACTTTCACGGCCCAGCCGCGGAACAGATTGTGCGACTCGTAGGAGCCACTAAGTCCGAGCGCGACCCAGATGTTGCCCTCGGGATCGTGCTTGGAGGCAAAGGCGAATTCATGGCCCTCGGCGTAGCCCCAGTTATTAGTCAGCGTGTCATAGTTGTCGGCCACTCCGTCGCCGTTGGTATCGCTGATGCGCGTGGTTTCGCCGAAACTCGTGGCCGTCATCGCGCCGTCGCGCCACGACAGTGAGAAGATTTCATCCTGCCCGCTGGCGAACAAATGATACTCCGGCTTCGGCGGCGAATCGAACGCGCCTTTGACGAAATAGATGTCGCCGCGCCGTGTCCCCACCGCGAGCCGTCCGTCCGGCAGGATTTCAAAACCACCCGGACGCATCGGCACTTCCGGCGGGATGGGAATGTTGACGATGGGATAGTATTTCGCCTCCGTCTTCGCGGTGCCCCACATCTCGCCGAGTTCTTCGGCGTGCAGTTGCGGCGCGATGGCAAAGGCCACGATGGCCGTGCTGATGCGTGCGTTTGTCATTTGTCTTATTTCGTTCGTTTCAACAGCTCCGCCATCGCGCGGCCCAGCCAGTCGCCGACTTCATAGAAAGTCTCCGCGTTGCGGTTGTAGTGATAACCTTGGTTTTTCGGTGAAACGCCCGCTTTCGCATTTGGCGCAGCGTAGTCTCTGTGGAGCGCGTGACGAATCTCGGCGCTCGCGGAGGTGACAGCGAGGGTTGTCGTGGCAATAGCGGCGAAGGTCAGGATGGACAGGATCCGGTTTTGTTTTTTCATGGATGTTATCGATGTGTTGGTAAGTTTGTTGGTTGTTAGCGTGACTGTGAATTATGCCCGGCTCCGAGGATGACAAAGTTTCGTGGCGTGGGGGTATTCCGGGTCTTCACGCGGGCTTACGGTTTCTCTATCACGATGGCGGGTCTGGATAGCACGTTCTTGGAAAGTTCGCCGTAGTGGTCGGATCGCCAGTAGTGCTTGAGGTCGGCAGCGGTGATGAGCTGGAGGCCGGGCGTGGCGATGGCGGGGTTGCAGAGGATGTAGAGATTCTCCGCGGCGAGGTATCCGGCGAGCGTCAGCGTGTGGCCGGCTTCGCCGCCGGGGTATTGCGGACCGAGGTATTTGAAATCAATCACCATAGGGCGGCCGGCATCGAGTTCGGCGCGGACGAAGGCGGTCGCTTTATCGAAGCCGTCGTCGTCGGGCGTGAAGGTGACGAGCTTCCAGCGCAGGCCGATTTTTCCCGAGGCTTTGACGAGGTCGCCCCAATCGGTGCCGGTGCCCACCGGCGTCGGGCAGAGCTTTTTGAAATCCCAGCCGCCAAGCTTTTGCCCCTGGGCGCGGGCGAACATGGCGCAGCTCGTGGAGCCGCAGTTGTTCCAACCTTGATGGACATGCGGCATCGGCAGCAGCGCGAACTTGCCCGGTTCGGCTTTGCGCTGGCGATAGTCCATCAGCTTCAGCAAATCCGCGCCCTGCTCTGCGGCCATCTCGCCGGAGGGTTGCTCGGGATTGCCCGTGGCGCGGGTGGGCTTCATTTGCGAAACCTTCGTCCAGAGCGCGCGAGCTTGGTCATGCTCGCCTGCTTGGAAGTGCATCTCACCGAGCACGACGAAACCAGAAGGGTCATTCAACTCGACAGCGCGCTCCGCCAGCTTGCGCGCCTGCGCCGCATCCGGCGGCACGCCTTCGCCCGCGAGATAAACCATCGCCGCCGTGGAAGCCGCGCGTCCGTGCCCCATCGCGGCGGCTTTTTTCCAAGCCTCCAGCGCCTTCGGGATGTCTTGCTCCACGCCCTGCGCGGCAAAGTAGCACTGGCCGAGATTCCACGCGGCAGTAGCGGATTTGTCCGCGGCGGATTTGAAATAACCGGCGGCGAGCGCGGGATTGTGCGTCACGCCGGTGCCGCGGAAAAACATCCAGCCGACAAAATCCAGCGCCGCCGCGGCGCCCTTGTCCGCCGCGAGATGCGCCCAACGCATGGCCTCGGCGTAGTCCTTCGCCACGCCTTTGCCGTCGCGGTAGCGCACCGCGAGCGCGAGCTGCGCGGCGGCATCGCCTTTCTCCGCCTTGGCAATGAGGTCGCGCAGCGTGCCGGCGTCCGGCGATTTGGGAGCGGCGGCGGGCGCATTGGCCGCAAGCTCCACGTCGTTCTTCTGCGGCGCACCGGGCGTGCTGCGGCCTTCGCGTTTGTAGCGTTCGAGCAGGGCTTTGAGTTCACGCACGATGTCCGGTTTTTCGGCAAAGTGGTTGTGACGCTCGGCGGTGTCTTCGCGCACGTTGAAGAGTTCGCCGGGCTGGTCGTGGCTCGTGTAGCCACGCTCGTCCTTGAGCCACTGCGGCTCGCCGTCTGCGCGGTTGTCGTCGCCGCTCGGAGCATCAATGAACACCCAGTCGCCTTTGCGGATGGCGAACTTGCCGCTGCCGCTGTGATGCACCGTCGCCTCGCGCGCAGGAGCGGTGAGTTTTTCGCCGAGCAGCACGGGCAGCACGTTCACGCTGTCCTCGGCGGCGTGGTCGGGAAGTTTCGCGCCGAGCAGCGCGGCGACGGTCGCCATGAAGTCCACATGGCACATGGTCTCATCGCTCACCGCACCGGCTTTGATCTTGCCGGGCCAGCGCGCGAGGAACGGCACGCGATGCCCGCCTTCCCACGCGTCGCGCTTCACCCCGCGCAGCGCGCCCATGCTGTAATGCTGGAACTGCCGCGCGCGGTCGTAGGCACCGGGATTCACCTCGCGAGCGACTTCGGGGCCATTGTCGCTGGTGAAGATGACCAGCGTGTTTTCCGCCACGCCGGAACGCTGCAAGGCATCGAGCACCTGCCCCACCGTCCAGTCCGTCTGCACCACGAAGTCGCCATACTCACCCGCGCCACTCTTCCCGCGAAACTCCGGCGCAGGCACCACGGGATAATGCGGCGACGTGAGCGGGAGATAGAGGAAGAAGGGCTGGCCGGATTTCGCCGTGCTCTCCACCCAACTCACCGCGTGTCGCGTCAACTCGGGCAGGATGTTCACGAGCTTCCAGCCGGGCAGCATCGGACCGGGGATGTTGAAAAGATCGCCGCGCCCCGTGTCGCGCACCGACGGGATGCCCACCGTGCGGTCGTCGTTCACGAAACAATACGGCGGATAGTTCGGCACGATGGTCCCGAAATAATGGTCGAAGCCGCGCGTCGTCGGGCCATCGGCGATGGGCTTGGTGAAGTCCACATTGCTCATCGGGTCGGTGCGGTTCGACGCCGGCAGGCCGTCCTTCGTCGGCCAGTTCAGACCGAGATGCCACTTGCCGATGCACGCCGTGGTGTAGCCGTGCTGTTTCAGCAGCGATGCCACGGTGAGCCGCTCCGGCGCGATGAGCGGCGCGTCCCACGGTCCGAGCACGCCGCGCTGCAAGCGCGTGCGCCATGCGTAGCGCCCGGTGAGCAGCGCGTAGCGTGTGGGCGTGCAGACGGAGGAAGGCGCGTGCGCGTCCGTGAAAAGCATCCCCTCGCGCGCGAACTGGTCGAGATGCGGCGTGGGAATTTTCGAGTCTTTGTTGTAGCAGCCGAGGTCGCCATAGCCGAGGTCATCGGCGAGGATGAAGACGATGTTCGGCTTGCTCTCGGTTGCGCGCAGAGAGCCGCACAGCAGCGATAGTAGCGGGAGAAGAAGGAGGCGGAGTTTCATTTCGTGGGAATCAGTTTTGTGTCGGGCGTGGCGCCCCGCAGTTTTTCGCGGAATGCCAGCATCTGCGGGTCATGCTGCTTAAGTTCAGCGCGGGTGAAGGGGAAGAAGTCGTTGTGCGAGAACAACGCCTCCGTGGATCCCGCGAAGTATTCCTTGTGCTCGCTCATCGCGTAGGCGTGCTCAAAGGTGTTCGGCTGCGCGAGTCCAAAATAGTGAGACCTGCGAGTGCGAGTAGGTGGAATGCGCGGGAGGATTTCATCGTCTGTGCGGGTTGGGGTTGAAAAGGGGTTATCGCCACTCAGACTGAAGCGCACCTCTGAAGCAATGACACGACCGCTGCAGATTGAGAGACCGGTTTGCCTTGGAGAACCGATGCCTACTCGCAAAACCGGTCAGACCGGCACCCCAATTTCGTCAAGAACTATTTACCAGACTGATAGTCTCCTTTCCTTTCTTCCCGCCGCTACTTCACCGGCGTCAACGTGAGATCCTTGACCGTCACATCCCGGCTTCCGTCTTGAACCGCGAAGAGGAGGAAGTTTTGCCCCTTGGTCAGGGAGACTTCGACCGGCTTGGTTTGCTGCCACAAGCCGATGGTGTAGGGAACCGCGAGTTCGACCGGCTGCTTCACATCGTTCGCCACGAATAGGAACTTGTGCCCCTCTTGCAACGTCGCCACCCGCGCAGTCAGCGCATACTTGCCGGCTTGCGGTGCTACAAACGCATATTGGGTCTTGAAACCACCCTTGCAATGCAACTGCATGCCGCCGGAGTAACTCATCATGGCAGCGCCTGGCCCGGTTGACTTGCTGTGAGCCACCGCCGGAATGGTGATTAAGCCGTCCCGGCCCGCAACAACCTGCTGGTCCGACGCTTTGACTGGCGCTTGCTCAATAGTCTGTTTTTCCTGCGGCTCATTCGCCTCGGCCAATTCCTGGCCGAGCGGCCCCAGCTCAACCGCGTGGGCCGCGAAGACAACGGCTTCGTAATGGCCCATGCTACTCCAAAAGCCGCCGGCAACTTGCTTGCGGTCATTGTAGGCCTGCTCACCAAGAACCCGGCTGACCCACTGCGCCCGCAATACCTTCAAGTAATCCTGCGCATGTTCCCGCGCCTGGGTTTCCAGTAGGAAGTCCGCTCCGCTGCGTGGCGCATCATCCTTATCCCACCAACTGGCATTGAAGCCGGCCCCGAGATTGATTACCCAGCCTTTCGGCGTCCAATGACTCAACACGGCATGCTTGTGCTGGGTCACACCCCAGACTGGAATACCGAAGCTGCGCAGAACGAACCGGCCAAAGAACGCAC
Source organism: Chthoniobacterales bacterium (assembly GCA_038239865.1). GTDB lineage: Bacteria > Verrucomicrobiota > Verrucomicrobiia > Chthoniobacterales > Chthoniobacteraceae > SXWH01. The sequence continues at coordinate 13,885 of JBBSEI010000058.1, forward strand.
GCCGACCGCATATTCCCCCATCCTTTGGTATGTTCTGATAGGTGTTCAATGAGGGGAGATCGTCTTTGACGCATTGTGAACCATATGGAACCTCCGTCTTGACGGCTGCGGAATAGCGCCAGCCGTAGTTCGGATTCGAGATATGGTCAGGCCGGTAGGTCCGGAGCATCTCCCGCCCCCACGCCAGAATTTCATCCGGAGCGTCGCAATCCACTACCAACCGGAATTCCCAAGCTGAAAAATTTTTGAACGCCGGATCCAACTCACCACCAAGGTATGCCTTCTCATAATGCAGATAGCGTTTGATCGGGTCCACGATCGGTGGCGCATTTTTCTGGTCTTCGGCGTTGGTCTGCTTGACCGGCACGGCGTGTTCGAGACTGGTGGCCAGCGCCAACCGGTGGAGGACGCCTTCGCTGGCCTTCGAGCTGGCCTGCTGAATTGCCGCATAAACTTGCATCGCCCGACTATAGTTGCCGGCACTGGCACCACCGGCGACGATCATTTCCTTCATCAGCTTGTCATCGATCAATAGTTTTTCGACCAAGGATTGCTGCTCCCTCCCCTGCTGCGCAAATGCCGCCAATCCATGCGGCGTCGCCTCGGCCAGCACGGTGGCTTTGACAAGATTCGCGTCCAGCTTGTTACTCGATAAGAATGGTTCCGATTCCGCGAGGAGGGCTTTGGCGACGTTGAGTTCGTCGGCGCTTGCCTTGGCTAACGCAGCTTGGGTTGTCTGATTCGTCTGACCCAACGTTGCCCCTTCGACTTTCGCCTTCTCATAAGCAGTCTCACGCTCTTTGAGTGCCTTTAGCCCGTCTTCCTTGTTCGCCTGCCACTTCACGAAATCCTTCTTCGCCGCTTCGCGTTGGGCATCCATGTTCGCATTCTTCAGCGCCGCCTGGGACTGAGCAATGCCCTTTTCGGCGCCGCCGATCCACTTGCCCTTCGCGTGTTCCACCAAAGCTTTTGCCGTTTGAACTTTGCCCGAGGATTGCTGCGCCGCATCCGCCTCCTTCTGTGCTGTCCTGGTCGTTTCACGCACCTTTTGAAGGGCGGCCTTTTTCTGCTCGGCCACCGCCGGCAAAGCTTTGGCGAGTTCAGCCTGCAGCGCCTTGAGGGCGGCGGCATAACTGACCTCGAGTTGCTTGCCGGTCTCGGTGAGCTGAATTTCCGGCGCCGCTTTCTTCGAGGCCGCCGATGCGGTGGACAGGCCGACCGCCAGCGCGGCCAGCAGACCGATCGATGTGATGTTCTTGTTTACACTCATTGTTATTGGTTGTGCAGGTTTGCTTGGTATTGCTGTCAGCTGGGCGCAGTCCTGTGAAACGGATGCGGCGCAGGGCAGCCCAGTTTCTACTTGTTCTTCATCAATTCGACCATCGCCCGGCCCATGCCTTCGCCGATATTCATATAGGTTTCAGCGTTGCCGTTGTCGTGGCCATTGGAGGCGCCGCCCAAGGACAATGGATTGGAATAGACTGAGGCCACATTGCCCTTGAAATCCGGATACTTGCCGGTCTTGCCGTCCACCGCGAGCTGGGCCTCGAGTATCTTTGCCTCATTCGCGTTGCTTGTATCGCCTTTCTTGGTCTGGCCAAGGGTGGCAACGACAAACTTTGCCTTTGGGGCATTAAAGTCGTTGCGCAACTGCCTGATGAGTTGGACGAGATTCTGCTCGTAGTGGCTGGCAAGCCCGGCATCGTAGCGATCCTTGTCGCCCTGCCAGAAGAAGAAGCCGGCAATCTCGTGCTTCGTTGCTCCAGGGTAATACTTGTCGAGTTCGGAAAGCACCGTCTTCGCGTTCGCAATGTCGTCGTCATACTGCTTGCCGGCGTACCAGCCGATCTTGGTCGGCTCGGTGCCCTTCTCCCAGCGCATGGGCGATTCCTTGTAGCTGGCGTAAGTGTAAACCACTTCCTTGCCTGTCTTATCCTTGTCCGTGAATTCATAGCCCCTGCTGCCCGGCGGCAGGAGATCCCAGCCGAGGCTGCGGTTGCCGATGCAGCTCTTGAGGATCATCACGGGCGCATCAATGGCGTTCCCGAGCGGATGCCCAATGCCGAACTCCGGGCCAATCTTGTCTTTTCCGATCTGCATCCATTCGTTTTTAAAAATCTGCATTCCGCCGCCCTTGCCGACCATCACGCGCACATTGCGGACATCCTTTCGCTCGGTCCAGATGCCGGCGTCATCCACAAGGTAGGGGTATTTCTTTTTCTCCTTCACCGCAGTTTCCAGCGAACCCTCCCCGCCGGTGATTTTACCCATGCCCAGCATATTGGACTGACCCAGCAGAATGAACACCTTGACCGGTTTCGTCATGTCGGCAGGCTTACCGTCCGGCTTGGGAATGGCCGGAGCGTCTGCGGCTGTGGAATTCAGGGTGAACGCTGCCGCTGCAAAGGCAGCAAGAGTCAGGGCGGGCAGGATGCCGTTCTGTTTTTTCATGGACGAGTCGTTTTGTTGATGAGGTTGTTTGTGATTACCTTGGTGCGTCTTTTCATCTCCTTTTAAAGATGTATATGCCGGGCCTCAGGTGACCGGAGCGGAGTCGTCATGCTATTCAATGCGTCCCTGCATCCTTCCGCATCCGGAGCGTTGCTTCTGCGAAGGCTTTGCCCATCAGCGCAAAAGTCTTTGCGCAACCGAGATAGTGGTAGCCTTGGTTTGATGCGCCGCGTTCCCAAAGGGCTTTTTCCGCTGGCGCGATGAGTTCGGCTTCTAATTTCTTCCCCTCCGCGTCCGCCTAGGCCTTGGTCATTTTGCCTTCTTTGACTTTCCTGTCCAGTCCCTGCCGCTTGCCTCTGAGTTGTCCGTGCTTTGCATCGATGACAGCCAGTTCCTCTGACCAGAATGGCGCGGTTTCCACGGCGGTGACATTGCCTTTGAACTCAGGCAAGGATGCCGGAGCCGCCATCGCTTTTCGGAATGCAATGGTTCCTTCGCTCGCCTTGAGGCCGCCCACGCCGAGCACGCCGATGACGAATGGCATTTTCGGAGCATTGAAGTCTTTGCGGACATCGCGGATGAAATCGGCCAGCCATTCGCTGTATTTCGTGTAGTCACGATCCTTGCCGCCAATCTTCGACGGATAAACGTCGCCCGATACCAGGTCATTGAAACCCTGAAACCAAACGAAGCCTGCGATCTCGAAACCCTGTTTTTCGTCATACGCAGAGCACACGCGCTTGATGTCCTTGGTGACATTCTTCACATGTTCCACCATCTTTCGATAATAGACACCCGTGGCTGCGATCCTTTCCTTTTGCTGCTCCGGTTTCGCCTCCCACTTTTTGACTTCCACCTCAGTGGGCACGTAAGGCCCGGCGCTCGGCGGACGGAAATCCGTGTTCAGACTCTTGCCGCCCCACGCGGTCTTGATGATGAGCATGGGCTCCTGCAATGCCTTGTCCATCGTGAGGCCAAAGGTGAACTCCGGCCCGATCTTGCCACCATCCTCTGCCGGATTTCTTCGCGAGCCGAAGCCGGCGGTCAGCTTGCCAATGCCTTCGCCATTGGCATCGCCGTTGCCGGTGAGATAGGAAATCGAGACGTGGTCACACACCGCGGGTTTGCCATCCGCTCCGCGCATTTGTTTGAGCAAAGGCACCGTCGCCGGATCGTCTCCGATGTAATCAAAGGTCTCGATCTTCGCGTGGCCTTCCATGTTGGATTGTCCGGCGAGGATGAAAATTTTAAGCGGCTTGGCCTGCGCCACGGCTCCCAGCGGCAGCGCGAGGGCGGCGAGAAAAAGAAGGCCGTGTTTGAGTGCGTTGCGTATTGTAATCAATTGGAAATGGGTTGGATGGATGTGTTCTTTTTTCATGGGGTGGAGCTGGTGCCTGGAGTGAGATTGGGTTTTGAAAAGGCGGGGAAACAAAGTGTTACCATCGGTAATCCAACGTCAGCGTGCTCGCGCCTTTCGGCAGGGTCAGCGGAATCAAGACCTCGCCGGGATTGCCTTCGCGCACGATGCCTTTGTGCCCGCTGGTGATGCGCAGTTGCAGCGCATCCGCAGTGAACGCGCGCTCGGATTGCGTCGTGACTTTTCTTCCCGTGGCTGCGCGAAAATAGAAAGGCTGTTGCGCGTTGGGCGCGTCGAATTTGAAGGTGCGCTTGAAGTACGCCTTGCCGTCCTTGTCTCGCGCATCCTCAAAAAAATCCTCCACCGCGATGTCGCCGTAACGGTACAGGAAAGTCGGCCGCCGCTGCGCATCGAGATGATAGCCGCGAAACTGGTAGCCATGATCCTGCGGGAACAGATAGTTAGTCTTTCCCTTGTAGGGCCAGTTGTCTTCCAGCGATGTCAGCCGGTGAAAAGGAATGCCGGCGGGGAAAACAATCTTGTCCGTGCCGCGCGAATGAAAGGAACCCAAGTCCACATTCGCGAACTCGCCTTTCCAAAGCTCGCGCAGCGCCATCTCCTCGGAATCAAACGCGAGGCTGATGCGCTCGGGATAACCCACGCCGATTCCACGATAGCCCACCTCGCCGCGCCCGCGGCAAATTTCCGCGACATCGCCGACGCGGAGTTCGCTCGACTGCCGGGACAAGCCCGCCGGTTTTTTCGCGCGTGGGCCGTCTTCGAGGTAAGTCCATAGCGCCTCGATTTGTTGCGCCGTATCGCCGCCGAGAATGGTCGGGCGGATGGACTGCCCGCCCGGCCAGTAGCTCGGCATGATGACCGTCGGGTGGAAGCGCGACGGCTGGCGCATGTAGAGATGAAACCAGTTTTTCTGGATGCGCTCCGTCACGTTCACGATGTCGAGCGCGCCCGCTCCGCCGGATTTCTGGCCGTTGAAATCGTGGCACGCGATGCAACTGAATCCATTCGTGCCAATCATCTCATAGCCCGCGTTCTTGGATTCCTGAATGTTCGCGACCTTGGGGAACGTCACCGCCTCGAGCGAATCCACCTTGCCGAACAAATTTACGAGGTGCCCCACGTTCGCCTCGCCAAACTGCGGCATTGCCGCATCGAGATAATCACGCTGGCGTTTGCCGTGCAGCATCACTTCCGCGATCCATTCGGGCTTCAGCTTCGCACCAACACTCGTCAACGGCGGCGGCAGACGGCCCTGGTCGCCGAGCGCCTCGTGGGTGCCCGTAAAATTCGCGTTGCGTTCCGGCGCGATGCCGCCGAGTCCGGTGCGCTCGTGGCAGGCGATGCAGTTGAATGTGACGAGCGTCTTGTTGAGTAGCTGCTTGTCGTCGAGCGGCTGCTCCACGCGTGGCAGAGCCTTCGCAATCAACGCGCGTTGCTCCACATTCAAATCAAAGCGCGGCCAACGCCCGGTGGCTTCGCTCAGACAGCCACGGCTGGGATCGAGCTTCGCAAAGGCGGTGCCGGATTTCGCAGCGACGCCGAGGTCATCGTGACACTTCGCGCAACCGAGTGCGCCGAACATCTCCCGTCCGCGCGCCGCGAGTTCGGGCTCCACCTTGAGCGGCGCAAACGCTGGAATGGGCTCGTCGGAAACCGAGAGCATCGCCGAGGGAATCCGCTGCCGTGCGAACTGCGGCCCTTCCATCTCGAAGGAAAACTTCGGCTCCCGTCCCGTGTGAAAATAGATGAGTTCGATCTTTTTCCATCCCGTCGCGAATTCCGCCGAGCCCTCCAGCTTTTTGACTCCGCGCCGGTCGCTCGGCTCCTGCGCGACGATCTCCTTGCCATCCACACGCAGCGACCCGCCGTTCATTTGCAGGAAAAAATTATAGCGCCCCGCGTGAGGCACATTCAGCCATCCGTCGAACCTCAGCGCCGTGTGTTGCTGAAGTTTCCCCAGACTCTCCGCCGCAAAATCCTTCACGTAGCCAGCGCGCTCCGCCTTCACCTCATCACTCTCCAATCCCTCCCACACCTGCCCGCGATAAAGCGTGTAAGCGAGGTTGCCCGGCACCCGCGTTTCTCGCAGCAGGTAATGCGCGATGCGCTCGATGTCCTGCCCCTGCAAGCGCATGTCCGGCATCCGTCCCGATGGTCGGCTCGCGAGCGGCTGGCGCAGAAAATCAACGAGACTTTTGAAGCTGTATTTCTTCTCCAGAGCACCGAGCGGCGCGGAAGTTTTCGGCAGCAACTCGATCCCTTTCGCATCGCGCGGCGAATGACACGCCGCGCAACCGCGCGCATGAAACAGCCGCTCCCCGTGCTTCGCCGCCACCGCATCTGGCGGCTCAGGCGAAAAGTCGCTCTTTTTCAGCGACAGCAAAAAATGCGTGAGCGAAATCGCCGCCTTCCCGCGCTCCTCCGCGCTCATCTGCGTCAGCAAATCCGGCATCGTCGTCCCCGGCTTCGTCCCGTGCGGATCGCGGATGAATGACTCCAAATACTTCGGATTCACCCGCGAACCAACCTCACCCAGCCTCGGTGCTTTCCTCGACCGCCCCGCCAAAGCCGCGTCGCCCGCGTCGCTTGCATGACAGGCCGCGCAATTTAACTCCTCAATCAACACCGCCCCTTTCAACTCCGGCTCCAGTTGGCTCGACACCAATCCCGGAATGACCACCTCCCCAAATGAGGACACCACCAAGCCGAGCAGGAGCATGATTCCAATGGCGAGTGGTCGAAGCATTTTGGTGATGTGGGCGCGCATTATTTTGAAAGCGGGACGTCGCAGAACGTCAGCGCGGCGATGCCGTTGGTGCCGCGGATCAGCTTGTCCTGGCTCCATGCGGATTCCTTGAGATACGTGACTTTCGTCGCGGCGGATGGCGCGGCGAGTTTGAGCGTAAGCACATTCCCGTTCAGCAAACCCGAGGCGACTTTGTCCTTTTCTCCATCAAGATAAAACTGGCTGGCGAGCGCGTCGGCCCAGACGATGGGTTGATCAAATTCCAGCGCGATGGCGTCCTTCGCGGCGGTGGTGAATTTCGCCCGCACGAGATTGGGCGGGGTGATGGCTTCGGTGACTTTCCGTCCGTAGTTGTCGCGCTCGATGAGCGGCTGGACGAGGCGCGCGAATTCCGCCCAGCCGGCCAGCGGGAAATGACAACCGCCGGGGGGCTGGATGCCGAGCGTGGACATCACGCTCATGTGCGAATAGAGGCGCGGAAGCGTGCGCTGGATTTCGCGGATGTGGTCGCCCGCGCCGGTGTTGCCGGCCATGCTGCATGAGTTCGGCCAGATTTGGAAAATGGTGGTGTGCTGGAGATTTGGGAAGTCCTGTTTCCAGGCGGCGGACATGGCCACGAAGTAGTCCTCATACGCCTTCCAATCGTAGTCACCCGTCGGCCCCGCGGTGCCCTGATTGTTTTCGCCCTGGTGCCAAATGATGCCGCGGATGCCGTGCGTGAGCCGCGCCTGCTGCACGCGCCATAACATCCGTCCATAGATCGTTGTTAAGTCAGTGGGATCGGCCTCATTCCGCTGATGCTGGTCAATCCTAGTTCCGCCGACTGCGCCATTCACGATGAAGATTGGAATTTTCTGACTCGCGACGAGCCGCTTCGCCAGCTCCATGCCCCACCAGCCCAGCTCGGCCTTTTCGCCGGCCTGCGCTTTCCACACGAGCAGGCACCAGAGGTTTCCCGCGTTGTCCTTCGGATTTTGCGAAGGGCGGCCATAGCTGCGAATCCACTCGCTCGTCTCCGGCGGGGACTTCTCGCCGGTGTCCGTCGCGAGCGCGTTCGACTGGCCCTGGATGATGTAGGCATCACCGCAGACAAGATTACCCACGCTCTGCAGCACCGTCTCGCGCCCACCGCTCTTCGTTCCGAACTCCACGCGGTATTTGATCAGCCCCGGCTTCAGCTTCGCCGACAAAGCGTAGGACTTGTCTGCCGCGACTTTCGCCGTCTCCGTCTTCGTCAGCTTGTCGTCCGCATAAACTTTCAGAAAGACCGAGGCGGCGGCGGCGGTCAGCGTTCCGTTGTAAAAGAGCGTGCCCTCGCCCTTGTCGTCGCGGATGTAAAATTGTCCGTCCGCCGGCTTCTCGTCCTTCGTCGGAGTGCGCGCGACCCACGGGTCGCTCTTCGGCTCGGTCACGGCGATGGTGACTTCGTGCGTCGTCGGCGCTCCGCCATTGCTCACCGTCGCCGTCACCGTCATCGCGCCGCTGTTCTGCGCGCGCTTGAGCAGCAGTTTCCCCGGCACGATTTCCTTGATGGTCGCGATGCCCGCGACCTTCCACTCGATCTTCAAATCGCCCGCACCCTTCGCCTGCATCGCCGCGAGATTGCTGATGACCGGCACGACTTCAATCGTCGCGCGTCCATCCCACGCCGCTGGTGCTTTCAAAGTGAACGCCGGCTCCGCGATGTCCTCCTTCACCGTGATCGCGATGTCCTTCGTCTTCACGCCGCTGGGAAACACGGCGCGAAATTGCAGCGTCGCCGCCGCATCGCCAACTACACGACCCGCGTCGAACGTGAACGCAAAACGATCCACCGCCACCACGCTCGCTCGTCCGTCGCGTTTCAAAATCCAATACACCTTCTGCGCCCCACCCGCCTGCGCGGCAAAAGTCGCGCTCTTGCCCTCCATCACCGTCCCCGCCGCTGATGAAACCGAAAACGCATCGCCCTTCTGCACCACCGGCCCGACAAGCGTCTGCATCGGCTTTTGATTCTCGTAAGTCAGCCGCACCCAATCCGCCGAACGCGCCACGCGCGACACGCGCACTTCGTCGAGATCGCCCACGAAGTCATAGTTGTTATACCACCCGCCGAGCCACAGCCGCGCCGGACTTTTAATGTCGAGCTTCGTCATCGCTTCGCCGTCCAGCTTGCCATTGGTGTATATGCGCCGCGGCCCGTCGCCATACGTGTGCGCAACGTGAATCCACTCGCCAAGCGGCAGCTTTCCAGGCGCGTCAATGTCCGAGAAATCGCTGTCCACATGCACATGCGGCGGACTGCGAAACTGCATCCGCACCTTGCTCCCGCGCCCGCCGCCCTCGTTGCCCCAGCCGATGATCGTCCCGTTCGCCTGCTCCGCGCGGAACCACAGCTCCGTCGTGTGCGCGCTGTCGCCCGCCGGATAGTTTGCGATCTTGTCGCCGCAAAAAATGCCCTGCTTCCCCGCGAAATGCCGCGCCTGTCCAATCATCCCGCGCACCGCCGTCGTGCCCGTGTCCTTCGACTCCAGCGTCCCCACTTCATCCACCACCGACTCGCCGAGATGCCACACACTCAGGTAGCCATTCGACTCGCCAAAGACCGCCTTCCCGTTCGATTCGCTCTTCGCGTCCCGCTTCCCCCAAAACACGCGCAACTCCTGCCGCGCATTGCCCGCGATTTTCGGCACCCGCACCCACACAGCCGCCTCGCCGCGCGCCGCATCCCACTCCTCGATCTGATACGCCAGCCCCACGCCGTCGCCCGTGGCAAAACGCACATCCTCCCCGTGCGCCTGCGCCTTCGTGAAATCGAACGAGTCCTTGCGCAGTCGCACGAGCACCGGGAATCCCTCGACCACCGCCGAAGCCGGCAAATCCGCGCCTTCCGGCGTGGTGAGCAGGAAAATGGAACCCGACTGCTGCCAGCCCGCATACTGTGCGGGAGGAGGCGCGGCGACGGCGGCGAGCGGCCCGCAGAGATGCACTTGGAGCAGTGCAAGGAGAAGAGTGATGATGGGTTTCATGTGGAGGTGGAATGATTGGTCACTCGTGCGGCTCGCGGGCTATTTTTCCGGCTCCGCAATCGGCGGCGTTTTTGGCGGCGCAATGACTTTGCCTTCGGGGTAATCCGCGCCGGAGAAACTTCGCAGCACCGATTGTTGCCACGCCTCCAGTTCGCCCTTCATGCGCTCGACCACGTCGCCGTGATCGGCGGCGATGTTCGTCTGCTCCGCGAGGTCTCCGATGAGGTCGTATAGCTCGAACTGCTTCGGCGTTTTTACGAGCTTAAATCGGTTGTCGCTCCACGCAGCGGGGCCACCGTTCAGCGTCGGATGATCGCCGCTGTTCGACTGCCAAAAGCCGAGCGGCTGCGGGCGCTCCTTCATTTTTCCATCCATGAGCGGCAGCAGGCTGATGCCATCGAGCGGCTGCACGGGCGCGGAAACTTTCGTCTGCATCACTTCCACGAGCGTCGGGAAAATATCCACGACTCCCGCTGGCATCCCGGTGATCGCCGGTTGCCTGATCCGCGCGGGCCATTCGATCACGCACGGCACGCGGATGCCTCCTTCCCACATGTCGCCCTTGCGCCCTCGCAGGCCGCCGCTCACGCCATTCGCGTCGGGCATTGCGGGATCGATCCAGCCGCCGTTGTCGCTGTTGAACCACAGCAGCGTGTCCTCCGCGATGCCGATGTCACGCAGCCCCGCGCGCAACGTCCCGATGCTGCGATCCACGCCCAGCATTTCCCCGAAGTATCCCGAGCCGCCCGCCGCCGCGAGGTCCGCCGGCAGCGGCTGGTGCGGCGCGTGCGGACTGCCAAACCAAATGACCGTCAGCGTCGGCTGCTTCTTCTCCGCGTTTCGCCGGATGAATTTCAGCGCCTCGCTCACGATGACGTCCGACCCATCGCCGGTCGTCTTTTCCGCCACGCCGTTGCGGCCAAAAGTCGCGTTGGTCTCAAAATAATTGCTGACCGAGAAAGACTCATCAAAGCCGCAGTGGCGCGGCGAAAGCGGATCGGAATCCGGCATCACCTTGCCCGGCCCCGACACGCCATTGAGGTGCCATTTTCCAAAGTGCGCCGTCGCGTAGCCCTCCTGCTTCGCGACCTGCGCGATGGTCACTTCCTGCTTCCGCAGCGGCATCCCCGGCCAGAAGACACCCATGCGATTCGGATGCCGCCCGGTCATCACACTGGCCCGCGTCGGCGAACAACTTTGCTGCGCGTAAAAGCGATTGAACCGCAGCCCCGCCGCGGCCAGCGCGTCGAGATTCGGCGTCTTGATTTTCGTCAGCCCGTTATAGCTCACATCGCCCCAGCCCTGATCATCCGTCATGCACAGGACGATGTTCGGCCTCGCGGCGTCAGCAGCAAAAGCGGTAACGGTGAGCGCGAACGCGGTGACGAGAAGCTTCATCTTCATAAGGAGGCTTTAAGAATCAGCTGCTTACTTGATTCCGTAGGCGACTCACGATTTCGGGCCTTGCGATTTGATCAGCGTTTCATGCGAATGACTTCCGCGCCGGCCAGCAGGAAGCTGCCGAAGCCGTGCAGATCGCCTTTGATGCGCGGGCGGTTGAGATAGTATTCGAGGTTGCCGGTGTCGGTCGATCCGCAGACGTCCAGGATGTCGCCCTCAGCAGTGTTCTTCGTTTGCAACGCCGCCCAGCCTTTGCGCGCGACCTCAGCGAAGGAATGGTCAAGCCAGCCTTCGTTCACCCCGCGGGCGAGACCATAGGTCAACATGCCGGTGCCGGAGGTCTCGATCCACGACTCGGGATGATCGAGCACCTGGTGCCATCCGCCTGCGGGGTCCGCGCAGCGTTTGATGCCTTCCATGTGGCGGACGAAGGCGGCGAGGACTTCGGCGCGGCGCGGGTGATCGAGTGGCATGGCGGCGAGCAGTTCAACGTGCGCGAGGACCAGCCAGCCGTTGCCGCGTCCCCAAAACACACCGGCTGGCTGTTCGGTCTTGGAATCCCAAAGGTGCCGGAGCAGGCGTTGCTCGGGAGCGAGCAGACGTTGGTGCTCACCGAGGATCTGCTGCACCGCAGCATCGAGATCGTGCGCGTCGCCCGACATCTTCCATCGCCGGAGGAGGTAGGGCACCGTCATGTAAGGGTCATCCGTCATCATTCCTTTACCTGCTCGATAGAATGTGCCGTCGTCGAAGCGAGGGGTGTGCGCGAGGAACTGGCCGAGCCGCGCAAGATAGGGCTCGTAGCGCGGGTCTTTGGTCGCCGCATAACGCTCCTGCACCAGGGGCGCAAGTCCGGTGTTCCACAGTGCATTGAGGCGGAAGTAAAACCCCATGGGCGAGAGCTTGCCATCGCCCACCGGCGCGGCGGCCATCTTCGCCTGATCCTGTTTTTCAAAGAAGGGCAGGTGGTGATAGATGAAGTCGAGATTGCGTTCGCCATAGTCGCGATACTTCGGCTCATTGAGCGCGTCGGCGGTGCGGCGCATGCCGTCGGTGAGCAGCCACGTCTGGTAAAACCATGCGTTGAATTTGCTCTCGATGCTGATTTCGGGCTTGGGATCGAGGGCCGTGCTGTCCTCGAACGTCTGACCGGTGCTCCGGTCAATGAGCCGGCGGGTGGTCTGCCGCAGCACAGCATCCGCGACGCGCCGGAGGTCGGCTTCATCATGGTCCTGGGCGGCGCAAAACGAATGAAAAGGTGCGAGCAGCACCATGATGAAAATAAGGCGGAGATTCATGGCTTGGCTGGTTCGTTCAGAATCGACTGGGCATGGCGGGCGTAGTGTGCGTGCAGATCGTTGGCGTAGGTGCGCAGGATTTTCTCCGCCACACCTTCATAGTCGTCACAGCGGTAGAGCGCGCCATTTCCATCGAATGCAAAACTCGCGGGCTCCTCGACCATCGGCTCGCTGGCGATGCATTCCAGCCGGTAGCCCTTCGGCACTTCGATGGTCTTGATCGCCTCCGTTGGCGTGAGCGGCGGAAACTTGGTGTCGGGATTC
>JBBSEI010000059.1:0-26410 GCA_038239865.1 Chthoniobacterales bacterium
AAATAGCCCAGCGCTTCAGTGCTGGGAAAGCAGCGGTCGCCAAGGGCAAAGTCCCGCAAGGGACGGCAAAACCATTCTTTCGTCCCTTGCGGGACTTATTTTTTTCTTCTCGTGAAACACGGTGCTGAAGCACGGGGCTATTTCCGAATATCCGCTACGGCACCATTCGCCCGAGGCACTCGATGAGATAGGGGAGCAGTTGTTTTTTGCGCGAGACGACGCCGTCGAGCTGCCAGATGTGCGGGGCGTGCGCGACGGGCGACGCGATCGTGCGCAGGAAACGATCGTCGCCGCGCACGAGCAGCAGGCTGCTCTGCGTGGTGATGTCGGTGACGAGCAGCGCGGCGAAAAGCATGCCTTCGCGTTTTTGTTTCGCCTCGAGCGCGGCGAGGAGCGCGTCGCGTTTTTCCGGAAAGTGCGCAAAGGTAAGTTCCTCGACCTGTGCGACGACGAAGCGGTGGCCGTCCTCGGTGTACGGCTTGGAGTCGGCGGTGATCGCCTCCTCCGCGCTGAGCGTGAGCAGCGGGCTGCCGACGCTGAAAAGTTCGCGCGCAAAATCGTCCGCATTCACGCTGGCGGTCTGCGCGAGTTCGCCGTGGATTTTCCGATCAATGGCGGTCGTCGTGGGCGAGGTGAGGTTCAGCGTGTCGCTGATCAAGCCGGAGAGCAGGATGCCCGCGATTTTCTCCGGCACGGCGAGGCCCGCGTGCTGGAAATTCAGCGCGATGATCGTGCTCGTGCTGCCGACGGGGTTGTTCCAAAAATGCACCGGCACGCGACTCGTGAAACCGCCGAGGCGATGGTGATCGTAGATCTCGATGATGGGCACCTGGTCCGCGCCGCGCACGGCCTGATCGAGTTCGTTGTGATCCACGAGGATGAGCTGGCGCGGGATTTCCTTGATGAAATCGGACTTCGACAAAATGCCGCACAGCTTGCCGTGATCGTCCACGACCGGGAAGACGAACGCACTGCTGTCCGCCGCCGCGCGGCGTGCCTCGGCGAGCCGCGTGTCGCGGCGGAACGACAGGAAATCCGTGTCGAGCATCCGGCCTGCGCGCACCGCGCCGCGGCTCATGAGCACGGTGGTCGCCGTGTCCGTCGGCGAGGAGAGGAGCGTGACGCCCGCGGCGCGTGCGGCGATTTCCACCTCGGGCTCGATCGCGTGCGCGCCGGTGACGACGACGGCGTGCGCGCGCAATTCGATCGCGAGCTGCTGGATGTGCGGACGGTCGCCGGCGAAGACGACGACCTTGCGTCCCTCTTCGCGGTAGCTTTTCAGACGCGGGCCGAAGCTGTCCTGCCGCATCGCGCCGACGAGGAGGAAAAGCTCCTCTTCCACGGTGGAGAGTTCGCCGCAGATGAGCTGGCCGCCGACGGTGCGCGCGATGGCCGCGAGCGATGCGGTGACGATGCGCGCCGCGCCCGCCTCTTCCCGCGGCGGGAAAAGGTGGTGCATGATTTTGTAGGCATTCAGCAGGCCCGTGCAGCGATGGCGGTCATCCACGACGGGCAGGCCGCGCAGGCGGCGGCGATCGATGAGCTGGATGGCGTCGTAAATCGGCGTGTCCACATGCACGCTCACCACGTTCGGCTGCATCACATCGCTCACGCGCGCGCTCAGGTCGCTGAGCAGCACGGGCGGTTCGACCGCGAAACGGTGCAGCGCAAAATCAATCCGCGGATTCGTCGGCCCGCAGCGCGCGGGGATCACATCGGGCCAGCCGCTCAGGCGCTTGAGTTCCGCGCAGCCGATGGCCGAGCAGATGGAATCCATGTCGGGATTCTTGTGGCCGATGACGATGGTTTGCACGGCGCGGAGAAAAGCACGCTTTGTTCCGCCGGGAAGGAGAAACGTCCGGCGCGCTGTGACTTTTCATCGCGAGGAAGCGGCCATGCGATTGCCGCAGAGAAGACTGCGCCTCTCAGAGAACATGTCGAAACTCGCGCCGGAGCAGGGGCATGGGACAGGATTGCCGAGATTTGCCGGATGGAAGACGAAGTTACTTACCTATAAAAACGTGCCACTTGGTCATTGTGTTTAGGCGCGACGACCAGCGAGCGCCCGATATCTCCGGCAATAGCTGGCGGTGTGCGCCCCAGTTAAAGACGTGAACCTGTTGGAGGTCGTTGTCGAACTTCCAAATGTTCGCTTGGGCATTCCATGCGGGACGGTGAACGTAAATCAGGAGTCGCTCTGCGAGATCGATGTGGCGGTTCCAAGTAGCATTGTCTGGTGCGACCTCACCGGCAAGCCGACCTAAGTAAACACTCATGCGTTTCGGGTCAGCACTAAATTCCCACCAGGTTTCCTGCGAAAGTCGGTCACCAAAATGCTGTTTCTCTGCCTTGCCGACATATAAGAGTGCATCTGGCCCGTAAGTGTGGTGAGGCCCGTAAATCTGATACACTCCCCAATCAGTGTTGCCACGTCGTGATCGAGCGTCCTCAAACGTCAGTGGGCCTTCCCACTCAAGGTGAATGTCAATGTCGTGAATCATAATAAGCGAGCGATACCTAATATCTTATCGATCCGCACCGTGAGAGCGCTTGGACTTTTTCCCCGGCCTGAACGGCTTCAGCAACGTCTTGCCGTCGTTGCCGGAGTGCTTGTGTTTCCTCGCGTGCTGAGGGGCATTCGCCGGGAAGTCCTCGACTTTGACGATGGACACGGGGCGGCTGAGGTAGAATGCGACTTGCGATTCGAGCGGCTTTGAGGGGAGCCACACGGGGCTGAAGAGGCGCTCGGACATGAGCCAGGACGGCTGCGCGGGCGTGGCGCAGTCGCGGTAGATCACCGCGGTCTCCTCGCCTTCGCGACTGAGCAGCAGGCGCGAATGGTAGCGGAATTTGAAAGTGACGACCTTGTGCGGGACGCTGGCGCTTTGCAGCGTCGTGTGGAGTTTCTCCGCGTAGGCGGACGCAGGGTCTTTCACGAACGGGCCCGCGTGCCGGACGGCTTTGACGGTTTCCCAAGTGCGCGACTGTCGCAGTGTCCCGCAGCCTGCGAGGAGGAGGGCGGTGGCGGCGGTGAGGAAGGCGAGCTTAGGCATCGGAGTGGCGGAGTGGTTGGCGGTCGAGGGTGACGCCGGAAACCATCAGGCCACTTCGAGGCGATTTTTCAACGCCCAAGTGTGGGCCTTGAGGGTGAGTTCAAACATGTTGAACGGCTTGCCGATGAAGTCGCTCGCGCCTTTGAGCGTGCCGCGCTCGCGGCTGTGCTCGGAATCGTCTCCGGTGAGGAAGACGATGGGCGTCCGGCCATTTTTCGGCAGGGCGCGGATGTGGGCGCACAGGTCGAGGCCGCTCATGTCGGGCAGGCCGATGTCGAGGAGGATGACGTCGAAATGATTTTCCTGGAGCGCGTCGAGTGCGGTGCGCGCATCGGCGCAGCCCGTGGCGGCGAGAGTGGCGGATTCCAGCGAGGCAAGGATGAGGGGGAGGAGATCCGCGTCGCTGTCCACGACGATGATGCGGGGCGAAGGCAATTTTTCCGCGCGAGCGAGGACGTCGTGCGTGAGCAGGCGGCTCAGAAAATCGAGCGTCTGCATCGCCGCTTGGAGCGTGCGCGAGCTCACGGGGCCGGCGTGGCGGCTGGCGTCGAGGAGGAGCGCGTTGAGATTGGCGGTGAGCGTGGCGACAGGATGCGGGCCGAGGATGGCGGCGATGCGCGACATTTCGCCGGAGCGCGCGACGAGATCTTCGAAGCCCTTCCGATCCGCGAGGTGCAGGGCGAGGCTGGCCGCGGTGCTGCGGAGTTTGCCGTTGAGCGTGGCGATTTCGTGAAAAGGCGAATCGAGCGCGGGCGCGGGCATCACGGCAAGCGGTGAAGGCACCATCACGGTTTCGCCGACGGGCACCGAGAACCGGCTTTGCACGACGCCGCCGCCGGAGTCGCCGCCCGCGGCGCGCCGGCCGACTTGCACGGTGGCCACGCGGCCGGTGAGCGCGCGCAGTTCGTGCAATTCTTCGGTGAGCGATTTGTTTTCCGCGACGAGATCCTCGCGGTCGGCGGTGAGTTCCTTCACCTGCTGGCGCAGGCTGGTGAGGTCGCTCGCCGCGCCGCGCGTGAGCATTTTTACGCTGCCGAGGATGTCGATTTGGTTTTTCTGCTCGGCGATTTTCGCGATGAGTTCGTCGTTTTGCCGGCGGAGCAGGCCCACGGTTTTGCGCAGGCTGCCGGTTTCGTCGGGGAGGACTTCCACATTGTCCGGCAAAAAGTCGCACTCCACCGTGCCGAGGACGATGCGGCAGGCGCGATCGAGTTCCGCCTCGATGAACATGACGCCCTCGATGTACGAGTGGTTCGTCGAGTCGAGATCGCGGATGAGGTAACGGCCGTTGTGGGCGACGAGTTCCGCGTGGTAACCGGAGACGGTGGTGTGGTTGATCTGGACCTTGTTTTCCGCGCGCCGACCGATGGTGATCCGCTCGCCGCTGAGGGTGAACGTGAGATCACCCTGTTCGGGATGTCTGACGAGGAGTTTTGGCATGGGCTCGGAACGTGCGTTAAAATCGTGCAGGACTGATTGTAGCAGTTCGGATGCCGCACGGTGAGCAGTTCAGCGATGAGAGTGGTGGAGGAGCACCGACCGGAAAGCCGATCCCACGTCTCCCCTTTCGCCATTCACGCCGCGCGCCGGATGCGCCACACCTCAAGCGTTTGCGCGATGATGCGCTTCAGCACTTCGGGCGTGACGGCTTGTTTCGGGTCGTCGCCGATGCCCTGTCCGGGCTGGATATTGCACTCGATGCACAGCCCATCCGCGCCGTACGCGATCGCGGCGAGCGCGGCCGCGGGGACGTACGCGGCCTTGCCGACGGAATGCGAAGGGTCCACGACGACGGGTGCCCACGTGCGTTCTTTCAAAAGCGGGACGATGCTTTCATCCGGATGATTCCGGTAGCCATCGAGCGCCGGCTGCGTGCCGCGCGGGCAGAGGATGACGTTTGGATTGCCGAGATGGACGATGTATTCCGCCGCGGAGATGAACTCCTGCACGGAGCCGAGGTGCATACCGCGCTTGAGCAGCACGCAGGTGTCCCGCCCCGCGATGGCCTGGCCGATTTGGCGGAGCAAAGAATAGTTCAGCGAATTGCGCGCGCCGACCTGGAGGCAGTGGACTCCCGCATCGAGCGCGAGGCGCAGTTGCTCCTCGTCCATCACTTCGGTGTCCACGGGCAAGCCGGTCTGCCGGCTCGCTTCCATGAGGATGTCGAGCGCCTTTGCGTCACCCTGGTAGCTGTAGGGATTCGTGCGCGGCTTCCACACGCCGCCGCGGAGGGCGTGCGCGCCGGCTTCCTTCACCGCGTGCGCGGTCTCGATCATGAGGTTCGGATTTTTCGGATCGATCGTGCAGGGCCCGGCGCAGAAAAAGGGCTCCGTGCCGAGCGTGATGCCGCCCATTTTCACGCGATGCGTGGCGAGGCTGGAGCGGATGTCCATGAGCTTGTGCGGGCTCTGGATGCGATCGACGCGATTGATGTATGGCAGGCCCTCGATCTTCGTCACCATGTCGTCATTCCGCTCGTCGCCGACGATCGCGTACACCGAGCGTTCCGCGCCTTTGATTACCATCACTTTGCACTCGTAGGCAGCGAGAATGCCCGTGACTTCCTGGAGCTGGTCGTCGGAGAGCGCGTTGACATTCGGGATAATCATGAGCCGGAAAATGGGGCGCGAAGCTAGCCATCGCCCCCGCGGCGGCAAAGGATTTCTTCCGCCCCGCTCCGCGTGAAAAAAAGTTCTGCGCCGGGGACAGGATATGCTTTTCCAAGGCTCCATCATGGCGCGACAAATCAAACTCAACGGACGCGAACTCGGCGTGCTGCGCACGATCGGCTTTGGCCTCGGCGTGACCGGCACGGAGATCCAGGAACGCACGAACATCGAAATGGAAGACCTTTGCGATCTGCTGAACACGCTGCTCGACATCGGCTATCTCGAGACGCCGACGATGCGCGAGCGAGTCCCGCACGAGGAATGCGGCGCGGAGATTTTCGAGATCAATCCGAGCTACGCTTCGGACCTCAAGGTCGCGATGCGGCGCTAGCCTCCGCCGGGCGGTGCTCGGCGAAGAGCAGCCGGATCACATCCTCGATCGGCGGCTCCTGCACGTTCAGGTCCGTGACCGGGAAACGCCCGAGCACCTCACGGCAAACTTCCGTCGCGCGGGCGCGCGGTACACGCAGTTGCACGGTGTGCAAAGTGGTCGCCACAATTTCCCCGAATGCGCTCAGATCGCGCGGCGCGGTGTCGCCGAAAGTGAGGCCGAGAATTTTATGCGTGGCGTATTTCTCGATGACCTGCGCGAGCGGGCCGTCGAAAAAAATCTTGCCGTGATCGATGATGATCACGCGCGGGCAGAGCGCCTCGATGTCGCCCATGTAGTGGCTCGTGAGCATGGTCACGATGCCGTGGCCGCGGTTGTACTCGCGGAGGAAATCGCGCACCTTTTGCTGCGAAGTCACGTCGAGCCCGATGGTCGGCTCGTCGAGAAAAAGCACCTTTGGCGAATGCAGCAGCGCGGAGATGAGCTCGAATTTCATCCGCTCGCCGAGGCTCAGTTCGCGCACCATCACGTCGAGCTTGTCCTTCACGTCGAGCATCTCGGTGAGGCCGCCGACCACGTCGCGGAAACGCTTTTCCGCGATGCCGTAGATCGTGCGGTTCAGCTCGAGCGACTCGCGCGCAGGCAGGTCCCACCACAGCGCATTTTTCTGGCCCATGAGCAGGGAGAACTGCCGCTTCAGCGCGTCCTCGCGTTTCCACGGGATGTGGCCGAGCACGCGCGCATCGCCGCTGGTGGGATGCAGCAGGCCGCTGAGCATTTTCAGCACGGTCGTCTTGCCCGCGCCGTTCGGGCCGAGGAAGCCGACGAATTCCCCCTCCTCGATGGAAAAGCTCACGCCGTCCGCCGCGCGCACGTCCTCATATTCGCGTTTGAAAAGCCCGCGCACCGCGCCCGCGAGGCCGGGGCGCTTTTTGTACGTGCGGTAAATTTTCGTGAGGCCGCTGGCGGTGATCGCGGGCATGGCGGGCAGTTACCGAAACGCCGCGCGCGAGGGCGAGGGAAAATCTCGCGGGTGCGATCGCCCGCCAAATCCGCTCACGGAAAATTTTGGAAACATCGTGGTGCATTGCCCGCGCAACTGTGGCAACGAGTGCCCGCATGAATATTTCCGGCGAGCCGATGCCGCCCAACCCCAAAAATCCGAAGCAGGACACCGCCGCGTGGAAGGCGATCGTGCTCAAATTTCAGGAGCCCTCGCTGCCGCGCGCGATCTGGCAGCTCGTGAACACTCTCGGGCCGTACGCGCTGCTCTGGTATCTGATGTGGCGGAGCATGTCGTGGTCATACTGGATCACGCTGCCGCTCGCGATCCTCGCGGGCCTGTTCATCGTCCGCATTTTCATCATCTTCCATGACTGCGGACACGGCTCATTTTTCAAATCGCGGCTCGCGAATGACATCTTCGGTTTCATCACCGGCATGCTCACGCTCACGCCGTACTACCACTGGCGCTGGGAGCATTCCATCCACCACGCGAGCGCGGGTTCGCTCGACCGCCGCGGCACGGGCGATGTGTGGACGATGACGGTCGAGGAATACCTGCAATCGGGCCGTTGGAAGCGATTCGCGTATCAGCTCGCGCGCAATCCGATCGTGCTCTTCGGCATCGCGCCGATCTTTTTGTTCGTCATTCACCAGCGCATTTATTCCTCGAAGGCCAACTCGCGCGAGAAATGGTCGGTGCGCTGGATGAACCTCGCAATCCTCGCGCAGGCCGTGGGCTTGAGCTGGATGTTTTCGCTCCATCGCGGCTGGGGCTTTGGCATCACCGCGTATCTCCTGATCCATCTCGTCCTCGTCACCGTCGGGGGCGGCGTCGGCATCTGGATGTTCTACGTGCAGCACCAGTTTGAGGACGTGTACTGGGAGCGCGATGAAAATTGGGACTACACCGCGGCGGCACTCGAGGGCAGTTCGTTTTACAAGCTGCCGAGGATCCTCCAGTGGTTCTCGGGCAACATCGGGTTCCACCACATTCACCACCTGAGTTCACGCATCCCGAATTACAATCTTGAGCGCTGCCACGATGCGGACCCGCTCTTCCAGGAGGTGAAACCGATCACACTTTTTTCGAGCCTGAAGTCGCTCACCTACCGGCTGTGGGATGAGCAGCGCGGGAAGCTCGTCGGCTTCCGCCACGCGAGGCAGGTCCGCAAGGAGCGCAAGGCAGCGCAAGCCGCGGAAGCAGCGCGCGCGGATGAAGCGGCGCAGCAGCTCGCGAAAAATCACGGCCGTCCGGAAACGAAGCAGCACTGAGGCGGAGCGTGCGCTCTGCGCGCGCTTTGTTTGCTGACCGGCACGGACCAAAACGATCGCGCGGTCAAACGCGCCCGGAGGTCGCGTCTGACCGCGCATGAGCCGCCACATCGCAGCGCGAGAATTTCGATCGGCGATGCCAAGAACTTGCTCGCGCCCGGCTTGATTCTCCGCCAATCCAGCACGCTCCCATGAAAAAACTCCCTCTCATTCTCCTCGTCTGCGCCGCGCTCGGCGCTCCCCTTTTCGCCGAAGCCGGAAAGAAAAATGTGCTGATGATCGCCGGCAAGCCTTCGCACGGGCCCGGCGACCATGAGCACAACGCGGGCATCCAGCTCCTCGCAAAATGTCTCGCGCAGGGTGCCGCGGATCGCGTGGAGGTGAAGTTTCACCTGAATGCGGAGTGGCCGTCCGCCGACGAACTCGCGAAGGCCGACACGGTCGTGATTTATTCGGATGGCGGCGCCGGGCATCCGGCGCTGCAAGGTGACCATCTCGCGCAGCTCGGCGCGCAGATGAAGCGCGGGTGCGGCTTCGTCTGCCTGCACTACGCGGTCGAGGTGCCGGTGACGCCCGGCGGGCCGGAATTCCGCGACTGGCTCGGCGGCTACTTCGAGCCAAACTGGAGCGTGAACCCGCACTGGGACGCGGATTTCAAATCGCTGCCGAAGCACGCGATCACCAGCGGGGTGAAGCCGTTTGGCACGAACGACGAATGGTATTTTCACATGCGCTTCCGCGAGGGGATGAAAGGCGTGACGCCTATCCTCACCGCCATCGCGCCCGACAGCACGATGAGCCGTAAGGATGGCCCGCACGAGGGCAACGCCGCGGTGCGCGAGGACGTGAAAAACAAAGTCCCGCAGCACACCGCTTGGGCCGTGGAGCGCGAGGACGGCGGACGCGGATTCGGTTTCACCGGCGGGCACTATCACAAGGGCTGGGGCAATGATGATCAGCGCAGGCTCGTGCTGAATGCGATCGTGTGGAGCGCCAAGGCGGACGTGCCGGCGGGCGGCGTCGTTTCGAAAATCACCGACGAGGAACTCGCGGCGAATCTCGATCCGAAGCAGCCGAAGAAGCCCGCGCCCGCGCCGCAGCCTGCCGCCGCGAAATAACGGACCGCCCGCTGCGAAAGCTGCGGGACGGTCAGTGCATCGAGGGCGAGCCCGCGATGAGGCAACCGGCGAAAATGACGCCGAAGATCACGCACACCACGCCAAACATGATCCCGGAGCCGAGCAGCACGCCGAGCAGGATCTGCATCGGCACACTTTTCGCCCAGCGACCTGCGAGCGAGAAGCCCCAGAGCATCGCACCGACGACGATGAACACGGGCAGGAGGCCGAGCAGTGCACTCACGCTGCCTCCCTCCGCGGATAAAGAATCACGTACGCCGCCGCGATGAAGATCGCGGCGTAGATTCCAAACGCAGCCTGCTCCCATGCGACGGCGCCGCGCAGCACGCAACTCGCGCCAAAGGCGATCTCCAGCAGACCGCGCGCGATCCCCATTTGCACCCAGAGCACATTGCGCCGCGGGTCCACCGCCGCGAGCGCGTAGCCGAGGCCGAGCGTGGCGAAGACGCAGCCCCACAGGCCGACCATGTAATCCACGCCCACGGGGAGGTTTTGAAAATGGAACACCGCCTCGATGCGCCGCGGCACGGTGATGAAGAGCGCGCCCAAGCCGGTGAGGACGACCGCGTCCATCGTCATGAGCATGCGCAAGGCGCGGATTCGGGGAGAATCTTCCGGCGGCATGGCGCGAAAATGCAGCGGACAAATCGAAGTGTCGAGACTCCAACGCGGGACGGTCAGCGACGATCGCGCGCGTCGTAACTCCGCGACGCATCCGCTTCCGGCTCATTTTCCCGGCGACGATCGTCGCGCGCCTCCCGCGCCCCGCGGTCATCGCGCAGATCCCGCGCATCGCGGGCCTCGGTCGCAGTGCGCGCGTTGCGGCGAGCCTCTGCATGAGAGTGTGCGGCTTCCCGTCCGCGACGGACGGCATACTTCGCCACGCGATGCGAGAGGCAGCCGGATTGAGTGACGAGGATCAGAGCGACGGCGAGGAATGGAGTGAGTCTCACATCCTCCACTTCGCAGATCGCTCCCCGCGCGCGGGCATTCTTTTTCAAAAAAAGCGCGCCCGCGCCGGGCAGCAAAATTTTTAGGAGGCGCGCGCTCCGGCGGACACTCCGCCCTCGGCGCTGCCCTTGCCGGTGACGCCGTGCTTGTGGCCATCATGGCCGACGGAGACTCCGGCACCGGCGGTGCAGCCCGATTGAACGAACGTGACAGCGACGATCGCGACGATTGCGAGGATGCTTTTCATGTCAGGTAATTTTCGCTTCCGGCTGAGGGCTTGCGCGTATGACTTCGCAACGCGAGGCCGCTGTCTTCGCATGCGGTTTCCCCGGGAATGCTCGGTCGCTACTGTGGAAATCGAAGGCGCACCCTACGCCAGAATCCCCTTCACCACTTTCCCGAACACATCCGTGAGCCGGTAGTCGCGGCCTTGGAGTCGGTAGATGAGCTTCGTGTGATCGATGCCGAGCTGGTGCAGCATCGTGGCGTGCATGTCGTGGACGTGGACGACATCCTTCACGGCCTTGTAGCCGAACTCGTCGGTCTCGCCCCATTGCGTGCCGCCCTTGATGCCGCCGCCGGCCATCCATGTCGTGAAGCCGAGGATATGATGGTCGCGTCCGCTGCCGCCCTGCGACATGGGCGTGCGGCCGAATTCGCCGGCCCAGACGATGATGGTGTCGTCGAACATCCCGCGCTGTTTCAAATCCGTGATGAGCGCCATGCACGCGCGGTCCACTTCCTCGGCCTTGAGCTTGATGCCGTCCTTCACGCCACCGTGGTGATCCCAGTCCTTGTGATAGAGCTGGATGAAACGGACGCCGCGCTCGGCAAGGCGGCGCGCGAGGAGGCAGTTGCTCGCGAAGGAGCCGTCGCCGGGCTTGCAGCCGTAGAGGTCGAGCACGCTCTGCGGCTCGCGGCTCATGTCGATCAGCTCGGGCACGCTGGCCTGCATTTTGAACGCCATCTCGTATTGCGAAATGCGCGTGGCGATTTCCGGATCGTCCACCACGCTGTCGAACTGCGCGTTGAGCTTGTTCACCGTGCTCACGAGATCGCCCTGCATCTCGCGCGAGACGCCGGGCGGATTGCTGAGGTAAAGCACCGGGTCGCCTTTGCTCCGCAACGCGACGCCCTGGAAGCGGCTCGGCAAAAATCCCGCGCTCCACTGCCGCGCGGCGATGGGCTGGTTCTGCCCGCCCTTGCCGAGCGAGGTGAGCACGACGAAGCCGGGCAATTCCTCCGCATCGCTGCCGAGGCCGTACGTGAGCCACGAGCCCATGCTCGGGCGGCCGGGAATGGTCGAGCCGGTGTTGAAAAAGCAGTGCGCGGGATCGTGGTTGATCGCGTCCGTCGTCATCGAGCGGATGAATGCGATGTCGTCCGCGACCGAGCCGATGAGCGGGAACAGCTCGCAGATTTCCGCACCGCACTGGCCGAATTTCTGGAAGCCCCACTGCGGCCCGAAGCAATTCAGCGGCTTGCCCTGAAGCTGCGCGAGTTGCTGCCCCGCGGTGATGCTTTCGGGCATCGGCTGCCCGTGCATCGCGGCGAGCTTGGGCTTATAGTCAAAGGTCTCCAGATGTGACGGCCCGCCTGCCATCGTGAGCCAGATCACCCGCTTCGCCTTCGCGGGAAAATGCGGCGCCGGCAAAATGCCGCGCCACTTTCCATGCTCCGCGAAAAGCGAACCGGGATTCAGCAGCGAGGCGAGTCCCACCGCGCCGATGCCGCGCGCGGCGTTGCCGAGGAACGTGCGGCGGGTGAGTTGTGCGAGGTCGAGTGGCATGAGGGGAAACCGTTTCTTCTACTGTCGCTTCAGAACTGGCCGCAGCCCAAAATATCCCCCGTCTGCGTCGTAAAGGTAATCGTAGAGCGCCAGCGCTCTCAGGCCCGTGTTGATGAGCGGCCCAGTGGTCCGCACGACCCAACTGACCTTTCGTGGCGCGACAGGATTCGCGGTGTCGCCCACTTTGAAACTGTAGAAAAGCCTGCCGCTCAAAAGATGCACGGTGACCTCCGTGCCGTCGGCGACATCGCCTTTCGATGCGGGGGTCGGCGCCTGCAACATCATGTTTGTCAGGCCGGTATCGAGCAGCATTCCGGAAGTCTCGCACTTCACCCCTCCGACGACAGCCCACCCGCGCGAACTTTCCCAATCGCGCACGCCGCCCTGTTTCGCCGCTGCGCCTTCGACCTGTCCTGTGTGTTCGTTCAGCTTTTCGTAGAGGTATCCCTCGCCGACCGTTTTTGCCGTGAGGCCGAGGGTGATCCCTTCCCGAGTGATCGTGTATCCCCGCCGCATGGTACCCGCCTGCATCTCCTTCAAATTCACCCACGGATTTTTCTCCTGGTGCGGTTCTTTCCCGCGGCCTGATCCGATGCCAAACATATAGATCTTCGGGTTCTTCGACGGCGTGAATGATCCGCTGTTGACCGCACCTGGATGGACCTTGCGCTCAGACACCGCCAGCACCGGCACAACGGCAGTCGCGACGTTGCCGTGCTCGTCCTTCGAGTCGGGAAAGGTAATCGTCACGGGAGTCCAGACACCGAGCAGTTCGACGCCGCTGCTGCTGTAAGTGATCGATCCCGCGGGCGCGTTCGGATCAATGTTGGGCACATCGGAAGCACCCGCGATTACGCCGGTGGACCCGGTATCAATCTGAAACCTCATCGGCGGCCCGCCATTCAGCGAGGCGCGAACGCTCATGGATTTCAGGTTTTCAAAATCGACCGGCTTAGAATTCCCGAACGGGATATGATAGCTGCGTTGATACTTTGAATAATCGGGAACCGCCGGCGCCTTTTCTGAAATTTGGCCTTTTTCCGCTGCGGTCAACACAGCGGAGAAGCCAAGAAGAACCGTGAAGATTCGATAGGCAATTCCACGCCGAACGATGCGCCGAGCTGGGTGCACGCGGCATCCTTGGACAAGCGGACGAAGACGCGGGCATTGCTCAACACGGGGGCGCATACCTCAAATACCTAGCGCCTTTTTGACCTCCGCGGTCGTGTGGCGTTTGCCGCCCGCCGATTTCGTGCGCGCCTCGATCACGGCGAGATGATCCAGCATGTCGCCGAGGTCATCCCGCAGGCGCGTCACCTCGCGGCGCTTGCTGGCGATCTCGGCGGTGAAATTTTTCAGTGCGGCTTTAGTCATACGCCTCCTTGCGGTGCAGCACACGATGCACGAGGACGGTGCCGTCTTCCACATCAAAAAGCACGCGGTAGTCTCCACAGCGCAGCCGGTAGTCGCAGTCGAAATTTGTCAGCCGCTTGATGCTCCCGTGCAATCCGCCTTCGAGCTTGAAGACTTTCGCCACAATCTGCGCCGCAAACCGTTTCGGAATGCCGCGCAAATCTTCAAGCGCAAGATCGGTGTAGCGAATCTCCATTTGCCCTCCTCATTCCGTCGGCGGCTATTTCGCCGCGGTCACCGGCGCGCCGAGCTGGATGCACGCGGCTTCCTTCGTCGAGCGGACGAAGACGCGTCCATTGCTCAGGACAGGCGTGGACCAGCATTTGCCGTCGATCGCCTTGAAGCGGCCGAGCTCCTTGTAGGCGGCGGGCGAGGCTTTGATGCCGACGAGTTCGCCTGCGTCGCTCAGCGCGAGGACGATGCCGCCTGCGGTGAGGATCACGTTGCCGGGGCCGAAGCCGGGCTGCTCCCACTTGATGTCGCCATCGGGCAGCTTCACGCACTTCACGGGGCCTTTGCCGTATTCCTTGAATTGGAACATGCCGTAGAGATAGCCCTCGAAAAGCACCGGCGTGCTCCAATGGTTTTGCAGAGGTTTCGCCGGGACGCGCATGACCTGCTCGGCCTTCCAGTCGTTGCCAGCCTTGCTGATTTTGAATCCGCCTGCACCGGTGCCGTAGCCGGCGCTGCAATAGACGTAATCACCCGCGACGACGGGGCTCGCGGCGGTGCTCACATTGAACGGAAAATCCGCGTGCCAGAGCTGCTTCATCGTCTTCGGGTCGAGCGAGGTGAGGCCGCTCTTCATGAAAAAGATGATCTGCCGCTGGCCGAGGATCGTCGCGGCGGTGGGCGTGGCGTGCGTGATCGTATCGTCGCCCGATTTCGCGAGCACGGCACCGGTGAGCGGATTGATGGCGAGGTAGGTCTGGCCCGCGCCGCCGCCTGCGACGTAGATCGCATTTCCCTCGAAGAGCGGGCTTGCGGCATTCGACCACGAGATGTTTTTCCCGGCGTGCTGCTTGATGAGGTCGAGCTTCCACATCGGCTTGCCCGTCACGGCGTCGAACGCGTGCAGCACGAGATCGCTGTGCATGGCCACGATGACCTTGCCCGCGAGTGTGGGCGTGCTGCGGGGACCGTCGCCGCCCTTGTTGTCACTCGTGCCGCTGTCGCCGCCGCCCTGGTATTTCGCGGGGCCCAGATTGGCGGTCCACTTTTCCTTCCCCGTCGCGGTGTCGCGCGCGACGAGCACTTCATCCGCGCCTTTTCCCTCGATGGAAAAGCACCATGCACCGCTCACGGTGAACGATCCGAATCCCGTTCCGCCGGGCACTTTCCAGAGCACCTTCGGCGCGGCGGGCCACGTCTCGGGCAGCGCCTCGGGCGTGGAGCCGTCGCCATTCGGCCCGCGGTACTGCGGCCAGTCTGCGGCGGTGGCGGAAAGGGTGAGTGCGGCGAGAGGGATGAGGGCGCGGAGTTTCATGGAGGTGCGGCTGTAAGGGGTTCGGTTCGGGAAGTCAAAGCCGCGCAGCGCGGGGATTCTTAGCGGGAACGATGCAATGGGAACCGCGAAGCAGCGAAGGATCGGAGGAAAGCCAGATGAGTCGCGCACCTTGCAGAAACGCTCCAATCGGGCGATTCATCGAACTTGGCTGTGATGGCATTCCTGACCGACCCTGCCTTCGCTTCTTCGCTGCTTCGCGGTTAAATTCCGACCACATCGTCCCGCCGACGCTCTGTACCGCATTTGTTTCGTTTCCCGCCTTGCGTGCAAAAGGTTCCCTGTCCACGGTCGCCGTCGCCCGCGGACGCGAGCACCAAATTTCCATGCCACCCAAGCAAGCCGCAGCGCCACGTCACGTCCCGAAACACTACATTCTCGATACCAATGTCCTGATTCACGACCCGGGATCGCCGTTTCAGTTCAAGAACAATTTCGTGTGGATTCCCGTCGAGGTTTTCGAGGAGCTCGATCGGTTCAAAAGCGAAAGTTCCACGCGCGGGGCGAACGCGCGCGAAGTGCATCGCCGGCTGAGCGAGCGTTTCATGAACCCGAGCGACATGCAGGCGGGCGTGAAGCTGGAGAACGGCGGCACGCTGCGCGTGTGCATCAATCCCACCGCGCGCTTCAGCGGTGAAGGCTGGCATCTCGTGAGCGACTCGCCGCGCTTCAATGCCCTGCGCGATCTCTTCGCCGACCTCACGCTGCCGGACAACCGCATCCTCGCCGCCGCGTGCGGAGTCGCGGATGCGGAGAAAGGCCACGTCATCCTCGTGACGAAGGATCTCAACATGATGCTGAAGGCGCGCGCGCTCGGCATGGAGGCGCAGGACTACCGCACCGACCGAGTCGAGGACGTGGACATCCGCCTCACGATGCGCCGCAGCGAGGAGGAATATGAGACCCTCGATGTCGCGCCGTACACGCTGCAGGCGTATGCGAGCCAGGAGACGATTGTTATCACCGAGGCGAAGGATTTTCATCCGAACCACTACGTCCTCCTGCGCAATGAAGAGGAGCCCACGCACGCCATCCCCGCGCGGCACGTCGCCGGCGGCGAGCTGCACAAGCTCCGCCGCGACCGCATCGCGATCCGCAACGGACGCACGCTCGCGGCGCTGAATCTCGGCCAGCGATTTCTCCTCGATGCGCTCTACGATCCGGCGATCACGCTCGTGACGGTGTACGGAAAAGCGGGCACCGGCAAAACCCTCCTCAGCGTCGGCGCGACGCTCGAGCAGGTGCAGACGGGCGTCTTTGAAAAAATGCTGATCACGCGCGTGATCATGCCCACAGGACGCGACATCGGTTTCCTCCCCGGCAAGATGGAAGAAAAAATGCAGCCGTGGGTGCAGCCTGCATTCGACGCGCTGGAACTCCTGCTCACGCGCCCGCGCCGCCCGGAGCAATTCGAGAACAAGCGCCAGAGCCAGCGCAAGGCCGACGACCAGCACCAGCCCTCGCCGCAGGGCCCGCATCAGAACGGCCCGGCCAAAGCGATGCGCCCGTGGGAGCATCTCACGGCGAGCGGGCGGCTGGAGATCGAGGCGATCACGCACATCCGCGGGCGCAGCATTCCGAACGCCGTCTTCATCGTGGACGAAGCGCAGCAACTCACGCCGCACGAGGCGAAGACGCTCATCACGCGCATGGGCAAAGGCAGCAAGATGATCCTCATCGGCGACCTCGGACAGATTGATAATCCGTACGTGGACGCACACACGAACGGCCTCGTCTATGCGCGCAACCGACTGCAAGGCCAGCCGTGGATGGCGCACATCAATTTATTCAAAGGCGAACGCAGCGAGATGGCGGAGGTCGCGGCGAACCTCATGTGATTCCGATCGCGGAAAATCCCGCGGACAAATCGCGCATCCTCGCCATCCGCGGCGGCGCGATTGGCGATTTCATCCTCACGCTTCCGGCGATCCGGATGCTCCGGCAGACGCTGCCGCACTGCCATCTGGAAATCCTCGGCTACCGCCACATCGCCGAACTCGCGCTGCACGGCGGCCCCGAGCCGGGGACGACGTACGCGGACGCCGTGCGCAACATCGAATACGGCCCGCTCGCCGCGTTCTTCGCGCGCGGCGGACAGCTCGCGCCCGATCTGTGCGCGTACTTCGCCGGCTTCCAGCAAGTCGTGAGCTGGCTGTTCGATCCCGACGGCATCTTCGCCGCGAATCTCGAGCGCGCGGGCGTCCGCAATTTTCTCGGCGTCCACGAAAAGATCAACGACCACCAGCACGCCAGCGCGCAGCTCGCGCGCGGACTCGAGCGCATGGCGATTTTCCTCGATGAATCGCCCACGCGCCTTTTCTCGGATGAAACGACGCAGTGCGCTGCGACGGCATGGCTCGCGGACCACGCGAGGGAAAATGACCCGCGCCCGCTCGTCTCACTCCATCCCGGGTCCGGCAGCCCACGCAAAAACTGGCCCGTCGGAAACTGGCAGCGCCTCGGGGATCGCATCGCATCGAGCGGCGCGCGGCTCCTGCTCATCGGCGGCGAGGCGGACCATGCTGCGCTCGACACACTCGCGCACGCGCTCGCCGTGCATGCTCCGCTCATCGCGCGCAATGTCCCGCTCCCGACACTCGCCGCGCTGCTCGCACGCTGCGCCGGCCACTTCGGCCACGACACCGGCATCTCGCACATCGCCGCCGCCACGGGCACGCCGTCCACGTTGCTTTTCGGCCCGACCGATCCCAGCGTGTGGGCGCCGCTCGGCGAACACGTCCGCATCCTCCGCGCCCCCGCCGCCGATCTCACGAATCTCGCACCCGACGCCATTCCCCTCCCCGCCGCATGAAAAGCACACCGTTCGCCATTTTCCTCTCACTCCTCGCGTTGCTCGCGGTCGCGAAATCCGCCGACCCCGCGAAGCTCACGATCGCGATCATCGGCGATTCGACGGTGTGCGATTATCCCGCGGAGCACGCGTGCCGCGGCTGGGGCCAGTTCATTGCGGAGCATTTCAAGGACACCGTGCGCGTGACGAATCACGCGGCGAGCGGCCGCAGCACGAAGACCTTCATCGCCGAGGGACGCTGGAAGCGCGCGCTCGCGGAAAAGCCGGACTTCGTGCTGATTCAATTTGGCCACAATGATTCGCACGGCCCGGCGAAACCCGAATCCACCGCCGCCGCGACGGACTACCGCGATTTCCTCCGCCGCTATGTGGACGAATCGCGCGCGGCAAATGCCACGCCGATTTTCGTCACGCCGATGCATCGCCGAACCTTCGGGGCGGACGGCGCGCTCAAGGACATCCTCCAGCCGTACGCCGACGCGATGAAGCTCGTCGCCGCCGAGAAAAAAGTGCCCGTGATCGATCTGCACGCCGCGAGCGGCGCGCTCTTTCTGCAACTCGGAAAAGAGCGCTGCCCCGAGCTGGCGAATGCGCCGACGGACTTCACGCACTTCAACGAAAAAGGAGCGCGCGCGATGGCCGATCTCGTGATGAAGGAACTGCCCGCCGCCGACGCGCGCCTCGCGGCAGAGCTGCGCACCGCGTCCGCCAAGTAGCGCTCCGCATTTGCCACCACCGCGGCGCACCTCCACTCTCGCCGCATGGCCGAACCCGCCTCCCCCGCCCCACGTCTCGCGAGCCTCGATGCGCTCCGCGGCTTCGACATGTTTTGGATCCTTGGCGGCGGCTCGATTCACGGCGCGATGAAGACATTGGGCGACTCGCGGGCGGTGAATGTGATCAGCGACCAGCTCGATCATGCGGCGTGGGACGGCTTCCATTTCTACGACCTCGTCTTCCCGATGTTCGTTTTCATCGCCGGCGTGTCGCTCGCGCTTTCGCTCCCGCGAAAAGCGGCGTTGTACGGACGCCCCGCGACCGCGCGCGGACTGGTCGTGCGCGCGGTGATTTTGTTCGCCATCGGCGTGCTCTACTCGGGCGGCATCAGTCGCGGGCTCGACGAAGTGCGCTGGCTGGGCGTGCTGCAGCGCATCGCGCTCGCGTCGCTCGGCGCGGGGCTGCTCTCGCTGTGGCTCGGCGCGCGCGCGCTCGCGGCGGCGTGCGTCGCGCTGCTGCTCGGGTACTGGGCGCTGCTCGCCTTCGTGCCTGCGCCCGGTGGCGTGGCGGGCGACCTGCGCGAAGGGCACAACGTCGTGAACTGGTTCGACGCGCATTTTCTCCCCGGAAGAAAATACGACGGCGACCACGATCCCGAGGGCATCCTGAGCACGCTGCCCGCCATCGCCAACGGTCTGCTCGGCGTGCTCACCGGCATTTTCCTGCGCACCGCGCGCATGGGCGGTGCGCGGAAATCGCTGCTCCTCGTCGCCGGCGGCACCGCGCTGCTCGCGCTCGGGCTGGTGTGGTCGGTGCCGTTTCCGATGATCAAAAAATTGTGGACGTCGTCGTTCGTGCTCTTCGCGTGCGGATGCAGCGCGATTCTGCTCGGCGCGTTTCATCAGATCATCGAGGTGCGGAATTTCCGCGCATGGGCCGCACCTTTCATCTGGATCGGG
The DNA here is from genome assembly GCA_038239865.1 of Chthoniobacterales bacterium. Lineage (GTDB taxonomy): Bacteria > Verrucomicrobiota > Verrucomicrobiia > Chthoniobacterales > Chthoniobacteraceae > SXWH01. Next base: position 19,615 of record JBBSEI010000059.1, read on the forward strand.
CTGAACCCGATCGCGATCTACCTCGCGGCGAACATCGCGAACTTCGATCACCTCGCGGACCGCTTCGTCGGCCCGACGCCGGGACTGCTGCACGCGGCGGTCGCGACAGGCCTCGGCGTGCTGCTGGCGTGGTGGCTGCAGCGGCGGCGGATTTTCCTCCGCGCGTGATCCGGGCCGCGCGGCGCGATCGAGAGCCGGGAAAGACTTGCGTTATTGCGAAAAGTGGCGACTGTCCCGGCCCTTCAGCCGGCGCACCGCCGGCGGGGGAGCTTCACCAAAAAATACCACATGCCTGTCCAAGACGATGTCATCGAAATCGAGGGAAGAATCGTTTCCGTCCTCGCCGGAACGATGTTCCGCGTAGAGCTCGCGAACAAACACCTCGTGCTCGCCCACATCTCCGGCCGCATGCGCAAGAGCTTCATCCGCCTCACCACCGGCGACCGCGTGAAGCTCGAGATGTCGCCGTACGATTTGTCAAAGGCGCGCATCGTCTATCGTCTGCAGGGGTAGTCGCGGAGGCGCGCGAAAACTTGGTGGAACGCGCACTCCGGGCGCGCTGGAACGTGCGCGGGGTGCCCATTCCCCTGCGGGCTTTCGGATTGACTCCGCGCGGACGCGCGGGCTTTTCGCGAAGACGAAAACTTTCCCCCGCATGAAAATCCTCCCGCATCTCGCTGTCGCCGCCGCCGCACTCGGCCTCCACTTTCACTCCGCCTCCGCGCTCGCGGCCAATGGGAATCCGAGCGAGCAAATGGAGGTCTTCGGCAAGATGAAGGACGGCGAGGCGGTCGAGATCGTCACGCTGACCAATTCGCATGGACTGCGAGCGCGCGTGATGTCGTGGGGCGCCGCGCTCGTGAGCATGGAAGTGCCGGATCGCGGCGGCAAACTCGCGGACGTCACGCTCGGCTTCGATTCGCTCGACGGCTACCTCGGAGCGCATCCGTATTTCGGCGTCATCGCCGGGCGCTACGCGAACCGCATCGCGAAGGGAAAATTTTCGCTCGATGGAAAGGAATACACGCTCGCGGTGAACAACGGCGCGAACCACCTGCACGGCGGCATCAGGGGCTTCGACAAAAAAAACTGGGCGACGAAAATCGCGCCCGGACAAATCGCCGTGAACTTTTCCCTCACGAGCCCGGATGGCGATGAAGGCTACCCCGGCGCGCTGACGGCGAAGGTGACCTATACGCTCTCCGAAGACGACGCGCTGCGCCTCGACTACGAGGCGACGACCGACCAGCCGACCGTGCTGAACCTCACGAACCACGCGTACTGGAATCTCGCGGGCGCGGGCGAAGGCGACATCCTCGGCCATGAACTCACGCTGCACGCGGGCAAGTTCACGCCGGTGGATGAGGGCAGCATCCCGACGGGAAAAATCGAGCCCGTCGCAGGCGGACCGATGGATTTCACGAAGGCGAAAAAGATCGGCACGGACTTCGCACAAATGACCGGCACGCCGGGCGGCTACGATCACAACTTTGTGATCGACCAGCCAAAAACGAAAAGCGCGACACCGGTCAACGCCGCGGAACTCCGCGATCCGAAGAGCGGACGCGTGATGAAAGTCACGACGACGGAACCGGGCGTGCAGTTTTACACGGGCAATTATCTCGACGGCACGATCACGGGCAAAGGCGGCAAGGTTTACCAAAAAAACTTCGGCGTGTGCCTCGAGACGCAGCACTTCCCCGACTCGCCGAATCATCCCGAATTCCCGAGCACCGTCCTGCGCCCCGGCACGACGTATCGGAGCACGACGATCTACGCATTTTCGGTGCGGTAGCCCGGCGCGCTGGCGCGCTCGGGAGAGCGGGACTCGCAGGCTTCCGCCAGCGCCTGCGGTTCAAACTGCGAGAGGACTCCAGCGCGCCGCCGCTTGCCTTCGCAGCCGCACCGTTCACGCTCCGCGCCCATGTTTTCCCGCGTCATTTGCGCCGCACTTCTGCATTGCATGCTCACGCTCGCTCGCTCGGAGGAAAAGCCCGCGGACAAATCGCACTTCTCTCTTTTCTCGCCCACGCCTGCCGCGCTGCTCCGCGAATTCGACACGGCGCGGCCGGACCACACCGACAGCCCGCACACCATCGATGCGGGGCATTTGCAGTTGGAGACGGACATTTTTTCGTTCGTCCGCGATCGGCATAATTCGGAGCGGAGTTTCATTCACACGGACGACTGGGCTTTCGCGAATGCGAACTTCCGCCTCGGCATCACGAATTGGGCGGACTTGGAATTCATCATCCCGTTTTACCAGTCGAACCGGCAGAAGGACACGAGCACCGGCATCGCGACGCGGCAGCGGGGCATCGGCGATTTTTCGGTGCTGCTGAAAATGAACTTCTGGGGCAATGACGGCGGCAAGACTTCCGGCGGACTGGAACTTTTCGTGAAGGCGCCGACGGCGAGCCACCATCTCAGCAATGGCAAAGTCGAGGGCGGTGGGCTTTTGCTTTTTGAAACCGCGCTGCCGGGCGCTTTCGATCTCGGGATCAACAGCGGCGTCTCCGCGGTCGCGAATGATTCCGGCAGCGGGCACCACGCGGAGGTCATCAATTCCGCGTCCGTCTCGCACAAGGTCCTCGGCCCGCTCACGGCGTACACGGAGATTTGGTCCGACCTCAGCGTGCAGGCGCACGCGCCGGGCATCGCGACGGTCGATCTCGGGCTGCTGCTCATGCTGGGGAAAAACATGCAGCTCGACACCGGCGTGAACCTCGGGGTGACGCGCGCCGCACCGGACCTTCAGACGGTCGCCGGATTTTCGATGCGCTTCTGATCCGCATTTTCGAAAAGGAGGCGCGCGTGGAAAAGTAGGCACGCGCGAGCGGGCTCCGGCAACAGCCCTGTCATTTGCCGATGGCGCGGACGCTGCTAGATTGTGCCGAACGCCAAACCGCCAGCCTCCGAGAAGTCTTTGAATCCTCCCGCCACACCGACCTTTCCCCGCAGTGGCGCGTCCGCTTTTGGCAAAGCCGGAACGCACGTTGCCTCGCGATGCCGCGGAAAAATTCACGGCTCGCATTTTCTGGCCACACTCGCGCGCGGCGTCGCGCTGCTCCTCTCCGTGCTCTCGCCGCTGCAGGCGCAGGACATCCTGCCGCAGCGGTACCCGGCGGGCACGCGCATCGAGGATTTGCGGAAATTCGCCCCGCAGCCGGCCGCACGCAAAGAGGCGGTCGCCGACGCGGGCGATTTTTTCCGGATGCCCGACGGGCGTGAGATCCGGCTGCTTCGCGCGACGGAGAGTGCGGCGGTGGCCTTCACGACGAAGGCGGAGCGCGATCGCGGACTCGCGAAACTGAAGTCGCGCAAGGATGTCCCCGCGCACCGCGAGGCAGCGCGCGCGGAATTTCGGAAAGGCGGAAGCTTTCACATCCTGCGCTCGGAAAAAGCCGGTGCGGCGATGGACCCGAAGGTGCTGCAAAGCGAGGCCTCGGTGGCGTACGCGCGGCACGTGCTCATCGAACCAAAGTCGCGCACGCGCATGATCGCGACGGATGAAATCCTCGCGGCATTCCCGGGAAACACGACGCCTGCGCAGATGCGCGCGCTCGCCGCGGGTGCAGGCTTGCAGGTCGTCGCGCGGACGGGAAATGCCCAGCTCAACGCATGGCGGCTGCGGCTCGCGACGCCGAAGACGGGTGACCCGCTGCAAATCGCGCGCACGCTCGCGCAGACGAAGGGCGTGCTGTGGGCGCAGCCGAATTTCCTCCGCGAAATCAAACACTGCTACACGCCGCCGAATCCGCTCTTCGCCACGGAGCAGGCGTTGCAAAATCTCGGCCTCAATCACGCCCTCGCCGGCGCGGACGTACAGGCGACGACCGCATGGAATCGGACGACCGGGAACAGCTCGATCGTCATCGCGATCATCGACGACGGCGTGGATATCTCGCACCCCGGCTTGCGCATTTTCACGAACCCCGGCGAGACCGGCGGCGGGAAAGAAACGAATGCGCAGGATGATGACGGCAACGGCTTCGCGGACGACGTGCATGGCTGGGACTTCGCGAACAACGACAACAACCCCGCGCCCGTCGGCTTCAACGGCCACGGCACCGGGACCGCGGGCATCGCCGCGGCGACCTTCAGCACCGGCACGGCGACCGCGGGCATCGCGGGCGGCTGCACGATCCTGCCGGTGAAAATCGCGGACGACACGGGGAACTTCACGACCGACTCGACGATCGGTACGGCGATCATTTACGCGTCCACGTTTGCCGACATCCTGAGCAACAGTTGGGGCGGCGGCTCGGAGTCGCCCTTCATCGATGCGGCAATCGACTATGCCGTCGCGCATGGGCGCGGCGGAAAAGGCTGCCCGGTTTTTTTCGCCACCGGCAACTACGCGAGCCCGTGGATGTCCGGCGGCGGACGCGCGCGACTTTCCACCGCCGGTCTGAGCGGCAGCTACTATTTTGGATTTTACTATCGCAAAGGGGCAGCTTCCGACGGCGAGGAAACGGTGCGCATCGACAACCTGTGCATCCTCGGCGCAGACGGCTACACGCACCGGAACGATCTGCTGCTCGACGAGGACTTCGAGAGTTCGTTCACCTTCGGACAATTCCTCATCCTCGGCTCCGGCGAGTGGCAGGGACTCACGAGCGATGCGCAGGCACCGCTCTGGAACATCACCACGACGAATGCGCTGCGGGGCACCGGCGGACTTTACTCCGCGGCCTCGCCGCCGCTCACCACCGGCCAATATTCGCTGCTCATCACGCCGCCGATCACGGTGACCGGCGCGGAAACGATCGCCTTTGCGCAGTCGTTCTCGTTTTCCGCGACGTCGGATTTTTACGTGCTGCTTTTCGACGGCACCACGGGGCAGTTCACCGGCCTCGCCTACGGTCCGTGGAATGGACCGCCGGATCCGACTTCGATCGATTCGTTTTATCCGGCGAGCTATGCAAAATCGATCGCCGTCGGTGCGGCGACGGACAGCGATCGGCGAAGCGACTACAGTTGCTACGCGGGGCATCTCGACTTTCTCGCGCCGAGCAATGGCGGCTGGAACGACATCGCGACGCTCGATCCCGTCGGCGCGATCGGCTGGACGCCGGGGGATTTCAAAATGAACTTCGGCGGAACGTCGGCGGCGACGCCGCTCGCCGCGGGCATCGCGGCGCTGATGCTCTCGGTGAATCCCACGCTCACGGAACCTGAAATTCGCCAGATCATGCACGCGACATGCGACAAAGTCGGCGGCGTGACATACGCCGCGGGCACGCATCCGGAGTACGGCTTCGGTCGCGTGAATGCGGCGCGGGCGGTCGAGAGTGCGATGCCGGGAGTGAGCGTCGGCGACGTGACGATCAACGAGGGTGCGGCGAGCACGACGACCGTCGCGACATTCACGGTGACGCTCTCCGGCGCGGCGGTGCGCGATGTGACGGTGCAGTGGACGACGGCAGACGCCACGGCGATCGCGGGGACGAATTATCAGGCGGCAAGCGGGACGCTCACCTTCGCCGCCGGGACGACGAGCCTGCAGGTGAACGTGACGATTAGCGGCGGTGCGCTCACGCAGCCGTCGGCATTTTTTCTCCTGCGTCTGAGCAATCCGACGAACGCGGTGATCGTCCGCGCGAGTGCCCGCTGCACGATCACTCCGCTCGACACGGACGGCGACGGGATGCCGGACTACTGGGAAAATCTGCACGGCTTCAACCGGCTCGATCCCGCGGATGCCGCGCTCGATGCGGATGGCGATGGCGTGAGCAATGTGCAGGAATTTGCGCGCGGCAGCGATCCGCGCGACGCGGCGGATCCCTTGCAGATCCTGGCGGTGCAAATGAGCGGCGGAGATTTTTCCTTCACGTTCCGATCGGTGCCGGGCCGCCACTACCGCATCGAAACCAAGAACAGCATGAGCGATCCCGCGTGGATTCCGCTCGGCGCGGATTTTACCGCGAGCGGTGCGACGACGCTGATCCCCGATCCGGGCGTCACGAGCGCGCAGCCGTCGCGCTACTACCGCGCGCGTCTGCTGCCGTAGCGGGACGCGGATGAAGTGCTTGATGAATCCGCGCGGGGCTGCGCGTAGTGCTCGCGACGATGGCTCGCCACTACACTCTCCACCGACCGCAGCCGAGCGGACCGCGGATTGATTTCGCAGCAGAGCTGAATCCGCAGCAGCTCGAGGCCGTGCAGGCACCGCCCGGCCCGGCGCTCGTGATCGCGGGCGCGGGGAGCGGCAAGACGCGCACGCTCACGTATCGCGTGGCGTACCTGATGGAGAATGGAATCCTGCCGCAGCACATCCTGCTGCTGACCTTCACGAACAAGGCCGCACGCGAGATGCTCGATCGCGTAGGCTCGCTCATCACCGGCGATCTGATGGGGCTGTGGGGCGGCACTTTTCACAGCATCGGGAATCGCATTTTGCGGCGGCATCCGAACGAGGCGGGCTTCGCGCCGGGCTTCAGCATCATGGATCGCGAGGACTCCGAGGAGATGATGGAAGGCGTGATCGCGACGCTCGGATTTGATCCGAAGGAGAAGCGTTTCCCGAAGGGCGAAGTGCTCTCGGACGTGCTCAGCTTCCAGCTCAACACGGGGCGCAAACTGGACGATGTGCTCGTGGAAAAGTATCCGCACTTCCTCGAATTCTCCGCGCAGATCGCGGATGCGCGCACGCGCTACGAGGCGCGGAAGAAGAAGGCAAACGCGCTGGATTTCGACGACCTGCTGGAGAAGACCGTCAGGCTTTTGAAAAACCACGCGGGCATCGCGGAGCACTACCAGCGGCAGTTTCAGTTCATCCTCGTGGACGAGTATC
>JBBSEI010000060.1:0-26109 GCA_038239865.1 Chthoniobacterales bacterium
CGGCGCTCTTCGCTGAGCGCGGGAATCGGGAGGCGGATGATTTTCCCATCCACGACCGGCTGGATGCCGAGCTTGGATTCCCTGATCGCCTTTTCGATCACCTGCGTCGTCGAGGCGTCGAAAGGACTGATGACGAGCATGCGCGGCTCGGGCGTGGAAATGAGCGCGAGTTGCTTGAGCTTCATCATCGAGCCGTAGGCCTCGACCTCGATGCCCTCGACGAGCGCGGGCGAGGCCTTGCCGGTGCGCACGGAGGCAAATTCGTGCGACATGTATTCGGCGGCCTTTTCCATGGCTTCCTCAGTGTTCATCAGGATTTCATCGGGGTCCATAAGCGTTGGGTTTGCGGGTTATTCGGGAGTGACGAGCGTGCCGATTGGTTCGCCGAGCACGACCTGGCGGAGCGCGCCGGGTGCAAAAAAATTGAAGACCACGAGAGGCATCCGGTTGTCCTGGCAGAGGCTGAAGGCGGTGGAGTCCATCACATTCAGCCGCCGCTGCAGCGCCTCGCTGTGCGTGAGGCGGTCGAATTTTTTCGCCGTCGGATCCTTCATCGGATCGGCGGTGTAGATGCCGTCCACCTTCGTCGCCTTCAGGATCACGTCCGCGCCGATTTCATTCGCGCGCAGGGCCGCGGCGGTGTCCGTGCTGAAGAACGGATTCCCCGTGCCGGCGACGAAAATCACGATGCGTCCCTGCTCGAGATGGCGCACCGCTTTTCTCCGAATGAAGGACTCCGCGACCGCATCCATGCGGATGGCGGTCTGCACGCGCGTCGGCAGGCCGAGCGCTTCGAGCGTGCTCTGCAGCGCGAGGCCATTGATGACCGTCGCGAGCATGCCCATGTAATCCGCCGTCGTGCGTTCCATGCCGCGATGGCTCGCGCTCAGCCCGCGCCAGATGTTGCCGCCGCCGATCACGATGCCGATTTCCACGCCGAGCGTGTGCACCGTCTGGATGTCCTCGGCCATCTGCTGCACGATTTCCGGCGAGATGGTTTCGTGGCTGCCGGGAGTGCGCAGCGCCTCGCCGCTGAGCTTCAAAAGGATCCTGCGGTATTTCGGCGTGGCGGGCTTGATCGAGGACTTCGGCATCGGGGCGGACAGGAAAGCGAAAGCGTTTCGGCATGGGAAGGGGAAATGAGGCGGCGGGTCGCAGCCGCGCGCGGGAGGGCGCCTACTCGGCGAGCTTGCGCCGGAGCATGAGGTGAAAGTTCCCCAGCGGGAATTCATCGTCGAGCGCGAGCGCGAGCCACGCCTTCGGATCGCTTTCGTCCGGGAGTGCGCCGGGCTTCCACCGCGAGCCGATGTTCGGATGCACGTGCCGGCTCACGAGTCCGTGCGCGGCCATCCACAGCGCGACGCGCGAGCATTCCGCGCCAGTTTTGTAGAGCGCGTGGAGTTCCGCATCGAGCGCGGCCATCGCGTCGGGCACGGCGTCCCAGCGGATCTCAAGGTGGGTGTCATGCCACGCCACGGCGTCGCACTGATGCAGCGCGCCGAAGAGGATCTGCCCGCCGAGTGCGTCGTAGTTTTTCACGCGCGGCCCGGTGATCGGGAACCGCAGGAGGCGGTCGAGCACGATGGCCCAGCACACGTAGCGCGCGAAAGGGAAGCCTTCCCCCGCAAGCCGGTGCGCCTCGCCGAAGGCGCGCACATCCACGCGCAGCTCCTCGATCGCGTACATCCAAAACGGCGCGCGCTGCCGGATCAAAAAGGGATCGAACGGCAGTTCGCCGAGCGCGTGCGACTGATCGTGGATCAAATCCCAGAGCGCGCACACTTCCTCGAGCAGCGTGCGATTCGCGAGGAGGCATTCGAGTTCGGGGAAGAGCGCGAGTCCGGCGACAGCGGCGGTTTTCATCGCCGTGGACTGCAGCCGCCGCGCCTCGCGATCGCAGAAAATTCCGCCGAAGTGATTCGTCGCGCGGCCCGCGACGGCGACCGTCTCCGGGAAGAGCACCGCGCATTCGCTCGCGTAGCCGTCGGTGAAATCCACGAGGCTGAGCGGGACAAATTTCGGATTTGGATACCGCTCGCTCTCCAGCGCCGCGAGCCATGCGGGCCAGCGCGTGCGGACGATGAGCGCCTCAAAGCGCGTGTCGCACGAGGCATTCGGCGTGTACATCGGGAAGAGCGCGAGATGCGCGAGGCCGTCGCGCCTTGCCAACTCCGGTCGGAACGCCGCGAGCGACGCCGCGAAATCCGGCCGCCCGAAACCGCCGCGCTGCCACGCCGCGAGGTCCTCTGCTGTGCGCGCGAGGTAGTCGGTCTGGTGCGGAAAATGGACCGCCAGCGCGCTGAGTTCACCGCTCGCCGCGTCCACGAGCTTCGCCGCGCCGTCGTGATTCGCGAGGCCCACGCTCGCGTTCGGCTCCTGGATCGCGCGCAGCGCATTGATGATTCCGCGCAGCCGCTCCCATGCGGTCGCGGTCGCGAGCGAGGTTTCATTTTCGCGCTGCCGCGCGGCTGTCTCGGCACGGCGATACGCGGGTGCCGCGAGCCAGTGGACGATGTTCAGCCAAAGCTGGAGGTGATCGTGCTCGCCGATGTGCTCGTCGCCGAAGAGCAGCGAATCCGTGACCACGACGATGCGCCCGAGCCCGAATTCCGCGGACGCGATGAGGCATGCGCCCGGCGGATGCGCCTGCGCCGAGGCGCGCCACGCGGTGCGCGCGCCGGATTGCACGGTGCAGGAGCCCGCGCGGAAAAAGCAGACGCGGCTCGCGAGGTGCGCCAGCGGCGTGCCGGGCGCGGGCTCGGCGAAGAGCCACTCGGGATTTCCCGGCACACATGCGGTGCGATCGAAGACGCGCGTGTTCTCGATGCGGAGCCCGGCGGGCGCGAGGAGGTCGTTCAGATTGTCGCCGTACTTGTCGTGCTCGTATTCCGTCACGACGAGCAGCCCGCCACCTGCGCGCACCCACGCGAGCACGGCGGAAATTTCCTCCGGCGCCAGCGCGGGCGGGGCGGAGGAAGTCGTGCGCTCCCAGCGCGGGTCGCACGGATGCAGCAGCGCGAGCACATCCGCGTCGGCGAGCATTTTCGCATCGAGCGGCGCATCGCGGTTTCGCTGCACGGAAAAATCGCGCGCGGCGAGTGCGTCGGCAGCGCGCGCGTACGAGGAGTTCTGCGGATCGTCGGGCGCAAATTCCGCGGCGCGCTGCGCGGAAAGCGACCAGCTCTCGCTGTGAAATTCATCGGCGAGAAAGCGGATGAGTTTTCGCGGAGTGGCGTTCATGGAATCCTCTCGTACCTGAAAATACGCCGGGGAACCCTGTTGTGCAATGCGCGCCCCGTAGCGTGGGTCTCCAGACCTGCGCCCCGCTTGGATCCGCAGCGGCGCAACTCAGGAGAGTTACGCTACGTCGTCGAGCCTTCCGCGCCAGCCGACGCGCCGCCAGCGGCCGGCCCACCACACGCGCGACGGCAGCCACGCGGCGAGCCACATCGCGCTCTCCACGAGGGTGCTGATCAGCACGGCGAGCGGGAGCGCGAGGACGGGAAATTTCAGCATGCGCGAAAATGCCGAGGCGTTCGCGATGCGCGCGAGGGCGAGGAGCGCGGCCCATTTCCAAAATGGCGGATGCAGCGCGACCGCGAGGGCGGCGAAGCCGAGCATGTGCAGCACCGGCAGCCCGAGTGCCCCGGCGGGCGTGGCGGCGCGGTACGTCACGGCGATGCGATGCTGGTGGCGGAAATATTCGCGCCAAGTCAGCGGGTCGCTGTCGAGCGTGAGCACGCTGCGGCTGAGGCGCACGGAGCGCCCGCGCGCGGTGAGCAGCGCGCCGAGCCGGTGATCCTCGGCGAGGTCACGGGCGAGTGTTTCCCAATCGCCGATGGCGCGGATGTCGTCCGCCTGCACGCCGGTGCATGCGCCGAGGGTGAACGTGATTTTCCCCGCGAGCATGAGGCCGGGCCAGAGCGTGAGCAGGGCGGGGGAGGCGTCGAGCGCTTGCGGAAAATTGCGCTGATTTCCGAAACGATAGCCAGCCGTTTGCGCGTCCGCGCCGCTCGCATGCCACTCGCGGCGGAACGACTCGATGAAGTCCGCATCGGGCATCGCTTCGCTGTCGGTGAGCAGCCAGTGCGCGTGGTGTGCGTGCGACGCCATCTGGATGAACTTCGAGATTTTGGGATTCGGCGCGCGGTCGCGCTCGCACGCGATGACATCGATCGCGCGGTCGCGGTGGCGTGCGCGGAGCGCTTCGCATGCGGCGAATTCCGGGGAGCCGGCATCCGCGCCGAGGAGGATCTGATCGTCCGTGCGGCTGCCGCGCACGAGGGCTTCGAGTTTTCCGTCGAGGTCCGGCACGCCGCCTTTCAGCGCACGCCAGAGCGTGAGCGGCGGAGTGGCGGCACTTTCCGCGATCGCGGATGCGCGGAGGTGGCCGCGCAGCCGGAGCGCCGCGATCCCGTGCAGCGCCGCGCCGCAGGCCGCGATGCCGAGCGCGGCGGTGGCGAAAATGGCGGCATGGGAATCGGGCATGGAGATTGGCGTTGCGGCTGCGGCGGCAATCATGCTGACAAGCGGCGATGAAAGACAATCCGCGCCGCCTGCTGCTGACCGGCGACGACTTTGGCCGGAGCGCCGCGGTGAATGCGGCGATCGAGCAATGGCACGGCGCGGGCGCGCTGACGCAGGCGAGCGTGATGGTGAATGAGCCGGGCGCGGACGAGGCGGTCGCGATCGCGCGGCGCAATCCCGCGCTGCGCGTGGGCCTGCACCTCACGCTGTGCGACGGGCGCGCTGCGGACGGCTCCGCGATGCGCGCGTCGCCCACGCTGGCGGGATTGCGGTTCGCATTTTTCCCCGGCGCGCGCGCATGGCTGGGCACGGAGATCGCGGCGCAGTTTGCAAAGTTCCGCGCGCTCGGATTTCCCCCGGCATACTGGGACGGGCACACGCATTTGCACCTGCATCCGGTGGTGCTCGCGCTCGCGATCCCGATCGCTGTCGCGCATGGGTTCCGTTTCACGCGACTTGTGCGCGAGCCGCGCGTGCGGGGAAGTGCGCGGGGATTTTTGCCGCGCGTGTTTGCCATGCTGAGCGCGCACGCCGCGCCGAAATTGCGGGCGGCGGGGATCGGCTTTGCCGAAGCCGTGTTCGGCCTGAGCAAGAGCGGGCGGATGGATCTCGATGAGGTGCGGCTCGCCGTGGAGTGCGCGCGCGAGCGGATGACGGAGATCTATTTTCATCCCGGCGCGGAGTCTGTGCTGACGGACCCTGACGCGGTGGCTGCGCTCGTGGCGTAGCTCGCCGAAAAGGTGCGGGCAATGCAGCGCCGCCGACTCGCCGTCGTCACGTTCGCGCGCATTTCCCGTGGCGGCCGACGGAGGAGGAGGCACTTCAAAATGCGGAGTGCGTCGCAAAGGTCAGCCCGGCTCCTGAGTCGGCGGCTACAAGTGAGCGCACCCGACCGCAAAGCGCGGGCTCACCTCGCGCTGCGTCGCGACGAACACCTCCACGCTGCCGACAGCCGCGCCGGCGGAGGTGATGCGATCGCGCACGGTGTTCGCCGCGATTTCCGGCGAATTGCAGTCGCGGCTGAGGTGGCCAAGGACGGCGCGACGGAGATTTGCGCCGAGCATTTCCGCGAGGACCGTCGCGGCGGCGGCGTTCGAGAGGTGGCCGTGGCGGGACATGATGCGCTGCTTCGTGGACCACGGGCGGCGCGTGTCGAGCTGCAGCATTTTTTCATCGTGATTTGCCTCGATGAAAAGCGTGTGCGCCTGTCGCACGCGTTCGCATGCGAGCTTCGTGGCGAAACCGAGGTCGGTGAGAAAACCGAGCGATTCGCCGCCGTGGTGGAGCATGAAGCCGACGGGGTCCATCGCGTCGTGCGGCACGCTGAAGGTTTGCACCGCGATGTCCTTGATTTCAAAATCGCCGCCCGTCGTGAAGACGCGCCAGTCGGTCTTTGACGCGCTTTTCGAATCCGATGCGGCGCGGCGCAGCGCCTCGGCGGTGAGGCCGTTCGCATACACGGGCGTGCCGAATTGCCGGCACCACACCTCGACGCCGCCCGCGTGGTCGCTGTGCTCGTGCGTGAGCAGGATGGCGTCGATCTCGATCGGGTTCACGCCGCACAGGGCGAGCCGCTCGCGCATCTGCCGCGCGCTGAGCCCGCCGTCGAGCAGGACGCGCGCGTTCGCCGACTCGACGAGCGCGCAATTTCCCGCGCTGCCGCTGCCGAGGATGGTGACGTGAAACATGCGCGCGCAGTTTTTCCGCGCACGGCGCGCCGTGTCGAGTGCGGCTTCGGAAAAATGCGCGTTTTTCGCGCCGCGCGAACAACGTTCTTGCACGGACGGCATTTCTGCGCACGATGCGCGAGCGTTCTCGGATGGGTGGCAGAGTGGTCGAATGCGCACGCTTGGAAAGCGTGTTAGGCTTTACCGTCTACGAGGGTTCGAATCCCTCCCCATCCGCCACGCGGCCAGACGGAGGTTGCCGCGCGCTGTCCGCTGCGCATACCGTCCGCGCGACGATGAGCCAGACCGCCGCACAGATTTCCGCCCGCGAACTTTTTCGCTCCTTCAAAATGGGCGACCGCACGATCGAGGTGCTTCGCGGCATCACGCTCGACATCACGCCGGGCGAATCGCTCTTCCTCTGCGGCGCGAGCGGTGCGGGGAAAAGCACGCTGCTCTACACCCTCGCGGGACTCGAGCGGCCGGAGAAGGGCGTGGTGAAATTTGGCGAGGTGGACGTGTACGCGCAGTCCGAGCGGAATCTCGCGAAGCTGCGGAACACGAAGTTCGGTTTCGTCTTCCAAGCGTATCACCTGCTGCCGGAACTCACGGCGCTGGAAAATGTGATGCTGCCCGCGCTCATCGGCGGCGCGGACAAAACCGCGGCGGCGCAGGCGGCGCTTGAGCGCGTGGGGCTCGGCGAGCGGCTGCAGCATCTGCCGGCGGAACTGAGCGGCGGCGAGCAGCAGCGCGTGGCGATCGCGCGCGCACTCATCAATGATCCCGAGGTGATTTTCGCCGACGAGCCGACGGGGAATCTCGATTCCGCGAGCGGCGGCAGCATCATGGAGCTGCTTCTGAACCTCGTGCGCGCGGAAAAAAAGACGCTCGTGGTGGTGACGCACGATCGCGAACTCGCGCAGCGCGGCGACCGGCATCTCGACATGCGCGACGGACGCATCGTCGAGGGCGAGGCGCACGCCGCCTGATCCCGCTTGAATCCGCCGCGCGCCCTGCCACGGTGCGCGGCTCGCATGACCAAAGAACTGCTCATTTACCTCGACGGAAAAATCGTTCCTGAATCCCAGGCGAAGATTTCCGTCTTTGATCACGGTCTGCTTTACGGCGACGGATGCTTCGAGGGCATCCGCTTTTACAATGGGCGCGTCTTTCGTCTGGAGGCGCACACGCGGCGGATTTTCGACAGCGCGAAATCGCTACTGCTCACCATCCCGATGACGCCCGACGAGATGATGCGCGCGACGGTGGAGACGGTGCGCGCGAACGGACTGCGCGACGGCTACATCCGCACGGTGATCACGCGCGGCGTGGGGCCGATGGGGCTGTCGCCCTACAAGTGCCCGAAGGCATCCGTGTTCATCATCGCGGCGAGCATCCAGCTTTATCCCGAGAGCGCGTATGCAAATGGACTCGTGATGGCGACCGTCGCCACGCGCCGCCCGCGGCACGACATCCTGCCACCGCAGGTGAAGTCGCTGAACTATCTCAACAACGTGATGGCCAAAGTGGAGGCGATCCAGGCGGGAGCCGAGGAGGGGCTGATGCTGAACGATCAGGGCCTCGTGGCCGAATGCACGGGCGACAACATTTTCATCATTCGCGACGGCGCGATCTTCACGCCGCCGCTCAGCGCCGGAGCGCTCGATGGCATCACGCGCGGCGTGGTGTTTGAAATCGCGGCGGCGCTCGGCATCCCGCTGCGCGAACGCGATCTCACGCGGCACGACATTTTCACGGCGGACGAATGCTTCCTCACCGGCACGGCGGCGGAAGTGATCGCGGCGGTGAAGCTCGATCAGCGCATCATCGGCGATGGGAAGCCCGGGCCGATCACCAAGCGCGTCATCGCGAAGTTCCGCGAGATCGCGAATTCGACGGGGACGGCCGTTTACGAATAGCGATGGCATTTCCGAGGCTGACGCGGGCGGGCGGTGCGGGGCGCGAGTGGCGGATGCTTGACGTCCGTGCGGACGGTTCCATCTTTTCCCCGCAATGAACTGCGACGTCTGCAAACAGAAAGCGGCCACGGTTTTCCTCACCCAGATCGTGGATGGGAAAATGCAAAAGGTGAACCTTTGCGAATCGTGCTCGAAGGAAAAGGGGGTGACGGATCCAAAGGGCTTCGCGCTCGCCGATCTGCTGCTCGGGCTCGGTGCTTCCGAGGAAATGGAACGCAGCGACGTGGGCCAGAAATGCCCGACGTGCGGATTCAGCCAGGCGGATTTCAAAAAGACCGGGCGCTTCGGCTGCTCGAATTGCTACGAGGTTTTTTCCGAGGGGCTGGAGGCGATGCTGAAGGGCATGCACAAGGGCGCGACGCATGTCGGCAAGGTGCCGCAACGCCTGCTGAAGGCGCGCCAGCACGCGGAGGAACTCAAGCGGCTGCAGCGCGAGTTGCGCAAGGCGGTGGACGACGAAAAATACGAGGCGGCCGCGGAACTGCGCGACAAAATCAAGCACCTCGAACCCGGCAACGCGGGAGGCGTCTGAGCGATGGCACTGCACAACATCCTCACGGAATCCGGGGAGTGGCTGAGCGGCGACGGACCGCAGAGCCACATCGTGATCAGCAGCCGCGTGCGGCTCGCGCGCAATTTGCGGAACTTTGCCTTCCCCGGCTGGGCGAAAAAGGCGGACCGCATCGCCGTGCTCGAATGCGTGAAGCCGCAGGTCGAGTCGCTGCCGGAAATGGCGGACGCATATTCCGCGTACTCGCAGGATCTCAGCGCGCTGGAAAAGCAGGTGCTCGTGGAGCGGCACCTCGTCTCGCGCGAGCACGCGGCGAAGGGCATCGGCTCCGCGGTCGTGATGAACCGCAAGCAGACGCTCTCCGTCATGATCAACGAGGAGGATCACCTGCGCATCCAGGGCATCCGCAGCGGGCTGCAGCTCAAGAACGTCTTCAAGCTCGTGGACAAAGTGGACACGGCGCTCGGCGAGAAACTCGATTTCGCTTTTCACCAGCAGTACGGATTTCTCACCGCGTGCCCCACAAATGTCGGCACCGGGATGCGGGCGAGCGCGATGATGCATCTGCCCGGCCTCGTGCTCAGCGAGCAGATCAACCAAGTCATCCAGGCCGTGAACAAAGTCGGCCTCGCCGTGCGCGGGCTTTACGGCGAGGGCACGGAGGCGCTGGGAAATCTTTTCCAAATCTCCAATCAGATCACGCTCGGCGAAAAGGAGGAGGAAATCCTCACGCGCTTGAACAAAGTCATCGAGCAGATCCTCCAGCACGAGGTGAACGCGCGGGCCAGCCTGCTCGAAAAAAAGCCGGTGCTGCTGCTCGACAATATCGGGCGCGCCTTCGGCATCCTCCGCCACGCGCACAGCATGGCGAGCAAGGAGGCGCTCAATCTCCTGAGCTGCCTGAAGCTCGGCACCGACCTCGGCTTTTTCCCCGACGATGGCCGGCTGATCGTGGATCAGCTCTTCATGGAGACGCAGCCCGCGCATTTGCAGAAAAGCTCGCAGCAAAAATTGCAGGCCGAGGAGCGCGACACGCTGCGCGCGGACATCATCCGCACCAAGCTCGCGAAATTCCCGAAACCCGACGGCAAGAAAGCCATCGAGCGAGGCCGCGAGGAGCGGAAGGAAAAGGAAGAGAAGGACGGCGGGGAGACGGCGTAGCGTCCGCGCCGCGCTCGATGGCAGCGTCCGAGTCGGGACGCGCTCGACACCCGGCGGTTGCCGGGTATCTTTCCGGCGTGCGCGATCCGGATCACACGCCAGCGAGCCTCGCGGGCAGCCTGCTCATTGCCCACCCTGGGCTGCTGGATCCGAATTTTCACCGTTCGGTGATCATCCTGCCGGATCATTCGGAAAAGGAGGGCAGCTTCGGACTGATCCTCAACCGCCCCACGGGCCGCGCCGTCGGCGATCTGCTCGGCAACAAGCCGCTCGGCCAACTTGCGCGCGTGCCGGTTTTCAGCGGCGGTCCGGTCGGCGCGGATCAGTTGATCCTCGCGGCCTTCCGCTGGCATCCGCAGACGAATGTGCTCGAATGCCGGCACCACATCCCGCTTGAGGAGGCGGAAGATCTGGCGGCGAAACAGCATTACACCGTGCGCGCCTTTGCCGGCTACGCGGGCTGGGGTGGAGGGCAGCTCGAGGGCGAACTCGCGCAGCGATCGTGGCTCGTGCGCAAGGCGGATCAGGAGGACGTTTTGGAAATCGGCCGCGCTGCGCTCATCTGGCGCGAACTCACGAGCGGCTTCGGCCCGTGGTTCCGGATGGTCGCCGAGGCACCTGAGGATCCCTCGCTGAACTGACGAATTTCTCACCTCTTTGTCGTGCTCCTACTCTTGCTCTCTTCCTGCCGGCGAACTCACCGAGAGCAAGATCACGAGCAAGACAAAGAGTAAGAACGGGACAGCCGGAGCACGCTGCGTTAAATGAAACGCGATGCTGCTCTGGCGTGAAAAAATCCCCGATTTCTGGCTGCCGAAAATCCGCTCCGATCTCGGTGCGGTGCTCGTGGATCACGCGCACCTCGAGCGCAAGGCGGCGACCTCCGCGCTGAACATGGAGAAATACGACGAGCTGTTCGACCGCGTCTCGGAACTGAATGCGATCGCGATCGAGGAGTTGCAGCATTTTGAGCAAGTGCTGGGGCTGCTGCGCGAGCGGGGCATACCGTTTGCCCCGGCAAAAAAGAGCCCGTGGATTTCCGGCATGATGTCGCAGGTGCGGAAGGGTCGGAAGCAGCAGGTGATCGATCATCTCGTCGCGTGCGCGCTCATCGAGGGGCGCTCGTGCGAGAAATTCCAGATCCTCGCGCAGGGCGTGCGCGATCTCGATCCGGGGCTCGCGGATTTCTACGCAAGCCTCGTCGAGAGCGAAGGGAACCACTACGCGACCTACTTGATCATGGCGCGGCACATCGATGAAGCGGAGGCCGATCGCCGGCTCGACTTTTTCCTCGATCTGGATGCGAAGCTCATCCGCGAGCCGCATCCGCTGCCGATGCTGCACTGAAAATCCGCAGCCGGAGATGGGAGGAGGCTGGCGCGCATTGTAACGTGGTTTGTGATCGGTGATCGGTGAGCCGATTCATACTGAGCGCCTGTGGGGAACACCGATCACTGATCACGGATCACAAAATCAGCCCGCCTCCTCCCGTCGGCGGCTACAGCGCCTCCTCGATCCGCCGCTGGCGCTCGCGCGCCTCGGCGTATTCGCGGGCGGCGGCTTTGCGCGGCTTCACGGGGTTGCTCAGCTTGTGCGCGGGGATCGGGTAGCCGAGTTTTTCGAGGGCGAAAACGGCTGCGCCGCGCAGCGCGGGCTCGGGTTCGTCGTTTGGATAAATCGCGCGATCGAGGACATTCGAGAGCCGTTCGAGCGCGCTGGCGCATTTGGTGATCGCGCCGCTCACGATGATTTTCGGCGCAATCGCTCCGTCTGCGCCGAGTGCATCGAGGGCGCGCGCGATGCGGTGATGCGCCGCCTCCGTGACCGCCTGCAGAATATCGAGCGCGGTCGTGCTTTGGCGGATGCCGTGGATCGTGCCCGTGGCGTCGTCATCCCAAGTCGGCGCGCGCTCGCCGTCCCACGAGGGCAGGACGACCAGTCCGTGCTGCGGACCGGGCCGCGTCGCGAGGGCGGCATCGAGTTCCGGGCCATCCGTGAGTCGCAGTTCGCGGAGACACCACGCGCGGAGGTTGCCGAAATTGTTCACCGTCGCGTCCACGAAATGGCGGTGCGCATCCACGCGGAAGCAGCACATCCCAAAAGGTGCGGCCGGCGCGCCCTCGCCCATCACGCGGATCGCGGCGCTGGTCTTCAGCGCGAGGGATGCGAGACCCGCGCGTGCGGCACCGCTGCCGAGTGCGGTCGCCGTGCCGCTGCCGATGCCGGGATACCACGGCACGGCGTGGAGTTCGGAAAATTCCTGCGCGAGCGGTCCGGCGATCAGCGTGGGATCGTCGCTCAGCGGGCGCAGATTTTCCGGCGAAAGTTCCGCGTTCTTCAGCATCCCCGCGTCCCATTTCATCGCTGCAGGATCAAAGAGCCCGGTGCCGGCGGCCATGCCGATCGCGCAATTTGCACCGCCGGCGAGGCGGAGTTGCAGCCACTCGGCGGGCGACATCCATTGGCGCACGCGGGCAAACAGACGCGCCTCGACGCGCTGGAGCCACGCCATTTTCGCGGGCCAGAAATGCGACCGCAACATGCAGCCCGTGTGCGCGTGGACTTTTCGTTCGTCGAATCGCTTCCGCAGCACCTCCGCGGCGTCGCGGCACCGCGAGTCGTGTGCGGTGATGATCCGCGTGATGGCCTCGCCCTTTTCCGTGCAGCCGACCATGCCGTGCGCGAAGCCCGACATGCCGACGGCGACGATGGAGCGCCCGCGCAATGCGGCATCCGCCCGGCGGCGGTGGAGGGTTTCGGCGAGGCCATTCCGCACGGCGCCGAGGAGCGCGCCGGGCTCGATCTCCGCCATGCCGTCGCGCGAAGTGAGGAGCGGGTACGCGTGCTGCGCGATAGGCGTGGCGGCGTGCGCCGTGATGTCAAACAACGCGGCGCGGCTGGACGAAGTGCCGATGTCGAGTGCGAGGATGAGCGGCTCTGCCATGTCGGCCGACACGATGAACTGCGGCGGCGGCGCGACGAAAGCAGGAAATTTCCCCGCGGCACTTCCGGCTTCCCTTGCCCGCGTGCGCCAGACATTTTCCCGCGAATGCCAGCCGAAGCCCGCATCATGAAAACGTGGATTCAGCAGAAGGGACTCATCCCGGTCTTTCTGCTCGGATTTTCCCTGTGGTTTCTGTGGGACGGCCTCATCGGCTACCCGCGGAGCAACGAACGCTGGGACGCGCACGAGCGGCTGAAGGACCAGCCCGGCGAGTGGGAAAAATTTTGCGCAGCGCGCGGATGGACGACCGAGCCGCCGCACCGGCGTTTCGCGAAGCCCGACATCGCCGGCCAGTACGTGTGCGCGGGCGTCGCGGGAGCGATTGGGATTTTCAGCCTCATCTTCTGGCTGCGCGCGCGGAAAATGGTGATCCGCTCGGACGAGGAGGGCGTCTCGACACCCTCGGGCAAACGCGTGCCGTACGAGCGCATCACGCAGATCGATCGGCGAAAGTGGAAGGCGAAGGGACTCGCGACGGTGTTCTATTCACTCGATGGCTCGAAGGGGCGCTTCGTCCTCGACGATGCGAAGTATGAGCCGACGGCGCTCGATACGATCCTCGAGGACATCCAGCAGCACACCGCCGGCCGGGCAAAAGTGGAGGAGTAGCGGGAGCGGCGAGCGTGCCCGCCGCCCATGCGCGGAGTGCGATCCCTTCTCGCGCGCCGACGATTCGCAAGTGACGCCGCACGCGCGATGCAGTCCGCCGAGGCCGCGCCGGAGAACTGCCGATCTTCTTGCCACGCACCATTCGGATTGCTGAAATCCGCGCCCCTTTCACCACACACAAAAAAATACACCTCATGAAATACGGCCTCAACATCCGCCCCGACGGCGCACTCGACTTCCTCTCGCTCGGCGCACTCGTGCACCGCCTCGACCCCGGCATCATTCCCTTCCGCAAGGCTTCGCACTGCGACATCCACGTGAGCGGCGGTGAATTCAACTGCGCGGCGAATCTCTCCGACTGCTTCCGCCTGAACACCGGCGTCGCCAGCGCGATGGTGGACTACCCGATCGGCGACCTGATCAATGAGCGTGTGCGTGCGATGGGCGTGAAACCGTTCTACAAAAAGTTCAAGCACGACGGCGTGCGCGGGCCGAACATGGCGACCGTGTATTCCGACCGCGGCCAGGGCGTGCGCGCCCCCGTCGTTTTCTACAACCGCAGCAACGAGGCCGCGGGCCTGCTCAAGCCCGGTGACTTCGACTGGAAGGCGATCTTCGATCAGGGCGTGCGCTGGTTCCACTCTGGCGGAATTTTCGCCGCGCTCTCGGACACGACCGGCGAAGTGATCATCGAGGCCATGAAGGCCGCGAAGGCCTCGGGCGCGGTGACCTCCTTCGACCTCAACTATCGCCAGAAGCTGTGGGACATCTGGGGCGGGCACTCGAAGGCCATCGAGACGCTCGCGCGCATCGTCGAGCACGTGGATGTGCTTGTCGGAAATGAAGAGGACTTGCAGAAGGGCCTCGGCATCGAGGGTCAGGATGTGGAGTCCAGCGGCAAGCTCGATCCGTCCGCGTTCTTCTCGGTGATCGAGAAGGCCGTGAAGAAATTCCCGAAGGTGAAAGTGGTCGCGACCACGCTGCGGGAAGTCCACTCGACCAACCGTCACACGTGGGGTGCAGTCGCGTGGATTGACGGCAAGACCTACCAGTCGCCGATTGCCGATCTCGACGTCATCTGCCGCATCGGCGGCGGCGACGGCTACGCCGCGGGATTCTTCTACGGCCTGCTCAGCGGCGCGTCCGAGGAGGAAGCTGTGAAGCTCGGCTGGGCGCACGGCGCACTGCTCACCACCTTCCCAGGCGACACCACGATGGCCACCGTCGAGCAGGTGAAAGCATTCGCCAAAGGCGGCTCCGCACGCGTGCAGCGCTGAGCGACGCAGCATTCAGAAACAAAAGGGCGCGGAGAAATCTGCGCCCTTTTTCGTTTGGAAATCAGCTTGAGAAACCTACTTCTCCGTCACGGTCCTAGCGAAGTCGCGTGCCTTGAAACCCACGGCATCCGTGCCCGCCGCCCGCAGCGCCCGCACGAGCAACGCCGCCACGCGCGTCTTGCCCACGCACGTGTCCGTGCCGGTGATGAAGATGCTCATGCGCGCGAGCGTATTCGCGTGGGTGAAAGTGGAAGCCACGAAGGCATGAACAAAGATGCAAGCGCTTGCCTGACGGTGCGGGCGAAGTATCATGATTGCATGCAAGGTCACGAGCGAAAAGCTGGCTCAATGCTAGTCAAGGTGATCCGTGGACTCTTGGTGGTCTGCATTCTTGCCATCATTTTTGGTCTACTGTTCCCGCAAAGCGGGGTACAGAAATCAAATGCGCGACGCGCGGAGGCTGGAAATACGGTTCGGAACATCGTGCATGCGCTCAAGGCCTACTATTCCGACTACGGTCACTTTCCGGAGATCGTTGATCCGCTGCCGAACGGCAGGAAGTTGATCTGCGTCGGCGACCCTGCGTGCAAAATCAGCGCCGGATCAAACCGCTTGGTCCTTGACGTGCTCCGCGCCATCCCACGCGGCCCGAACGCGAATCACGCGCTGAATCCAAAGCAGGAGAAGTATCTTGAAGCGAGGATCGCGAAAGATCCCAAGGCTCCACGCGACGGCTTTGCTGATGGGCCGGAGTTCTCAGCCGCAGATCAAGGCTGCCTCTTCGACCCATACGGTCATCAGTATTGCATACTCTTCACCACGGACGGTTCCAGCACACTCGACCTGAGCGCCGTCTATTCCGACCTTGCTCGGCCGAAATATCTCATTCCGAACAGCGTCGCAGTCTTCTCTCTCGGCAAGGACGGCATCCTCGGAGGGAAAGGCTACGAGGGTAAGCTCCACAAACCCTCATCCAACGAAGCACCGGACGACATCGTCTCGTGGGAGTAGCCGTGGCAGTTTGGCAACGCGCCAAGGTGTCGAGGCGCACGGCGATGTCTGCGAGTTGAAATCCCACCATTGTCACGCTCTTCGCGAGGTTGCGCGGCTTGTCCACGTCGCGGCGCATCGTCTCAGCGTCACCGCCCGCTGCCGTTGTTCGACCGCAGGATTTCCCCGAGGCAGCTTTTCACCGTGGGGAGTTTTTCCGGGTTCAGCCATGAGCGTTTCACCCAGAAGCCGGGGATGCTCTGGGATTCGACGCAGTCTTTGTCCTCGGCGAATTCCTCGAGGACATCCACATGCAGCCGATAAAAACGATGCACGAGTTTGCGCGGGTCGAGCACCCAGTATTCCGGCACGCGGTGCAGTTCGTAGGCGGCGAATTTTTGCTCGGTGTCGCGTTTCACCGAGGAGGGCGAGAGGATTTCGCAGACCCAAGTCGGTGCGAAGGGCGCGTGCGTCTCGGGCAGTCGTGCGACTTGCGCATTCGTGAAAAATGCGAGGTCGGGCATGAAGGTCTCACGCGGGCTGAGCCGCACGGCGATGTTTTCGCGGTGAAGTTCACCGAGCTTTTCTTCCTCGATGTAGCCGGCGAGCAGGCGGTCGAGGAAGTTGAAGAGTTTTGCGTGATCGAAGTGGACGGGGGAGTGCATGTGAATGAAGCCGCCGATGAGATCGGCGTGTATGCCGGGCTGGAGCCAGTCGAGAAATTCCTCGGACCTGAGCAGCGCAGGATGGCGCTTCGTGCGCGGCAAGCGCAGCCGTGCATTCGCAGTGAGCGTGGCCATGCCCGGAGAATAGTGTGCGACTTGTGCGACGGCAAGGGCGCGGAGGCAGCCGGAAACATTTTTCGCAGCTACTCCACCGTCACGCTCTTCGCGAGGTTGCGCGGCTTGTCCACGTCGCAGCCGAGGGCGACGGCGGTGTGGTAGGCGAGGAGTTGCAGCGGGATCGCGGTGAGGATCGGGGAGAGGTAGTCGGGGCACGCGGGGATGCCGATGAAGTCGTCTGCAACGCGCATGAGCTTGTCGCAGCCTTCCGTCCCGACGGCGATGATGGGGCCCTGGCGCGCGCGGACTTCCTCGATGTTGCTGATGTTTTTCTCCAGCACGGAATCCTCGGGCGCGATGAAGACGGTCGGGACCTCGGGCGTGATGAGGGCGATGATGCCGTGCTTCAGCTCCGCGCTCGGGTGGCCGCTCGCGTGGATGTAGCTGATCTCTTTCATCTTCAGCGCGCCCTCGAGCGCGGCGGGGTAGTTGAACTGCCGCCCGAGGAACATCATCGCGGTGCTCTTCGCGTACTTTTGCGCGATGGCCTTGATGTGATCGTTCTGCGCGAAGATGGCGCGCACTTTGTCGGGCAGCGCTTCGAGTTCATCGATGATCCGCAGGCCCGTCGTCGTGCTCATCGTGCGGATGCGGCCGAGCAGGAGCGCGATGAGTGTGAGGATGGTGACTTGCGAGGTGAAGGACTTCGTCGCCGCGACTCCGATCTCCGGGCCCGCATGCATGTACACGCCGCCGTCGCTTTCGCGGGCGACGGTGCTCGCGACGTTGTTGCAAATGCCGAGCGCGCGCAGGCCCTTGCGCTTTGCCTCGCGCAGCGCGGCGAGCGTGTCGGCAGTCTCGCCACTTTGCGAAACGCAAAAGACGAGCGTGTTCTTCGGCAGCGGCAGATTGCGGTAGCGGAATTCGCTCGCGAACTCGACTTCCACCGGCACGTGCGCGAGCGCCTCAATGATGTATTCGCCGCACATCGCCGCGTGCGCCGCGGTGCCGCAGCCGGTGAGAATGATGCGGTCGATCCCGCGCAGTTCGCCGGGCGTCATGCCGAGTCCGCCGAGTTTCGCGGTGGCTTCCTCGCGGGAAAGGCGGCCGCGCATGGCGTCGCGGATCGTCTCGGGCTGCTCGAAGATTTCCTTCAGCATGTAGTGCGGGTAGTCGCCCTTGCTCACGTCCTCCGCGCTGAACTCGACTTTTGTGACCTCGAAGCCGCTCGCGCCGCCGAGCAGCGAGCTGATTTCAAATTCGTCGCGCTCGATCACGGCGATGTCGAAGTCCTTCAAGTAAACCGCCTCGCGGGTGTGCGCGACGATCGCGCTCACGTCGCTCGCGAAAAAATTTTCGCCCTTGCCCACGCCGAGGACGAGCGGGCTGCCGCG
This sequence comes from Chthoniobacterales bacterium, assembly GCA_038239865.1. Lineage (GTDB taxonomy): Bacteria > Verrucomicrobiota > Verrucomicrobiia > Chthoniobacterales > Chthoniobacteraceae > SXWH01. Next base: position 17,902 of record JBBSEI010000060.1, read on the forward strand.
GCGCGCGCCGACGATGGCGTCCGGCACATCGGCGTGCATGAGCACGATGCCGTACGTGCCGACGACTTGCTTCAGCGCGGAGCGCAGAGCTTCGACGAGCCGCGCTTTTCCGTGCGGAGTGCGGAGGGCGTCGTAGTGCTTGCCGATGAGGTGGGCGAGGACCTCGGTGTCGGTCTGCCCGGAAAAGGTGTGGCCTTCGCGGATGAGCTGATCGCGGAGCGTGGCGTAGTTTTCGATGACGCCGTTGTGGCAGAGCGCGAGGCGGCCGCTTTGGTCGAGGTGCGGGTGCGCGTTCTCGTCCGTCACGCCGCCATGCGTGGCCCAGCGCGTGTGCGAGATGCCGATGCTGCCGGCGAGCGGGCACTCGTGCAGCAGCGCGGCGAGATTCGCGATGCGGCCGATGCGCTTGCGCGTCTCGATCGCGCCGCCGGAAATGGTCGCGACGCCGGCGGAGTCATAGCCGCGATACTCGAGCCGGCGGAGGCCTTCGAGGAGGACGGGGACTGCCTGATTTTTGCCGATGTAGCCGACGATTCCGCACATGAGAAAAGGAGAGTTGAAAATGGATGCCGCGTGAGGCGGGAACTTATGCACACAACGCGGTGCGAGCGGCAAACGGCTTTCGCGAGGCGGCGTGATTCGAGGCGGCGGATTTTTTAACGCGGAGACGCAGAGGCGCGGAGGAAGCAGGACTGTCGGCAAACAGTTGGACATCGGCTCAGCCTGCGGGTGTCCGGAGTTGCCACCCCTGTATTCTCCACGTGTCTGCGTCTCTGCGTTTCAAAAAAGTCAGCCGCACGAAATCGGATCGCGCTCCGGTGCCGGGCCTGACATCACTTTCCGCGATGCCTCGCGCGCCGAAGAAAAACGATCCCATGCTGGCCACGCGCCGGAGTCTGATCGCGCGGCTCGGCGACCTTGATGATCGCGCGCGGTGGGAGGAATTTTTCGAGACGTACTGGCGGCTCATCCACAGCGTGGCGATGCGGGCGGGGCTGCATGATGACGAAGCGCAGGAGGTCGTGCAGGAGACGTGCATCGCGGTGGCGAGAAATGTCGCGCGCTACGACAGTGAGGCGGGGTCTTTCAAGTCGTGGCTGCTGCAGATGGCGCGCTGGCGGATCACGGATCAATTTCGCAAACGCGATGGCCGCCGCGCGACGAGCAATGACGACGACTCACGGGCGACGGGAACGATCGAGCGGCTGCCCGGAGCAGGCGAGGGGGCGTTCACGGCGATGTGGGAGGAGGAGTGGCAGCGGCATGTGCTCGGCGCGGCGCTCGCGCGCGTGAAGCGGCGCGTGGATGCGAAGCATTACCAAATCTTCGACTGCGTGGTGCTGAAGCAGTGGACCGCGGCGAAGGCGGCGAAGGAACTCGGCGTGAACATCGCGCAGGTGTACCTCGTGCGGCATCGGCTGAAGGGGATGCTGAAGAGCGAACTCAAGTCGCTCGAACGCTGACCAGTATTCTGTCAGTCGTGAAGTGATGGGTGGGTTTTCGTGTCCGGCTATTGTGACTGGTGACTGGTGAAGAGTGACTGGTCCTCCGGTTTCCAGCGAGAGGATCGTGAATGGATACCAGTCTCCAGTCACCGCGGTGAGCACGCCTGATGAACCTGTCACTCTACCGCTGACGAATCATTACGACGCGAGTGGGAGGAAGACGGTGAAGGTGGTGCCGCCGCCGTTTTTCGTGGTGAGGCGGATCGCGCCGCGAGCGTCGAAGACGAGTGCCTTCACGCTGCCGAGGCCGAGGCCCGTGCCCTTGTCCGGCGACTTCGTGGTGAAAGGGTCGGCGAAGAGGCGCGGGACGACGGCGGCGGAAATTCCAGGGCCGTTGTCGCGAACGCTGATCGCGATCATCGGGCCGCCGGGGACAAAGCGATCGGAGGCGATGAAGCGTTCGTCGTCAGCGTTGTTGAAACCGGAGGTGTCGAATTTTTCCGGGATGAGCTGCGCGATCACTTCCACGCGGACCGGAGCGGCGGCGCTTTGGAGTCCGTTGAGGGCGAGATTGATCAAAACGCGGAGCAGGTGCGTGCCGGAGATGGCCGCATGCGTGTGATCCTCGAGTTCGCTGATCGTCAGTTGGCAGCCGTTTGCACTCGGGTGTTTGCTGAGGAGTTCCTCGACATCGAGGAGCACTTCATTCACCGAGACGCTGTCGCTTTGAACGCCGTCGTCGGAATGGCGGACGCCGAGGTAGCGCCGGGAAATCTCAAGGCAGCGCACGACCTGCCCATGCACGCGGGCGATGCCGCCCTTCATTTTCTCAAACTCCTCACCCTCGAGGCTGGCCGCGCAGTTGACCTGTTTGTGGATGAGTTCGATGAATCCGTTGATGACCGTGAGCGGGCTGTTCAGATCGTGCAGGATGTTGCCTGCGGTGTCGCCCGCGGCCTCGAGGGTTTCGCCGGTGGCGGCGATTTCATCCTGCAACTCCTGCAGCCGCGAGTGCGCGGTTTTCAGTTCCAGACTCGTGCGACGTTTTGCGAGTGCGCGGCGCGCGGCGGTGCGGAGCGCGGCGATGTCGAAGGGCTTGTTGAGGTATTCGCGTGCGCCGAGGCGGAGCGCCTGCCGGGCGGTCTCCAGCGTCTCGTACGCGGTGAGCATGATGACTTCGATGTCGTCGTCGATGGCCTTCAGTTCCCGAAGGACATCCACGCCGGACATGCCGTGCATGAGGATGTCCAAAATGGCGACGTCCACTTTCGTGCTGCGCGCGAGCTTCAGCGCCTCGATGCCGTTGGAGGCGAGGAGGACTTCAAATTCGTTTTTGAAAACGATCCTCAGCGAGGTGCGCGGTCCCTCTTCGTCGTCCACGACGAGCAGGACCGGCTTGCCGACGGAGGGCTCAGGAATCTTAGAAGTGATATCCGACGCTGAGGGAGAGGGCATGGCTGTCGAATTCGTAGCTGCCGGCCGCGAGGCCGGTGACATTGCGGGTGGGGCCGTGAGCATATTGGTAGGCGGCGTCGATGTCCCAATTTTTCCACTGCCTGCCCAGGCCGACGCTGAAGATGTGGCGGTTCGAGTCCGGCACGATGGGATTGAAGGATCCATTCGGCACGCTGTTCTCGCTGTAAATGTAGCCGGCGCTCGCGGAGACGCCGCAGTCAAATTTGTAGGTCGCGCCAAATTCGTAGAAGAACGACGACTGCCAGTTGAAGGGCAGCGCGACATTGCCGGTCGCCTTGTTGAGCGTGACGGTGTTGAGCGTGTCCCAGTCCGTCCAGTCCACGTTGACTTCGAGGTTCCACTTCGGCGTCGGGCGGTAGCTGTAGCCGAGGACGACATTCTGCGGGAAGGTGATGTTCGCGGTGGCGGGTTCGCGATTGCTGATGACGGTCGGGATGAAGGTGTTCGAGTGGCCGTCGAAATTCACCTGCGTCTCGCTGCGATACATCACGCCGAAGCTGTGCTTCGGAGCGGGCCGCCACATGATGCCGGCATTCGCGCCGAGCGCCCAGCCGGTGCCCTCGAATTCAAACGCGTCGCCGCTGAAGGTGGAAAGAATGCCGCGCTTGAGGCCGGTTTTGGCGTAGTTGATCGTCGGCCCCGCGGCGATGGAAAGCGTGTCGGTGACTTGCCAGGAGGCGACGGGATTGATCGTCGCGTAGCTGATGCTGCCGCTGATCGCGAGTTGGCGCAGGGGATTATTTTCCGCATACCAGACCCCGAAACCGTACGGCGTGTAAATGCCGAGGCCGAGCGTGAGCGAGGAGTTCGGCTTTTTCCAAGTGGCGTAAAAATTCCCGGTCGCCTGCCAGCGATGGCTGATGTCGAACGAACGCGTGCCGCCGCCGAGATTCACTTCGCTGCCGAGCGTGATGCCGTAGAGCCCCATGCGCAGGCGCACACCGCCTTCGCCGTCCTGCTCCGCGGTCACGGCGTGTTTTCCCGCGCCCACGCCGAGGCTCAGGGGCGGTGCGTAGAGCTGCGAGATGCCGGCGGGATTGTAGTAAATCGCGGAGGGATTATCCGCGGTGGCGGTGAAGGCATTGCCGCGCGCGGTGGCGTGCGCATCCTGATCCGCGATGCGGATGCCGAGGGCGAATGACGTGGTGGGGAGGCACGCCGCAATGGCGCATGCCAATGCGAGAGGGTGGGCTGTTTTCATTTTGGGCAAAAGTGAGATAGCAAGTCGCTTGCCCTTCGCACAGCCAAAGTTCTCGCGCGGTGCGGCGAATGGTCGCAACTCGCGCTGCGCGAATTACATCAAATTTATCTCAATTTCCCAAGCAATCCGCCGCGCACCTGCGCAAGCTCTCGCACTTATGAGATTACTGGTCATCGAAGACGAAGCGAAGATTGCGAGTCTGCTGAAGAAGGGCCTGCAGGAACAGGGGTTCCAAGTGGACATCAGCACCGATGGCGAGGACGGACTCGAGCGCGCGACGACGACGCCCTACGACGCGATCGTGATCGACATCATGCTGCCGAAGCGCGACGGGCTGAGCGTGCTCAAGACGCTGCGCTCGCGCAAGGTGACCGCGCCGGTGATGATCATCACCGCGCGCGGCGACGTGAACGAGCGCGTGGAAGGCCTGAACCTCGGCGCGGACGACTACATGGCGAAGCCTTTCTCGATGGACGAAGTGGTCGCGCGCATCCGGGCGCTGGTGCGGCGGGTCACGGGCGAGACCATCACCCTTTATAAAATCGGGGATCTCGTGATGAATCTCGTCACCCGCGAAGTGCTGCGCGGCACGCGGCGGATCAGTCTCACGGCGCGCGAATTTCGGCTGCTCGAACATCTCATGCGGCTGCCCGACCAGGTCGTCACCCGCACGCAGCTCATCGAACGCGTGTGGGAGTACCATTTTGATCCCGGCACGAATCTCGTGGACGTGTACATCCAGCGGCTGCGCCGCAAAATCGACGACGGCGAGGAAGTGAAACTGATCCAGACCGTGCGCGGCGTCGGGTATTGCGTGCGCGCGCAGTAGGGCATGAAACGCTGGCCGCTGCGGACGCGACTCGTCTGGTGGACGGTGCTGGTCGGCGGGCTTTCCGTGGCGCTTTTCGGCGGCATCGTCGCGCAATCGCTGAAGACAAAACTCCGGCATCATCTCGACACGACGCTGCGCAGCGAAGGTGAGAGCGTCTTCGCGGGCGTGAGCGAGCTCGGCCATGCGATGAACTGGAACGATCCGGCGGAAGTCGCGAGATTGTTCAGCGCAGTCGTGAGCCTCTACAGCTTCGAGATCGAGCAGCCGCCCGGCAGCCTCGTGTATCGATCGAGAGCTCTCGGCAACCTGACGCTCCCCGTCGGCGAGGATGGCGCGGCTTTCTCCGGCACCATCGGCGGGACCGATCCCGCGCGCATCTTGCAGCTTCGCAGCGAGACGATGCGGCTCCGCGTCGCTGTCGATCTGAGCCCATTTAACGAATGGGAAAAAAGCATGTGGTGGACCTACGCGATCATCCTGCCGCTCACGCTGGCCTTCCTCGCCGGGGGCGCGCGCTGGCTCTACGCGACGGCGCTGAAACCGGTGGACGACATCGTCGCCGCGGCGGAGCACATCACCGCCGAACGGCTCGAACAGCGGCTCCCGGTGAGCGGCAACCGCGACGAGATCGCCCACCTCACCACGGTGCTGAACCGCATGATCGATCGTCTGCAGCAGAGCTTCGAGCAGGCGCGGCGTTTCAGCGCCGACGCCTCGCACGAGTTGAAGACGCCGCTCACGATCATCCGCGGCGAACTCGAAATCGCGCTGCGCTCCGGCGAAATTCCGCACGGCGTCGAGCGCACGATGCTCGACCTGCTCGATGAAACCGGGCGGCTCATCCACATCGTCGAGGGCCTGCTCCTGCTCTCGCAGGCGGATGCGGGAAAATTTCCCGTCGGCACGGAAGTGGTCGCGCTCACCGAGCTGATCGAGGAGCTGGCCGAGGACGTCGAGATCCTCGGAGACCGTCTCGAAATCGGCGTCGAGCTGCGGCTCGCGCACAGCGTCATGGTCAAAGGCAGCCCCATGTTTTTGCGGCAGCTCGTCCTCAATCTTTTCGACAACGCGATCAAATACAACCGCCAGTCCGGCACGATCCGTTGCGAGCTGACGACTGTGGCAGGAGTCGCCGTTTTCCGAATCGCGAACACCGGCGAGGAAATTCCCGCCGCGCAACGCGACCGCGTGTTCGACCGTTTCTTCCGCGTGGAATCCTCGCGCGCCCGCATGAATGCGGGCGTCGGCGGCCACGGGCTCGGGCTGAGCATCGCCCGCGAGATCGTCCGCGCGCACGGCGGCTCGCTCACCCTTGAGTCATCCGAGCCGGGGTGGATCGTGTTTCAGTTCACCATCCCGCTTTGCGAATTCGGGGCGACCGCGCCGCGGGAAATCGCCCGAAAAAATGATGACGCGCTCGGCTGAAGTGACGGTGAGCGCGCGTTATTTCAGCGGCTCTTTTTTCGCGCAGCCACAGCCGCTGGCGCAGCCCTTCTTTTTCCGCCCGCGCAGCACGAGGTACAGCACCGCGGCGAGGACGGCGGCGGCAATCAGCAGATGTTGGATCGTCTCGTTCATTGAAAGCCGAACAGCCGTCCGCCTTGGTACACGACGAACGCGCCCAGCCACGCGAGCGCGGTCATGTAGGCGATTTGGAAAAGCGGCCAGCGCCACGAATTCGTCTCGCGCCGCACGATGGCGACGGTGCTGATGCACTGCATCGCGAGCACGTAGAAGACCATGATCGAGAGGCACACGAGCGGCGTAAAGATCGGCGAGCCATCCGCGCGGCGCTCGTCGCGCATCTGCGTGCGGAGGTCTTCGCTGTCCTCCTTCGCGTTCTCGATGTTGTAAATTTGGCCCATCGTGCTGACGAAAACTTCGCGCGCGGCGAACGATGCCACAAGGCCGATTCCGATTTTCCAATCATAGCCGAGCGGCGCGATGATCGGCTCGATCGCATGCCCCGCGCGCCCGCCGAAACTGTGCGCGAGGACTTCCGCTTGCGTCGGGTTTGGCGTCGCCGGTTTCGGAAAACTGAGCAGCGCCCAGAGGATCACGCTGAGCGCGAGGATGACCGTGCCCGCGCGGCGGAGGAAGAGAAGCGCGCGTTCCCACATCCGCTGCGCGATGCCGCGGACGACGGGCGCGCGGTACGGCGGGAGTTCCAGCAGCAGCATCGGCGTCTCACCGCGCAGGATTGTTTTTTTGAAAAGCCCCGCCATCACGAAGGCCGCGACGATGCCGATCAGGTACATGCACAGCATCACCCCCGCCTTTGACCAGACGCCGTACGCGGGCATGAGCAGCGCGATCATGATCGCATAGACGGGCAGGCGCGCGGAGCAGCTCATGAGCGGCGCGACGAGGATCGTGACGAAGCGGTCGTTGCGATTCTCGATCGTGCGCGTCGCCATGATGCCCGGAATCGCGCACGCAAAAGAGCTGAGCAGCGGCACGAATGATTTTCCGTGCAGCCCGACGCGCGACATCACGCGGTCCATGATGAACGCCGCGCGCGCCATGTAGCCGCTGTCCTCGAGCAGCCCGAGGAAGAAAAAGAGGATCAAAATCTGCGGGAGAAAAACGATGACATTGCCGACGCCGCCGATCACGCCGTCCACGATCAGGCTGCGCAGATCGCCGTCCGGCAAATGCGCGCCGGTCCATTTTGCGAGCGCCAGCATCCCCGCGCGAATCCAGTCCATCGGCGCCTGCGCGACGACGAAAATGCAGACGAACATCAGCGTCATCATGCCGACGAACGCGAGCCAGCCCCAGAGCTTGTGTGTCAAAATCTGATCGACGTGATCGCTGAACGTGAGGCCGTGCGAGTCCTCGCCGCGGCGATGCACGACCGTCGCACAGATTTCCGAGACCCACGCGTACCGCGCATCCACCGGCGCGGCGATGGGATCGAGGCCGCTCATTTTCAACCGCTCGCGCGCCGCATGGATTTCCGCGAGCAGCGCAGTGTCGCCTTTCGCCTCGGCGGCAAGGCGTTCGTCTTCGAGCGAAAGCAGCAGCATCGCCTCGGGCCGCACGCTGGCGGTGTGGCATTTCAAAATGCGCGAGAGCGCGGCGACTTCGCGTTCGAGGACGATGGGCAGTTGCGCCTTGCGATCCGAGACTGCGAGCGTCGCGCGCGAGAGCGCCTGCTTGAGTTCGATGAGTCCCTGGCCGCGGCTCGCGACCATCGGGATCACCGGCACCCCGAGGCTGTCGCGCAGCGCGAGGAGATCGATCGTCAGCCC
>JBBSEI010000061.1:0-25510 GCA_038239865.1 Chthoniobacterales bacterium
AGTCGAGCCGCCGCCGCCGAAGGCCGGGAACGCTGTATTTCCGGAGCCGAATGCCGAGAAGAAGGGAAGCGGGTCCAAGCCCGAAATCTCGCCGAGGCGATGAACGCCACCGAAAATCACCAGAAATTGCACAGGGCCGTTGCCGGAGCAGACGAGCCGCACGCGTGTGGCCGGATCAATCATGTACTGTTCGCCGGAAGGAAGGGTGAGGATCACATCCTCGGTCGGATTGGTCTCGATCAGATCGCCACAGCGGACATCGGCTCCGGTGCTCACCGGGATCTTATTGACGAGGACCGTCGTGCCACGCTCGATCTTCATATTGCCCACGACTTTCTCTTTCTTCGCGGGCTTGGCGGAAGCCACTGCCGGGATGAGGAGAAATGCGGCGGCGCAAAAGGTGGTGGCGAGGCGAGAGAGGGATTTGAGGTTCATGGCAGAGCTTGGATAATGTTTTCCGTGGAGGCTGAGAATGCTCGAACCATGCCAGCGAGTTTGATTCCAGCAAGGAAAATTTGGTGAACAACGTGTGACACAACGGCGGGAAAGTTCGGGGCGAGAAAATCCCGTTGTCCTAGCACGCGACCTGCGTTATGACTCGCGGCATTCCATGGCACTTCTTCGCTCGATTTTTTGGTTCGCACTCTTTGTCGCCTCGACATTTTGCTTCATCGTCGTGTTTGAGCACGGCTTTACGAATTTCGGAGGGAACGCGCAGAAGGAGTTCGAGTCGGTGAAGACGATGATTGGTCTCGGCGGAAAGAAGCTGGCTCCCGCGGACAAATAGCGGGGCGGAGCGGGCGGGTGGCGGGGTCTTCGCAAAAAAGTCGGTTCGTGAAGATTGTCAGCCGCGCGGGAGGCTGATAGCTTCGTCGGTCCCAGACCATGGCCACGATCAACGAGAACGAACTTACGGACGCGCAACGCGCGCTCTTTCAAAAAGCAAGACACGCGAACGAGATTCGCAACCACGGCTACGCCATCCAGCTCATGCAGTCCGTGCTCAAGCAGGTGCCCGGCTTCCTGGACGGGCGCAAGCTGCTCCGCGCGGCGGCGCTCGCCAGCGTGGACGGAAAAAAATCCGGCTTCTCCCTCGCCGGGACGACGCTCGGGATGACGGCCGGCTCCACTTTGAAAAAGGATCCGCTCGCCGCGATGGAGCTCGCCGAGAAGACGCTCGGGTCTGATCCGAAAAGCGCGCAGGGCAACCAACTGCTCTGGGAGGCGGCGAACAAGGCGGGCCTGCCGGAGACCGCGGCCTTTGCGCTGGAGACGCTCGTGGGCGCGAATCCGAAGGACACGAAACTGATGCACCAGCTCGGCAGCCAGTACATCCAGATGGGCGAAAACGACAAGGCCGTCGCCATCTACAATCGCATCGTGCAGATCAACCCGGCGGACTTGGAGGCGAACAAAAAGGCGAAGGATGCCTCGGCTTCCGCGACGATGAAGAGCGGACGGTGGGAGGAAGTCGCGCAGAGCACCGGCTCGATGAGTTTCCGCGATCTGATCCACAAAAAGGACGAGGCCATCGCGCTGGAGAACAAGTCGCGCATCGTCCGCACCGGCGAGCAGATCCAGCAGCAGATCCTCGAGATTTATCCGCAGTTTGAGGAAAACCAAAACAACGTGGATGTCGCCCGCCGCATCGCGACGCTCTACGAGCAGTGGTATGAGGCGGCGTTCGCGAGTGCCGAGCCTGCGGAAAAAGTGGACGAGTATCTCGACTACGCGATTTCGTACTATGACCACACGAATACCATCCTCGCGGGCGGCGATCCGAACATTGCGCGCAAGTGCTCCGATCTGAAGTTCCGAAAAATGGAGCGCCGCATGACGGTGCTCGAAGCGTGGCTCGCGCAGGTGGACCCGAACGATCCCGAGACGCGCCCCTTTGCCGATGAACTCAGCGACCTGCGCCGCGAGCAGGCTTCGTCCACGCTCGATGTCGCGAAAAAGCGCGTCGCCGAAAATCCGACGGACCTCATGCTGCGCTACGAACTCGGCGAGACGCTGATCAAAGCGGGGCAATTCACCGAAGCGATCCAGGAACTCCAGCGCTCGAAGCAAAATCCGAACGTGCGCATGCGCGCGATGAATCTGCTCGGCCAGTGCTACGTGGAGAAAAACATGCTCGACCTCGCGGTGAAGCAATTTCGCGATGCCGCGAACGAGACGACCGCGATGGACCTCACGAAAAAGGACATCCTTTACCGCCTCGGCCTCGTCTTGGAAAAAATGGGCAAGAAGGACGAGTACATCGAGTGCATGAAGCAGATCTACGAGGTGGATTACGGCTACCTCGACGTGGCGAAGCGCGTGGAGAGCAGCTACGCGTAAATTCCGGCGCGATTTTTCCCGGCCATCGCAACCCGCGGTTGCGCTCGCCACAGCGGCGAGCTATCCGCATCGCCATGCCGCTGCACCTCCCGCCGCTCACCCGCCGCACTTTTCTCCGCCGCACCGTCGCCGCTGGCGCGGGGCTGCTGGCTTTCCCCACGCTTCGTGCGGCGGAAAGTGACGCCGATCCCGATCTTTGGGCGCTGCTTTCCGACACGCACATCGCCGCCGATCGCGCGGCGATCAATCGCGACGTGAACATGACCGATCACCTTGAAGCCGCCGTGCGCGGAGTTCGCGCGCTGGCATCGCGGCCCGCGGGCGTTTTTGTGAATGGCGACTGCGCGCTGCTCAAGGGTCTCGCCGAGGACTACGCGACTTTCTCCTCGCTCATCGGGCCGCTGCGCGAACTCCCGATCCACCTCACGCTCGGCAATCACGATGACCGCGGGGTGTTTTGGGCTTCGTTGAAAAATGCGCGCCCCGCCGCTCCGCCGCTCGCGAGCAGGCACGTGTCGATCGTCGGGGGCGCACGCGCGAACTGGTTTCTGCTCGATTCGCTCGATCAGGTGAACAAGACGCCCGGCACGCTCGGCGACGAGCAGCGCGCGTGGCTCGCGACAGCTCTCGATGCGCACACCGCCAAACCCGCGCTCGTGATGGTGCATCACAACCCCGTCTCCTCCGCGCCCGGCAAAACTCCGGGCCTCACCGACACGGAGGAACTGCTCGCGCTCCTACTCCCGCGCCGCCACGTGAAGGCGCTCTTTTTCGGCCACACGCACACGTGGCGTTTCGCCGAGCAGGACGGCCTGCACCTCGTGAATCTCCCCGCGGTCGCGTATCCATTTTCCGCCACGGAAGTCACCGGCTGGGTCGAGGCGAAACTCTCGGAAAAAGGCGCAGCCCTCACGCTCCATGCCCACGACACCCAGCACGAGGCGCACGGAAAAACGACGGCGCTGACGTGGCGCGCGGCGTGAGCGGAAACGACGCGCCCGCTCATTTTCGCAAACGCGCAAAGGCGCGGGATCCAAAGATCACGCCGGTCCACGGACGAGTCGCGCGACGCAGCCGCAGGTGGCTTGAATTTTCGCCGGCGAAAATGAGCCGAACTTTTTACTAAGCAGCGCACCGCGGGCGGATTCCCCATTCAGGCAAGCAGGCATTCTGCTTCCGAAATCTCAACTCCTGAACCCCACCACACCATGAGCGACACAAAACCTGTTACTTGGAACGAAGACCCGGCGCATTTCCGCAAAGTCAACCGCCGCGAATTCCTTTACGCCGGTCTCGCGGGCGGCATCGGCCTCACGATGGGCGATCTTTTCAAGCTCCGCGCGAACGAGACCGACCAGTACACCGCGACCGCCGAATCGCTCATCCACATCTATCTGCCGGGCGGCTGCGCGCACCAGGAGACTTGGGATCCGAAGCATCTTTCGCCGATCGAATACCGCGGGCCGCTCGGCACCGTGGACACGCCGATCCCCGGCGTGAAACTCTCGCAGTACCTCGAGAAGACCGCGAAGATCGCCGACAAGCTCACCATCGTCCGCTCGATGACGCACGGCGAAGCGGCCCACGAGCGCGGCACGCACAACATGTTCACCGGCTACCGTCCTTCGCCCGCGATTCAATATCCGTCGTTCGGCTCCGTCATCAGCCACGAGCTCGGCTCGCGCAACAGCCTGCCGCCCTACGTTTGCGTGCCGAATCAGCCGAATGAATTCGCCGGCACCGGCTACCTCAGCAGCGCGTACGGGCCGTTCAGCCTCGGCGCGGATCCGGCCTCGGCAGGCTTCACCGTGCGCGATCTGAATCTGCGCGGCAGCATCACGAATGAGCGCTTCGACCGCCGCCGCAGCATCCTCAGCACGGTGGACGAGCATTTCCGCACCCTCGAGAAAAGCGATGCACTCACCGCGATGGACGGCTTCTACCAGGCCGCCTACTCGCTCGTCTCCAGCCCGCAGGCCCGCGAGGCGTTCAATCTCGCCGCGGAGCCGCAAAAAATCCGCGAGGAATACGGCATGCACGACGCCGGCCAGCGGATGCTCATGGCCCGCCGCATGGTCGAGTCCGGCGTCCGTCTCGTGAGCCTCACGTACGGCGGCTGGGACATGCACGCCGGCATCGCGAATGGAATGCAGCGCACGCTGCCGAAATTCGACCAGGCCTTCGCCGCACTCATCACCGATCTCGATCGCCGCGGCATGCTCGACAAGACGCTCGTCATGGTCAGTTCCGAGTTCGGCCGTTCGCCGAAGATCAACAAGGACGCCGGCCGCGATCACTGGCCGAAAGTGTTCTCGGTCGCCTTCGCCGGCGGCGGCTTCAAGCGCGGCTACGTCCACGGCTCCAGCGACCCGACCGGCAGCGAGCCCGCTGAAGACGGGCTCACCGTCGAGAACATGGCCACGACCGTCTATCGCTGCCTCGGCATCAACGCCGACAAGCGCCTCATGGCCCCCGGCAACCGCCCGATCGACATCGTCCGCGGAGGCACCGTCGTCCAGGAGCTGCTCGCGTAAGGCAGCAGACAGCGCAAAAAATTCACAACCGCCGACACCGGGAGACTGGTGTCGGCGGTTTGCTTTTGCACGGAAAAGTGAGCGGTGCCCGGTGTTCTTGAGTGCCTGTCTTGTCTGCGAAAAATGACGCGCACTGGCATGAGCACACCCGCGATTCGCCGCCAAAATGAACAACGCTGGCTTTGGATCGTGAGGGTTTGGAATTTTTCCTTGATTCCAGATGCTCGTTATCCCAAGTAACTCGGTCTGCTTTAGATGAAGCTCTCCAAAAAAGGCGAATATGCACTCCGGGCGCTGCTCGATCTTGCCATGGCGCAAGCTCTCGACCGCACCCTCGTGCCTCTCTCCGCGCTCGCCGAGGCGCAGCGCATGCCCGCCACTTTTCTCGAGCAGATCCTCGTCCAACTCCGCCAGGCCGGCATCCTCGCGAGCACGCGCGGCAAGTATGGCGGCTACTCGCTCGCCCGGCCCGCATCAGAGATCCCCATCGGCGAAATCGTCCGCCAAATCGACGGCCCGCTCGCACCGATCGGCTGCGCGAGCGTGACGGCCTACGAGCGCTGCTCGTGCCCGGACGAAGCGCATTGCGGCCTGCGCCTCATCATGATGGACGTGCGCAATGCCATCTCGAACGTCCTCGACCGCTACACCCTCGCGCAGCTCGCGGAGGTCACGTTGCAACACCTCCGCCGTGACGGGCTCGTCCCGAAAGTCGTCGAACTCGTCCGCCATCTCGATCTTTCCACGCGCGCAAAAGTCGCGGCTAAAATCCCGCCCGCGCCGTTGGAACCGGAATTTTCCATCTGAAAAAAACCTGCCGCCGCGACGAAGCCCAGGCCGCCTTCGCCCGCGCACAAAAATCAAAACCCATGCCCATTTTCCGCCGAAACTTCATCCTCACCGCGACGCTCGCCATCGCTGCGATCCTCGCAGGCTGCGAGAAAAAATCCGCCGACACCGCTGGCGGCCTGCCCGTTCTGCGCATCGGATTTTTTCCGAACATCACGCATGCGCAGGCGCTCGTCGGCTATCATGAGACGCAGACGAAAGCCGCGGCCGGTTGGTTTGAGACGCGCACCGGCGCGAAGATCGAATGGTATGCCTTCAACGCCGGTCCGAGCGCGATCGAGGCGCTGCTCACCGGTTCGATCGACGTGACCTACGTCGGCCCGAACCCCGTCATCAACGGCTACACGCGCACGAAAGGCGCGGACATCCGCGTGCTCTCCGGCGCGGCGCGCGGCGGCGCGGCGCTCGTGATCCACAAGGGCTCGGCGCTCAAGACGCCCGCCGATTTCCGCGGCAAGAAAATCGCGAGTCCGCAGCTCGGTGGCACGCAGGATGTCGCCGCGCGCGCATGGCTCGCCGCGGGCGGACTCTCGATCACGCAGCGCGGCGGCGATGCGAATGTGATTCCGACGGCGAATCCCGATCAGCTCGATCTTTTCAAACGCGGCGATCTCGACGCCGTCTGGACCGTCGAGCCGTGGGTCTCGCGCCTCGAGATGGAGGCTGACGCGCAATTGCTCATCGAGCAAAAGGACGTGCTCACCACGCTCGTCGCCACGAGCAACAAAGCCCTCGCGGGCAAAGCCGATCTCCTGAAAAAATTCGTGGCCGCGCACGAGGAGCTCACGCAAAAAGTCGCCGCCGATCCCGCGTGGGCCAAGCCCGCCGCGGCCAGCGCATTTCAAAAAGCGACGAGCAAGGCGATGCCTCCCGCGCTGCTCGACCACGCGTGGCCGCGCCTGAATTTCACCACCGACGCACAGCTCGCGGACTTCGCGACGATGCAGCGCGATGCGAAATCCGTCGGCCTCCTCCCCGGCGAGGTGGACCTCGCAAAACTCTTCGCGAAGCCCTGACTTCCCCCTTCCCACTTTCCCATGAGCCTCGCCTCCGAACTCGCAGCGCCACCGCCGGCCAAAATCCGGCTCGTCGGCGTGAGCAAAGACTTCACGACAAAGCGCGGCACCGTCCACGCGCTCGACGACATCAACCTCGAAATCGGCGAGGGTGAATTCGTCTGCTTCGTCGGCCCGAGCGGCTGCGGAAAAAGCACGCTGCTCCGCATCGTCGCCGCGCTGGAAAAAAACTTCACCGGCACCGCCGAGGTGAACGGACACATGATCATCGAGCCCGGCCGCGATCGCACCGTCATGTTCCAGGAGCACGCACTTTTCCCGTGGCTCGATGTGCTCGGCAACGTGCTCTTCGGCCTGAAGCTCAAGCCCGGCCTGACCAACTCCGATCGCGTGGAAGTCGCCCGCTATTATTTGAAACTCGTCGGCCTCGACGGCTTCGAGCGCGCGAACATCCACGAGCTGAGCGGCGGCATGAAGCAGCGCGTCGCCCTCGCCCGCGCGCTCGCGCCGAACCCGCGCGTGCTGCTCATGGACGAGCCCTTCGCCGCGCTTGACGCGATGACGCGCGAGCAGCTCTACGGCGACATCCAGAAAATCCACGCGGCGCGGAAAAAGACGATCCTCTTTGTCACGCACAATGTCCGCGAAGCCGTCTGCCTCGGTGATCGCGTGCTCCTTTTCTCGCCGCGCCCCGGCCGCATCCGGAAGGAATTCAAAGTCACGCTGCCGCGTCCGCGCGAATTCAACGACGTGGCGATGGCCTCGCTCTCCGCGGAGATCACCGGCGAACTCAAGACGATCCTCGCGCCCGCCCCATGAAGCAATTTCTCGCCACCCTCGCATTTTTCGCCGCGCTCCTCGGCGCCTGGGAATACATCGCGAACCACTGCGGCATCTCCGCCGTGCTCCTGCCCGCGCCTTCCGACGTGTGGAAATATCTCATCGGCGCCATAAAGGACGGCACGCTCGGCGAAGCCACGCTCGTCACCATGAAGCGGCTCCTCGTCGGCTACGGCGCCGGCATCGGCATCGGCATTCCGACCGGGATGCTCACGGCGCGGTTCAAATTTCTCCACAACACCGTCGGCACGATCGCGCTCGGACTGCAGACGCTGCCGAGCGTGTGCTGGGTGCCGCTCGCGCTGCTGTGGTTCGGGCAGACGGAGACGGCGATGCTTTTCATCGTCGTCATGGGCACCGTGTGGGCCGTCATCCTCGCGACCGATCACGGCATCCGGCAGATCCCGCCGCTTTATCGCGAAGCCGCGGCGACGATGGGATCAAAGGGGCTGCATCTGTGGTTCCGCGTGCTCGCACCCGCGTCGCTGCCGCACATCGTCAGCGGCACGAAGCAGGGCTGGGCCTTCGCGTGGCGCTCGCTCATGGCGGCGGAGATTTACATCACGATCCTCAGCGGCATGGGCATCGGCAACCTGCTGCACTACGGGCGCGAACTGCACGCGATGGACCAGGTCGTCGGCCTCATGCTGGTCATCATCGTCATCGGTTTCCTCGCCGACAAAATCCTCTTCAGCCCATGGGAGCGTTTCCTCCACCGCCGCTGGGGCCTCACGAATTGATGACGAGAGATGAGAGTTGAGAGGCGGCATCACGTGGCTCTCTGAACCTCAAATTTTCACCCGCACTCACGCCGTGACCACGGGACACATCCTCAGCGGCAGCATCGCGCTGCTCGCGCTCACGCTGCCTGCCTTTGCCGGCAGCACGGAAAAAAACCCCGAGCCCAAATCCGATGCGCTCACCTTCGCCAATGGCATCCTCACCCTCGACATCGAGGAGCGCCTCCGTTGGGAGGTAAAGGACAACGTCAAGGACTTCAACCGCGGCGTGAACGACATCAACGATGACGGCTGGGTTTACAGCCGCCTGCGCGTCGGACTCACGATCAAGCCATCGCCGTGGGTGAGAATTTACGCGCAGACGCAGGACGCGCGCGAGGGGTTTCCCACACGCGGCAATACGCCGGGCATCAATGGCAGCGAAGCTGGCGATTACTTTGATCTCCGCCAGGCTTACGCCGAAATCGGCAACCTCAAGGAATCCCCGCTCACCCTCACCGTCGGCCGCATGGCCTTGGACTACGGCGACCGGCGCCTCATCGGCGACAGCCGCTTCAGCAATGTCGGCCTCACCTTTGATGGCGTGAAGCTGCACCTGCAGACCGACAAGTTCTGGGTGGATGCCTTCGCCGTGCGCCCCGTGCAGATCCGCAAAAACGTCATCAATGACAGCGACAATGCCGACAATTTCTTTGGCATCTACGGCGGCACGGACATCCTCGGCTTCCAGACCACCGAGTTGTATTTGCTCTACCGCGACAAGGCCGACGACCAGTCCAACCTCTCGCCGACGAACACCCAGAATCCCGATGGCACCTACCGGGGGCCCGCCCAGCGCATCGCCACGCTCGGCACGCGCTGGAAATCGAAACCGGGCGCGCTCCGCGGCTTCGACTATGGCGCGGAGTTTGCCTACCAATTCGGCAGCCTCTGGACCGGCGACCGATCCACGAAGCGACTGAACCAGCATGCCTTTGCCTCCGCCATCACCGTCGGCTACACATGGGAGGAAGCGCTGTGGAAGCCGCGCCTCGGCGTCGAATACGACTACGCGAGCGGCGACAAAAACTCCAAGGACGGCAGCAGCCAGTCCTTCCAAAATCTTTTCCCTGGGAACCACCAGCACTACGGCTTCCTCGACGAATTCGCGTGGCGCAACATGCACGGCGTCCGCCTCTCCTTCAGCGTAAAGCCGCACAAGGACGTGGAACTCACGCTCGACTACCACGCCTTCTGGCTCGCGGAGACCACGGACTACTGGTACACATCGAACGCCAACAGCACCGTCCGCACGACGACATCCGGCAAGAACGGCAGGGACGTGCGCACCATCGGCGCGAGCAATTTCGCCGGGCATGAACTGGACTTCTCCACCGACTGGAAGGTGAACAGGCATCTCAGCCTCCTCGTAGGATACAGTCACTTCTTCGCGGGCAGCTACCTTCGCGACACCGGCACCCACAGCGATGCCGACTTTGGCTACGTCGAGGCCACGCTCAAATTCTAGCGCAAGCGCCAGTCCACGCAGGCGCGGCGGCGGCCAAGATGGGAAAATCCTAATGATGGACTCATCGCAGTCTCATCTGGGGGTGCTACAGGGCTGCACGCCAATGCGCATCCTCCTTGTCGAAGACGAAGCCAAAGTCAGCCGCGCAGTCGCGCTCGGGCTGAAGGCGGAGCATTACGCGGTGGATACGGCGAAGGACGGGCGCGAGGGGCTGGAGCTGTCCGTGGTGAATCCCTACGACCTCCTGATCGTGGATCTGATGCTTCCGGTGATGAACGGCACGGAGCTGATCCGCCGCGTGCGCGCGATCAAACCGGACGTGCCGATCCTCGTGCTCACGGCACGCGATGCGCTGGCGGACAAGGTCACCAATTTCGAGTCCGGCGCGGACGACTACATGACCAAGCCGTTTGCCTTTGCCGAGCTGCTCGTGCGCGTGAAGGCACTGCTGCGCCGCGGCGCAGTAAACCGCTCGAACATCGTGCAGATCGCAGACCTGACGATCGACCGCGTGACGCACCAAGTGCAGCGCGCAGGCACGACGATCAAGCTGACATCAAAGGAATACGGCCTGCTCGAATATCTCGCCATCCACGCGGGGCGCGTACTTTCGAGGACGATGATCATGGAGCACGTGTGGGACGAAAGTTTCGAGAGCCTCACAAACATCGTGGATGTGTACGTGCGGCAGTTGCGGGTGAAAATTGACGAGCCGTTCGATCAGAAGCTCATCCATACGATCCGCGGTGCGGGCTACACGCTCAGCGATTCATTTCAGGAATGAACACGCGTTCGATCCGATTCCGCCTGATCGGGCTCTACGCGGGGCTGCTCGCGCTGGTGATGCTGCTCTTCGGCGCCTACACCCGCATGAGGCTGGATCATTTCCTCCGCGTCGTGCTGCAAACCACTCTCGAACACCGCGCGGAGCAAATCGTGCGCGACATTCTCCCGGAAATCCCGAAACGCGGCGAGGCGTCCGTGGGGACGGAAATCGAGAAGCGGTTTGCACCGGCGATCAACGACCGGTTCGTGCGAGTGACGCGACGCGGCGGGCAGGTGCTCTATCTTTCCGGCGCGCCGAACGACGGGAACTTTTCACCGGAGGAGGTGCCGGCACTTGCCGGGAATGCAGCGCAGGCATTCACGCGCGAACAGGGGCTTCCCAAGGGCAGCGCGATGCTCATCACCGTGCTGCCCGGGTCGGTCGCGGCACAGGATTACGTGGTGGAAGTGGGCACCTCGCTCGCGGCAAGCAACGCTGTCCTCCGCGGGCTGCTCGTGACTCTCGCAGCCGGTCTGCCGGTGCTCACGGGCTTGGCCATCTTCGGCGGATATTTCCTGATGAAGCGCGCGATGAAACCGGTCCGGGACATCATCGTGTCCACGCAGGACATCACGCTGCACAATCTCAGCCATCGCCTGCCGGTGACCGACAGCGGCGATGAAATTGCGGAGCTCTCGAAGGTGCTCAACCAGATGATCGCGCGGCTCGATGAGTCGTTCCAGCACGTCACGAAGTTCACCGCCGACGCGTCACACGAATTGCGGACCCCGCTCACGGTAATCCACTGCGAGCTGGAGGCGATCCTCCGCAATCGCCCGCTCGACGTGGACCTTCGCGAGGCGCTCGGCAGTCTCCTTGACGAAGTGGTCCGCCTCGTCCGGATCGTCGAGGGACTCTTCGCCCTTTCAAAGCTCGACACCGGCGAGGCCCGCAGCGAGCGGGTGCGCTTTGATCTCGCGAAGCTGGCGGAGACGACCGCCGAGCAGATGTGCCTCCTCGCGGAAGAAAAACACATCCGGCTCGCGTGCGAAACGCGCGAGCCCGCGGAGGTCGAGGGAGATCATTCGCGGCTCAAGCAGGTGATCGTGAACCTCCTCGACAACGCGATCAAATACACTCCCGAAGGAGGCGGAATCTCGCTCACGGTACATGCGGAAAACGACTCTGCTTTCCTGGAGATCGCGGACAACGGCCCGGGTGTCTCGGAGTCCGCGCTGCCGCACTTGTTCAAACGCTTTTATCGCGCAGACGAGGCGCACTCGCGCGAGGTGGAAGGTGCGGGTCTCGGGCTTTCCATCGTCCAGTCCATCTGTACCGCGCACGGAGGCACCGTCAGCATCCGGAACATCGCCCCCACCGGCTGTCAGGTGACGGTGCAACTCCCCAAGGCCAAGTAAACCATGATCCCTCCCGAACTCACCGACGGAGCCGCCGCGCGCGAGCCCGCCCCAAATCCTCCGGCCACCGGCGCGATCCCACCGCAGGAATCCGCTCGGGGGAAAAGGGGCGGACTCATCCTCGCATTCGTCGTGATCGCGATCGCCGCGGGCGCATTTTTCTACCGGCAGCACAGCGGCGGGAAAGGCGAGGCGCAGACAAGCCCCGCCCGCACGACGGTTGTCGCCGTCGCAAAGGTCTCGCGTGAAGACCTCGCTCAGACGCTGACGATGACGGCGGAGTTCCGCCCGTATCAGCAGGCGGCGCTGCACGCGAAGATCGCGGGCTTTCTGCAATCCATCTCGGTGGACGTCGGTGACCATGTGCGCGAAGGCCAGGCCATCGCACAGCTCGATGTGCCCGAACTGAAAAATGATCTGGAGAAAGCTTCGGCGGCACTCCGCGCGAGCGAACAGGAAGTGCTCCGCGGGGAGGCGAATTACAACGAGGCTTACCTCGCCTCGCAGCGCCTGCAGGACGTGGCGAAGCAAAACGCGAAGCTCGTCGCGGGTCAGGAACTCGATGCCGTGCTGACAAAGGAAGCCAGCGCCGCGGGCTCGCTCGACGCGGCGAAGCAACGTGTGCAGGAATGCCAGGCCGAGGTGAACAAGGTGCGCTCGATGATCGCCTACACCACCATCACCGCGCCCTTCGACGGCGTGATCACGAAGCGCTACGTGGACACCGGCGCGCTGGTGCCCGCGGGCACTTCTTCGACTGCGCAAATGCCCGTCGTGGACATCGCGGAACACAAGCGCCTGCGCCTCACTTTCCCGGTCCCCGAGTCCGCCGTCGCGCTCGTAAAAAACGATGCGCCCGTGCGCATCACCGTCGAGGCGCTCGGCGTGACGATCGAGGGCAAGGTCTCACGCTTCTCCGGCAAGGTGGATCGCGCCACACGCACGATGTCCACGGAAGTGGACGTTGATAACGCCGACGGCCGCCTCAAGCCCGGCATGTATGCCGGTGTCGCGCTAGTGGTGCGCGAGAGCAAATCCGCGATCACCGCACCCGCGCAGGGTGTCGCGCTTGGCGAAAATCCGAGCGTCCTCGTCGTCGGCAAAGGCGGCACGATCGAGGAGCGCCCGGTAAAGCTCGGCCTGCAAACGGCGGCGAAAGTGGAGGTCGTCTCCGGTCTTGAGCCCGGCGAACTGATCGTCGTCGGCAGCCGCGCGGGACTTCAGCAGGGACAGAAAGTGACGGCAAAGCCTGTCGAAAACGCCACCACACACTGACGCCACCACGACTTATGGAAACACCGATCTCCGAAACCGAATTGGAAATGCTGGCCACCTTCGACACTTGCGCCATCGCGAACGCCATCGAGTGCTTTGATGTGCGGCTGCGCAACGAAGGTTTTTCCAACAGCAGCATCCGGTGCAATTTTCCCCAACTTCCCCCGATGGTCGGCTATGCCGTGACGCTCCGCGTGCGCAGCGGCAATCCGCCGATGGAAGGCGGCACCTACCTCGACCGCAGCGACTGGTGGGACCAGCTCGATTTGCAACCTGTGCCGCACATCGTCGTCGTCGAGGACGTGGACGACCCGCCCGGCGCCGGTGCGTTTGTCGGCGAGATCCACTCCGCGATTCTCAAGGCGATGGACTGCGTGGGCGTGGTCACGAACGGCGCGGTGCGCGACCTCACGGCGGTGGAGCGCACGGGCTTCCAACTTTTCTCGGGCAGCGTCTCCGTCTCGCACGCGTACATGCACGTCATCGCGGTGAATGTGCCGGTGAAAGTCGCCGGCATGTCCATCGAGCCGGGTGACCTGCTGCACGGCGACCGCCACGGCATTGTCCGCATCCCGCCCAGGATCGCGCCGAAGCTGCCGGAGACCATCGCGCGTCTCCAGTTGCGCGAGCGCGAAATTCTCCAGTTCTGCAAATCCGGAGAATTCTCAAAAGCCGAACTGCGGCGACTGCTCCGCAATCCCTGCTGATCGAAACCAAGACGACCGCTCCAGAACTCATCCCACATGTCGCGTTTTTCGATCCGCTATCCCTATCTCATCATCGTCGTCTGCCTGATGGTCTGCGTCGTCGGCGCGATGAGCGTGATCCGGATGCCGGTGGATCTTTTTCCCGCGATCAAAATCCCGGTCGTCGTGGTCGCCACGTTTTTCAACGGCATGCCGCCGGAGCAGATCGAGAACGACATCACGATCCGCCAGGAACGTTTTTTCACGCTGGCCAGCGGCATTGATCACATGGAATCGCGCTCACTGCCGGGTGTGAGCCTGATCAAGATTTACTTTCAGCCGAGTATCAGCGCCGACTCCGCGGTCAGCAGTATTTCCAATCTCGCTGCGGCGGAAATGCGCCGCCTGCCACCCGGCACGTTGCCGCCGGTCGTGCTGAAATTCGACGCATCGAGCCTGCCGGTCTGCCTCATCACGCTGAAGGGCGAGGGTCTGAATGAGACGCAACTGCGCGACATCGGCCACTACGTCATCCGCAACCAGGTCGCCGGTGTGCCCGGAGCCTCTGTGCCCGCGCCGTACGGCGGCAAGTATCGGCAAATCATGGTCTATGTGGATCCGGTGAAACTCGAGGCGCACCAACTCAGCGCGATGGACGTGGTGCGCGCAGTGAATGAGTCAAACCTCATTCTCCCGTCCGGCGACGTGCGCATCGGGCCGTTCGATTTCAATCTCTACGCGAACAGCCAGGTGGACTCGATGGAGGAGATCAACCGCATCCCGCTCAAGACCGTCGGCGATGCTTCCGTGCTCGTCGGCGACATCGGCGAAGCGAAGGATTCCTCGCAGATTCAGACCAACATGGTGCGCGTGGACGGTCAGCGTTCAGCGTACCTCCCGGTGCTGAAACAGGGCGGCGACGTGAATACCATCGCGGTTGTGGACGGCGTGAAGGAAAAGGTCGCAAACCTCGTGGACGTGCCGAAGCAACTCGTGTCGAAGGTCGTCTTCGACCAGTCCGTGTTTGTGAAGACAGCGATTGAAAACCTGCTGCACGAGGGTGCCATCGGGCTCGTCCTCACCGGGATCATGATCCTCGTTTTCCTCGGAAGTTTCCGCGCCACGGTCGCCGTGTTCCTTTCCATCCCGCTCTCCGCGCTGGCGACATTCATCGGGCTTTCCTACGGCGACAGTTCGGTGAACTCGATGATCCTCGGTGGCCTCGCGCTCGCGTTCTCGCGGCTCATTGATAACTCGGTCGTCGTCCTCGAAAACATCTTCCGCCATCTCGAACTCGGCGAGACACCCGAGGTCGCCGCGGAAAAAGGCGGGCGCGAAGTCGCGCTCCCCGTGCTTGCCGCGACCCTCACCACGGCGGTCGTTTTTTTCCCTGTCACGTTTCTCACTGGCGTGAGCCGCTTCCTTTTCGGCGCGCTCGCGCTGTCTGTCGTGCTCTCGCTGTTCGCATCGTACGTGGTCGCGATGACCGTCGTGCCGCTCTTCTGCGCGAAGCTGATCAAAGGGCACGCCGGACATGACTCCGCCCACGGCACGCCGAAGACCATCGGTGGCCGTTTCAATGCGTGGTTCAATGCGCGCTTCCACGCTTTCCTCGGCGGCTTCGACCGCGCGCAGGTGATCGCGCTCGGCCGCCCGCTCGCGATCATTCTCGGGATCGCCGGCATCTTCCTGCTGAGCCTCTGCCTCATCCCGAAACTCGGGCTCGCCTATTTTCCCCGCACCGACCCCGGCCAGTTCGTCATCAACGTGAAGGCGCCGACCGGCACGCATGTGGATGGCACGGACAAATTCATCGCACAAATCGAGGACATCATCCGCAAGGAAGTCCCGGCGGACGAACTCGATCTCATCGTCTCGAACATCGGCATCACGCCCGACCTCTCGGCGATGACGACGAGCAATTCCGGCCAGCACACCGCGTTCATCCAGGCGAATCTCAAGGAAGGACACCGTGTCAGCAGCTTCGACTACATGGATCGTGTGCGCCGGCGCGTCCGCGAGGAGGTGCCGATCGTGGATGCCTATTTTCAAAGCGGCGGCCTCGTGGATGCGGTGCTGAATCTCGGACTGCCCGCGCCGATTGACATCCAGATCAGCGGCAAGAACCTTGAACAGATGCACGACCTCGCCGTGGAAATCGCGCGCAAGGTCCGCGCCACGAAGGGCGTGAGCGACGTGCTCATTCCGCAGGACATGGACTACCCGACGCTGCGTCTCGAAATTGACCGCAAGCGCGCCTCGGAACTCGGCCTGAGCCAGAAGGAGATCATGCAGAACGTGATCACCACGCTGACATCGAACGGCATGATCGCGCCGAGCTTCTGGGCCGATCCGAAGAGCGGCAACGACTACCTGCTCACCGTACAGTACAAGGAATCGCAGATCAAAGACATCAACGATCTGCTCGCCATCCCGCTGCGCGGAACGAACACGACCGAGCCCACGCGCCTCGATTCCGTGTGCCGCATCAAGCGCGAGCAGTCGCCGACGGAGATCGATCACTACCAGCTCCGCAAGGTGATTGACGTCTATGTGGCGCCCGAGACGGAAGACCTCGGCGCTGTGTCCTCTGCGGTGAAGAAGATCGTCGCGGAGACGAAGAAGCCGGAGAATGTGCGCATCGCCATCCAGGGCAGCGTGAAGGGCATGGAGTCCGCCTTCACCAGCTTCGGCCTCGGGCTGATCCTCTCCGTGGTGCTCGTCTATCTCATCCTCGTCGCGCAGTTCAAATCGTTCACGGATCCCTTTCTCATCATGCTCGCCGTGCCGCCCGGCATCGCGGGCGCACTGCTCATTCTCACCCTCACCGGCACGACGATGAACATCATGTCGCTCATGGGCATCGTGATGATGGTCGGCATCGTCGTCTCGAACAGCATCCTCATCGTCGAGTTCACGCACCGGCTCATCGAGGACGGCATGCCACTCCGCGAGGCGGTGCAGACCGCAACGCGCGTCCGCCTCCGCCCGATCCTGATGACCTCCCTCGCGACGGTCTTCGGCCTCATCCCCATGGCGCTGAAACTCGGCGCTGGAAGCGAAGCCTACGCACCGCTCGCCCGAGTGATCATCGGCGGCCTGCTCGCATCCCTCATCATGACCGTGTTCATCGTCCCCGCCGCCTTCTTCATCGTTTACCGCAGGCGCGCCGCTGCGGCGGACAAGCATCCCCCAGGACGGCAGGCAAAGCCGGCGATGCCCGTGCCTGCGGCGATTGTCATTCTTTGCGCGCTGCTCCTTTCGGCACCGGGCGCGCACGCTGCGGGGAAGAAGCCTGCCAAGCGCGAGGCAAAGCAGGCGGCGATTCCTGAAGTGATTGACCGTCTGGATTTGAAAACCGCCGAGGCGATCGCGCTCCGGCGCGCACCGGAGATTGCCGCGGCATATTTGAAAGCGCGCGCGGCGGACGAAGTGACGAAGCAGGCCCGCGCGAATTTTTTTCCGCAGGTGACCGGCATCATCGCGCTCATCGGCACCGGCGACGACATCAGCAAGGTCTTCGGCGCGGATCCGCTCACCGGCAAGGACACGCGGATCGGAGCGAGTGGCGGGCTGAGCAATTCGACCATCCTCAGCCGCGAATCGAACGGTATTCTGTTTTCGCAGCTCATCACCGACTTTGGCCGCACCGGCTTCCTCACTTCGGCGGCAAAGCTCGACGCGCTCTCCGAGCAGCAGCGCGCAGAACTCGTGCGGCAAAATGTCGTGCTCCTCGTGGACGCGGCCTTTTTCCACGCGCTGGAAGCCAAGGCGCTGCTCCGCGTCGCGCGCGAGACCATTGCCAGCCGGCAGCTCATCGCCGACCGCACGGGCGCGCTCGTGCAGGCCAAGCTCAAGACCGAACTCGACACGAGCCTCGCGCGCGTGAGCGTGGAGCAGGCGCGGCTGCTCCAGCTCCAGGCCGACAACAAATTGCAGGCCGCGCACGCCGAACTCTCCGCCGCCCTCGGCTACCGCGAATTGCATCATTTCACGCTCATCGAGGGACCGCTGCCGGGCCGCGGCGAGCAGCCGCTCGAGACACTGCTCGCGACGGCGCTGCAGTTTCGCCCCGAGGTCGCCGCCACGCGCCTGCACCGCGATGCCTCGAGAAAATTCGCCGCCGCGGAACAGGCCGCGCGCCTCCCAAAGGTCACGCTGCAAGGCGCATTCGGGAACACGCCCGTCGGCGATGCCGCCGGGCGTGAGACGTACGCCGCCGCGGGTTTCAATGTGGAGGTGCCGCTGCTTGCGGGCGGGCGGCTGAAAGCACGCGCCACCGAAGCCGGCCTGCGCTCCGAGGCCGAGCAAAAGACGCTGGAGGCAGTCGAGGATCATGTGTCGCGCGATGTGACGCTCGCGTGGCTCAACGTCCGCGCGGCGCTGAAGACCATCGCCGTCACGCAGAGTCTCCGCTCCAGCGCGCGCGACGCGTACGAGTTGGCAAAGGCGCGCTACGAGACCGGCGTGTCGTCCATTGTCGAGTTCAGCCAGGCGGAACTCAGCAAGACGGAGGCGGAACTTCAAAACGTGAACGCGACCTACGAATACCAAATCCAGCTAGCAGTGCTCGCCTTCCAGACCGGCACCCTCATACCCGCCGTCCCGCCGCCTCCCCGGCATTAGTCAGCGCTCCCGCGCATGAAAAATGGCGGCGACGCAGGCCGCGGCACCGGAAGAGGCCTCGCAGACGAAAGTGAATGTTGCTGCGGCGTCCGGGTGGCTTCCGGGTCCGGCTGAATGGGCCTCGGAGGCACCAGCATCTGGCGTTGCATTCCCCTAGCCGGGCAGGCCGCATGAGTGATCGAAATGCGTACCAATATTCGGAGGGCGACAATGCACGCAGGGCGATGCCTGGCTGCGGCTATCTTTTATAAGCTAGCGAACGATCGGACGCACGCTGCGCTGCGCCAGGTATCTTTGACAGTGATCGCTCAATCGGAGAGACCGTCGCCGCATGTCGCTCCCTGCATCGCTCTCTCACCGTGCGCGCGCGGTGAGGCTGCCGCTCATCGGATTGCTCGTCGTCCACGCCGTCATCCTTCGCGCTGCCGAAGATGATGCCGCGTTCAAGCCCGCGACTTCGCGCAGCGTCGGAGTGAACCGCGTCGCTGAGACCCCGGATTACGTTCATTCGCTCGGCGGGCCGGCAGGCCGTTACGGATGGGATTCGCTCACGGAGGTGAAGTGGCTCGATTTCGGCATCGAGTCGCGCACGCGCTACGAGCATCGGTGGCACGATTTCACCGCGTCGGGCCTGCTCGCCGACGATGCGCTGGTGACACGCAATCTGATCTATCTCGGCGTGAAGCACGTGCTCGATCCGCTGCGCTTCGTCGTCGAGTTCGAGGATTCGCGCCGCTTTCTCAGCGATCGCGCCGACAACCCGAACATCGAGAATCACGCCGAACTCCTGCAGGCGTACGCGCAGTTGCATTTCGATCACGGATTTCTCAATGCCCCGCTGAGCCTGAGCGTCGGGCGCATGTCGTTCGATGCGATCGACCGGCGGCTCATCGAGCGCACGCGCAATCGTAATGCGATGACGGTCTTCGACGGCGTGCGGCTGCGCCTCGGCGACGAGACCCGGCCCTGGGAGGTGGATGCCTTCGCCATGCGCCAGGCGGTGCGGAGTGTGGAGGATCTCGATCAGTCCGGCGCGGGCTCCGCGATTTACGGATTCACGGCCTACTTTCGCAAACTGTCGCCGCACCTCGTGCTGGAGCCGTACTGGCTCTGGCTCGATCAACGCGAGGAGAGCGAGGCGACGCAGCGCAAAAATCTCCACACTTTCGGCCTCCATGCCTTCGGCCAATGGGGCGAGCGATCGGCGTGGGACTACGATCTCAGTCTCGCGGGACAGTGGGGCCGGGTCCGCAATCTCGATCACCGCGCGGCCGCGGCGCACGTGGAAGCGGGCCACACTTGGAACGCCGCGTGGAAGCCGCGACTCGCGCTGTGGATTAACTACGCCTCGGGCGATCGCAATCCGAAGGACGGCAGCGACGAGCGGTTTGACTCGCTCTTCGGCGACAACTTTTCCTTCTACAGCTACGCCGGCTATTTCACCTGGCAGAACATGATCAACCCCGCGCTGCATTTGAGCGTGCGGCCCGCGCGCGGTCTGAAGTGCGAACTCATCCATCGCGCGATCTGGCTCGCGAGCGACACGGATGCGTGGGTGCGCGCGAATCGCCGCGATGCCACCGGACGCAGCGGCAGCTACGTCGGCCAGGAGACGGACGCGCGCATCATCTGGCAGGCGGGCGGGCATTTTGAAATCGATCTCGCCTACGCGCATTTTTTTCCCGGCAGCTTCACCACCCGCACCGGCTCCGCGCCGGACAGCGACTTCGTGCAGCTCGCCGCCACGCTGCGGTTCTGAATTTGCGCGGCCTCGGAAAGTGGTGCCAACAAATCCAGACCGGCTCCAGATTCCCTAAGAACGATGCTGGCCGGACGGTTTCCCCGGCGTGTTTGAGAAACGTATGAAGGCGAATCGTGAAATCTCCCGACGGCTGCTGATGCTGCTGGCAGGCGCGCATTTTTTTTCCGGCTCCGTGAGCATGGCGGAGGAGGCGAAGGCGGAGCAGCCCGGCGCGGCGATTTACCGCAAGGAATGCGCAAACTGCCACGGCAAGAAAGGCGAGGGCGTGGCGGGCAAGCACGACGAGCCGCTGATCGGGCGGCGCAACGTCGCGGCGCTGGCAAAATACATCGCAAAGTCCATGCCGGAGGACAAGGAAGGCACGATTGTCGGGAAGGATGCGGATGATGTCGCGGCGTACATTTTCGATTCGTTTTATTCGCCGACGGCGCAACTGCGGAACCATCCGGTGCATGAGGATCTGTCGCGGCTCACCGTGGAGCAGTATCAGAATTCCGTCGCGGATTTGATCGGGCATTTTCAGGGTGGGTTCGATCGGCCATTTGGAAAGACGCACGGGCTGAAGGCGCGCTACAGCGGGAGATTCCCGGTGATCGTAGGGCCGATTCTGAAACCGCGCGGCGACGCGGAGCGCGCGGAGCGAAACAAGAAGGAGCGCACGAGCTACGAGCAGACGGACAAGGTGATCTCTTTCCACTGGAACGCGGAGAGCCCGGATGCGAACCGGCTGCGCCCGGATGATTTCACCACGCGCTGGGACGGATCGATCTTCGCGCCGGAAACGGGCATGTACGAGTTCATCGTGAAGACGGAGAACGGCGTGCGGCTCTTCGTGAACAATGCGCGCGAGCCGCTCATCGATGCGTGGGTCACGCCGGGACCGACGGTGCGCGAGGAGAAGAAGAGCATCTTTCTCCTCGGAGGACGCGCGTATCCGATCTCGGTGGAGCATCTGAAGTTTCAGGAAAAAAGTGCGTCCATCGAGCTGCACTGGAAGCCGCCGCATGGCCGTCAGGAACTCGTGCCGGAATCCATGCTGGAGCCGCAGAGCCGCGCGGCGACGATGGTCGTGGCGACGCAGTTCCCCGCGGACGATCGCAGCGACGGCTACGAGCGCGGGACGACGATCTCGAAGGAATGGGATCAGGCCACGACGCACGCTGCGATCGAGGTGATGTCGTATGTCGTGACGAATCTCGATGGCATCGCAGGGACAAAAATCGGCGCACCAGATCGCCCGGCGAAGCTGCGGGATTTTGCGAAGCGGTTTGTCGAGGCGGCGTTCCGGCGTCCGCTCGACGACGAGCAGCGGAAGGCGTTTGTGGATCAAATTTTCGACACCTCGCCCTCGCCCGAGAGCGGAGTGAAGCGCGCGGTGCTCCTCGCGCTGAAGTCGCCGCGCTTCCTGTATCCCGATCTCGCGAACGACGGGAAGGCGGACGACTTCGCCGCCGCCTCACAGCTCGCGCTGACGCTGTGGGATTCGCTCCCCGACGTGCAGCTCGCGCG
Source organism: Chthoniobacterales bacterium (assembly GCA_038239865.1). GTDB lineage: Bacteria > Verrucomicrobiota > Verrucomicrobiia > Chthoniobacterales > Chthoniobacteraceae > SXWH01. The sequence goes on from JBBSEI010000061.1 coordinate 21,869, forward strand.
CAGTGCCGCCGAGGGGAAACTGAAGACGAAGGATCAAATCGCCGCGGCATCGCGCCGCATGGTCGCCGACCCGCGCGCGAAGGCGAAGCTGCGCGGATTTTTCCGGCACTGGCTGGAACTGGAGCGCGCGGAGACCGCGTCGAAGGATCCGACGGCGTTTCCCGGCTTTGACGAGACGATGCTCGCGGACCTGCGCGAGTCGCTGTGGAGGTTCCTCGAAGAGGTCGTGTGGAGCGATGCGTCCGACTATCGCAAGCTCATCAATGCCGACTGGCTGTGGCTCAACGGGCGGCTTGGAAAATACTACGGCAAGGATGTCCCCGGCGGCGAATTCCAGCGCGCGACCTTCGACCCCGCGCAGCGTGCGGGCATCATCACGCACCCGTATCTGCTCGCGCTGCACTCGTACAGCCGCGCGTCGTCACCGATTCACCGCGGGGTTTTCCTCAGCCGGAATGTCGTCGGCCTTTCGCTGAAAAATCCGTCGGTCGCCGTGTCGTTCGACAATCAGAAATTTGATCCCACGCTGACGATGCGCGAGAAAGTCACGCAGCTCACGAAGAGCGCCAACTGCTCGGTCTGCCACTCGATGATCAATCCGTTTGGATTCAGCCTCGAGCACTACGACGCCGTGGGCCGCTGGCGCACACAGGACAACAACAAGCCGGTGAACACGCTCGCGGAATTCGACACCGACGATGGCCGCACGGTGAAGCTCTCCGGGCCGAAGGACATCGCCGACTACACCGTGGACAGCACGAGCGCGCACCGCACGTTTGTGCGGCAGCTTTTCTTCCACATCGTGAAGCAGTCGCCGCTCGCCTTCGGCGAACGCACGCTGGATGAGCTGCGCGAGCAGTTCGCCGCGAGCGGCTTCAACATCCAGCGCCTGCTCGGCGACATCGCCGCCGTCGCCGCCATGCACGCACTCACACCGCCGCAGAAAGTCGCGGGAAATTTACCCGCCGCGCGCTAAGCTGCGCCAGCACCGACGATTCACATACTGACATGATGCACCTCAACCGCCGCCAATTTCTCCGCAACCTCGGAGTCTCCGCCGCCGCGCTGCCGTTCCTCGCGGGGCTGCCATCGCTCACCGGTGCGCCGATGCCGCAGCGCAGGCAGCGGCTCATCATCATGTTCTCGCCGAATGGCACGCTGCCCGACGAGTTCTGGCCGGATGCCGCGGGCGATCTCGCTTTCAAATCCATCCTCGAGCCGCTCGCGCCGTTCAAGGATCGCACGATGATGCTCAAGGGTGTGTTCAATAAAGTCCGCGGCGACGGCGACAGCCACATGCGCGGCATGAGCTGCCTGCTCACCGGCTCAGAACTGCTGCCCGGCAACATCATGGGCGGCGGCGGGAATCCCGCAGGCTGGGCGGGCAGCATTTCGATTGATCAGGAGATCAAAAATTTTCTCCAAAGCAAACCGGAGACGAAGACGCGGTTTGGCTCGGTGGAATTTGGCGTCGCGGTGCCGAACCGCGCGGACCCGTGGACGCGCATGAGCTACCTCGGCGGCAATCAGCCCGTCGCGCCGATCGATGATCCGTACCGGATGTTCGAGAAGCTCTACGGCCAGATGAAGGACAAGGATTCGCTCGTGAGCATCCTCGACGACGTGAGCGCGGACCTGAAGCGCGTCTCCGCGAAACTCAGCGCGCGCGACAAGGCGATGCTCGAGCAGCACATGTCGCTGGTGCGCGGCCTCGAGCAGGAGTTGAAAATTCCGGCCGACGCGCATCTGGCGCACAAGATGCCGCCGCTCGATCCTGGCATCGAGATCGTGAACGACAACACGCCGCAGCTTTCGCGGATGCAGATCGATTTGCTGGTGAATTCGCTGAGCAACGACATGACGCGCGTGGCCACGCTGCAATACATGCGCAGCGTCGGCCAGGCGCAGATGCGCTGGCTCGGCGTCGAGGAAGGTCACCACGCGCTCTCGCACGAGCCGGACTCGAACAAGGACGCGCACGGCAAGCTGCAGAAGATCAACCGCTGGTTCTGCGGCGAACTCGCCTACCTCGCGAAGCGCCTCTCCGAAACCCCCGAGCCCGCCGGCGAAGGCTCGATGCTGGATCACACGCTCATCGTCTGGACGAACGAACTCGGCAAAGGCAACTCGCACACGCTCGACAACATCCCGCTCGTGCTCGTCGGCGGCGCGCCCGGCCTGAAGATGGGCCGCTCGCTCACGCTCGACAAAGTCGCGCACAACCGGCTCTGGCTCACGATCGCGCACGCGATGGGCCACACGGGGCTGAAGACATTTGGAAAAGCCGACCTGTGCGAAGGCGGCACGCTGAATCTCACGTAGGGCGGCGGGAAGTGATTAGTAATTAGTAATTAGTGCTCAGTCAGAGCCCGCCGATGAGTGGCTACTAAATACTAAATACTAATCACTAATCACTTCTCTTTTTCCCTCGCCCCGCAGCCACATTTCCCCGTAGCCTGCGCGCATGAGTCTCGAAGGCCAGAAGCTGGGCGAATTTGAAATCATCGAACGCATCGGGCAGGGCGGGATGGGTGCGGTGTACAAGGCGGTGCAGGCATCGCTCCAGCGGACGGTGGCGCTGAAGACCCTGCAACCGGCGCTGGCGGCGGACCCGGAGTATATCGCGCGCTTTCACCGCGAGGCGATCGCGGCGGCGGGGCTGAGCCATCACAATCTGGTGCAGGTGTATTCGGCGGGCGAGAGCGAGGGGCTGCATTGGTTTGCGATGGAGTTTGTGAAGGGCGAGTCGGCCTACACGCGGCTGAAGCGCAAGGGGTGCTTCGAGCTCGGCGAGGCCATCGCCATCGGGGTGCATGTCGCGAACGCGCTCGACTATGCGTGGAAGCGCGCGCGGCTCATCCACCGGGACATCAAGCCGGACAACATCTTCCTGAGCGGCGAGGGCGACGTGAAGCTGGGCGATCTCGGCCTGGCGAAAGTGGCGGATCAGACGCAGGGGCTCACGGTGACGGGGGCCTCGATGGGGACGCCGTATTATGTGAGCCCGGAGCAGGCGGAGGGGAAGAAGGACATAGACCTGCGCGCGGACATCTACAGCCTGGGTTGCACGCTGTTTCACCTCGTGAGCGGGCAGACGCCGTTCACCGGGGACAATGCGGTGCAGGTGATGACCAAGCATGTGACCCAGCCGCCGCCGGAAATCCGCGACGTGTTCCCCGCGTGCCCGGCGGTGCTTGCGGAGGTGATTTTGAAGATGATGCAGAAGGATCCCGCCGCGCGGCAGCAGGGGTATGAGGAGGTGAATGCGGATTTGCGGCGGGCCTTCGATGCGCTGAACGAGGCGCCCGGTCTGGACACGATGAGGCGGCCCGTGGCTGCGAGAGTGGCTGCGGCACCCTCGCCGCCGACTGCTGGGAAAAAGAGCGGGAGCAAAGTGGCGGCGTGGATCGGCGTCGGCATTGCGGCGTGCGCTGCGGTGGGGGCGCTGGTGTATTTTGCGCCGTGGAAAAAGGAGGCGCAGCTTTCCGAGGCGGAGCGTGCGGCGAAGGCGAAAAGTAGTCCTGCGCTTCAGCGCGCGGAACCGTCAGCGACAATTGGATCGTCAGCGAGCACAGTGCGCGCTGACGGGCTGAAGCCCCCGACTACATTGCCTGCCGCCGCCGTGCCTGCGGCGAGCAAGGA
>JBBSEI010000062.1:0-25009 GCA_038239865.1 Chthoniobacterales bacterium
AATCGAACGGTTTCGTCTTCATGGTTCACACTATTTCCATGGGTGAGCGGATGTCCACCAGACTGTAGCCCTCGCGCAGGTTCACCGCGTTGAAGAGGCGGATTTTGTCGTAGTGGACGATGTGCTTGAAATTCCAGCTCGCGATCACATCCGCGCGCGCCACCGCATGAGTTCGGCGGGCGTGCAGAGCCTCGGGCATGGACGGGCATCGCAGCATGACCGGCTGGGTGTGCGAATGGGATTACAAGCCCAGTTCCTTGGCGGCCTAATGCAAGGATGTGCCATGTTTGTCCGCATTGCGCTTCTTCGCGGCGGCAAGTTCGCGGCGATTTTCAAGATCTTCCAAGGATGCGGCCGCCCCCGTCATGCCAGCATTCGGCGACGGCATGCGGGATGTCCGCGTCCGCGATTGATGCCTCGTGCGCCGGGTCGCGACACCGCGGCGACTCCAGGGCCGGACTGCGCTACGCGATGAGCCCCTTGATCACCGTGCCGCCGAATTGCGAGAGCTGCTTGAAGCGGCCCGCGTGGTAGTACGTGAGCTTGTTGTCGTCGAGGCCGAGCAGGCGCAGGAGCGTGACGTGAAAATCGCGGACGTGCGCGATGCCTTCTACGGCGGCCATGCCGAGATCGTCCGTCGCGCCGAGGGTGTGGCCGGCGTTGCAGCCGCCGCCGGCGAGCCAGACGGTCATCGCCTTCGGATTGTGATCGCGGCCGTACGCGGTGCCGCCGCGCACGCCATTGTCGGGCGTGCGGCCGAACTCGCCGCACCAGACGATGAGCGTGCTGTCGAGCAGGCCGCGCTGTTTCAGATCGGCGATGAGCGCGGCGATGGGTTGGTCCACGCCGCGGACGAGATTGCCGTGCGCGCGCTCGATGTAGTCGTGCGAGTCCCACGTGCCGTTGTAGAGCTGGATGAAGCGCACGCCTTTCTCGACGAGCTTGCGCGCGAGCAGGCACTTTCGCCCGAAGGAATCCGTCGCGTCCTTGCCGATGCCGTAGCTTTCCTTCGTCTTCGCGTCCTCGCGCGAGAGGTCGAGCGTTTCGGGCACCTGCATCTGCATGCGGAAGGCGAGTTCGTAATTGTCCATGCGCGCGGCGAGTTCGTCGTGGCCGGGATGCAGCGCGGCGTGCGATGCGTTGAGCTTCGCGAGCAAGTCGAGATTCGCGCGCTGGTGTTCGGGCGTGATGCCGGCGGGCGGCGTGAGATCGAGAATGGGCGACCCGCGCGCGCGCAACGGCGTGCCCTGGAAACTCGCGGGCAGGTAGCCATTGCCCCAGTTCGCCGCGCCGCCCTGCGGATACGAAATTTCCGGCAGCACGATGAAGCCGGGCAAATCCTGGTTTACCGAGCCGAGCCCGTAGTTCACCCACGCGCCGATGGCCGGGTCGCCGCCGAAGCGGTTGCCGCAATTCATCTGATACATCGCCGTCGGGTGATTCACCGAGTCCACCTGGCAGCCGCGCCAGAAACAAATTTCGTCCGCGACCTTCGCGAGATGCTCCCAATTCTCCGCCATGTCCGCACCGCTCTGGCCGGCCTTGCGGAACTTGAACGGACTTTTCACGTAGTATCGCTTCCCGCTCTCCATCGCGGACTTCTGTTTTCCCTCGCGCACGAATTCCTTCAGGTGCTGCCGTTCCAATTCCGGCTTCGGATCGAACGTGTCAATGTGCGACGGCCCGCCTTCCATCATCAGGAAAATGCAGCTTTTCGCCTTCGCCGGAAAATGCCCGGCCTTCGGTGCGAGCGGATTCATTTTCTCCGCGGCAAGCAGCGAAGTGAACGCCACGCTGCCGAGACTCGCGCCGAGACTGTAGATGAATTCACGCCGTGTCGGCGCATGAAGCGCACGCGTGCCGGCGCAGGGGAAGAATGGGTTCATGACAGCGTCCTCTCAGTAAACGTAGGCAAATTCGTTGGAGTTGAAGAGCACGAGGCAGACATCGGCGAGCGCGCGGGTGTGTGCGTCCACGGCACCCGGCCGAAGGTCAGGAACAAAGTCAGCGTAGGCTTCGAGCTTCTCATTGAAGAAGAATTTTTCGCCGGTGTTTTCCTCCACGGCTTCACGTTTCACGTGCAGCGGCTGCTTCGATGATTCGAATTTCACAGACGCCTGCTTCGCTTCCATCGTGCGCCAGTGAGCGAGTGTGGTCGCGAGCTCGTCGGCACCCGGAGCGCGACCGTAGGCGAGTTGAAAGCAGCGGGTGAGCGCCGCGTTGTCGGACTGCGTTTCTTCCACTGCGCGATTCGCGAGGGCGAGCGCGCGGTCGTAACTGGCGCGACTGTTGAACAGGCTGAAGACCTGCGGCGTGACCGTCGAGGCCTCGCGGCGCTCGCACGAAAAATCGGGCGCGGGCTCGTTGAACACTTCGAGGAACGGATCGCGCAGACCGCGAATTTTCAGCGCATAGATGGAGCGACGGTGACGCTGCTCCGGCTTCGGATTCGGTGTCCATGCGTTGGCAAAAGTGCCCATGACCTGCCGCGGCTGGAGCGCAGCTTCGAGATTGATCTCGGGGCGGTTCGGGATGCCACCGAGCGTCGGATTCAATTCGCCCGTTGCCGCGAGCATCGCATCGCGCAATTCCTCCGCGCTGAGACGGCGTGGTTTGAATACCGCGTAACTCGTCCCGCTTGGATCTTTCTCCGCGAGGATTTTTCGATCGCTGAAATTCGCAGAGCGCCGATACGTCTCGGAACTCATGATGACCCGATGCATCGCCTTGAACGACCAGCCCTGCTCGACGAGCGTCGCCGCGAGCCAGTCGAGGAGTTCGGGATGCGTCGGCTTTTTGCCCGTGCTGCCGAAGTTATTCGGATTCCCCGCGAGCGGTTCGCCAAAATGCCAGAGCCAGATGCGATTCACGATGGCGCGAGTGGCGAGCGGATTTTCCGGACTCGCGACCCAGTCGGCGAATGCCTTGCGGCGGCCCTCGATCGCATCGGGAATCGGCGTTTTTTGCACAGTGCCGAGCACGGTGAGAACCCCGGGTTTCACCTTCTGTCCGTTGGCGAAAGGATCGCCGCCGGTGAGCACGCATGTCTCTTCGAGTTCGCCGTCGGTCATGCGATTGCCCGGCATCCGCACCGGTGCATTCACGGATTTCGCGCCTGGCGTGCGACCGTTGTAAACCGCGAGCGCGAACGGCTCATAGCGATCGAGTTCCCACTTGAGCCGCTCGAGGCCTTTGCGCGCGACGCGCTCGTTGCCGTATTCGTCGGGCGTGAAGCCGACGAGCTTGGGCGGGAACTCGTCCTCCGGCACGCCCCGCTTCGTCATGATCGCGCGCGCGGACTCGAATACGCTGGAGGATTCGCGGCGCTTACCGTTGCGATTCACGCCCGGCTGCGTGCGTGCCTGCGCCAATGCCGCGTTCCACTTCGATGCATTGATGCCTTTTTCGGCAAACCACCGCCCGGCATTTTTCACCTGCTTCTCGTCGAGCGCTTCCAGCTTCGCGAGGTATTCGGCGCGGCGCGCTTCGAGATACTTTCGCTCCTCGAAGCCGCTGACATTTTCACCCGGCAAAAAAGGCGCAGGCCGCTCGCTGAGCTGCGTCGTCGCGAAGACCGCCTGCACCGAGTAGTAGTCGCGAGTCGGGATCGGATCGAATTTGTGGTCGTGGCAGCGCGCGCACTGGAGCGAGTGCGCGAGAAAGGTTTCGCCGACGCTGTTGGTCACGTCGTCGAGGAAGCGCTGGCGCGCGACCTTCGCGACTTCCATGCCCGTGAGTTCCCACGGGCCCATGCGGAGGAAGCCGGTGGCGATAAGGAGTTGAGAGTTGAGGGTTGAGGGTTGAGAGGACTCCGCGATCTCGTCCCCCGCGATCTGCTCGCGGACGAATTGATCGTAGGGCTTGTCGGAATTGAACGCGCGCACGACGTAATCGCGATAGCGCCACGCATTGCCGCGCTCGTAGTCATTTGCGAATCCGCTCGAATCCGCATAGCGCACGACATCGAGCCAGTGCTGCGCCATGCGCTCGCCGTAGTGCGGCGATGCGAGCAGGCGTTCGACGACTTTGCTGAACGCCTTGTCGTCCGGCAGCGGGTCTTTGACGAACGCTTCAATCTCCTCCGGCTTCGGCGGCAGGCCCGTGAGGTCGAATGTCGCGCGGCGGATGAGCGTCGTGCGATCCGCGAGCGGCGCGGCCTGAAGTCCCGCGGGCATCTTCGCAGCGATGAAGGCGTCTATGGGATTCTCGATTTTCGATTTTCGATTTTCGATTCTCATCACAGACGGCACCGACGGTTTTTTCACGGGTTGATAAGCCCACAGGCCATCGGGTTTGTACTTGCGATTCGTCCACTCGGGCGACAGGCCGCCGCCGGTCTTCACGGTCGTGCCGTCCTCGGCGGACCACTTGTCTGAGTTCGCTTTTGTGATCGCAGCGATCTGCGCCTCGTCCGGCCACGGCGCTCCACCGGCGATCCATTCCTTGATCCAGCCGATCTGCTCCGCGGTCAGCTTGTCCGCTTCCTTCGGCGGCATCGGTTTCCAGTCGTCCTCGTGCGCACGGGTGGCTGCGAGGTAGAGCGGGCTTTCGTCCGGTTTGCCGCGTACGATCGCAGGCTTGCCGCTGTCACCGCCTTCGAATGCCTTCGCCGCCGTGCGCATGTCGTAGCCGGATTTTATTTTCGCCTGATCCTTCCCGTGGCACGCGAGGCATTTTTCCTGGAAGAGCGGGAGCACGCGGCGGACGAAAAGACTGTCCGCATCTCCGCCGAAGCCGAGGTGCGGCAGGGCGATGACGAACGCTGTGATTCGCAGGGCGGGGCTCATCGGGATTCTTGCAAAACCAATCGCGGTGCGAGGAGTTGCTTGGATCGGGCGATTGGTTTCGCGAAAGCGTGCGGGTCCGGGATCACTTCACAAGCTTCAGCAGGATCAGCCGCACGTCCATGACCTGCTTGCCGGGGATGCTGAGCGCCTTGAGCGTGAGCAGGCCGCGGCCGGGCTTGAGGTCGAGCGTGCCGAACGGGAGCGGCTTGAAGTCCTTCACGTAGGACTCGCTCTCGCGTTTTGCGCGATCGTGTTCCGCACCGTAAAGTGGCGGGTCATGCGGCTCGCTGACGGTCTTCTCCACTCGGCTGCCGTTGAAGTTCAACTCGACTTTCGATCCCACATCCGCAGCGGCGCACGTGTAGTACACGGTGGCCTCGTATTTTCCCGCGGTCGCGACCTCGATGTCCCACGTGATGCTGTCCTCGGCCTTCGTCCAGTTCGTGAAGAACGAGCAGTTCGGCGCCTTCGCACTGCGCGTCACGCCGCCATGCGGGATGCCGTCGCGCGCGGGGAGCTGAGTGATCGGAAACTCGGGGTAGCCGACGGTGAACGGCTTCAGTTCCTTGTCCGCGATGCCCGGCAGCACGTCGGCTTTCCAGTCGGCGACGGCTTTCGCGAGGCTCGCGGCGACAGCAGGTTTTTCTTTTGCGACATCGTGATCCTGTCCGGGGTCGGCGAGCATGTCGAAGAGCTGGCCGGTCGCATCGAGGCGATGCGTCTGCGAGCGCACGCTCACGCGCCCGCCCCAGTGCGAGAAAATCATGCGGTCTTTCCATTTCGCCTTGGATCCTGCGAGCAGGAGCGGCTTCAGCGACACGCCGTCGAGCGGCTTTTCCGAAATGATCGGCACGCCGCAGAAATCCGCGAGCGTGGGGAGCAGATCGATCGCGCCCGCGATTTGCGTGATGTGTTTTCCCTCCGAGATTTTTCCGGGCCACCGGATGAAAAAGGGCGCGCGCACGCTGCCCTCGTCGGTGCCGGCCTTTTTGCCCTTCATCCCGCCGTTCCAGCGCCATGTGTTCGGGCCGTTGTCGCTGAAGTAAATCACGATGGTGTTTTCCGCGAGCTTCAGATCGTCGAGGCGGCGGAGGATGCGGCCCACGTTCCAGTCGAGGTTTGCCGTCATCGCGAGCGAGCCGCGCGTCTCGGCGATGTCCTCCTGCTTCGGATTGCGTGCGCGCATTTTCAGATCGGCATTTGCGAAGGGTGCGAAAAATTCATCCGGCGCCTGCGCGGGGAAGTGCGGCGTATTGAACGGCACGTAGCAGAAAAACGGGCGCTCGCGATTGTCCTCGATGAACTTCAGCGCGTGGTTCGTGAAGTCGTCCGCGATGTAGCCCACGCCCTTCACAAGCTCGCCGTTGTGCTCCAGCGGCGCGTCGAAGTAGTCGCCCCAGTGCCCCGAGCAGAAGCCGTAATATTCGCCGAAGCCGCGACCGCGCGGGTGATACGGATACTGCATCCCGTTGTGCCATTTTCCAAACGCGGCGGTCGCGTAGCCCGCCGCGGTGAAAGTGTCGGCGATCGTTTTTTCCGAAAGGTTCAGCCGCTCGCCGCCGAGCGAGACATTCCACACGCCGCCGCGCGGGTGCCAGCGCCCGGTGAGAAATTCCGCACGCGTCGGCGAGCACACCGGGCACACGTAGAAGCGATCGAGCACCGCGCCCTTTTTGCCGAGCGAATCGATGTTGGGCGTGGAGATGTTCGTGTTGCCGTTGAAGCTGAGATCGCCCCAACCCTGATCGTCCGCGAGGAGGACGACGACATTTGGGCGCTTCGCATCGGCGGCGAAGACGGCGGATGCGACGAAGGAAAGCAGGATCGCGAGGCAGTGGCGAAGCGTGTTCATGGGGTTCCAGAGCAAAGCACGGACGCACACTTTGGAACAAGCTTTGCGCGAACCCGGACACGCCCGTCCAGCCGTCCTATTCTTGGAAATCCGTGTCGGCCTTTGCCAGATCGAGTTCCTTGATCCACGCGTTGCGGTAGCGCACGTCGTGGCCTTCGCACTGGAGCTTCAGGCCGCCGGGCGTGTCGGTGATTCCCTTGCCGCCGTCGTTGCCGCCATCGAGGCCGGACTTCGGCCCGCCCCAGACTTGGTTGATGGCCACATTCGTGTGGACCTTGATGCCGTTGAAAAACATCGAGACCATCGCCTTCTCCGCGAGCTTCCCGTCCTTGAATCGCGCCGCGCGGAACGTGATGTCGTAGGCGTTCCATTTCCCGATGCCCGCGTAGGCGTGGTAGGGCGAATCGGTCTGGTTGATCACCGCGCCCATGCCGTGCTTCGTCCTGTCGCCGTCGAAGACCTGAATCTCGTAGCGGTTTTGCAAATAGACTCCGCTGTTACCGCCCGGCTTCATGATGATGAATTCGATGTGCAGCCGGAAGTCGCGATACGGCTTCTTCGTTACGATGTCCGCCGCGCCGAACTTCCCGCCATCGGCCGCGCGATCGTCGGTCATCACGGTCGTGCCCTTATTCTGATCCACCGGATCGTCCACGATCTTCCATTTGATCGGCATCGCGGACTTGAAGCCCGGCCCTTCCCAATAGATCCACTTTTCATCGAGCATCGCGCGGGTGCCATCAATGATCACCTCTGCCCCCGGCACCGGTTTCGCGCCGACTCCGATATCTGCAAAGGCGGAACCCAGGAGCGGAAAGGCGAGGGCAAGTGTGGCGAGAAGCGGGCGATGGATTTGCATGGGGAAGGCGATCGTTGGTTTTGAGGTAAGTCGGATTCTGCACGGATGCGCGACTACTTGCCTGCGGCCAAAGGGACCGGGGCTGCGTTCGCGCCCTTTTGCACGGCCCAGAGATAACTCTGCGAACAGACAAACAGCGTGCCATTCGCGGCGACGGGAGTGGAGTAGGCGCTGGAGCCGAGCGTCACTTCCGAGAGCACTTTTTTCTCCCGGCCGGCGGCGAGCGTCACGAGTTTCTTCTTCGTGCAAAGGTACACCTTTCCGTCGGCCACGAGCGGCGTGCTCCAGGTCTCTGCTTCGGTGGCGTGCATCCACTGGAGCTTGCCTGTTTTTTCGTCGAGGCAATGGAGGCGCCCGCCGAGGTCCGCGACATAGAGCAGGCCGCTGCTAATCGCGACGCTGCTGATGCTGCGCTCGAGGCCGTCGTAGGTCCACACGCAGCCGCTGTGCGTGATGTCGCCGGTCTTCGTGGCATCGATGCACTGCAGGATGCCGCGGCCCCGCCCGTGCATCGGATCCTGGCCGATCGTGCAATACACGCGGCCCTCGTGAAAGACGGGTGACGCGATGATTTCGCTCGGCCCGAGGAAGGTCCCGTCGTTCTGGTTCGTCGTGAATTTTTTGCGCTTGTCGCCGACGTAGTAATTGAACGGCTTGCCGTCGTGCAGCGGGTCGCGGTAGCTCGGCGGATTGCAATCGAAGGACCACACTTTCTGAAAATGGATCGGCTGCTCCGGCGCGGAGGTCAGCGCCTCGAACGCGTAGCAGATGCCGTCGCCGCCGCCGAAGAACACGAGCCGTTTTCCATTCACCACGCCGACCGTCGGCGGCGACCACAGGCAATGCCACATGGTGTGCCCGAGGTCCTCCGTGTCCGTCGCCAGCAGCTTGCCCGTGCGCGCATCGAGCGCGATGAAGCTCGGCGCATCCGGCCGCAGGCAGAAGGTGTGCTCGTGGTTCACGCCGTTCGCGGAGGTGCAGTACAAAATGTTGCCATCCACGAGCACCGAGCACGCGGCCACGTCGTGCGGGCAGATGCCCAGTTCGCTCACGAGATCGTATTTCCAAATGATGTCGCCGTCGTGCTTGTCGAGTGCCGCGGGCGGGTTGTTCGCGCCTGCGATGTAGCTGGCCTCGTCCTTGAATGGCCCGTCGTTGCCATCCGCCTGACCTTTCACATCGAGGCACAAAATCTCGCACGAATTCGTCACCACATACGCGCGATTTCCCGCGACCGTCGGTGCCGAGCACACGCCGAGACTTTGCTGGCCGTAGTGCGCGTCCTTCGGCAACCGGTCCTTTGGCCGCACCGGAACCGGCAGCCGCCAAAGCGTCTCGCCGGTCTTCTCGTCGAGGCACCACACCATGCCGCCTTTCGTGCGTTTCAGGCGCGTGTCGCCTTGGAGGCTCGCGTCATCGGTGCCGACAAACACGCGGCCATCGGCCACCGTCGGATTGCCGCAGATGAGGTTCCCGAGCTTCGCGACCCAGCGCACATTTTCCGTCGTGCCCGGCAGCATGCCTTCGCCCTTCGTAGATTTTTCGCCCGGCTTGAAAGTGTCCGGCAGACCCTTCTCCGCCGAAACCATGTTGCGCCCGAGATCGGCGCCGCCCCACGCCGGCCAGTCGGCGGCCTGCGTCGCTGCAGCCGCGAGAAAAATGGACATCGTCACTGAGAGGGAAATGGAGCGGGTCATGGGCGGGAGGTCTTGAATGTTTGCTTCGCTAACAACTCCGCAAACGGCATAATCGTATGATTATTCCATGCCGATCCGTTTGGCTGCCAAGCTCCGGGAACTTGAGACAGGATTAAGAAGATTCATAGGATTGCAGGATTTCGCCGCAGGAAATCCCGTGAATCCTGACAATCCTGATAATCCTGTCCAACCGCAGCCCGCTATTTGGCAGCAAACCGAATAGGCATGGGTTATTCCTTCCATCGTCCGACCCCGCTCATGAAAACATTCCAAGTCAGCAAACTCATCCTGTGCTTGTCCGTGATCGGCATCGCTGCGCTCGCGGCGGATCTGCCCACGCCGGAGGAATACCGCGGAAACTGGCCGCGCTTCCGCGGGCCGGACGGCGGCGGAATTTCCACGCACGGCGAGGCTCCGCTGACCTTCGATGTGAAGTCCGGCGCGAACATCGCGTGGTCGGTCGCCGTGCCCGCGGCGGGATTCAGTTCGCCGGTGGTGTGGGGCGGGCGCGTGTTCCTCTCCGGCGGCGACGAGGCGAAACGCGAGGTGATGTGCTTCGATGTGCCGACTGGAAAATTGCTGTGGCAGAGCATCGTGCCGAAGACCGCGGGCAGTCCCGACGAGCCGCCGGAAGTGCCCGACCAATGCGGCATGGCCGCCGGGACCGTCGCGACCGACGGGCTGCGCGTGTATGCGATGTTTTCCAATGGCGACCTCGCCGCGTTCAATTTCGACGGCACCGTCGCGTGGTCGAAATTTCTCGGCACGCCGAAGAACCAGTACGGCCACGCCACCTCGCTGCTCACGTGGCAGGATCGCGTGATCGTGCAGTTTGATCAGGGCGAGGCGGACGACAAGCTGAGCAAGCTCACCGCATTCGACGGCGCGACCGGCGCGGTCGTGTGGCAGCAGCCGCGCGCCGTCGGCGCATCGTGGGCGACGCCGATCACATTCGACGCCGCTGGCAAATCGCAGCTCATCACACTCGCCGTGCCGTGGGTGATTTCCTACTCGCCGAAGGACGGCGCGGAACTCTGGCGCGCGGACTGTCTCGACGGCGAGGTCACGCCGTCGCCGGTTTTCGCGGGCGGCACGCTGTTCATCGTCAGCCCGTCGAACAAGCTGCAACCCATCCGCCCCGACGGCCAGGGCGACGTGACGAAGACGCATCTCGGCTGGATGGCCGAAGACGGCATCCCCGACGTGACGAGCCCCGTGAGCAATGGCGAACTCATCTTCGTCATCAACTCCGCCGGCATGGCGACCTGCTACGACGCGAAGGACGGCAAAAAACAGTGGGAGCACGATTTTGACGAAGCCTGCAACGCCTCGCCCAGCATCGCCGGCAACAAGCTGGTGCTCATCACCAACAGCGGCACGCTGATCACGGTGGATGCCGCGCGCGAATTCAAGGAACTCGCCCGCTCCCCGCTCGGCGAAAAGGTCTTCGCCAGCCCAGCCTTCGCGCAGGGCAGGATTTTCGTGCGCGGCATGAAGCACTTAATTTGCATCGGGGCGAAAGGTGCCGCACCGGCGAAGCCGTAACCCAAGGCAGTCTGCTGGTGGCGTAATCACCTCATGGCCGGCGGCGCAAATAATCAGCCTTTCCTTATTCCATTGCGCCGCCCTCCGTTAGGCCGCTGCTTCTGCGCCGAGGAAGTCCACAACGCCATGCTGGAAAACTACGGTGCCATCAGCGTCGTGCCGGAGAAGGGGGTGGGGACCATCGCATGCTGCTGAAAAACCGCCTAGGCCTGCTGCCGCACGGATGCTCAGGTCGGTCACAAGGCTGAGTGATTGAGTGAACGCACAATAATCACGATTCCAGGTAAGACGTTTTTCGTTCGGTGGCGCCTTAGTTTATGGCGTTCGAGAAATAGCCAAGCGATAGCTGAGTGAGGAATCGAATAGATACCTTCAAGCCACGTTGCAATGTGGCTGCTCATTTCCGCTTGCTTGCCAGCGGGGTAAAATGGGGCAATAAACAGCACGGCCATCTTTTCGTGGGACAGACATTGTAAATCCTTAGCGTCAGCGACTGCGGCATTCAAGCGGCGCTCAATGTAGATACGTTCCTTCTCCCATTTTCCGGTCGCGCGAGACCACATATGCTTGGCCTCGATGTGGAAACGCTGCTTTCGGAAATCGATATAAATGTCGCAGCGGCCTTTGCGCGGTTTCTTCAGTGGACCTTTATTCGCGTGCCACTCTTCTAGAGCGACGCCGCCAGCATTCCAGGCAGCAACTGCAAGAAAGCCGGTAGATGCACGTTCACTATGATTCCATGAGTAATCATTCTTTGTCTGCTGTGCGTATTTACGTTGAACCGCAATCCATTTCTTGAGTACTAATTTGAATGGCGGAATATCGCGCGCTTCGTAAAATTCGTCTTGTAGGTAGCGGTTCACTGGGAAAATGCTATGCTGTAACCAAGTTATCGGAGTTCGGTCTATTGAAATTGTGCAATGTCATGGCTCCGACCAGTCATGCCACTCCGACTTCGCATGCAGAGCAGACTCCGGAGAATCGCCCACAACCAGATTATGGTTACTAAGAAGAATTTTCTTTCCATGCGCGTCATCGGACACGCGAATGAGCCAGTAATACCGTTCTTGAACAGAATCTGTCACCCGTGCTGCGTGTGCAGCGAGGACGTATCTCTGACCTTTTGGGAATGAAATACTGAATTTTCCATCCGCGTCTGTGCGGGTAGATAATGTAGTTTCAGGAAAGTTCCTAAAGTAATGTTGCGCTGTAGGCCAAGTTGCTTTCGCTAGGATGTCCCTATCACGTGAGATTCCCATAAGCCGGACAAATTCTTCGGCCGTTTTGGTCCGTACCCCACCGAGAGCTTTCAATTTTGCAATTTCCTTGTTCATCACAGCGATCCTTGCGTTGCGAGTAGTGATGGCAGAATCAAAGTTAGGCATCTCCGCTTTGACGCGATCATTTCTCTTTGCCAGATGATCGCGCATAGTATCCGTCTGGTATAGTCGAATTTCGACAGCTCCGAGGCGGACATTTTCCGCACCTTTGGTGACGATGAATACATCGCCTTCTAGTTTGACCTCATCTTGGCACGGAGCGCTGGAAACGAGCTTAGTAAGTAATATGAATAAAAAAATATGCTTCATAGGTAGTGTTTTCTGTTATCCCATCAGGGGGGTAATCGCAGGGATTGGCAGGTTGATGCGAGATTCTAGAACAAGCGACAGGCCGGCTAATGACTCGGCAGGAGGCCGGTATCTCCCGCCCTACGGCACCATCTTGCTGGCCGAGTCGCTCCATGGACCGGGGCCGTTGTGGCCGATGGCGCGGAGGCGGACGTATTGTGGCGGGCGTCGCTCGACTGGCTGACGACGTCGTGCTTGAGCCAGGTCGTGGCGTCGAGCGGGTTGGCGGTGATCTGCGGTTCCATGCCGATTGCGCCGGGCACGGGGTGGGAATGCTGGCCCGGCTCGAAGTAGCCCGTCACCGCATCGGTCATCATGCGGTTGAGTTCATCCAATGTGTCGCCTTGGGTGGAGATGCCGCCGCCGTCGCTGTCATCCCAGCGCGCGACGTAGCCGCCGGTCTCGTGGCAGGGCGTCACTTGAAAGGTGATTTCTTTCATGGCTGGAGTGTGCGTGGTCGGTGGGGTGTGCGCAACGGGGAAAATCCTGTTCCAACTCGGCAACCGAGCGACAGATGATTCGCAGCGAAGCGGCGCTTGAGCTTCCTGCAATGGGCGTGCTACTTTCCCCGCCATGAGCACGCTCGCCGAGATCGAACAGGCCACCGAAACACTGCCGGTGGCCGAGCAGGAAGTTCTGCTGAATTTTCTTCTCAGCCGGTTGCGTGGTTTGCCGATGAGTCAACCGGCAGGAGACGAACGGGTGCGCCTGCCGCTGGTGCCTTCGCGGCGGCCCGGTGGCACGGCCATCGGCAATGCGGAGATTGAGCGGTTTCTTTCCGAATGACGCTGCCGGATGTGAATGTATGGCTGGCGCTGGTGTGGGAAGGCCACCGGCAGCACGCGGATGCTCATGCGTGGTTCGACGGCCAGCCGGAACGGACCCTGGCATTCTGCCGGGTGACGCAGATGGGGCTGCTGCGTCTGCTCACGCAGCCAGCCGTGATGGGTGAGGATGTGCTCACGCAGGAGGGCGCGTGGCAGGTGCATGATGCGCTGATGGGCGATCCGCGCTGTGTTTTCCAAATGGAACCGTCCGGGCTGGAGCAGGCGTGGAAGGCGCGTTCCTCGCGCAAGGATGCCGCGCACCGCCGCTGGACGGATGATTATCTGGCGGCATTCGCGGGCGAGTCGGAATTGGAACTGGTGACGTTTGACCGCGATATCACGATGCCGCCCGGCGCGAAGATGAGAGTGCTTTAGGGAGGAAGATCGACATCCGCGCGGCGAGCGGTGACATTGCGCCATGCCGAAACCCAGCACTGTGCAGGAGCCTGCGCCGCTCCTTGCCTACCTCTTCGCCACATGGCCGGACGAGAAGAAGAAACAGATCCGCACCTGGCTGAAATTTCAGGCGGTGACGGTGAATGGGCGGCCTGTGTCGCAGTTCGACCATGCGCTGAAGCGCGGCGATGTAGTGGCGGTCCGCTCGGATCGGTTTGCGGTGCCGAAGTCGTCGCTCGGGGCGGGGATGAAGGTGTTCTTTGAGGACGCCCACCTCATCGTGATTGACAAGCCGTCGGGCCTGCTGAGCATCGCGAGCGAGGCGGAGCCGGAGAAGACGGCGTACTTTCAACTCACGGAATACCTGCGCCACGGCAACCCGCGCGCGAAGGAGCGCGTGTGGATCGTCCACCGGCTCGACCGCGAGACTTCGGGGCTGATGGTCTTTGCGAAGACGCCGATGGTGAAGGAGACGCTGCAAGGGTCTTGGGACACTTTCGAGAAGCGCTACGAGGCGGTGGTGGAGGGAAAGCTGCCGGCGGAGAAGGGGACATTCGAGTCGGACCTCGATGAGACGAATCCGTACAAAGTCCGCAGCGCGCCGCGCAGCGACGTGACGCGGCATGCGGTGACGCACTGGCGCGTGCTCGCGAAAAGCACGTGGCGATCACTCGTGGAGCTGACGCTCGAAACGGGAAGGCGGCATCAGATCCGCGTGCATCTCTCCGATGCGGGGTGCCCGGTTGTCGGTGACGAGAAGTATGGCGCGAAGAGCGATCCCGCGGGCCGTCTCGGGCTGCACTCGTGCGCGCTGCGTTTCGTGCATCCGGTCACGCGCGAGGAGATGCGTTTTGAGTCGGCCCTGCCGAAGGATCTCGCGGCGCTGGTGCGGGCGCCGCGATCAGGGGAGTGACTTGTGCGTGCTGTCGCAGAAGGGGGCGTTCGCGGTGTGCTTGCACTGGCAGAGCCACGCGTCGCCGGATTTTTCCGCGGTGAATTTTTGCGGCGCGAATGAGGAGCCTTTGTGCGCGCCGTTGCAGAAGGGCTGCGTGGCGGATTTTCCGCAGGTGCAGAACCAGTAGTCCTTGCCGGCTTCGAGGGTGACTTTCGCGGGCGCCTTGGCGGCAATGACGGGTGATTCGCTCATGCATGGATGCTGCGCTGCGCCAGCGGCAACGCAAGCCCGGCGGGTCATTTTGTTCGGAGATCCCAGGATCCTTCGCGCTGGCGGTGAAGGATCGCGGGCTTTGAAAATCGGATCTGCCAGCCGTTCCGACCGATCTTCGTGCGAGGCGGCAGGCGCATTTTTCAAAAGCTCGCCAGGCACGCGGCGCGCGCGGACGGGATGCGGTGATGTGCGCGCCCGATCGCGACGATGGGCGAAAGCTCCGGGTGCGCGATGCCGAGGAGGCGCGCGAGTTCGCGCTCGAAGTGGAGGAGCGCGCGGGCTTCGGCGGGATTTTTGTCGAGGAAATCGTACGCGCGGCGGAGCAAATCGTGAAGCTCGGGTGCGGGATGATCGGGCTCGGTGGTCAGCTCGATGAGCTCCACAAAATAGGACGCGAGCGCGACGCGCCGATGATCGGTGCGGAGTCCCGCGCGCGCGTCGCGGAGTTCGGCATCGCGGAGCGTGTGGAGTTCGCTTTTCGCGCTGCGCGCGATGCTGATCTCGCAGTCAAAAAAAAGATCGAGCACGCCGGCGAAGCGGTTCTTTGGCCGCAGCGCGCCCTTGACGATCGTCTTCAGCCGCCCGTAGTCGCGCGTGAACCACGTGACGATGAGGCTCGTCTCGCTGAACCGCGTTTTCCGGAGCAAAATGGCGGCGGTGATCTGCACGGGGCTACGAATGCCGCAGACTCCGCGCGGCGGAAAGCAGGGACTGAGCGATTTCGCGCCATGCGTGATTTTTCACCGTGGTCGAGTCGTCCTGCGCCGCGTTGCGCTGGAGTCTCAGCGCGCGAAAATATCCCAAAATTCTTCTCAATAAACCGCTGCGGTTGGGTTATGTGTTTAGGAAACTATGTTCCTCTCCAAAGCCAAAAAGAAATCCGCATGGGTCCAGAGCGCACTTGAGCGCTTCGAGCGCCCGCTCCTCCAGTACGCCCTGAGCATCCTCCAGGACCTCGATCGCGCCCGCGACACGGTGCAGGAGACCTTCATGCGCCTCCACACGCAGGATCAGGCCGCCATCGAGGGGCATCTCTCGCAGTGGCTCTTCACCGTGTGCCGGAACTGTGCGCTGAAGTCGCTCAAGAAGGAGGACCGCTACATTTACGTGGACCAGGAGGAGTTCGAGCACCGGAAGGTGGAGAACGTGAGCCCGCTGCAGGAGATGGCGCGCCGCGAGACGGTCGAGCGCCTCATGGAGCACGTGAAGGCACTGCCAAAAAACCAGCAGGAAGTTGTCCGCCTTCGCTTTCACGGCAGCCATTCCTATCAGGAGATCAGCCAGATCACCGGGCTGAGCGTCGGGAACGTCGGTTTCATTTTAAACGCCGCCATGCGCAATCTGCGCGGGAAAATGGAGCGCGACGACAAGGACGAGAAGATCATTTACCTGGCCAAACGGGCCGCATCCTAAAACACCGCAATGAGAGGGAGACTGACACCACAAGACCTGACTGACTACGCGCTCAACGAACTCCCCCCGGATGAGCGCCTCTACGTCGAAAGCATGCTCGGAGTTTCCGAGGAATGCCGACACGAGGTCGTCCAAATGCTCGAACTCGGCGAAATGCTGAAGGAAAGCATGGCCGCGCCTGATTCCGACATGCTGACGCTGAACGCCGAGCAGCGCGCAAAAGTGCTCGACGTGCCCGCATGGCACTGGCGCGGTTTTTTGCAAAAAGCCGCAGCCATCCTGCTCCTCGCTTCCGGCACCGCATTCATCGCCACCCGTCCCGGATTTTGGGGCAAGAGCGGCCCCGCGGTGGACGCGATCGCCTCGGCCGGACACGCTGTGCAGGGCATGGTCGCGGATGTTCAGGAAAAGGGCTTCGCCCGCAGCGTCGAGGAATTCCGCAGCCGCCTCGAAAAAATCTCCGTCCCTGCGCCGGAGACCACTCCCGAGTGGCAGTTCGCCGCGCAGCCGGCCGTCTGCACGCCGCCCGTCTGGATCGACATGCCGCTGCCTGAGATCGCGGAAATGTAGGAGCACCCGACTGCCTCGGCTCACCCAATTTGACGCCGTTCGACGTTTCTCGCCGAACGGCGTTTTCTTTGCCAAAAAACTTTTTCCCATCCGACATGACCACCATCGAAAATCCACCGCCCCCGCAATCTGACGACAAGGCCGCCGCCGCGCTGCTCGTGGATGCGTATCAGAAAATCACGCGCGAGATGGCGAAGTTCATCGTCGGGCAAAAGGAGGTGATCGAGCAATTGCTGATCGCCGTCCTCGCCGGCGGCCACTGCCTGCTCGAAGGCGTGCCCGGCCTCGCGAAGACCGCGATGGTCCGCACGCTCTCGCAGGCGCTGAACATGGGCTTCCGCCGCATCCAGTTCACGCCGGATCTCATGCCGTCGGACATCACCGGCACCGACATCATCCAGGAATCCTCGACCGGTCACCGCCAGTTCGTCTTTCAAAAAGGCCCCATCTTCACGCAGATGCTGCTCGCCGATGAAATCAACCGCACGCCGCCGAAGACGCAAGCCGCACTGCTCGAGGCGATGCAGGAAAAGCATGTCACCATCGGCGGCAAGACCTTTGAACTGGATCAGCCGTTCTTCGTCCTCGCGACGCAAAATCCGATCGAGCAGGAAGGCACCTACCCGCTCCCGGAGGCGCAGCGCGACCGGTTCCTTTTCCTCGTGAATGTCGGCTACCCAAGCCGCGACGAGGAGCGGCAGATCGTCATGCGCACGACCGGCACCTTCGTCTCCGAAATCCAGCCCGTGCTCAGCGGCGCGCAGATTCTCGAGCTGCAAAAAGTCGTGCGCAAAGTCCCCGTGCCCGATCACGTCATGGACTTCGTGCTCGATGTCGTCCGCATCTCGCGCCCGAACGAACCCGACGCGCCCGCATTTGTGAAGGAGCTGATCAACTGGGGCGCAGGCCCGCGCGCGTGCCAGAATCTCGTGCTCGCCGGGAAAGTGCGCGCGGTTTTGCAGGGCCGCTTCCACGTCACGATTGACGACATCGAAGCCCTCGCGCTCCCCGTGCTGCGCCACCGCATCGTGCCGACATTCAACGCGGAAGCCGAAGGCATCAGCGTGGACGACATCGTGCGCCGCATCCTGAAAAGCGTCCCGCGCGGAGAAGCAAAACGCGCTCTCTGAAAAAGACGGCGAACGCTGAACTTGGAACGCTGAACTTGGAACGAGCCGCACCGCAGTCCGCACTTCGGGAAGGAGCAACCGACATTCTGAGTTCCATGTTTCAAGTTCCGAGTTCCAAGTTCAGCCGCCCGCAGGGCCGCATAGAAACGCGATTGATCTAAGCCGTGGCACACGTCTCCGATTTTCTCACACCCAGCGATCTCCAGCGGATTTCCAATCTGCAGGTCTTCGCGCGGCAGGTCGTCGAGGGCTTCACGACCGGCCTCCACCGCTCGCCACACAAGGGCTTCAGCGTCGAGTTCAAGCAGCACCGGCAATACGTCCCCGGCGACGAAATCCGCCACATTGACTGGCGCGTTTTCGCACGCAGCGATCGCTACTACATCCGCGAATACGAGGAGGAGACGAACCTCCGCGCGACCATCATCCTCGACCGCAGCGGCTCGATGGACTACGGCGGCGACAGGCCGGGCGGCGTGAGCAAATTCGAATACGCCACGAAGCTCGCTGCGTGTCTCTCGTATCTCATGCTCCAGCAGTCGGACGGCGTCGGCCTCGTCACGTTCGACACGCAGATCCGCCGCTACATCCCACCGCGCTCGCGCGTGAGCCACATGCGGACGATCCTCAGCGAACTTGAAGCCGGCAAACCCGGCGGCGAGACGGAACTCGGCAAAGTCTTCCACGATCTCGTCCCAAAGCTCCACCGCCGCGGCCTGCTCATCATCATCTCCGACTGCTTCGGCGAGGTGTCGAATTTTCTGAAAGCTCTCGCGCATTTCCGCCACGCGCGCCACGAGATTCTCGTCTTCCAAATCTGGCACTCGGACGAACTCGCGTTCCAGTTCAAGGGCTGGACGCAATTCGAGTGCATGGAGCGCGACGGCGTGAAGCATCTGCTCGATCCCGCGATCCTGAAGCAGGCGTATCTCGCGAACCTCGAAAAATTTCGCACCGAACTCACGCGCGGCTGCCGCAGGCACAAGGTGGACCTCGTGCCGTTCACGACGGATGAACCGTATGCGAAGGCGCTCGCGGCTTACCTCAGCAGGAGGCTGGCGCGGGGATGAGCAATCAACGCCCAACGCCCAACGCCCAACGCCCAACGCCCAAGGAATCTGGCGCTGCGCGGCGATTTGATTTGGAGGATCGCTTGCTTCAGTTTGCAGCGCGCGTGATCAAATTGACAGACACGCTGCCGAGTTCGCGCGCTGGAAATCATGTCGCGGGGCAGTTGCTCCGCAGCGGCACATCGCCGCTGCCGAATCACGGCGAGGCGGAGGCTGCGGAGTCGCGAAATGATTTCATCCACAAGATGCTCATCTGTCTCAAGGAGCTTCGCGAATCCCGCAGGTGGCTGCGGCTCGTGATCTGTGTGCCAATGATCGATCCCGTGTCGCGAGTCGAGCCGCTTGTCTCCGAGTGCGAGGAACTCATCCGCATTTTTTTCGTGAGCGTCCGCACTGCACGGGAAAATGGAACAAGTGTCGTACGGGAGGATCCGGCGTGGGAGCAGGACATGGATGCTTTTCTCGCGAGGTGGTGGATCGAGGAGGATGGCGCCGGGAATCTTTGCTTGAGGGAAAGCGAGGGCTGGCTGTGAGAGAACTTCAACGCCCAACGCCCAACGCCCAACGCCCAACGCCCAATGCGCGGAGTTCGGCTTGCAAATGTCCGGACGATCTTCGCCGCGATCCTTGGGCGTTGGGCGTTGGGCGTTGGGCGTTGGGCGTTGAAAAAACACCATCGCAATCCGAGGAGGCCGCCTCATGAACTTCCTCAACATCGCCCTCCTCTTCGGCGTCGCCGCGTTCTCGATCCCGCTCATCATCCACCTCTTCCACAAGAGCCGCTTCAAGATCGTGAAGTGGGGCGCGATGCACCTGCTCGAAGCGGTGCTGAAGACGAACCGCCGCCGCATCCAGATCGAGCAATGGATCCTCCTCGCGATCCGCTGCTGCATCCCCGCGCTGCTCGCGCTCGCGATGGCGCGTCCGCTGTGGAAAGGCGCGAGTTCGCTGCTCGGCAATGCCAAGACCTCGACCGTCGTGCTGCTCGACAACAGCTACTCGATGGACGCCGCACGCGCGGGCACCACGAGCTTTGGCATCGCAAAGGACGAGACGCTGCGCTTGATCAATGAACTCCGCGCAGGCTCCGAGGCGCATGTGATCCTGATGGGCGAAGGCGGGCGCGGGTTGCTTGATGCACCGAGCTACGACCTCTCGCGAGTCACGCAGGCGCTCACGAAATCATCCGCCGGATTCGGCAGTGCAAAAATCCCATCGGCGCTCGATCTTGGCGCGGGTGCGCTCGAGAAAATGCACGAGAGCGCGCGGCAGATCGTGGTGCTCACCGATTTCCAGCGCGTGAGTTTTCCCGCGACGGAGGACGCGCTCATCGGCCGCGCGCTGCAGCGCATCCGCAGCCTGCCGACTGCGCCGAGCGTCACGTTTTGGGACGTGGGCCAGGAGGTGAAAGAAAATGTCGCCATCGAGTCGCTCGACTTTTCGCGGCTCATGGTCGGCGTCGGGCAGAAGGTGCAGATCCGCGCGAACCTCCGCAATTTCGGCGACGCCAACCACGCCGACCTGCGCGTGACGTTGAAAGTGGATGGCAAGGACAAGTCCGCGTCGCAGGCCCAGCTCGGCCCACGCGCGAAGGCGCAGGTGCTCTTCACGATCACATTCGACACCGCGGGATCGCATGTCGTCGAAGTCTCCACCGAGCCCGACGTGCTCGCCGCGGACAATACTTTCCTCGCAAGCATCCCAGTGCGCGATCGCCTGCCTGTGCTGCTCGTGGATGGCGCACCCGGCTCGACGCTCGACGACATCGCATCCGAGACCGGCTACCTGCAAATCGCGCTCTCGCCCTTCGCCGCGGGCAAAGTGGAACTGAGCGATCTCCTCGAGCCGCACGTGGTCACCGCAGACGCATTCTCCGCGAAGAATCTCGCCGACACCTCCGCCGTGGTGCTCGCAAATGTGCGCAAGCTCACGCCGGAGCAGTTGCGCGCGCTGGAGGACTTCGTGAAGAACGGCGGCGGCCTGCTCGTCTTCCCCGGCGACCGCACGGATGCCGCGTGGTGGAACGGCCCCTTCGCCTCGCTCGCACCCGTGCCGCTCACAGGGATTTCCGGCGAGCTGAAGGACGCTGCGCAGGGCACCGGCATCGCGGCGCAACGCTTTGAAAATCCCGCGCTCGAAATTTTTAATGACCCGCGCAACGGCTCGATGACCGAGGCCGCGATCAAGGTGTGGTTCAAAATGAAATCGCCCGCCAGCAGTGGCGATCCGAACGACCCCGTCGTGCTCTCGCGGCTCGACTCGGGCGATCCATTTCTCGTCGAGCGAGCCGTCGGGCGCGGGCGCGTGATCGCGTGCTCGACCGCCGCGGATGCCGACTGGGGCAATCTCCCCGCGCGTCCATTTTACCTCCCGCTCGTGCAGCGCCTCTGCGTGCATTTGGCCTCGACGGTGAACCCGCCGCGCAATCTCGAAGTCGGTCGCGCCCTCGTCTCGTTTCTGCCTGTCGCTGCCGCCGGAAAAAAGGCGCTGCTCACCGGGCCGGATGGTACCTCAGTCGAGATGCCCGTGGTGAAAAAGGATGAGCGCGGAGTCGTCGAGACCGCGCCGCTTTACCAGCCGGGGCTCTACACGCTTCAGCCGCCGGGCGGGCAGCCGATCCATTACGTTGTGAATGCGGATCGCCGCGAGTCCGATCTCGCACGACTTGCCGACACCGAGATCGCCGAGTTTGCGAAGGTGCACTCCGTCGCCGTCGTGCATTCGTCCGCGGAGTTCCGCGAAAACGAGCACCGCCAGCGCTTTGGCGAGGAGCTGTGGAAATGGGCGCTGCTCGCGCTGCTCGTGTTCATTTTCCTCGAGCTCATTTTGCAGCGCATGTTCGCCCGCAGCCGTGGCGCGAATCTGTCCGCCTCGCTGGCGAAGGATCTGAAGCGTGAAATGGGAGCCGCACGATGATCGCGTCCCTAAGCTCCAAGTTCAGAGTTCCAAGTTCAGAGTTCCAAGTTCAGCTCGCCGCAAACGCCGCTCGAACTTGGAACTTGGAACTCGGAACTTGGAACCCGGAAGTGCGGAAGAAGGGAGACGCACGATGAACCGCGAGCACATCACCACCACGCTCCGATGGACGGGCGACTGGCCATGGTTTGCCGGCGTCGGCGTTGCGCTGCTGCTCGGCGTCACCGCATGGATGCTCTACCGCCGCGACACGCACGCGCACAACCGCTGGCTGCGCGTGTGCCTCCCATCACTGCGTTCACTCGCGGTCATCCTCATTGTGCTCATGCTCAGCGGGCCGGTGCTGCATCACCGCAAAGTCATCGGGCAGCTTGCGCGGCTGTTCCTGTGCATTGATGCCTCCGAGTCCATGCAGCTCACCGATCCCGCGATGGATGCCGGGAGAAAAATCACGCTCGCGCGCAGGCTCGGGCTGCTCGACGGCGCGGGCATCCCGCTCGATCTCCCGAGCGCAGCAGCCGCGCTGGCCGACGCGCGCGGCATCGCCGATCGGCTCCCGCCGCCGGAGAATCTCACCGACGAAGTGTGGCGCAAACTCTCGTCCGAATTTGCCGCGAAGTCCGCAGAGGCCGCCACACTGCTCACGAAGGTCGCGCCCGGCAGCGACGATCTTGCACGGCTCCGCGCGGAGATCGCGGAGCCTGCGCGCGAACTCGCGCGGCGGCAATTTGCGGGCACGGAAGATCAGGTGCGGGCGGCGAACGATCTCACTCACCTCGGCGAAACCGCGGGCCGCTTCTCGCTGAAAATTTCCGCGCGGTTTGAAAAGCAGATCGAAGCCGATCCCGCCGCCGCACCGCTGCGCGGGGCGCTTGCGAAATTTGATTCGCTCCCGCGCTGGCAGCGACTCCAATCGCTGCTGCTCGAAGGCCCGCCGGAGAAACGTCTCCTCACGCGCCTCGCGGAAAAGCACGACGTGCAGGTCATCCTGCTCGACGGCAATGAGGCGAAGCCGCTCTGGCATTCGAGCGCCGGCGATTCCGCGCCTCCCGCATCACTTCCGAAACCCGCCGCGCAGGTCACGAACCTCACTGCCGGACTGAAGTTTGCCGCCGAGTCCGCGGGCGGTGCGGAGAAAAGCGCCGTCGTGCTTTTCACCGACGGCCAGCACAATTCCGGTGAGTCGCCGCTCGACGCCGCGCGCATTCTCGCGGGGCGCAAGACCGCTGTCTTTTCCGTCGGCTTCGGCAGCCAGGTGCCGCCGCGCGACATCGCCGTGCTGCGCGTGGTCGCGCCGGATTCCGTGTTCTTCGAGGACCGCGTGCGCGGCGAGATTCACATCAAGGAGGAGATTCCGCCGGGCGAGCCGTTCACCGTTTCGGTGAAGGACGGCGGCAAAGTCGTGTGGGAAAAGACGCTCGTCTCCGTCGGCAAAGGCGTGCGCCGCGTGCCGTTTGAATTTCCGATCAAGGAACTCGCGGAGGCGCGTATGAAAAATCAGCCGCAGGGCTACGAAGTCGCGGGAGCGCCGCTGCAGCTCACCGCTGAGGTGAGCGGTATCGAGGGAGATCGTGAGCTTTCCAACAACACCGCGCCGCTGCGTTTCCGCGCCGTCACGCAGAAGCGGAAGATCCTGATCCTCGACGGACGCCCGCGCTGGGAGACGCGCTACCTGCGGAATCTTTTTGACCGCGACGAGAAGTGGGAGGTGAACACGGTGATGGCCGGCGCGACTTCGGACGCGGGCTTCGTGCGCGGCGAAAAGGCGGGCACTTTCCCCGCGACGCACAAGGCGCTCGACGCCTACGACCTCATCATCTTTGGCGAAGTGCCGCGCGGAATTTTGAAGGACGAGGAGCTCACATGGCTCGCGGAATTCGTCGGCAAACGCGGCGGCGCGATTGTGTTCATTGATGGCCAGCGCGGCATGTTGCGCGGCTACGCGGGCACGCCGCTGGCGCCGCTGTTTCCGGTCGAGTGGACGGGCCCCGGCGTGCGCGATGGCATCAAGTCACTCATGCTCGCGGGCCGGGCGCAAAGCATCGGCGCGTTCATGCTCGGCACGGATTCGTCGGTGAATGCTGACACGTGGGCGAAGATGCCGCCGCCGCATTTCATCGCGCAGGTGAAGCCGCTGCCGGGCGCGGAAGTGCTGCTCGAAGCCGACGCAGGCGGGCGCATTCCCGCGGCGGTACTGCGGCCCTTCGGCGCGGGCCGTGTGTACTATCACGCATTCGATGAGTCGTGGCGCTGGCGCTACGAGGTCGCGGATTTGCGTCACGTCCGTTTTTGGAACCAGCTCGGCGACTACATCGGCGAAGCGCCATTCGCGGCGCGTGACAAGTTTGTGCAGCTCGATGCAGGGCAGCTCACCTACCAGCCCGGCGAGCAGGCCGACATCCGTGCGCGCCTGCGCGATGCGGAAGGGCGTCCGGTGTCGGATGCCTCGGTGAGCGCCGTGCTCTACCGCGACGGGCAAAAGGTCGCCACGATCACACTTTCACCCGACGAGGGCGGACTCTACCGCGGCAGGACGAGCGCGCTCGACAGCGGCTCCTACGAGATCGCCGTGGACACTGCGGCGGTGCCGACCGAGCAGCTCAAGGCGCGCACGCAGTTCACCGTCGTCGCGCGCGAAAATGTCGAGCGCACGCTGTTGAGCCTGAACGAAGATCTGCTGCGCCAGGTGAGCCTCGCGGGGGGGGGCGAATATCTGCGCGAAGAGCAGTGCGACGCGCTCATCGAGCGGCTCGCGCCGCTGAGTTCCGGGCAGGTGATCGAGAGCGACACCGTGCTGTGGCAGAGCTGGTGGTGGTTCATCCCGATCGTGCTGCTGCTCACGATCGAGTGGATTTTGCGGAAGCGCTTCGGGATGCTGTGAGGATCGCTGGGCTGACGCATCAAGACGATGGTGCGGAACTGGCGCCGTCTTGGCCCCATCGGGGCCGGATAAAAATAGCCGCGGGTGACGAGTCCGCGAGGAACCCACGGATCACTGTGATACCATCTTTCGGAAATAAAATGACTGATGGGCGAAGAAGCAGGATGGCGTGCATCGGGTAGGGTGGGCGTCCCGCCTGCCGTATTCCGCATCCCGCGGAATACACTCGAAGGTAGCTGGTGTACGGAACGCCTGGGATCATCCGCCGGG
>JBBSEI010000063.1:0-24730 GCA_038239865.1 Chthoniobacterales bacterium
ACCGGAGCCTCGCCGCTGATGCCGCCGATCCCCGGCATTCAGAACGAAGGCCATTTCACCGTGCGCAACGTGCCCGACGTGGTGCGCATGAAGTCATGGCTCAGCGGGACCACTGCGACGCGTGCCGTGGTGGTGGGCGGCGGCTACATCGGATTGGAAATGGCGGAGCAGCTCGTGCGTCACGGCGGCGTGTCCGTCACACTCGTGGAGGCGCTGCCGCAGGTGATGGCTCCGCTCGATCCCGAGATGGCCGCGTGGCTGCATTTGGAATTGAAGCAGCACGGTGTGGAGCTTGCCATCGGCAGTGCTGTGGCGGCTTTTGAAATGCCCGCTGGTGACGAGGCCGCGCGCGCTTCCGTCGTCGTGCTCAAGGATGGCCGCCGATTTCCCGCTGACATGGTCGTGCTCGGCCTCGGCGTGCGCCCCGAGACGGGACTGGCAAAGGGCGCGGGCCTTGAGATCGGCGAGCGCGGCGGCATTCGCGTCAATGCGCAGATGCAGACGAGCGATCCGTCCATTTACGCCGTCGGCGATGCGATCGAAGTGCGCGATGTCATCACCGGCGCATGGAGTTTGATCCCGCTCGCCGGTCCAGCAAACCGGCAGGGCCGCATCGCCGCGGACAACATCGCCGGGCGAAGCGCGAGCTATCACGGCACTCAGGGCACCGCCGTGCTCCGCCTCTTTGACCTCACTGCCGGATGCACCGGTGCGAACGAAAAAGCGCTGCGTGCTGCGGGCATTCCATATCAAGCCCTGCATCTGCATCCCGCCTCGCACGCCGGCTACTATCCGGGCTCCGAACCCATCGCCATCAAGATGCTCTTCGCGCCGGACACGGGCAGACTTCTCGGCGCACAGGCCGTGGGCCGCGATGGCGTGGACAAGCGCCTCGATGTCTTCGCCACCGCATTGAAAGCCGGCATGACCGTCCACGATCTCGCCGAGTTGGAGCTGGCCTACGCGCCGCCATTTGGCTCTGCCAAAGACCCCGTCAATCTCGCAGGCATGGCCGCGCAGAATGTCCTCGCTGGCGATGTCGCGCTCGCGCAGTGGGATGAGATCGCCACGCTCGATCCCGCGAATTCGCTCGTGCTCGACGTGCGCCGCGCCGATGAACGCGCCAAGGGATTCATCCCCGGCTCCATGCACATCCCGCTCGACGAACTGCGCGCACGCCTCGGTGAACTTCCGCGCGACCGCGAAATCATCGCCTCCTGCCAGAGCGGCCAGCGCTCCTATTTCGCCTGCCGCCTGCTGATGCAGCACGGATTTCGCGTCCGCAATCTCGCCGGCTCGTGGCGGACCTTCAGCACGGCCACTCGTTAAAATTGCATCATCACGACAGTGACAACGAGCGTTCGCGTCACGCCACAAACCGATGCTTGCGCCATCGTCGGCACTCCTCCGTCGCGCTCCGTAGCTGCACCGAATGCGGCGAGTCCGCACGCTTCATCACGACGCCCTCGAAAAAATCGCAGACGAGCGGGCAATTCGCGGCGCGAAGGTGCTGGTAAAGCGAGAGCGCAACGGCCTCGGCTGCACGCTCGACGTGCTGCGTGTCGGGAACCCGAATCTGCGGATCAGCGAGAGTGCCTTCGACGTCGGCTTCCAGTCGCTCTCGCAATTCAACCACACCTTTAGGAAAGTCGCAGGCCAGTCGCCGCGCGACTATCGCGCGAAGCCAGCGCTGGCGGACGCTTGAACAATTTGCCGCTGTTCCAGATGCCGGCGCAAAAGAGCTGGCGCGCGCGGAACGCGATCCGAAAATCTGCGGAGTCTTTCCGGGCGGATGCGTAGCCTCCACGAAGCCAGCGGGCGAAGCTGTGCTCGTCGCCCATTCAGGGGCCAGACCAAAAACACGAACAAATGCCAAATGAAAACACGCATTAGTATATTCATCGCGGCGCCCAAGCATTGGCGAGTACCAGCATGTGTGCAGCAGATGCGGCGATAAATCCGCACTGGTATATGGCACGGACAAGAAGTCTTAATTTGGACGAACGACCTGCGAACTCGGAGGGTCATCTGGCATGATGCTGGGCGGCTCCGCCGGGGGGGGGCCGATGTTCTGCACACTCTGAATCGCCATGATTGTCGAATTGAACACATCCAAGGGCAGCGTTTTCTCCGGTCACGCGGATGACGCGGAACTGCGGACTACGGACGGCGTGATTACGATCCAACCGGCAAAGCAGAATTACCTCAACCTCACCGAGACGACGCGGATCACGCTGCGCATTGGAACGGAGTTTCTCACCTATGTGCTGAAGAACGCTGCCGCGAGTCTGCGTGATGGACGACTCACCGTCGTCGCGGAAGAAATCCGCCGGGCGGAAAGCGCGCCAATGGAAGCGTCCGACCGAGAAATATAACCTATCACTCTCATGGATACCTCACCAGGAAAAGAACCTGTTTATAATGCACTGTGCCTCGTCTGTCTCAAGTCGGTACGTGATTGTCTCGTGATGGACGAATGCCGCACTTTATGAACTCGCCGATTCAGCTTAGGCTCCTAACGACAGGACTGATGCTAATCATCGGCACCCGTCTGGCAGTCGGTGCGGACGGCGGTTCGGCAGTGACACCGGACACGCTCATCAATGGGCTGCTGGCCAGCAATCCGCAACTGCACTCGATGGAAGCCGAGTGGAAATCGGCACGCCAACAGGCGGTCATTGTCGGCGCGCTCCCCGACCCGATGTTCACGTTCGGACATTACCTCAGCAGCGTGGAGACGAGGGTCGGACCGATGCAGGAGAAGATCGGACTCTCGCAGCGCTTTCCGTGGTTTGGGAAACTCTCGGCGGCGAAGCAGGCGGCGGCGAAGGAGGCTGGCGCGCAGGAGATGCTCTGGCGCGCGGCCGGCGAGACGTTCGCACTGGAGACGGCGATGGCTTACGTGGATGTGGCGTATTCGCGGGAAGCGCAGGCGGTGATCGAAAAGCAGATCGTCGTGACCGGCGAATTGCAGAAGGCCGCCGAGCGGATCTACAGCGCGCCGACGCAGAAGGCGGGCCAGGAGGACATCCTGCGCTTCAGCGTGATGGCGGATCGCATGCGTGATCGCACGATTGCGCTGCGCGAAAATGAGGCGCTGGCGCTGGATCGCATCGAGCGGCTGATGGGCGGTCGCATCGCGCGCGGGGCGGCCTTCACGCTGGGCGCGGCGCAGGCGGCGCGGCGGACGGTGCCGAAAAATGCCGACGCGCGTTTCACGAGCGCGTTCTTGCAGCGGCCGGAGATGCTCGCCGCGGAGTTGCGACTCGATGCCGCGGCGCTCCGCACGCGACTGGCCCGGCTCGATTACTTCCCGGATGTCACGCTTGGCTTCGACTACACGGTCGTCGGCGAAGCGAACGCTTCCATGACGAGGCCCTCCGACAGCGGCAAGGACGCCGCGATGGTTTTCTTTTCGATCAACCTTCCAATCTGGCTGGAGAAGCGCGGCGCGCAGGTGGAGTCGGCGCGGGAGATGGAGCGCGCCCATGCGGCGAAGATTGACGATTTGCGCGCGGCGATCCGGCGCGAGATTCAGGAGGCGCAGCGGAACGCGCAGGCGGCGGACGAAAGCGTGCAGCTTCACCGCGAGAAGCTCGTGCCAGAGTCCGAGCGCGCGCGAGAGCTGTCGCTCTCCGAATACTCGGCGGGAAAACAGAATTACATCAATGTCCTCGATGCCGAAAACACCGTCCTCGATTTGCGGCTGAAGCTGATCGAGGCCGAGGCCAAGGCGGTGCGGGCTCGGTGGAAACTTTTCCGCGCGCTCGGCGTCGCCTCGCTCTCCGGTGTGACGAAGACGGCGACAACCAGGAAAGGAACCAAATGAAAACAGCATCGCTCCGCATCACATTCATCGCCCTGGCTCTCGCCGGATTTCCTTTTCCACTCGCGGCGCAGCATGAGGGGCACGATGCGAAAAAGCCGATGACGATGCCAATGCCTGCTGCAACCGGTGAGCACGCAAAGCCTGTGATGCCGAAATCCGAGATCGAGGGCCGGCAGGCGGTGATGCTCAGCGATTACCAACGGCAGCTCATCGGCGTGAAGACGGCGGTCGCGAAGACTGGCGAACTCGAACGCCGCATTGACCTCTATGGCCGCATCGAATTCGACGAAGGCAGCTACTATGAGATCAACGCGAAGAGCGGCGGTTTCATCGGCAAGCTCGGCGTGAACAAGACGGGCGAAGCCGTCTCGAAGGGCGACCTGCTGATGACGCTCTACAGCCCGGAGCTTTTCCAGGCGGAGGAGGAACTCCTCCAGGCCGTGGAGACGCGCAAGAAACTCGGCAGCGAATGGGATACACTCGTCGAGGCGGCCCGTCACCGGCTCAAGCTCTGGGACATCACCGACCGGCAGATCAACGAAATCGTGCTGAGCGGAAAGGCCGTAAAATACGTCAGCATCGAGGCGCCGGTGTCAGGCGTCGTGGTTCACAAGAACGCGTTCGAGCAGCGCGCAATCAAGGCCGGCGAGACCATTTTCAAGATCGCCAACATCGACCGCGTGTGGCTGGAGGCCGACGCCTACGAGCAGGACCTGATGCTCATCGAGAAAGGCCAGCAGGCAAATGTGACGCTGCCCTATTTTCCCGGCCTCGAAGCAAAAGCGACGGTTGATTTCATCTATCCTTTCCTCGAAGCGAAGACGCGCACCACGCGCGTGCGCTTCGTGCTCGACAATGCCGGGCACAAGCTGCGGCCCGGCATGTATGCGCGCGTGGCGATGATTCAAAAGCTGGAGCCGTCCGTGATCATCCCGCGCAGCGCCGTGCTCGATACGGGGCGGCGGCAGATCGTGTATGTGGAGGAGGCCACCGGGATGTATGTGCCGAGGGAGGTGCGCAAGGGATTTGGCGCGGAGGGGCAGGTGCAGATCCTCAGCGGCATCAAGCCGGGCGCCGTCGTCGTCACGAGCGGAAATTTCCTCATCGACTCCGAAAGCCAGCTCAGCGTGACCTCCGGCGGCAGCATGCCCGGAATGAAGATGGACAAGTAAGGACTTCAGCCGAAACCGGGAATCACACGATGATTGCGAGAATCATAGACGCCTGCGCGCGGAACAAGTTCATGGTCTTTGTCCTGACCACGTTCGCGATTCTCGCCGGCTGGTGGTCCATGAAGAGCGCGCCACTGGACGCGATTCCCGACCTCTCGGACGTGCAGGTCATTATCTTCACCGAATGGCCGGGTCGCAGTCCCGATCTCGTCGAGGATCAGATCAGCTATCCGATTATCACGTCGCTGCTCAATGCGCCGCATGTGAAGTATGTGCGCGGCCAGTCGTCCTTCGGCCTCTCGTTTGTTTATGTGGTTTTCGAGGATGGCACCGACATGTATTGGGCGCGCTCCCGCGTGCTGGAATACATGAACCAGGCCACAGGCCACCTGCCCGAAGGCGTGACTCCCACGATCGGCCCCGACGCCACCGGAGTCGGCTGGGCCTACCAGTATGCCCTGGTGGATCGCACTGGAAAAAATGACCTCCAGCAGTTGCGTTCCTACCAGGACTGGACGCTGCGTTACGCGCTTTCGGCAATTCCCGGGGTCGCTGAGATCGCCTCGGTCGGCGGGTTCGTGAAGCAGTATCAGATCGAGGTGGACCCAAACGCGCTGTTGGCCTTCAAGCTTCCGCTTTCAAAAGTCATCCAGGCCATTCGCGAATCGAGCAACGATGTCGGCGGGCGCGTCGTCGAAATGTCCGAAACGGAATACATGGTGCGCGGCCGCGGTTACCTCAAGTCTCTCGAAGACCTTGAAAACACGTCATTGGGAGTCGATGAGCGCGGTGTCCCGATCCTCCTCAAGCAGGTGTCCACCAGCATCCACTTTGGCCCCGACATGCGCCGCGGCGCCGGCGAACTCAACGGCGAAGGCGAGGCCGTGGGCGGCATCGTCGTGATGCGTTACGGCGAAAATGCGCTCACCGTCATCAAGCGCGTGAAGGCAAAGATTGACGAGATTCGTCCGTCGCTGCCCGAAGGCATGGAGATCATCCCGGTCTATGACCGCTCATCGCTCATCGAGCGGGCGATAAGCAACCTCCGCGAAAAGCTCATCGAGGAAATGGTCGTCGTCAGCATCGTGATCATCGTGTTCCTCTTGCATCTGCGCAGTGCATTCGTGGTGATCCTCGCGCTGCCCGTCGGCGTGCTGCTCTCGTTTATCCCGATGTATTTCCTCGGGGTGACGACCAACATCATGTCTCTCGGCGGCATCGCCATCGCCATCGGCGCGATGGTGGACGGGGCGATCGTCATCATCGAAAACGTCCATAAGAAACTCGAACATTGGGAGGCGGAAAAAGAAGAACGAAAACGACTCGAAGCCGCCGGCGAGACGGCGAAGCTGAGCGCGCTGCCGCCCCTGCCCGCACGCGAGAGCGTCCTCATCGAAGCGGCGAAAAGTGTCGGCAAACCGATCTTCTTCGCACTGCTCGTCATCGCCGTTTCGTTCCTCCCGGTCTTCGTGCTTGAGGCGCAAAGCGGGCGGCTGTTCCGGCCATTGGCCTTCACAAAGACCTTCGCAATGGCCTTCGGCGCGCTGCTCGCCGTCACCCTCATCCCGGCGCTCCTCAGCGTGTTCGTTCGCGGGCACATCATCCCCGAGGGCAAAAATCCAGTGAACCGGTTCCTCATCTGGCTTTACAACCCGATCGCGCATTTCGTGCTCCGCTTTAAGTGGGTCTTCCTCGCCGTGGCACTGGTGGCTTTGGCTCTCACCTATATTCCGTTTTCAAGGATCGGCTCCGAATTCATGCCGCCGCTCAACGAAGGATCGCTCCTCTATATGCCCGGCTCCGTGCCAGGCATCTCCATCGAGACCGCCAGGAAGGCGCTCCAGCAGCAGGATGCCGTCATAAAGTCCGTCCCCGAAGTGGCGACCGTCTTTGGCAAGGTGGGGAGGTCGCGTTCACCGACCGACCCGGCGGGGCTTTCCATGGTGGAAAGCACGATTGAATTCAAGGATGAATCCCAGTGGCGCAAAGGCATGACTTTCGAGAAAATCCGCGATGAGCTGAAACAAAAGCTCGGCGCATTCCCCGGCATGCCCGCGATCTGGTGGATGCCGATCCAGACGCGCACCGAGATGCTCTCCACCGGCATCCGCAGCAATGTCGGCATCAAGATTCTCGGCCCCGATCTCGCGGGAATCCAAAAGCTCGCCGAGGAGATCGAAGGCCGCATGAAAATGCTCAAGGGCGCGGACACCGTCTTCGCCGAGCGAATTACCGGCGGCTATTTCATTGATTTCACCGTGCGCCGCGAGGAAGCCGCGCGGTTCGGCCTTAGCGTGAAAAACGTCGAGGACATCATCGAGACCGCCATCGGTGGAAAAAACATCATTCAGAACGTGGAAGGCCGTGAGCGCTATCCGGTCAACATCCGTTATCCCCGCGATCTGCGCGACGATCCCGAAACGCTCGCACGCGTGCTGATCCCGACTCCCACCGGCGAGCAGATACCCATCAGCCAGGTCGCCGACATCAAGGTGAGCATGGGTCCGCCCTCGATCCGTGACGAGAACGGCCGCCTCGCCGGCTTCGTCTATGTGGATGTGTCGAAACGCGACCTCGGAAGCTTCGTCGCCGAGGCAAAAAAGATCGTCCTCAAGAACGTCAAGCTGCCGCCGGGCTACTCCATCGAATGGGCCGGCCAGTTCAAATACATGGAAGCCGCCGCCCAGAAATTGCGCATCGCGATCCCCATCACGATCGTGCTCATCTTCCTGCTGATCTATCTGAACTTCGGCAATGTTGCCGAGACCGTCATCGTCATGCTGTCGGTCCCGTTCGCACTGATTGGCGGATACTGGCTGCTCTATGCGCTCGGCTATAACATGTCCGTCGCCGTCGCCGTGGGTTTCATCGCGCTCGCCGGGGTGGCGACCCAGACCGGCATCGTCATGATCGTATATCTCGACGAGGCTTATTTCACCGCCAAACGCGAGGGCCGGATGAAAACCATGGAAGATCTGAAAGCGTCGGTGATCTACGGTGCTGTCCAGCGCGCTCGGCCGGTCGTCATGACGGCCACGGCGATGATTCTCGGTCTGCTCCCCATCATGTTCGGCCACGGCACCGGCTCCGACGTGATGAAACGCATCGCCACCCCGATGGTCGGCGGCCTCGTCACCTCCACCGTCCTGACGCTCCTCATCATCCCCGCCGTCTATCTCATCTGGCGCTGGTATGGCGACATGCGCTCGGCATCGAAAACGCCAGTTGCCGCGTAAGTGCGAGGATACATTCAGCCCTGCGTCTATCGTGCGCGGAAGCAACTCGTGGAATGGCTCGCGAAGGCAGGTTTTACTCTCATGCTGGCCAGTTCGATGCGCTGAGAATCAGCGGAGAAACTTTTCGTGAGGGCCTTGAGTGCGGGTGTCGTTGTAACGTGGCCATGAAGAACTGCCGAGGCTCCCGCCCGTTTGCTCCCTTGCCCGCGATCTTCACACGAGTTCCTGCTTTTCCCAGTCCTTCTTGTGGCGGGTGTTTCTCATACGGCCAAGGTTCCTCTTAAACACGATTCGTCCAGATGAAGGACCACGCCGAATCGAATGCGAGAACGCTGCAGGTGCTCTCCGAGTCGGAGATGTATCAGGACTACGAGCGCGCCTTTACGGAAGGCACCGGCCTCCCGCTTTCCTTGCACCGGCCCGACATGCTCCATGCGCTGCATTACACCAGGAGGCAGGAGAACCCTTTCTGCTCCATCATGGCGAATGTGAACCAAAGCTGCGCGGCCGGCTACGCCATGCAATGCAAGCTGGAGGCGGAAGCGCAACTCGAACCAAAAACACTGAAATGCTTTGCCGGGCTGTGTGAGACTGCCGTGCCGGTCCGGGTCGGCGAGAACTTAATCGCCTTCCTCCAGACCGGACAAATCCTCCTTCATCGGCCCGACAAGGCGCGTTTCAATCGCGTGGCGGCGACGCTCCTCAAGTGGGGTGCGCAGGTGGATGTGAAGAAGCTGGAGGAAGCCTATTTCAACACGCGCGTCCTGACGGCAAAACAATACGAGGCGCTTATCCGGCTGCTCGATACTTTTGCCAAGCACCTTGCCTCATGCAGCGAGATGCTTGCTCTGCACTCCCAACAAAGCGGATCGCCGGCAATCACGCGGGCGCGCAGCTTTATTGAAGACCACTCGGATGAGGAATTATCGCTTACCGCAGTCGCGCAGGTGGTGAACATGAGTGCGACCTACTTCAGCGAAAAATTCAAGGAAGTGGCGGGAATCAATTTCGTGGATTACGTGGCGCGAACCCGCATCGAGAAAGCGCGGAACCTCCTGCAAAATACGAACCTCCGGATCAGCGAGATCGCCTTCGATGTTGGCTTTCAATCGCTATCGCAATTCAACCGAGCCTTCAAGCAGGTCGTGGGCGAAGCACCGCGCGACCAGCGCGCCCAAATCGTGCATCACTAATCGCGCCGCAAGTATCGGCGGAGCACGGCAGACCTCCGGGTGATCCGAAGAAATGCGTGTATTTCCGATGGGATGCGTAGCGAAGAAGATTCAACTGGCCGATGTTTCTCGCGTGCGGCAGTTGCCGCGCAAACAACAAAACCAAATACACATCTATCAAAAAACTACTCATCCTCGCTGCAATCCTCATGACCGCTACCTTCACCGCCCATGCCGGCAAAGACTTTGCGCCTTGGGCACCGGGCTTCGAGCCAGTGGCACAACCCGGTGCTCCGACGAAGATGGCGCAGCCCTATTTCGCGATATTGTCGCGCTCTGACTCGCCGCTGTGCTATGTCTTTCCGACCGCTTCCGAACCGTGCGGAAGGCTATTGTCGCCGGACGACGCACCACCGAGTTGGAGAAGTTGGGTTTCGAGCTCACCAATGTAACGACTCATGCCGGTGAGTTGATCGTGAAATTGCCTTTGCTCAATTTGCAAGGGTTCCGGGTCGCGGGCGATCGAGATCCAGAATTGGTTTTCCATACTAATTTGTGTCGTTGAGGATTCAGTGCACCAAGCACCGGGACCGATAGCGGTTGTGAAAATCGGTCCCTGAACGGTATGGACAGGCTCTGGGGCTGGACGGCCATGCGCAAGCACACGAAGGAATTCGCCTTTCACCACGCCGCGCCGGAAACGGGCAACGGGCCGGGGCGTCGAACGGTGCCGTGGAGTGAGGCGGTCCGCTTTCCGTCCGCGTAGTCGTGAGCGGTGCTACTCCTTGCGTCCAATCCCGAACTCGTTTCCGATGCACGCCACTTTTCCGTCGCGCAGGTGGACTTCGATGAGCTTCGAGCTGGCGAAGGGTTTTCCATGCTCGTCGCGAAGCGTGGCGATTTGCTTTTTCGTCCGCGCGTCGAAGATGTCGGGCGTGTGGTTCCAGGCGTAGGCGCCGTCGAGGCTGAAGTTCACCCAGCCGTGGCCGCCCATGCTTAGCGCGACGTGGCCCTTCGGCGCGGGCGGCATTTTGGTCGCGTCGAAAATGAAGAGCTTCTGGCCGACTTGATCGCTGATCCACAACTCGGTCTCGTCGGGCGTGAGCGCGACGCCGTGGGTGCGATGTTCGATGAGCGCGTCGCCGACGAGCACGCGATGAATGGGTTTGCCCGAGACGAGGTCCACCACGTCGAAGCCGACGTGCTTGCCGAGGCACACGAAGGCGAGCGTGAGCTTGCCGTTCACGGTGAAGGGGAACACGCCCGACTCGCCGACATCGGGAATCTTCATCAGCACGCGCTCGTCGCGAGGATCGAAAACGGTGAGCGTCGTTTCGGTGCCGAGGAAAAGCCGCGAGCCGTCGGGGCTCATGATGCTGTTGTGTGCGCGCGGGCCGACCACGATGCGGTGCAGTTCCGCACCGGTCGCGGCGTCGATGACGATGAAGCCTCCCTCTTCGCGCGGACCCTACCAGCCCGTCGGTGCGAAAATTTTCGCACCGTCCGGCGTCGCTGACGATCGATCGCAGCCGCCGCTGAATTCCTTTTCCCAAACGACCTTGTCGGTCTCGAGGTCGAGACGGCCCATGCGTTTGTCCGTCGTCGAGTAAAACAGCGCGTGCGCCGCAGTCGTGCCCGTCAGCCCGCGGACGCCGCCCTTGAGCATCGGGCCTTCGATGCGGCGGACGAACTTGAATCCATCGTCAATGTCGAACACGAGGATGCCGTTGCCCGAGCCGCTGTCCAATTGCGCGCCGTCGGGCGTGGCGGCGTAGAGGTAGCGGTGGACTTTTTCGCCGGCGTGGCAGAAACCGGTGAAGAAAAGAGCGAGGAGAATGGCGAAACGTTTCATGGGACTACTAATGTAGGAACGGGTGCATGCGGCTTTCGTGACTGGAGAAGGTGAGCGTGCTGCCAGCCTCGGTGTGCCGGTGCACGGAGATGAAGTCCACGGTCTTCACGTCGCCATCGAGCGTGACTTCGCCCTTGTAGGAACCGTTGCCGGTCTTCTGCAGCGGCGCGGACTTCCATTCGTCGAACTCCATGAGGAACGTGTAGTCAGGATGGCGGTTCACGGACCAGAAGAGGTCATTCGCCTGCGGCTCCGTGCCGTCGGGAAAGACGACGCTGACCGTGCAGCGGTGTGTCCCCTTCTCCGGCGCCACCGTCAACCGCGGTGATCCGACGAGGCGCCGCGTGCCGAAGAAGTGGTGCATCGCGAAGGCGTAGAGGTTTTCATCCACATCGGGCTGCGAGGCGACGGGTTTCGTGAAGCCCGCCTCCTTCGCGCCGCCATGCTGTCCGCCGGGCATGATGTAAACCGGCAGTTGCGGAAACTTCTCGCCGAGTTCGATGAGGCCGGGGCTCACGTTGTCGTTCGATCCATCGCAGTAAAGGATCTCCACGCCGCGCTTCCTCAGCGCATCGAGGTAGTTCGTCGTGCGGCACACTTCCCACGCGAGGCTGCTCGCGGCCTTGATCTCCGCATCGCTCCAGCCCGCGGCCTTCACGGATTCGAGCGTGAGTCGTTCGTCCGAGCGCGCCTTCTGCCGGACGAGCATCGCCTTGCGTCCGACCTCGGACTGCATCGCTGCGAGAAAGTCGTCGTCCATTTTCGTGATCTTCGGATCGAGCGTGCCCTCGACATACGGGCCGCCCGGACTGTCAATGATCGGCGCGACGACGGGCATCATCGCCGTGATGCGATCATCCGCGATACACGAGGCCGCCGTGGCCACGCCGCGCTTCGAGCCACCGGTGGTGAGCACCTTCTTCGGCTGGAAGACGTCCTTCTCCGCGATTGCCGCCGTGAGCGCGCGCATGTCGCTCAATCCCCAGATCCACGCCGGCGTGTAACGCGCATCCTTCGTCCGGACGAAATGCTCCTCCATCAGCAGGTGCAGTTTCCCCACCGGCTCCATGTCCGTGATCGGCACCATGCCGATGAAGACGAGTCCCACACCATGCTCCTTCAGCAGACGCAGCTTTGCGCCCGCGGGCATGGGCACCTTCGGCGCGAGCGACATGTTTTCGATGAGCAGATTCGTGCAGACCTTGTCCGCTGGAGCCAGCATCGCGACGGGCAGGCGCACTTTCTGCACCGGCCACCACTCGCAGACGGTGATCTCCACGAGCTTCGAGCGGAGCGAAGGGTCCTTCGCCAGCGGCTTCCAGTCCTCGATCACGCGCGTCTCCAGCGTGGACACGTCGCGCACCGAGGCCATGTCATAGCGGCCAATCGTGATGTCGGCGCGAGCTGGCGCAGCGATGCAGATGATGGAGGCGAGGAAAATGAGGATGCGTTTCATCGGAGAGAATTTTTTTCGGGAAGCAGGAGCGCCCGGAGCGAAGCTAGCGACAGGCTGCCGGCGGTCGAGCGCGGTTTCCCACTCAGGCCACTCCTGCATTCAGGCGGGCACCTTTATCATGAATTCTGCGCGCTCGGGCCGGCGATGTGCAGCTCGTCGGCAAAGAAAGCCGATGGATTGGCGACGACTACTGCAGGAAATCACTTTTCACCGCGTCGCGCCGGAAACGGGCCGGGCGTCGGGCGATGCCGGGGAGTAAGGGGTTCCGATCACTTACTGACGCCGCGCCCGGCTTCGTCGAGAAAGAACGCCGCCACGGGAACCTCCACCAGCGCCTCGCCGGGACGACTCCAGCGCAGTGAGAGTTGCGGCGGTTCGGCACCACCGTGGTTGTAGTAGAGTCGGAAGGGATGCGCGCCTTTTTGCAACCGGATCGTGCCGGTGACTTCGCCGCCCTCGGAAAAACTGCGGTCGAAATCGAGCACGGTGGCTTCGTGAAGCCGCAGCAGCGCGCCGGTGTCGGTCTTCATCGCGAAGGTGTATTCGCCGTCGGCGGGCACCTTGATGAAGCCGGTGAAGAACATCGCAAAATCACGGGCGTACGGCGCGTGGGAAAGATCGAGCGACGCCTGCACGCCCTGCGACGTCGGTTTCATCCCGTCGAGCTTCGCCACCCACGGCGAGGCGATCTCAAACGCGCGCCAGGCCATGCCGGGTGGGAGTTTCCTCGCCGGCAGCGCGGGGACGAGTTCCGCGTCGTAGGGCCGCGGCGCGCTCGCATCGGGCCGGCGCACGCGCAGCACTGTGTCGTGCATCTCCTGCTGCAGCGCGGCATACTCGGAATTGCGCCCGAGATCGCGCGCCTCCTGCGGATCGGTCTTGATGTTGTAAATCTCGAACGGGTCCGCGTGGCTCGCCACCGCGTAGCGCACGCCGACAAAATCCCCGAGCCGCAACGCCTGCATCTGTTGCCGCTGCCGGCCGCGATGCGCGGGAAGAAACTGGCCATAGGCGGGCGTCTTGCCCTTCACGAAATACTCGACATAGACGCGCGACGACGCCTGCTCCCCGCTCCCACGCAGCGTCGGCACGAGCGACACGCCGTCGCTGCGCGCGGGCACGGGCACGCCGGCCAGTTCGGCGAAAGTGGGCAGCCAGTCGTGAGCCTGGCACGGCACCTCGCTCGCGCGGCCGGCGGGCACCGCGCCCGGCCAGCGCGCGATCGCGCCGACGCGGATGCCGCCTTCCCAGCAGTCTCGCTTGATGCCGTCGAAGGGGCCGAACGAGTTGAAAAAATCCGCCTCATATTTCTCAGGCAGATACGACTCCTGGCTTGGTCCGTTGTCGGAGGTGAAAACGATGAGCGTGTCGTTGTCGATTTTCAAATCGCGCAGCAGCGTGAGCAGGTCGCCCACGCAATCGTCGATGCGCTGCACGTCCTCCGCGAAGCGCTGGTAAACATCGGGCCACGGCTGCTCGGGCGTCGCCGGATTGTGGTCGTGATCCCAGGTCGCGCCCGCATATTCCGGGCGCATGTAGCTGTCCGGCTTGCCAGCCGCAGTGTTGATCATCGCGCCCGGTTTGCCGAGCCATTGCACGCCGCCCTTCGCTCCGCCGCCGGCGGGAAACGGGCCGGGCGGGAGCTGGAGCTTCGCGTGCGGCGTGTCGTAGGCGAGGTAGAGAAAGAAGGGCTGTTCCGCATGGGCCGCGTGCTGGTCGGTGATCCACTTTTTCGCCCGCGCGGTGAAAAGATCGGTCGTGTAGCAGCCGGCAAGATTGCCGGAGATTTCGCGGTCGTTTTCCCACACCTGCCGCCCGTCTTCTTTCGGGTAATGCCAGTGCCCGTCCGCGTGCCGCACGTAGCCGAAATAAAAATCGAAGCCGCGCTTGGTCGGATACGCGGGCCAGTCGGCCGGCGTCGCCTTTTCGCCCGCCGGGCTCTTCTCCGCCGACCCACCTTGCAAACCCCATTTGCCGATCGCTCCGGTCGCGTAGCCCGCACGCTTCAACACGCTGGCCAGCGTGTGATTGTTCTCTAGCGCCTTGTCGAACTGGTTGTCGCGCACGTTCGCGTGGCCCTGATGCACACCGAGCAGCAGCGACGCCCGCGACGGCGCGCACACCGGCGCGGGACAATAGTAATTCGGCAGCCGCACGCCTTCCGCGGCCATCGCGTCGAGGTGCGGCGTGACGTGCCACGGCTCCGCGCGATCGGCCTTGTCGCGCCGCTGATTTTGGAAAAAGACGCCGATGTCGCCATAGCCGAGATCGTCGGTGAGGATGAAGAGAATGTTCGGACGCCGGGGCTCCGCCGCGGATCGCAGCAGGGCGGTGGGC
The DNA here is from genome assembly GCA_038239865.1 of Chthoniobacterales bacterium. Lineage (GTDB taxonomy): Bacteria > Verrucomicrobiota > Verrucomicrobiia > Chthoniobacterales > Chthoniobacteraceae > SXWH01. Next base: position 15,055 of record JBBSEI010000063.1, read on the forward strand.
GCGAGCAGGCAGAGCGTGAAGGCGAATGGTTTCGCGAGCGAAACCACGAAGCGGCGGAGGAGGGATTTCATGGGGTGGAAGAGCGAACGGCCGGGCGTGATTCAAACCGGCGGCCCGTGCGGGGCAAGCGAAAGCATTCGCCCCGCCACCCCCCTCGCTCGCAGTGAGAACGCGCCCACAGTCGTGCCAACCGCGGCGCGCAGCCCCACTTTTGCAGGGCAAGCGCACCGCTTACTGCAGGAAATTGCTTTTCACCGCGCCGCACCGGAAACGGCCCGACTGTCTCGAGTCCTGGAAATACAGTCCAAAATCTATAGGGGAGGACGTAGCTACTTGCTGCATTCCCTCCGGTCCCGCGCCCGCAAACCGGGCCTCGCTCGGGACAGAGATGAGGAATTTTCGTATCGCGGGTCAGCCTCTGCGCAGGCCGCGCAATTTATCGCGACAGTATTTCCCGATCGCCTCGCCGGTGCAGCACGGTGGAATGCTTTCGGCGGCGGTGTTGAGATACGTCATTCCCGAAAGCGTGGAAAAATCGAGTTGGCGTGTGGAATCGGTGAGCATGGGAAAAATGCGTGGGTATTTGCGGGACGGTCTATTTGACGAGCGCCTTCGGCTCCTTGACGAATCCCGCCGGGCGCTGGCCGGAGCCCGGCCTGTCCATGTCGCCGAGTTCGGCGCGCGCGCGTTCCGCCATGGTGAGCAGTCGCGCGACGATCGCCGGGTTTTGCGCGGATACTTCATGTTCCTCGGCGAGATCGTGACGCACGTCGTAGAGTGCGAGTTCGGCGGGCGCGGTCTTGCGACCGAGCGTGATGAATTTGTTCGGCAGCGGGAGGTAAAGTTTCCACGGACCGGCGCGGACGGCCTGCAACTGCTCCATGAGGTAGTAACAAAATCCGACTTCGTCCCACGGCGATTTCGCGTCGCGCTCCCCGAAGAGCAGAGGCCGGATGTCGTGGCCGTCAATCGGGGCCGCGGGCAGCGCCGCGCCGGCGAGTTTCGCCAGCGTCGGCAGGAGATCCATCGTGCTGCATAGCTCGTCCTGCACTTTTCCCGCGGGAATCTTCCCGGGCCAGCGCATCACGCACGGCATGCGCATCGCGCCCTCGCTCGTGTCGTAAGCGGGGCCTAGATACGGCGCGTTGCTGCCCTGTGGCGGTTTGCGTTGCACGGCGCCGTTGTCGCTCGTCCAGATGAAGAGCGTGTTGGCGGTAAGCCCGAGACGATCGAGCGTCGCCATGATTTCGCCGGTGCTCCAGTCGAGTTCTTCGACGCTGTCGCCGTAATCGCCATTCTTGGATTTGCCGCGAAAGGCTGGGCTGGAAAAGGGATGCGCGGTCGAACCCGGCATCGTGTGCGGGAGATAAACGAAGAACGGCCGCGCCTTGTTGCGCTCGATGAAATCAATGGCTTCCCCGGTGCAGCGCTTGACGAGAAAGTCGCGATCCACCGGCGCCTCGATCACTTTCTCGCCACGCATCAGCGGCAACTCCGGCCAGACGTCGGGGCGATGATCCTTCGTCATGTCGTCGCTGTAGGGGATGCCGAAATACTCATCGAAACCCTGCCGCGTCGGCAGGAAATCGGGCTGATCGCCGAGATGCCATTTTCCGATGCAGGCCGTCGCGTAGCCCGCCGTTTTCAGCACCTCTGCGATGGTCGTCTCCGCGAGGTTGAGGCCTTTGGGCGACACCGGCTGGAGGACCGCGGTATTCTTGTCGCTGACGTGCATATTCACGCGCCTCGGATAGCAGCCCGTCATCAGCGCCGCGCGACTCGGCGTGCAGACGCCGCTGGCCACGTAGAAGCTCGTGAACTTCATTCCTGCCGCGGCCAAGCGATCGACATTCGGCGTGCGATGCAGCTTTGAACCGAAACACGCGAGATCGCCGTTGCCGAGGTTATCGACGAAAATCAGGACGACATTTGGGCGCGCGACCGAGTCCGCGGCCATGCTTCCGCCGAGTGGAAGCAGCGCGCTGACGAGAACGAGAAGGAAGATCCTCATGAAACTATTTGCCGGTGAGTTGCGCGACTTCTGAGGAGGTGAGTGCGCGATCGAAAACCGCGATCTCGTCGAGACGCCCCTCCCAATTCGATTCGTTGTCGCTACGCCCGCCGAAGAAGCATGGTTCGATGTTGGCGGTCGAACTCGCTGGCGCGCGCGTCTCCAGGTCGAGCTTCCCGTTCAAATAAACGCGCACCGCATCACCGTCTCGCACGAGCAGCACATGCTGCCATTGCCAGCGGGGAATCTCCGTATTTCCAGCGACGACGTTCTTCCCCGCTCCTTTGGAAAAAATCAGTCGTCCCGTGTGACCGCTTTTTCCACCCACACCGAGATGCTCGCCCCGTGGGGTGAGGCTCTGATCGTAGTCGCGCGAATAAAACCAGCCGCTGACCTCACGTCCGTCGCTGGGCATGCCATTCCACAACCACAGCGAGACGGAAAAGTGATCGCGCAATTCCGGAAGACGCGCACGGATTCGGCCGCCGACGAAGTGCGGGGCGCGATTGACCTGACCCTCGCCGCAGAATTCCGCAGAGCGCGGGCCTTCGAGATAGAAAGTGATCGCCGGTTCGTAAGTCGCGTCGCGGCCGTGTCCGGTGACATCCGCTGCCTGCGGACCGATTACCTCGTTGAGCCGCCAGTATGCGATCGGTTTCGCCGCGAGAATCGCCTTGGTCGCCGCGCCGTCCGAGATTTCCCACGGGCGTCGCGTCTTCCCGCTCACCTCCTCCAGCATCGCGATGGCCGCCGCAGTGATCTTCGGCTCGGCCGTGACTTCCAGACCCGCCGAGCGCGCCGCCCAAGTATTGTAGCCGCCGAAAAGATGCTGTTCCGGCGGAGGAATGTAACCGTCGCCGCCATTCGCCAATTCGATGACGATGGTCTGCGGCAACGGACTGGCGGCTTTGATTTTCAGCCCCGTAACCGCGTAGGTCTCGCACGGCGTGGTGGCGATGGCGATCTCGCCGATGCGCAGTGCCTGCACGACGATCTCCGTCTTTTGGCGCTCGTGCAGGATGATCTGCTCGCGCGCGTAAATTTCCGTCGGAGTCTTTGCCAGCCGGTCGCCCATTTCGGCGACCAGCCGCTGCGCCCACTCGAGCCGCTGTTTGTCAGGCACGCGATACTGCATCGGCAGGCGACGCTCAGTCATCGCGAGATCCACATCCGCGCGATAGGCGACGCCTTGCAACGCCTTCGTAGCGAGGTCGAGCAAGCCGTTCGTGTATTGATCGATCGTCGGTTTTGGACGGTCCTTTTCGGGGATCGTGTAGTCCGTGCGATAGATGTCGCCGCTGCACCCGTGCGACATCAGTCCGACGAAGTTCGACCCGGGCGCGAGGCGCTCTTTCAGACCCTCGGCGAAGCGGCCGAAGTAGTCCGCACCGACCGCCTGATCGCCGAAATAGTGCATCGAGAAATTGCCGAGCACTGCGAGCGGGCGGCCGTCGCGCGTCTGGATGGAGATGAGCGCAAGCTCCGGATCTTTCGGACCGGATTCGCCGGTGACGTCGTCCCAATTGCGTCCCGCGTGCATGTTCGCCCGCACCGTTTTGTTTCCGAAAGGATCCTCCGCGAGACGATCCGGCCGCCGGATCCATCGGCGCACCGCGGTAAAAGCGCCGGCATCAATTTTCGCAAAACCGACGCGCGCCGGGACGAGCGCGGACTGCGCGGCGGCGATCGCCTCGACGAGCTTGTCGCGCAGAAAGGGCACGTAAGCCGGGTCTGCATCGGTTCCAAGGCAGCCCATCGACGCTGGCACGCTGTGCGCATGCGTGGCGGAAATGAGCATGCGATTTGCCGGAATGCCGGTGCGCTTTTCCGCGAGTGCCTTTGCTTCGTCGAGCAGCGGTCGCGTCATCATGCAGCTATCCACGACGACGATGACGAGCTGCTCTTTTCCATCGGCAAAAGCCACGGCCCGCGCGTGGATGCGCGTGCTGATTTTGTCCACGGTGCGACTGAGCATGCCGCCATTGATGAGCACGGGCAGATCCATCGGCGTGATGTCGATTGCGGCGGCGCCGGCTTGGAACTCGGCGTGAACGGGAAGGACGCAGGCGCAGAGCAGTGTCAGCTTCAGCGCGACGACACAGAAGATTGTTTTCATATAGTATTTTCGGGGGGCAAGAATGGCTCGCAGTCGGTCAGTTAAGTGTGCCGCCACGGAGAAAAGCCAGCAGATCGCGTAACGCTTCATCGATCATGGTGGCCACTAAACCGCGCGGCATGAACGAGGTCGTCAATTCCCTGCGCTGAACGATGTCGGTCGGAGAGGTCCCGCGACCCCGCCGGGGTGGCGTGGAGGAAATTACGGCGCGTGAATAAGCGCGGGTCGGGAGAATACGCACGTCGCATGTCCACCTCGCTCCCGTCCTTAGAGTTTCCTTCTGCCATGATGGCAAAACATCGAGCGCGGCTTGGACGCTTTCCGAATGCGGCCCTCACGCCAGCGTGTGGGCTCAAAGCAGGATTGCAATGGTGTGGGCGGCGAATGTTTTCATCGTGAGGAAATGATCGAGGCTTTCTTCGGATGTGGAAAACTGATTACGGACTCGGCGTGACGCGGAGGAAATGTCGCGCCGTGCGGCCCGACGCCAATTCGGTGGCGCGCACTTCCCAAACGCCGGGAGCGTCGTTCGGGGCGAGGTCGAGCGTGAGATCGAGGCGGCCATTTTTGGTGCTGTAGAAGCCGCTGCCCTCCGCGGCGCGACCGGCAGGGTCCGCGATTGCGACGCGCAGGGGAATCGCGGCGCTCACTGGCTCTCCGCCTTCGTCCGCGACCGTGACCGAGACTTTCACCGCGGCCCCACGCTTCGCAGAATCCCCCGCGGTAACCTGCACACTGGCGATTGGCTTGGGTGCGACGAGGAAGACGTCGCCTTCGCACGGGCCGAGTTGCACCGGCCACAGCAGGCTCCCGTCACGCGAAGTCGCGGAAATCTTTTGGTGCGCAACCAGATCATAGACGTGACCGCCCGGACGACGGATTGAAACGTCGCCTCCGCTCGGCAACCCATTCTCCATGACCAACCCATGCTGGCCCACGTAGTCGCCGGCTTCGCGCCGATCATTCACCACGAAAACGTAGTCACTCCCGGCGAACTGCCGGCAGCGGACGACGATCTCGGGATTCGAGCTTTCGACGTGCCGCGTGTACTTCGCATCGAGCGTGGATCGCAGCGTCGCCGCATTGGCGAGCACGGTGGCATGATCTGCAGCGGCTTGTTTAGTGAAGGTGAATTTTGGGAGGCGAATGTCGGGCATAATCGCGGGCACGAGATTTTCGTCGCCGATGACGAGGCCGCCTCGCGCTTGAAATTCGCGGACGCGTTTTGCCACGCTCGCCGGCAGCACGTCGCAATCGGACAACACAAGTATTTTGAACCCATCGAGCCCACGCTGAAGCAGCGTCTCCTCAAACAGGATCTGCGGCTGAAGCTGCGCGAGCAGCAGCGTAAGATAAGCTTCTTCATTGCGCGTCCCGTAGCTGCCGCGTCCGGCAAACATCTGCGCGGTGAAGCTGTCGAGATACGCCACGTCGCTCGGGCGGTCGGCGAGCGCGAGCAGGGTCGGCCCGAGCGGTTCAAGGATGTCGCGGTGCAGGCGGCGAAATTCCTCCTTCGTGTCGGGATGAGTGTAGCGGTAGCCGCCGATGCTCTCAGTGGGCACCAGCGCCTGCCAACCGTGATACATGATGCCATTCACGGGCCGCGCGATCTTTGTCCAGAAAGACTCGCGCAGGTGCATCGGCGAGATGGTGATGTAGGCCGCATCGGGATCGTGATCGTCGAAAGACGACGCGATTTGGACGCCCGCGGTCGTCTTCGGCGCGGCCTGGGTGCGATACCAAAAGAGCTGCGTCATCTTCATCACGCGCTGTTGCGGCGAGGCCATCGCGAACAGTTCATCGGCGAAGTAGCCGATGCGCAGCGGGTCGGGATTCGTGTAGGTCCACTGGCTGAGCACATCCACCGCGCCGCCGCTCCCTGCGATGCTCGGCGCACGGATGGCGGGATCGAACCACGTCCACACATCGTCGCGCCCAGTCGAGTGCAGGCCGCGATGCACGGCGGTGTTGAGCGCGTTCCAGCCATCGCCCACCTGCCAAAACCAACGATAGAACTTGAGCAGCGGATGGTCGTCGGGAATCACGCGATCGGCCGGAAAGTCTTTCAACTTCGTCCACAAAACACCGTTCTTGATCGTCACCTCCGCGGGAATGTCCGAGCCGGAAAACTTGCGATACGCTTCCTGATCGAACTTGGAAAAGCTCACCTGCGAAGAGTCGCGCGTCTCGCTGTTGATCAGCGCCGAGCGCCACGCGGGGAAGGCGTCATAGGTCTGTGCCACACTCGCGCCGACGTTGAAGCAAAACTCTGCGAGCCCCGGCATGGCGGCATTCACGTCGGGGCGCGTCGCGTAGGGTTTGCCCTCGCGATTCACGCGTTGGAGTTCCGGGCGCTCCTTGAGCCAGCCGCCGGGATGGAGCGCGAAGGCGATGCCGAAATCATTGGCGAGGGCGAAGTCGAGCATCGCCTTGGTCTCGGCGATCCGCTCGGGCTTCCCCGGCGGCACGACTTTCCCGGCCGACCAAATCGCGCCGTAGTCCGCACTGCCACCAAGGCATTGCGTGAAACCGAGGGCTTTGAGTCGGGGCATCTCTTTGCGCACGCTTTCCGGTCCGCCGATTCCCCACATCATCACCGGCATCCGTGGCGGCGTGCGCGCCGCGATGACAAACTCCGCGTGCTCTTCGCTCGCAAAAGGTGGCTCGCCCGCCATCTCCAGATGCGCGGTCAGTTGATAGGTGTCGGGACGCAGCGAGGTATCGAGCGGGTAAGCAAATTCCTGCACCGCCCCCGCACCGAGCGGCGGCACGTCGAAGCTCTTCACGTCCATACCGTCGGCGGAAATGCGCAGTATGAGTTTGCCCGTCGAGGCTTTGCTCAAATTCCGCACGACGACGACGAACGGATCCGCTTTTTCCATCCGCGACCAAGTCCGGCGCTCCGCCCGAAACTCCACAGCCAGGAGACGAAACTCGAGCGCGCGATCGCAGATCCGCACTTCATCGATCAGCCCGGGAAAGCCGGCGTAACTGCTGCCCACCCGATCACCGATCGACAGCCCGAGTTTCCCCGGCGCCACCGCTCCGCGTTCGGGACGCCGCACGATGCCGATCGGCGCGCCATTGCGAAAGAAACGGACTTCGCCTGCGCCGTCGTAGGTGAACGCGACGTGCTGCCAGTCCGTGCCCGTGAGAAAGGGTTGCGAGTGAAACGTCTCGGAGTCGTCGCCGAAGCCGAGCGACACCTGCATCCGCCGCACGCCGCCTTTGTCCGCTGCGGTCAGACGCCATTGGTAGTCCGTGTGCGCGACGTATTTTTTGTCCAGTAGAACGGGCGAAAGAGCCGCCGTGAAATTCGGGCCGGGCTTCATCCAAAGCTCGGCGGTGAACGCGCCCTTTGGCGACAACCCGGGCGGCTTCGTCGCGATCAGAGCCGCGTGCCGTTTATTCTCCACGGGCGCGCCGGGGAATGATTCCAGCGCGCCGTCCCACTTTCCACCGGTGACGACATTTGCCCCAGCAAAAGTAAGCGTGTGACCTTTGCCGGAGGAATCCGCCGCCGGCGAATCCGGTGCGAATTTCCAATAACCGAGCACGTGCGCTCCCTGCGCATCATCGCCGGTGTAGCCGCGCTGCCATGTCTCGCTGAGCTGCGTTTCCGCCGAGGTTTCGATCGCGAGAAAGGCCGCGACGAGCGACGGAATTAGAAAACGAGACGGGGGCATGGGGCTGAAGATTTTCCTTCGTCGTCTCTACTTTAGTCGCTCGAACAACTCCTCCAGCGCCGCGACGATCTTCGTCGAGGCATCCGGTTCGAGGCACGCCGATCTTGCGCGCCAAGTTTCGTAACCGCCGAGGCGATGTTGCTCAGGCGTCGGAAGGTAGCCGTGATAGGCGTTGGCGAGCGAGACCGTGAAGGTCTGCGGATGCCGCTGTTTGAGACCGAGACCGATTTCGACAAAGACTTCGGCGGGAATCGCGGAGATGCGCAGGTCGCCGATCTTGAGGACTTGGAGCGGAGCGGAAACTTCCTTGGGAAAATCCGCCAGCAGCACGGTCTCGCGCGCATAGACCTGGTCCATCGTTTCCATGCGCGGGAAGAGCTTGGATTGCTTCATCACCTCGCGCGCCTTTTCGACTTCGTCTTGTGTCGGAATGCGCAAGCCGAGCTTGATCTCTTTCTGTGCGACGGCGAGCGGAACCCAATCCTGATGTTTTACGGATTTGCCGGCATCGGCGACCGCTTGAGCGACGTCATTCGCGACCAGTTTGATCTGCCCATACGGCGGCTGCTTCGCCTGGCCGCCGCGGAAATCGATGTTGTTGATGTCGCCGCTCGTTCCGTTCGACATCATGCCGACGAAGGGCGGGTCCTGACCTTGTGCGCCGAGCAACTCGCCGATGCGATTGGCAAACGCGCCGTAGTAATCCGCGGAAATATGACCGGGCCCGACGCCGCCGACGTAGTGCAGCGAATAGTTCGCATACAGCGCGATCGGTTTGCCGTCCGGCGATTGCACGGAAATGAAGAATACTTGCGGGTCGGTCGGTCCGGCGGGTTCGAGCAGGTTCGGATTGTTGATGCCGGGATTCGTCTTCACCTGATCGGTGGTGACGCCGAGCGGCGTGGGCGGAATGCTGCCGGGCTTCATCCGCCAGCGGCGGTTGAACACATGCTGCGGCACGTCGGCTCTTCCCCAGCCGATTTTGGCGGGCGCGAGATTGGTCAGCGCCCGCCTCACTCCATCCGCGATGCGCTGCGCGACGAAGCGCTGATAGGCCGGGCTCGGCTCGCTCTGACCCACCGCCTGCGCCGTGCCGCAAGAGTGTGAATGCGTGGCGGACATCAGCATGTTTTCCATCGGCACGCCGGTGGCTTCATTCACCAGCTTTTTCGCTTCGTCGAAGATCCCGCGCCCGATCACACAACTGTCCGCCACCACGAGGACGAGCTTTGTTTGCCCATCGTCGAGCGCGAGGCAGCGAGCATTGAGTTCGTCATGGATGTAGGCTGCTTTGCCGTCTTGAAAGCCGCCATTGATCGAGCTGCCAAGGTCCGGCGTGATATTGCTGGTGGCTGCGCCTGCGCGGAAGACGCGCGGTGAATCCTCCGCTTCGGAGAAAGCGATCGAAGCGACAAACAATGGAGCGACGAGAAGCAGGATTTTCATAGTGCGTAGTTGGAGCAAGTTGATCGGCGCTCTAGCTGTGGAGTTTCAGGACGTTGTTCATGCGCGCAGCCGTTTTTTTCAGGCGCTACTTCTTTCCCGGCGCAAAGGTCGCGCGCTCCTCCCCATCGGCCGCATTCCACACGCGCAGCACGCCATCCTGTCCACCCGCCACGACGAGTTTTCCATCCGCGCTCACCGCGGCCGCCTGCATGAAAGCGGCGACCTTCGGAAAGATGCGCACTTCCTTCCCATCGAGCGCGACGAGGCGAACTTTGCTGTCGCCGGAACTCGTCACGAGATTTGCGCTCGCGCCGACGAAACGCACCGCGGTCACTTCCTTGTCGTAGCCCTCGATGTTCTTCTTCCGGTCGCCGGTCGTCGTGTCCCAGACCTTCACGATATTGTCCGCGCCCGCGG
>JBBSEI010000064.1:0-24477 GCA_038239865.1 Chthoniobacterales bacterium
CACATCGATGCTCTCGCGATACTGCCGCGCCGTGTCGAACAGGCTGCGGATGATCCGCGCGCTCACATCGGTGCCCTTGTATTTGATGTGCGCCGTCTCGACGGCGAAAGGCGAACCGTAATTTTTCACCAGCTCCTTGCGAATCGTCCCGCTGCCGAAACACGACACATATTCCGCCGGCGCACCGACGAGCCCCGACACCGGCCCCACGCAATGCGTCGCATACCACATCGGCGGCAGGCCCGGCCAATAGTTCGGCCAGCCGTCCATGTCCTGCTGATGGCTCGCCTGCACGAACTGCAGCTTCCCGAGCTTCCCGCTGTCGAGCAGCTCCTTCATGAAAAGATACTCGCGCGCATACACCACCGTCTCGGCCATCGTGTATTTCAGGCCCGTCTGCTTCACGAGATCCACGATCTTTTTGCAATCCGCGATGCTCGTCGCCATCGGCACCGTGCAGCTCACGTGCTTGCCCGCCTTCAGCGCCGCGACGCTCATCCAGCCGTGGTCCGGGATCGGCGAATTGATATGCACCGCGTCCACCTTCGGATCCTTCAGCAGCTCCTTGAAATCCGTGTACCGCACCGCCACGTCGAACGCATCGCCCACCGCATTCAGCTTCTTCGGATCGCGCTGGCAAATCGCATACATGTTCGCATTCGGATGCCGCTGGTAGAGCGGAATGAACTCCGCCCCGAAACCGAGGCCGACGATGGCGACGTTGATGCGATCTTTTTTGGACATGAGGAAAAAGCGGGCGCGGCTGGGGGAATATTGAGCGCGCGGAGTGAAGCGATCACCCGCGCGGGGCGTCAAGGCTTTTGCCGGGAATCACCTTGCCGCCGACGGAAACCCAGATTGCCGTTTGCCATAAACCCATAAATCTGGCAAATTCCGCAGCATGAAGACGACGCTGGAAATCCCCGACGACCTGTACCGGCAGGCGAAGGTTCAGGCCGCGCGCGATAACCGCAAAATGAAAGAACTCGTGACCGAAGGTCTGCGGCTGGTGCTCGGGCTGACGAAGAAAACTCCGTCGCGAAACTTGAGGCGCATGACGAAAGCGCCGGTGACCATCCGCAGAGGCAACACCATTCCGGCATTGTCGAATGACGAGATGGCGCGGCTGATGGAACGCTCCGGCGAGCGGCTGCCGTGAAATTCCTCGCGGATGTGAACGTCATTTTTCCGCTGCTGGTGAGCCGTCATCAGCAACGGAAAAAAGCGGTGGAGTGGTTCGATTCCACCGCAGCCGGCGATGTCGTGCTCAGCCGCCTGACCCGACTCGGCGCGCTGCGTCTGCTCTGCAATTCGCAGGTGATGGGCGCGGATGTCCTGCAGCCGAAAGCTGCGTGGGAGGCGTTGCAAATGCTGGAGGCGGACGAGCGGATCGTCCTGCTGCACGAGCCGGACGGCCTGGATGCGACGCTCAAAAAAATCACCGCATCCTGCACCGCCACGCCGAATCTCTGGACGGATGCCTATCTCGCATCCTTCGCCTCCGTGGCAGCCTTGCGCCTCGTGTCATTCGACCGCGGATTCGCGAAATTCCGGGGTCTCGATTTTCTCCTGCTCGAATCGGCGCATGGCGATTGAGGCGGCGAAATAGCAAATCTATTGAGAGTCGCGCAGGATGTCCCAGCGCACGATCTTCATCGGCTGGTGGAACCATCCGTTCTCGCTGGGCACGGTGATGGTGAGCACGCGCTGCTGATCCGGGTCCGCCTCGATCCAGCGATTGCCGCCGAGATAGGCGATGATGTGAATGCCGTTCGCAGTGACGGCGATGTCGCCGGGGGAAATCTTTGCGTGGTCGAGCGCGTTGATGCTCGGGGTTTCGAGGATCGCCGTGGTCATGCCGTGGCCTTCGCCGAGTTCGCGAGCGGTGCAGTCGTGCCACCAGAGCCACAGCGCGTGGCGGACGAGGCCGGGATCGAGCGTGCGCACGCCGCGCAGGAAGAGCGAATCAATGAGCCCGCGGCGGATGAGGCCGGAGCAGTCAATGCCCCTCGGGCTTTCGCCGCCCCAGAAATAGCGGTCGCCCTCGTAGCGCAGCAGCCCCGCGACATAGCCGCTGCGAAGCGCCGCTTCGTCGCGCTGCGTCCTCCCCGGCAGGAGCAGGAAAATCACAGCCATCGCGGTGATGCCGAGCATCGTGAAATGCGCGATGCGCTTCCGCCACACCAGCGCGACAAGCCCGAACCACAGGATGAAGAACAGTCAGACCCCGCTCGCGCGTGTGTATCCACTGCTCACCGGAAACAGCCACACGCCGACAAAGAGCGAGACGACCACGAGCCAGAGCAGCCAGCGCAGGCGGGTGGTGAAAACGGAGTTCATGCGCTGCGGCTATATGCACCTAAAGATCGCTTGGTTTCAACCCGGTGCGCTTCGCGATGCGGGGGAGCATTCTCGGGCCGATCTCCTCGCCGTCGTGAAAGGCAAACACGTAGTCCGGCCAGCCGGCGCGGGAGAGGATGCGGTGGGGCCCGCCGGATTCGCGCTTGATGCTCCAGCCGATGCGCAGAAATGCGGCCAGCACCCGCCGGGCTTTGGCCGAACCCCACTGACTCATACCGCCACGGAGAAAACGGCTGCGAGTTCGTCGGGCATCTCGCCGTGCTCAAGCCGGTCCGCGAAGACGCGTAGGGCGAGCGCCTCGGCGCGCGCGATGGCTTCCTGCCGGGTGGCGCCGTAGGCCATCACGCCGGGAATCTGCGGGATTTCGGCGAGCCAGCGCCCGTCGCTTTCCAGTTCGGTCTCAACGGCGAGATTCATGGCGCAAATCTCTCCGGCTTTGCGCGGAAGACAAGGCGGGAGTTGTGCGTGAGACACCCTTACTGCCCGAGAATATTCCAGCGCACGATCTTCATCAGCTGGCGGAACCATCCGTTCTGGCTGGGCACGGTGACGGGGAGCACGCGCTGTTGATCCGGATCCGCCTCGATCCAGCGGTTTCCGCCGAGATAGGCGATGATGTGAATGCCGTTCGCGGTGACGGCGATGTCGCCGGGGAAGATGCGCGTGTGGTCGAGCGCGTTGATGCTTGGGGTTTCGAGCAGCGGCGTGGTCATGCCGTGGCCTTCGCCGCCTTCGCCGAGTTCGCGAGCGGTGCAGTCGTGCCACCAGAGCCACAGCGCGTGGCGGACGAGGCCGGGATCGAGCGTGCGCACGCCGCGCAGGAAGATCGAATCAATGAGCCCGCGACGAATGAGGCCGGAGCAATCAATGCCCCTCGGGCTTTCGCCGCCCCAGAAATAGCGGTCGCCCTCGTAGCGCAGCAGCCCCGCGACATAGCCGCTGCGAAGCGCCGCTTCGTCGCGCTGCGTCCTCCCCGGCAGGAGCAGGAAAATCACGGCCAGCGCGGTGATGCCGAGCATCGTGAAACGCGCGATGCGCATCCGCCACAAAAGCGCGACAAGTCCGAACCAGACGACGAGGAACAACCAGACCCCGCTCCCGCGTGTGAACCCGCTGCTCACGGGATACAGCCACACGCCGACGAAGAGCGAAACGACCACGAGCCAGAGCAGCCAGCGGAGGGGCGTGGTGAGGATTGCGCGAGTGAGCATAGGCGAATGAGGGAATTATGATTGGATTTACCGGCGCTTGAGTGACTTTGCGCAGCGAGGGTCATGGCTATGATTCAGATTGTTGAAGCGCCGATGTCATGGCAGAAAGCCATTCGGAATGAGCGACGAAACGCAGCCGAATCCAGATTACGAATACCGAAAGCAGCGGTATGAGTCTTATTTGAAGGAACGAGATGGGCTTCAGGCAGCGTCTCTGGAAATCAGTGGCCGATACGATAAATCGATACTCTTTCTGGCGGGTGGCGGGCTGGCTCTGTCGCTGACGTTCATAGAAAAAAATTGCTCCACACCCACAACCTTGGAGTTTCATTGTTTTGTTCGCTGCTTGGATTTGCCTGATCCTTTCTGTGATGTTCGAGCTTTATGCGCTTGCAACGAGCCAAACGGCAATAAACGAGCAGGTCAATTCGCTCGATACCGAATACCAGCGCTAGTTGGATTCGTTGTCCCAAAATCCGGCTGAAACACGCGTGGCCGGAGCCACAGCCACACCCGAAAATGTGTTCACGGCGAAAACGCGGAATTTCAATAAGTGGTCACTCCGATTTCTCGGAACCGGGATTCTCTTCCTTTGCATTTTTTCAGTCGTGAACTTACCTTTCACGCAAACCAAACCAGAAATGTCAGACTCAAAAACAGCCACGGCACTATTGTCGAAGGGGAGCTACGTGCCACCCAAAAACGCTTTGCCTCCGCCTCCGCCTCCTCAGCCGCAAGCCACTCCAGCGGCTCCGAAAAAATAAGCGAGTTCGCACTTTACCCCAGCACCGCCCGCTGCGCGGCGACGAGGTCGGCGATGCCGGCGCGGGCGAGGGAGAGCATGGTGGTGAGTTCGGCGTCGGTGAAGGTGCTCTCCTCGCCGCTGCCCTGCACTTCCACGAACTGGCCACCTTCGGTCATGACGACGTTGAGATCCACGGCGGCGTCCTTGTCCTCCACGTAGCAGAGGTCGAGCAGCGCCACGCCGTCCACGATGCCGACGCTGGTGGCGGCGACGAGTTGCTTGATGGGGTTCTCCTTGATCCGCCCGGCGGCCATGAGTTTCTGGCAGGCGAGCCCGGCGGCGACGCTCGCGCCGGTGATGCTCGCGGTGCGCGTGCCGCCGTCGGCGGCGAGGACGTCGCAATCAATCCACATGGTGCGTTGGCCGAGTTTGTCGAGATCGAGCGCGGCGCGCAGGGAGCGGCCGATGAGGCGCTGGATTTCCGTGGAGCGGCCGTCAACTTTCCCGCGGGTGCTGTCGCGCTGCTTCCGCTGCTCGGTGGAATACGGGAGCATGGAATATTCGGCGGTGACCCAGCCGCCGCGGACCTGCTGTTCCTTCATCCAGCGCGGGACGGCCTCCTCGATCATCGCGGAGCAGATGACATGCGTATTCCCCGTGCAGACGAGGACGGAGCCGGTGGCGTTCGGCGCGAAGCCGGGGGTGAAGGTGAGCGGGCGGAGTTGCGTGGGCGTGCGGCCGTCGGGTCGTGTCATGCGCGGGACGGTAAACGCGGGGTGAGGCGGAGAGCGAGGGAACAGTGAACGTGTTCGTGACGACGCGTCCTTTTTAAACGCAGAGGCGCAGAGACGCAGAGGAAGGCAAAGGGAAGCGATTTCTGAATCCTTCGTTTTCTCCGCGTCTCTGCGTCTCCGCGTTTCAAAAAATGACATCTGGACGACCGACAGCAGCGCCCCGCGACACGACGGGGAATGTTTCTGTTGACCGGGTGATTCCCGCCCGCTCTATTGCCGCCGTTCAGAAATCGGGCTGTGGCTCAGCTTGGTAGAGCGCCTGTCTCGGGTGCAGGAGGCCGCGGGTTCGAATCCCGCCAGCCCGACCATGAACGCACGACGGTGCCGCAGATGCGGCCGGGGTTTTGTCTTGAGGTTCTCGACGTGCTGCGGCGTTCCTCCACGATGCCCAAACACTGGATGGTAAAATCAGAACCCGCGTCCTACTCGTGGGAGCAATTCGCCAAGGAAGGCCGTGCGGCTTGGACGGGCGTGCGGAATTTTCAGGCGCGAAACAATCTCCGCGCGATGCAGGTGGGCGACCTCGTGCTGTTCTATCACTCGGTTACGGGCAAGGAAATCGTCGGCATCGCGAAGGTCGCGCGTGAGGCGTATCCCGATCCGACGGCGGAGGAGGCGGGCTGGGATTGCGTGGATCTCATGCCCGTGAAGCCGCTGAAAAATCCCGTCGCGCTCGAAACGATCAAACGCGTGCCGGCACTGAAAGACATCGCGCTGCTAAAGCAATCGCGCCTCTCGGTGATGCCGCTCACGGCGGCAGACTGCGCGGCGATCATGAAGCTCAGCGGCGCGTAGCGCGAAAATGCGGACGGCCCTCCAAGTTTCAGCATTCGTGATTCTCGCCGCCGCGTGGGCACTGCTCGATCTGGCGGCGGCGAACATCCTCACGCGCTGCCTCGTTCTGTGGACGCTGCTCGGCGCGATCTGGGCGGCGGTGGAGATCGCCGCGCGCACTTCGCCGCCCGATGCGGCGGCGCGATGGATCGCGCGCACGCTGCCCGCGCAGACGCCGCGCTTCCTCGCCGCGCGGCGCGTGTTCGCGGTTGCGCTCGGCGCGATTTTTCTCGTCGCATTCTGGTCGTGGGGATCGCAGGTGCGCGGGCTCGTGGGCGCTCACGGGCTCATCCCCGTGAGCGAACAGCTCGCCTCCGCGCGCGCGACGGGCCTCACGTTTTGGGAGATGCCCTCGCTGAGTTGGCTGGCCGAAGGCGACACGATCCTGCTCGCGCAATGCTGGCTCGGCGCGCTGCTCGCCCTCGCGATGTGCGCGGGCTTTTTCCCCGGCGGGTGCGCGCTCGCGTGCTGGGCGCTCTACCTCTCGCTGATGTCCGTCGGCGAAGCGTTCGGCAATTTCCAATGGGACGCGCTGCTCCTCGAGACCGCGCTGCTCGCCGCGCTCTGGCTCCCGTGGCGCGCACGTCCGGAGTGGTCGCACGAGTCGCGTGCGGAGAAAATCGGGCGCTGGCTGCTGTGGTGGCTCTTCGTGCGGATGATCGTCGAATCCGGCGTCGTGAAACTCACGTGGGGCGATGCGACGTGGCTCGGCTGCTCAGCGCTGGACTTCCATTTTGAGACGCAACCGCTCCCACTGTGGACCGCGTGGTATGCGCATCAGGCCCCGCGCTGGCTGCTGCGCGCGGCGTGCTGGTTCACCTACTTCGTCGAGATCGCCACGCCCGTGCTCCTCCTCGCGCCCGCGCGCTGGCGCTTCCTCCGGCATGGCGCAGTGCTGCTGCAGGTGCTGCTCCAAATCGGCATCATGCAGACCGGCAACTACGCGTTTTTCAACTGGCTCACGCTCGCGCTCTGCGTGCCGTTTCTCGACGACACGTTCCGCGGTTTTCGAAAATTGCGCCTGCCGCGCGCGCAAGAAAAGCGCCGGCACTGGTGGCCACTCCTGCCCGCCAGCGCGCTCGCGATCGCCTCGGTGTGCTTCACGCTCGAGGGCTTCGGCGATGCCTTCGCGGGACTCGCCGGGCAGGAGGCGGCGATGCTGCGGATGCGCGAGGAATTCCAGCGCACGAAAAAAAATCCCCGTCCTCCGTGGCACCCCGCGCTGCGCTCGTTCAATGGCTACGGACTCTTCCGCACGATGACGCTCACGCGGCCCGAGATCATCCTCGAGGGCAGCGACGACGGCGTGAACTGGCACGAATTCGAATTCCCGTACAAGGCCGGCGATCTCTACCGCCGCCCAACGCTCGTCGCGCCCTTCCAGCCGCGGCTCGACTGGCAAATGTGGTTCGCCGCGCTCGCGCCGCAGCGCTACGGCTATCTCCTCGAACGCCTCATGCGCCGCGTCCTCGAAGGCGAGCCGACCGTCCTCGCGCTGCTGGAAAAAAATCCGTTTACGCCGAGTCCGCCGCATTTCGTCCGTCTCGCATTTTACGACTACCTCTTCACGAGTTTCGCCGACCACACCGCCGCGTGGTGGAAGCGCGAACTGCGCGGCACGACGCGCCCATTTTCCCTCGAAGATTTCCGCAAGCCCTGAGGAGCCGGGCCCATCCGGCTGCGCGCTGGCGGGCCATCCGTTTGACACCACACCGCACCCGCACTATTTCCCGCCGGTGATTCGTCTTCCGCTGATTTTTGCCGCGGCCCTCGGGCTCGCGCAGTTGCTCGCGGAGGAGCCGCAGGTCAATCCCCCGGCCACCGCGCCCGCGCCGGCCGATCCGTCCGTCGCCGCGCCGCCGCCCGTCATCGCGCCGGTCGCACCGGTCGCGCAGCCCACGGGCCGATCGCTCGTCGCAATCGCGCACGATCCGCGCGCGATGGATGGCTTTGATGAAAATCCCGGCGTCACCCGGCAGATGGTGGATGCGCTCGTGCGCACCGTCACGGGCAACACCAGCACGCGCGCTGCGTGGCGCGAACTCGCCGGCGGGGACGAGCGCGTCGGCATCAAAGTCACCGCGGCGGGCGGCCCGTATTTTGCGACACGCCGCGGCGTCGTCGCGGCCGCCGTCGCGGGGCTGAAGGATGCCGGCGTGCGCGACATCATCGTGTGGGACAAAAGCTCCGCGGCGCTGCGCGACAGCGGCTTCACTCCGCAGCGGCTCGGCTGCGAAGTGCGCGGCATCGATCCGCCGCGCGGCTGGGATCGCGAGGCGAGCTTCCAGGCACCCGTGCTCGGCAAGCTGATCTGGGGCGATTTGCTTTTCAGCGAAAAAGTCGGCGCGCACGGACTCGGCAAAACCGAGGACAATTTGCTGAGTTCAAAAAGCCACCTCGCGACGATCCTCAGCCGCGACGTGCCGCGCTTCATCAATATCGCCGCGCTGAGTGATGAGCCCGGCTGCGGCATCGCCGGCGCATTGCACAGCGCCGTCGTCGGCAATCTCGACAATTGGCGTCGCTTCACGACCTTCGGCGAAGGCGGCGCCGCGGCCATCGGCGAATGCTACGCGGACCCGCGGCTCGGCGGGAAATGCGTGCTGCACATCCTCGATGCGCTCGCCGTGACCTTCGCCGGCGGCCCCGCGCCGAACCCCCGCCATTCCGCGATTCACCAGACACTTTACGCCAGCCGCGATCCCGTGGCGGTGGATTTTCTCGGCCTGCGGCTGCTCGAAAAATGGCGCGCGCGCGCGAACTGCGGACCGATTGGTGCCAAAGCTTCGTGGCTTCGCACGACTAATGTTGGCAACGCCGACGAACACATGCTGATCCTCACTCGAGCCCGATGAAGCAACCCGACATCACTCGCGATCTCCTCCGCTCCGTTTCCCGCACTTTTTACCTCAGCGTCCGCATCCTCCCGCACGCGCTGCGCGAGACGATGGGCGTCGCCTACCTGCTCGCGCGCACGAGCGACACGATCGCGGATTCGGAAGGCGCGACGCCCACCACGCGGCTGCGGCGGCTCGAGGAATTCGGCAGGATGCTGCAATCCGGCGCGACGCCGCAGAGCATCGGCAGCATCCAGCGCGACATCCAGCCCACGCATGACGGCGACCGCGCGCTCATCGCGGCCCTTCCGCGCGTGCTCGAGCGGTTCGGTGCCTTCACGCCGTGGGATTGGAAAGAAACGATCGAACTGCTCTCAAACATCATCCACGGGCAGTCGGAGGATCTCCGCACATTTGCCGATCCCTCACACATCACCGCGCTCGCCGATGCGGACAAACTTGAGGACTACACCTACCTCGTCGCCGGCTGCGTGGGCGAATGGTGGACGCGCATGAGCTTCCATCATTTCCCGCGGTACTCCGCGCGCACCGAGCAGGAGCTCATGCCGCTCGCCGCGTCATTTGGCAAAGGGCTGCAACTCGTGAACATCCTCCGCGACATGCCCGCCGATCTGCGCGCCGGCCGCTGCTACCTTCCCGCCGATGAACTGCGCAGCGCCGGCGCAGACCCCGCTTCGCTTCTCGAAAATCCCGCCGCCGCGCAGCCCGTCTTCGAAGCGTGGACGGCCAAGGCGCGCGGCTACCTCGGGGAGGCGCGCGCATACATCCGCGCCGTCCGCCCGTGGCGCATTCGCTTTGCCTGCTACCTGCCGTGGAGCCTCGCGATGCAGACGCTCGATCTCATGGCCGCGACGCCGCCGCTCGGCAGCGCGGAGAAAGTGAAAGTCACGCGCGCGATGGTGTACCGCACGATGCTCCGCGGGCTCGTCGCCGCCTTCAGCAACGGCCCGCTGCGCTGAGCGACCGGGACGTGAGCCCCTTTTTACTCACCAGGCGTGCTGATTTCTGAAAGGCGGCGATACCACGCAGGAAAAAGGGAGCGCACGCTTCCAGCGTGCCCTTTCCGGCATCCTGCCGGAAAGCTTCGCCGGGCTGCGGATCTGCACCTGCGTTTGCCCCGCCGCTTTCAGGCGCACCCGCCGCCTTCGCCCTGCATCCGGCAGGATGCCGGACGCTGCACGCTGGAAGCGTGCGCTCCCATTTTCCTGCGTGCGTCCGGGCGCATGGCGGGATGCCGTGGCCGCGCTCGAAAAAAAAACACGGCGGATCAACTCCGATCGAGCAGCCCCACGAGCCGCTGCGAGCGCAGGCTGAAGAAGTCCATCACCGCGCGCAATTCCGCCCGCGCCGCGGAGCCGTCGTGCGAAACGTCCCGCTTCGTCGCCGCGATCATCACGTTCTTCCCCGTGTGCTCATGCGAGATGAATTCAAACACGCTCGCCTCGTAGCCCGCCGCCTCCAGCGCGAGCGCGCGGATGCCATCCGTGAGCAGTTCCGCCTGCCGTTCCGCAAGGATGCCGTGCCGCAGCACGCCGGCCAAAATCGGCGGCGGTGCAAATTCACGGCGCACTTCTTTCTGACAGCACGGCGCGGCGACGATCAGCTTCGCGCCCGCGCGCACGCCCGCCGCGAGCGCATCGTCCGTCGCCGTGTCGCACGCGTGCAGCGCGATGAGCACATCGAGTTTTTCCGGCAGTGCGAATGCGCCGATCGCGCCTTGCACAAAACTCAACCTTTCGAGTTTCAACTCCGCCGCGATCGCGTTCGTCTTCCCGACCAAATCCGCACGCTGCTCCACGCCGATCACCTCCGCCTTCACGCCGCGTGCGCGGAAAAATTCATGCATCGCGAAAGTGAGGTAGCCCTTCCCCGCGCCCATGTCGCAAATGCGCACCTCCCGCGCCTCGCGCAGCGCGGAAGCATCCACAAGATGTCCGAGGATTTCCACAAAGCGCTCCACCTGCCGCAGCTTGTCCGCCATGCCCGGTCTCGCCGTGCCGTCCGCAGCCGTGACGCCGAGCTTCACGAGGAAGGGCGCATTGCCGATCGCGCGCACCTTCGGCCGATCGTGCGCCGTCGCCAGCGGCGCGGAAAAAGTCGGACGCGCCGCCTTCATGCACCACTCGCCGCCGTGCTCCGCGCGCAGTTTCCAGTCGCCCGTCGTGGTGAAAAGATGCGCCTCCCTGAAGTCCTCCTCCAGCCACTTCCCGATCGCCCGCGCCGCGGCTTCCGGCGGCTCATTCCGCGTCACATCGCGCCTCGCAAATCGCACCGTGAACGACACCGCGGTGCCCGACTTCAACTCGACGATCCGACCGTACACATTCCGCAATTCCCCTTTCTCCCGCGGTCGGCTCAGCGTGACTTTCACGAAGGTCCGCTCGGCGAGGCTGGTCCGCAGTTTTTCAAAAAATCGCTCCAAAGTGGTCACAGCGTCATCACACCGTTGCGGCACCCCAAGGGCCAGACTTTCCGCGGATTCGCGGGCTTCCTAGATCGAGGACGTTCCGACTTTACGTCTCATTGGGAAACCAGTCGTATCCCGCACTTATGAAAAACTTCGTCGAAGAATTTAAGTCATTCGTTCTCAAAGGGAACGTCATCACTCTCGCCGTCGGTGTCATCATCGGCGCTGCGTTTGGAAAAATCGTGGATTCGATGGTGAAGGACATCATCACCCCCATCTTCGGCCTCATCGGCGGCTCACCGGATTTCTCCGGTATCGCCATCGGCGCAAAGCAGGCAGTCGATCCGAAGACGCATGAACTCCTCGTGAATGCCGCTGGCAAGCCGGTGCTCGAGGGCGGGATCATGATTGGCAATTTCATCAATGCCACCATCTCCTTTCTCATCATGGCAGCCGTCGTCTTCGTCCTCATCGTGAAGCCCTACAACGCGCTCATGGCCCGCTTTGAAAAGAAAGCCCCGCCGACTCCCGGCGGCCCGCCGCCGGCCACGCTGGACGACGTCGTCGCAGCGATCCGGACCCTCAAGGCCTAGACGAAAACCTTCCACTTCGATGCGGGCGGTGCTGGCATTTCGCGAGCACCGCCCGCTTCATTTTCCGAGGGAAAAAGAAAACCGGCCAGCTTCTCGCTTGCCGCCTCTCCGGCACCGCACTAACACGCTCGCCCCGGTGCGCACCTGCGCGCGGCGCATCATTTTCCCGAACTCCAACCGCACAACCTCATGAGCAGAAAAATTCGTTACGGCATGGTCGGCGGCGGACGCGGCGCATTCATCGGCGCAGTGCATCGCATCGCGGCGGCAATCGATCAGCAGGTCGAACTCGTCTGCGGCGCATTTTCATCCGACCCCGAACGCTCGCGCGCGAGCGGCGGCGACTTCTTCCTCCCGCCGGATCGCTGCTACGGGACGTTCGAGGAAATGATCGCGAAGGAAAAGGCGCTGCCTGCGGACAGGCGCATGGACTTCGTCGCCATCGTCACGCCGAACCACATGCACTTCCCGCCCGCGAAAGCCGCGCTCGAAGCCGGTTTCCACGTGCTGAGCGACAAGCCCGCGACGCTCAATCTCGCCGAGGCAAAAAAGCTCGCCGCCCTCGTGAAAAAGACCGGCCAGCTCTACGGTCTCACGCATAACTACACCGGCTACCCGCTCGTGAAACAGGCGCGCGAAATGGTCGCCACCGGCAAGCTCGGAAAAATCCGCAAGGTTGTCGTCGAGTATCCGCAGGGCTGGCTCGCCACGCGCATCGAGGCGAGCGGACAAAAGCAGGCCGCATGGCGCACGGACCCCAAGCGCAGCGGCGCGGCAGGCTGCATCGGCGACATCGGCACGCACGCGGAGAATCTCGCGGAATACGTCAGCGGCCTCCAGATCGAAGAACTCGCCGCCGACCTCACCGCATTCGTGAAAGGCCGCAAGCTCGATGACGACGGCAACGTGCTTCTCCGTTTCAAAGGCGGCGCAAAAGGCGTGCTCCACGCCTCGCAGATTTCCGTTGGCGAAGAGAACAACCTCAACATCCGCATCTACGGCGAAAAGGGCGGACTCGAATGGCACCAGAACGAGCCGAACACGCTCCTCGTGAAATGGCTCGACCAGCCCATGCAAGTCTATCGCACCGCGAACGGCTACCTCGGCAAAGCCGCGCTCGCCGCCGGCCGCACGCCGCCGTCGCACCCCGAGGGCTACCTCGAGGCATTTGCGAACATCTACAAAAACTTCACCACCCACATCCGCGCCCGCATCGAGGGCCGCAAGCTCGCGAAGGACGACCTCTGCCTCGACTACCCGAAGATCGAGGACGGCGTCCGCGGCATGGCCTTCATCGAAGCCGTCGTGAAATCCTCAAAAGCCAACGCCCGCTGGACGAAGCTCGCAGTCTGACGCGGAAGACAGCCGTCCCGGCTGTCCAGGCAAACAGCCGTCCTCGGCTGTTTCGACAATCCGCGATTTGAGTGCCGTGACACGCGAGGACGCATGTCTTCCGTGCCGCTGCCCTCAAGCGCGATTGCGATGCAGCGCCGGATCGACCACCTGCACCATCGCGTGCTCGTCCAGGTCGAGGCCGAGAAATTCACCGACGGCGCGTGCCTGCTCCGCCGGCGCGCTGAGAAGTTCGCGATGATCGCAAAAGTGAACGCGGAAATTTTTCTGTGTCGCCAGCCGCGCCCACACCTTTTTCAGGTGCGCCTCGAAGTGCTGCCGCATCGCCGCATCGTCCGACGCCGAACCGGTCGTCCCGCGCCGCTTCAGCATTTCGTTTTGCGATGCGAGGATTTCACCCATGTCGCGCAGCATGAAAATAACGCGGTACTCGGACTCCGCCGGCAATTCGCCGAGCAGCATGGAAATCACTTTCACCGCGTGCCCGCGCGCCCCGGCGATCCACGACGAGTCGGTCTTCAGTTTTTTCACCGCCTCGAATTCAAAGTATCCGCGCGGGTTGTCCGTATCGGCGGTGCGCTGCCCGTCGGAGACCACCGGCATCCCGCCCGCGGCGAGCATCTGCATCATCATTGAAGTGCCGGAGCGCGGCAGTCCCGAGACGACCGTGATGAAGTCAGCGTCCGCGGATTTCATTCGAGATAGCCGAGTCCCTTCAGGCGCTGGCGCACTTGCTCCTCGGACTCATCGGCACCCGCCGGGCTCGCGGCGCCTTCGAGCAAATGCACGACAAATTCCTCGACCGAAGAATAGCCCGCGACTTGCGCGGCCTTTTCCAGCCGCTCGTAAAGTTCGTGATCAATGGCGATCTTGTGCTGACGTTTTCCAAACATGGGGCGTGGGTTTGCGTGGTTAAAATTCGACGCCGAACGGCCTCTTCACGACCAGCGCGAAGAGGATTGATGCCACGGTCAGCGCGATGAGCCAGTTGATTTCAAAGCCGAAAAACCGCAGCGACCGCCGTGGATAATCTACGCGCACCTCGGAAATTCCGCTCTGATCCGCAAGCGCTTTTTCCCCAGGCCACAGCACGCGATCCCAAAAACCGTCCCCCACCCGCTTCGGCGAAACGCGTGCGAGCGAATCGCCGGCGGTGATTTCCTTTTCCACCATCGGGTTGCCGGCGCTGCATTTCATGATCCCCCTGCCCGCGCGCACGGCCTTCACGCGCCAGGCGATTTCGTTGCTGTCGAGTGAGCGAAACGCGGGCGTCTCGACGACGAATTCCGCCGGCACTTGCAGCGAGGCAGGACCCGCGACGGGACTGATCTCCTCGCGCAACTTCATCGTGACGACCGCGGATTCGCCGGTCGCGATCGGACGCCATTCGAACCAGCCCGCGAGCTGCCCGATCCACAGGACCGCGATGGGCAGGATGAAAAACAGCGGCTTCAGCGACGAGACGAGATACGCGCCCGTCGCGACGACCACGCGGCCGAACGATGCGAGGACGGAAATCGGGTCGTCGCCGAACAGCCGGATTTCCAGCAGCCGCGCGATCATGCGATTGCGCGTCACTTTGATCGTGCGCTGATTTGACACCAGCGCGTACACCGCGACGACGAGCACCGCGAGGAGCAGCGCATGGAAGAGGAGCACGACCGCCGGTGAGGCTGCGCCGAGCAGACCATTCACGCCGTCCACGAATGCACCGGTGATCCGGTTCAGTCCGTCCATCATTTTGCCGCCACCGAATTCGCCGGTTCAATCCGCAGATCGCGGCCCTTCATTTCCTCCGGTACGCGCGTGCCGAAGGCGCTGAGGATCGTCGGTGCGAGGTCCTCCAGTGCAGGCTCCGCGTGCCGCACGGGCGCATTCGTGAGGAGCACGCCGGAGAGAAAATGCGGGTCCATGCAGTGGTCCCCGCTCCACGGATCGAGATTGTCGAGAAGATGCTCGCGCGGATAGCCGCCGAGGATCGTGTCCCACGAAGCGCGATAATTGTCGTTGTAGCAAATCACGAGATCGGGAACGCGATCGCCCGAGGTGTGCCGATAGACTTGGTCGGGCCGCACGACGCGGCGGATCACTTGCTCGCCCGTCTTCGGATCGCGGATGGCCGTGAGTTCCGCGATCAATTCTGTGCGCAAGCGCTCCGCGTCGTCGCCCCGTTTTACGACACCGTTCGGCTCGCGGTTTTGGAGGTTCAGGTAGAGGCTGTTGATGCCGAGTCCGTACGCGCGCGTGCGCTTCCAGTCGGTGTTCACAAAGTCCGGCGCACCGTCGCGGTCGAGGCGGTTTTTCATCCCCGCATAGCCCTTGTCGAGCAGCCATGAGTTGAGATTGAACTGCCGCCGGAACGACGTGAACGCGTGATCGGACACGATGTAAATCTGCCCCTCCGGCCCGAGGTGATCCACGACATCGCCGACGAAGGCATCGATGCGCCGGTAGAGCGTCGGCAAATGATCGCCGTGCTCCTTTTCCAGCGCGGGCGTGTAGAGCGGATGCTGGCGATCGATCGTGCGCCAGAACATGTGCGAATTCATGTCGAGCGAGGAAAAATACGTGAAGAAAAAACCCTCGCGGAAGTGGTTAAGCTGCGAGCGGAAGAGCCGGAGATCCTGATCGATCACATGCAGCGCCTGCTGCCGAAATTCTCCATCGCTGAGCACGCCGGAGGAAAGCGCGGGCGTCTCCTCCGCCATGCCCTGCGTGTAAAAGCGCCCGACCTCGTCCACGAGTTGCCGCGAGTAGTTCGCGGGCGTGGAAATCGGAAACGCCGGGTCCGCCGGATCGATGTTCACCGGGGAGACGTACAGTTCGAGCTGGGGCCGCACTTGCTTCAGAAAAAATCGCACCGCGCCCGAGACATCGGCCAGATGCGGCATGAGCGAAAAACTCACCGGCACCCAGTCGCTCCATTCCTTCTCATTCAGCAGCACGTCCGTCCCCTGAATGCGAATTCTCGCCACCGCATTTTGCGGATCGCGCTCGAGGGTGAATGAAATGTCCGCGGAGCCGCGCGCGCGGTCGAAGGTGTTCGTCGGCCCACGCAACGTGCAGTAGGCGAGGCCGCGAGCGAGGCGGATTTTTTCGATCTGCCCGCCGGGGACATCGTGCGTCGTCTGGGCCGGATCGGTGGAGTAAAATGAGAAAATCCCGTAACTCCCGTGAATGTCCGGCGTGGTGAGGCCGGAGATCGTTTTCGCCTTCGTCGGCGTCGGCGGATAGTTCACCGGGGCCTTCAGCGCAAAGGATGGCACGCCGGATTCCGCCAGCACATTCCAGAGTGTCGGCCCGTTGCGCATGAGCTGCAGTTTCGACGACGCGAGCGGCACGGAGTACTTGCCGAAATTGACGAAGTGTTTCGGATCCGTGGTCTTCGCCGTCGAGAGTTCCGGCGTCATCGTCCCGGCGTCGCGCGTGATGAAATCGTAAATCCCGTGCCCGCCCGGATCGAGTCCCGAGACAAATGTCGCCCACGCCACGGGACTCTGCGGCGGGAGCGTCGTGCGCAATTTTTTGAAGCCGCCCGCATCGATCAGTTTCTTACAATTCGGCAGCAAGCCCTGGCTCGCGTAAAGGTGCAGCAGCGTCGGGTCCATGCCATCCGCACCGATCACGGCGAGCTTCGGGATGCCGCGCGCCATGCCGCGGACGATGCCGGGAAAAGCGAGCGCGCCGCCGACCAGTCCGCAGAATTTGCGGCGGCTGAGTTTGGAGAGGTTGTCGTTCGTCATGCGCGAGCGGAATTTTTCGGGTTCAAAATCGGCCGGATTTTGCCATCCATGTGGGCGGGCACCGGCACTCCGAACAAGTCGAGCACGGTCGGAGCCATGTCAACCAGCCCCACGCCGGCGGACAAATCGAGCTGGCGATTGCAGAAGAAAATGCCCGGCACCAGCGAGCGGTCCACGCAGTGATCGCCGCCCCAGCTTCGCGTGTTGAAAGTGAAGACCTCACTTTCCATTTCACCGATCGCGGCCTTCCACGAAAAGCGGTAGCCCTCCGCAAATCCGACCACGAGGTCCGGTCCGCTGCGCGCGTACGGGCCGGAGTACACCTTCGCCGCGTCGTGGACGGCGTGAACGCATCGCCTCCCCGTCACGGGATCCACGAGGTTCAGCAGCTTCTGCGTCACCTCGCTTTTGATGCGCGCTTCGTCCTTCGCCTCGACACAGCCCTGCGCTTCACGTCCTTTCAAATTCAGGTAAATGCCCGCGAGGCCAAACGCGTAGGCCGAGGTATTTTTCCAGTCAATTCCCTGCAAATAGCGGCCCCCACTTCCGCCCTCCACGGTTTTCAAAAATCCTTCCTGCGCGAGCCAAGTGTTCACATTCACGCCGCGGTCGAACGACGAGAAGCCGTGATCGGAAAGCACGATCAGCACATCCCGTTTGCCGACTTGCGCCGCCGTCTTTCCGACGAGCGCGTCCATCCGCTCATACATTTCGTCGAGCGTCGCGTTCGGCGCGGTCGGATCGGTCGGCGTGCCGGGCGCGGCATCGCGCGGGCGCATGAACATGTGCTGCATCCGATCCGGCGTGTCGAAAACGCACGCGCACATCCCGGTGCGCGCGGTGCGCAGCGCGCCGAGGAACATGCGCTCGCGCTCCTCGTGAATGTCGTACGCCTGATCGAGAAAGCCCTGGTCATCGATGATCCCTTCCGTGTGCGCCCATGTGTCCTCCGCGAGGCCGAGCGTCGCGTACGGGCCCTGTAATTTTGCGAGGTAGATCGAGTAATAGTCGGGATGCGAGACGGGCAGCGCGGGCTTTTCCGGGTCGATGTTCAGCGGCGTGACGTAGAGCCGGAAAGGCGACTCGCTCACGAGCAGCAGCCGGCAAATCCCGTGAATCGTGCGAAACATCCCCGCGCGAAAACTGACGCGCAGCCACTCGGAATATTTTCCCTTTTGCAAAATGACGCGCTGCTTTCCGAGCCGCACTTCGACGCCGCCTTTCACATTTTTGCGGATCAAAATTGGCGTCGTGAGCGAGGCCGAGGCGTCGTCGGTGCTCGGCGGACCGGTGAGGATCGCAGTTGCGCGATCGCCGTCGAATCTGATCAGCACGACCTCGCCGCCCTCGAAGATTTCCTCCGCGCGCGGGGTCTCGGCAAAGCATGTGAAAGTCCCCTGCGAGCCGCGCAGATCCGGCACGCACATTCCGGAAAGCAGCACGCCGTTGAATTTCTCCGGCGGAAAAGTGATCGGCACGCGCAGCACCGTGCTGAAGACGCCGTGCTCGCCGAGGATGTTCCAAAACGGCACGCTCTTGCGCAGCAGCTTCATCACCGCGCGGCCCGTCGAGTCGCGCCGGATCGCGGACGAGGAAAGTTCCGGCAGATACGACTGCAGATTGCGGTTCAGGAAATCGAAGATGTTGTGCTTGCCGGGATTCGATCCCGTCATGAACGACGACCACGCTGCGGGCGAAATCGGCGGACAGCTTGATTCGATGCGGCTGTAGCTGCCGCCCTCCGCGAGCCGCGCCATGTGCGGCAGCCGACCCTCGCGCATGAGCCGCTCGACGCGGCGCGGGTCCATGCCGTCGAGCCCGAGGATGATCACGCGTTTTACATTTGTTTTACGCCGCTTTTTTCCGCGCCGAAAAATCGCACGGAGCACCAGACGAAAAGGCCACGTGGCGATGCTCACGAAAACAAGCACGAGCGCCGACAGCAGCACGAGCACCGACCCGACAAACGTGAAGCCCGCGCCCGGCCCGATGTACGCGACGAAGTCCGGCACGCGCAGCGGCAATTCACACATCGCGATCACCGCAGGCGCTAGCGCGGCGCCGACGCATCGATCGGCGCGAGTTTGCGGCCTTTGAACGCCGGGTAATCCGCCGCGAAACGATCGGCGCGGTACAGTCCGCCATGGCGCGCGGCCTCCGAACCATCCGGTGAGGTCGGCAGGGCTTCGTCATAGCCGATTTCGCCGTTCTTGTTTTTGTCGAGCACGGCCAGCGCAGCAGACGCATTGGCAATCTCCTGCGCATCGATGATGCCGTCGCCATTCGTGTCCAGCGCGGTGACAATCGGCGGCATCGGCGGCGCAGTATTTCCCGCGGCTGCGAAGCCGGGGAGATACTCATCGAGGGTGAGCTTCCCATCGCCATTCTTGTCGAGCTTCCGCAACAACTCCGGGGCTCGCGCGATGGCCGCCGCGGAGATGATGCCCGGGCGTTCCGTGCCGAAAATCGAGAGGATCGGAGGCAGCGGGGGCGGACTGCCCGGACCGCCGGGACCCGGACCGCCCTGCGGACCTCTGGGAGGTCCTTGCGGAGGGAGTGAAGCATCACGAGGCCCGCCCGGAGCGCCCGGAGGAGTCGGACCACCACGCAAGGGCAGGCACTCTTCCAGACTGAGTTTGCCATCACCATTCTTGTCGAGCTTCGCCAGATTCCCCGGTGCCTGCTCGATCTCCGTGGCGTCGATTTTTCCGTCACCGTTGCTGTCCAGCACGGTGAAAATCGGCGGCAGCGGCGGTCGCGTCGGAGCGCCGCCCGGACCTCCGGGTGCCCCCCCCGCGGGGCCTCCTGCCGGACCGCCGAACAGTGCTCCCAGTCCCGGAAATCCGCCCGGCCCGCCCCCCGGGCCCGGGAGGCATTCCTCGACGGACAATACGCCATCACCGTCGCGGTCGAGCTTCTTCAAATTGACTGCCGCCTGCATCACCTCCTCGGCATCGATGAATCCGTCTCCATTGGTGTCCAAGATCGTAATCAGCAACGGACGCGGCGGGCCTCCGCCCGGACCGCCCGGTCCGCCCGGCCCTGGTCCACCCGGCGCCCCGCCCATCCGCGGAGCAGGCAGCGGGGCCGCATCCGCAGCAGACGGATCGCCATCCGTCGGCGCGTTGTAAGTCCAGACAGTGCGACCCGACGGATCCACTTCAAAGACACTCCGCTGCATGCCGGAGCAGATGAGCGTGTTGCCATTCGCGAGGCGCTGCACCCCGGAAAGGAATGACGAATAGAACCCCGTCTTCGGCTGCCCGACGTATCGCCACACAGGCTCTTGCGGACCGAACGGCTTCCCCTTTTCAATCGCGAACGAGCCATCACTCGCCATCGGGAGCTTGATTTCCTCGATGGCCGAATACTCAGAGTCCCGTCTCCCTTCCCCGTTGTTAAAAATCAGCACATTGCCCGCTCCCGGCAGCCCGGCGGGAATCCAATGTCCATTGTGAGGGCCGAAGAGTTTCTGATCGGCGGGCTTGCCGCGCTGGTAGGTCTGCGCATTTCCCCATCGGTAAAGCAGATCTCCTCCGCGCTTCTGCCGCCCCCCGGTGTGGCCCGCCGCTTCCGCCCCCGCCGCGCTGTGATCGATCACCCAGATCTCGCCGAGATTTCGCACCGTGAGCATGATCTGATCGCGCTCCGCATGGTATGCGACGGAATTCACATGGCTCCACTCGGGGGACTGCGGCTGGCCCGGCCCGACAGTCTTCGCGCCGGCCACATAACCGACGGACTGGAGGGTCTTCAGCCGCTGACCGGTGATCGGCGATGGCGTCTCGATCACGTTGATGTCGATCAATTCCGGGTGCTCGGAAACCACGCCGTGATTCTTTTTCATCGGATCGTGATCCTGCACGAGGTGATCCCACATGTGCCATTCCCAGACGATTTTTCCGCCGGAAGATCCCGTCGGCGCGACCTCGATGAGATAATCCACCGACAACGTGTCGGCGCGCATCGCAGCCGGATTGCGCCCCGCGGCGAGCACCTCTTCCTTCGTCATGATCTCCACGCCGATCATCAGGATGTTCCCATTCGGGAGCACCTCGATGTCGTGGTGCAGCGTCTTCTTCGCGTCCACATGGAGGAATGACCACACCAGTTTCCCATCCCAATCAAACCGCTCGATTGCTCCCGTGATCCCCGGCGAGGTCATGCCGAACGGGCTGTTCTCCACCCGCACCGCGCGGACGATGTCGCCATTCGGAGTCAGCCGCACGCCGCCTGCCAGGCCGTTCGCACTGCGCCAGCGATGGACCACTTTCCCCTCCATGTCGATCAAGTCGGAATTTCGCGACATGAGCTGATGGACGAGCGTGTAGCCGGAGGACGGCTGGCCCGAGCCGCCGGACACGGGTGATTTGTCGCAGCCGGAGGGCAGGATCGCGATTGCCGCTGCTGCGAGAATGACCAGGGAAAGACGTATGGTTTGGGACAGGGGGGCTGGCATCATGGTATTTCGCCACCGTGCCGCGTCGGACCTCGGCTGACAAGCGGGAGATGGCTCACGGGTGAAAAAATCGAATTGGCCGCTCCCTCGTCCTCCTGGAGGAACGCCTTGGCCGGCGCACCGCACGCGAACATGGCCTGAGGGCAACCCGCCTGCTCGGCTGCCTCCTTCGCGCCAAAGACGCCCGCCTTCTCGATGCCATCGCCCCTGTGATTTCCGAGCTGCACGAACTTGCCGGCTGCTGGTTCGATGACGCCCTCATCGCGTCCACGCTCCGTGCGGCGGGCGAACTGGCTTAGCGAATAATCAGCCCGTCCCTCGTCCCATTTTGCCCAGGCGGAGATGGCGTTGGTATCCAGCAGCATTGCTCAACCCCGCTGGGTGGGAAACGCCGCTTCGATCTCCACCTCGACCCGCTCCAGTTCCTCCCGCGGCACATCGGGCGGCGGCACTGGCCAAGCGGGCAGGCTGGCGTAACCTTGCCAGAACCGCGCTGTCGTCTTCGAGATCACGCCCTCGGCCCGCCCGGCCACTCCCGCAGCGAATCGGTTCGGATGGCATCGTCCGCCTCGCGCAGCAGGAAGTCGAGTTTGCCCGCCTTTGCATCCGCCTCCATTTGCCGGTCCCAGGCATCCTCGAATTCAATCTCCCGCAGCTTCTCCAGAAACTCGTCCTTCTCCTCCTCATTGAGGTGCTTCACAGCGGTGATGATCTCGGCGACGGTGCTCATGGCGGGGAAAGTAGCACGGCTCTCGGGGGAAGCTCAAGCGCCGGTGCAATGCGGATAATCAGTCTGACCCTCGCTCCCACGGACTACGTGGAATCCTCAAGCGCGGACAACCTTGCCCGCGCGCGGCTGCACGCCTACGGTGCGCGCGAACGATGTCCGAGCACTCCAACGGAAAACCAAACGGAAGCCTGCTTCAGAATGGCGCGCGCAAGCGTCCTGCTGCAGCGTGCTTCCGTGCCGCGTCGCTTTTCAGCGGAATTGGCGGTTTCGACCTTGGCCTTGAACGCGCTGGCTTCGAGATCACCTTCCAATGCGAAATCGAAAAATTCTGCCGCAGTATCCTCAAGCACCGTTGGCCCGACATCCCGCACCATGAAAACATCAAAGAACTCACCGCCGGCGCAATACCTGTTTCCGACGTTTGGGCCGGCGGATTCCCCTGCCAGGACGTCTCGCTGGCAAGAATGGGCACGCGAGCGGGGCTTAAAGGGAAGCGCTCTGGACTCTTTCACGACTTTGCTCGCCTCGTTGGAGAAGCACGCCCCCGAGTTGTATTGCTCGAAAACGTTGCAGGTCTTCTTAGCTCGCACCGTGGACGAGATTTTAGCACCGTCATCGGGACGCTGGCCGAGTTCGGGTATTCTGTCGGCTGGCGTGTGCTTAACAGCAAAAACTTCGGAGTCCCCCAATCACGCCAACGAGTCTACATTGTTGGGTGTCATCGAGACGTCCACGGTCCCGGACAAATACTTTTTGAAGACGAACGCAGCGGTGGGGATGCTCCGAAGAGCAAATCAAATGGGAAGGCCGCTCTTTCTCCATTTAAGAAGAGCATTGGAGACGATGGTGGAGATGGACCAGTCTATCAATCCATCGCCTACTGCCTCTACGCCTGTTCCGCCCGCCACACCGGAACGGACTGGAGTCGCACATACGTCCAGTATCCGAAACGGGGCCGAGTCCGGCGACTCACGCCGAAAGAGTGCGAAGGCGTAATGGGATTTCCTACCGGCTGGACACTTCCTCCGCCGGGCAAATTTCGCGAGGACGATATTGATTCGTTGCGATACCACGCGCTTGGAAATGCTGTGACGCCGCCGGTTGCCGAATGGTTGGCGCATCAGATTCACAGTTATCTCACAGGGAAGCAGGAAGCGACTGCATGAACATCGCACTTCGACCGAGCGGAGGACGGGGCGAATACGAATTGGCGGGACGCCAAGGAGCTTTGCACATCCACGATCTTTTCGGCCTGCAGATGTTCATCGAGATCCTACCGGGCGTCTCCATCAACGCTTACAGCCATTGCGTGCTAAAAGACGGCAAGCCGCGCATACGTCTGACACAGGTTGCTCGAAACGCGCACCCGTCCTCACTCATCGCTGCGGCGATGATGCTGCCAAAGCCCCGCCGCGAGCGCGACGAGACACATGGGACAACCTTACTGCGATGGGAACAATTCGTGGTTCAAACAGTCCGCATTGACGTTGGTCCACGCGCGGGCGGTGTGCTCATCTGCCCGCTCAACGTACGTTTGGAAAACGCCGATGGCGTTCGACTCGACATTAGCTTTGCAGAGCGCATGGCGCGTGTTGTTCGCGTGTGGACTGCCGCTGCAACGGCAACAGGTGCAATCGCTGACGCGGTGCGCGCACATGCAGCCGCATTCACTTCTCCAACTTCCAAGCAAGCGCAGTTGGTCGCTGCAATTTTCACGCTTCACTCCGCGCTCGGCCAACCTGATGGCGATCTGTTACCGCTGCTTGAGGCTCACTTCGGGCTTGGAGCGATTAGCGCGCCGCCCGCCGGTGAAATTTCCGCAGAGGTCAGTGACGAAGACTTTGCCGAGGAGGTTCACATCGACCCGGAGGAAGCGCGTGTGGAGCGCGTGCGGCAGTGGCGGCTTGCCGCCGTTCGCGGAGGCTCCGCCTCCGCGTTTCGTCGCAAGGTGCGAGATGCCTACGATTCGCGCTGCATGTTCTCCGGTCAACGCCTTCCCCGCACCGCGGCAACATCTACCGCGGGTGTAGATGCCGCGCACATCCTGCCGTGGAGCCGCTTCGACTTGGACGCGACGCAGAATGGCCTTTGTCTCAATAAGCAATGCCACTGGGCGTTCGACGAAGGTTTGCTTCGCCTGTCTTTCGACGACACGGAACGTGCTTACATCGTTTCAATTCCAAATCCCGTCCGGCTTGCCGCACAGGCCGCGCAATTCGACATTGAGCCGTTCGACGAGATCGCAGGAAAAGTCCCAAGGAGCCGCTTGCCCGCGAACGAAGCGTTTTGGCCTTCTAGCAGCCTGTCGGACTTTCCGCGCTACGGATTTTGAAATTGCGGGTTGAAGGAGGATGCCCGCGCGCTTCGTTTCGATTGATCACGACACCCC
>JBBSEI010000065.1:0-24235 GCA_038239865.1 Chthoniobacterales bacterium
GCTACGCTCCGGCAGCCGCAAGGCTGCGCCCTTCCCACCAACCACATCACCAGCAACCCAAACCCCGAAAACCAACCAAAACTCTCATAGCGAGTGGATCAAAGTTCGGGGGCAGGCCACTGGCACAAGCCTCCTTGTGGGGAACATCCGTGGCTTTGGCCAGCTTCTCCGCCGGCTTTGGCAGAAAAACGGCAGGAGGCAATGCGGTTTCCACGTGTGACAAATCGTTCGCAATAAACCAATCGTATTCCGGGTCATCGAGAAGCCTTAGCAGTAATTGAGTCACTGCCTCGTTGAAGTTTCCGTCCATAATCAAAGCTGAGGCAATGAGTATCCGATTCGATTTTTCCTCTTTTTCAAACCCAGCGATGAGCTTTTGCTGAAATTCCGGGGTGAACTTGAAAACAAAAGCATAAGCTCCCAGCGCCGCCCGCTTTATTTCCTTCTTGTCGTCTGTCATAGCTAGCTCCAGGGCTTCTTTCAGTGAAGGACACTTCCGCAAATCAAACATTCCAGGCTTCACCGGGTAATGTGCCGGTTGAGTCCGAATTGCTAGTATAGCAATTGAGCCGATTGCATTATGGCGCACTTCCGAATCGGAATCGCTTAACGCATTAATTTCCATTTCAACCACCTCCTTGCCGATGCTTTCTGGAGAATTTGCCGCAAGATTGCCGAGTTCTTCAATCGCTTCAAATCGTACCTTGGGATTGAGATCAGTGAGTCTTTGTTTGTAACGGTCAACGTGAACTGCGTCCAAAGCCATGAGATTGTGGCTTAGGCAGGCAAAGAAGAGCAATAAAATTACGCGCTCCATTCTATTTTGGCTGTATTGGCGATGGTGCGGGTGCTTTGATTGCTTCGATGGCTTTCTCCAAGTTGAACTTGGCAGATTCGTCGGTTTCGTTGTCCCGCATCTTTTGAATCTGATCGAGGTAGGGGAGCGCCTGTGCGCCATACTCTGCGATGGCTCTGGCACAAGCTTCTTTGTGTGGTATATCCGTAGCTTTGGCCAGCTTCTCCGCCAGCTTTGGCAGAAAAATGACGGGAAGCGCTCCGTTTTCCTTTCCCCTGTTATGACCCATATTCGCCAAATCGTTGGCAACGAACCAATCGTATTCTGGATCATCGAGGAGCCACAGCAGCAATTCAGTCACTGGCTTGCTGAAGCTCCCGTCCATGACCAGAGATGAGGCAATGAGAGTTCGATTTGATTTGTCTTCTTTCTCAAATCGAACCATTAGCTTCTGCAGAAATTCAGGACTTGACTTGAAAATCAAGTTATAGGCCCGCAATGCGTTCTGTCTCGTTTCTGTGTATTCATCAGACATAGCTTTTTCGAGGGCGGCCTGAAGCGGAGGGTAACTCCGCAAATCAAATACTCCCGGTTTCAACGGGACAATCGCTGGCGCAGTCTTCATGCCTAGCACGGCCAATGTACTAACGGCATTGTAGCGTACTTTTGAATCAGGATCGCGTAAGGCGTTTACTGCAATCGCAATCGTTTCTTTGCTGACGTTTGTGGAAGATTTTTCCAGAAGACTTCCAAGTTCATCCATTGCCGCAAGCCGTTCCTTGGGATTGGGATCGTTGAGTCTCTGTTTGTAACGATCTATCTGCGTTGCGTCCAAAGCCATGAGAGAACGGCTAAAACAGACAAAGAAGAAAAAGAGATAGGCTATCCGGAACTGTTTCATTGGTTGAGTTTTTCTGTGTTATCAAACGTGCGATCATCGCGGAATAAGTCTGAGGGTCCGTATCCCCCGCTGACTGGATCAAAACCGTGAACACTCTGACCGTTGATGTAAAGTTCATAAGCCGGGAAGCGGCAGTGCGTCCCAGTGACATGGTAGATTGGATTGGATGGGTCACTGCGATTAATGGTTACGGTAATCTGCCAATGAATCGGTGCGAAGTATGAGGCATCTACAAGCGGATCGTTAGCTTTCATTTCCATCTGCGCGACCACAACCCCTGGACTGGGGTGTGTAATCGTAACTGTATCTATTCGTGGCGTGGCTATTTGTGTGGCACGCGGGACTGTTCCTGCCGGTATGTGCCCATTCACGAGCACGGAGGAGCTGTATTCTTTGGTTGGACCCACGTCCGTTTTCCGGGTCCGGTTCTCCGCTGCTGAAATAATCCCCATATTGCTTGTTCCAATGCTTGCTTTCGCTGTCACGCCCACTTTCTGCCGCAGTTTGAAATCCGCCGAGGTCGCACTGAAGGTGGCCGGCCCAGATGTATAATTGTTCCCATCCAAAGGAGTCTTGCGGCTGTTTCCGTTGTAGATGTATGTTAAAAATGGGTGATAAACCCATTCCTCGGGAATAAAAGCGTCCATCTGTATGGTGTCCACCGGGAGCAGCAATGCCGGACGGTTCGGACCGGTTGCCTGCCCATCTTTGTCAATTGGATTCGCTTTCCCGGCGATGATGCCGCTGTCATTGATGAAGTATGCGGTGTTCACTTTCCACACCGACGGAACCCTCGTATTTAGGTCCACGAGTTTTCCGTTCTGCCAGAGAAAGGCGTTGAAGGAGGTGCCGTAGAGCTGGCCCACCATTTCCATCCGCTCGTTCATGCCGTAAATGCCGCCTGCCACAAAGCCGTTTTGCTGCGTCGTCTTATTGTAAGGTCCGATGTTCTTGGCCTTCCATACTCCCTGCTTTTTTACCCACATCACCGGATGGGACTGGCTCATTCCTCCTGCCATAATGGTGCCCGCCTGATTGATGATGCTAGCCCACGGGTACTGGGCTCCGTTGTAAGGTGACGGCGAGGTCAGCTTCGGCAGCCGGGCAACTGTGCTGCCAGTCGAGACAAATGCATCATAGTCCCCGTTCGCCATGCTGCCGACGACGTTCCCGGCGTTGTTCAGGGTCAGCGGATCGCAGATGTCGGGGCTGTCGCTGGGCAGGTCAAACCTCAACTGGCCGACGAGTGCGGGAGTGTTTGTGGTTCCATTCCACACAGTCCCGCAGAAGTAATTCACCGTGGAGTCGGGATTGGCTGGGTCCCGGTTGGAGAGATCAATCCACGAAGAGGACGAACCGACGATGCTCATCGAGTCATTGATGCCTCCAGAATTGATGAATACCGGTTCATGGACGCTTTCACTGCCTCCCTGCGCGGGAGGCGGCGGCTTATAGCCGTAGAGCAGGGTTGGCGAACTCTGTCCCACGGCCCAGCGCGCCACATAGGTGGTATTATTAGCATCTTGAAAGAGCGATAGGCCGGAAACAACCCCATTGTTATTCAGGCCCAATGCCGAAAACATCGGGATGACCGTCCGCACCCCCTGATCCCAAAAGAACGGATGAGCAGTTAAGTCGTTTCCGACGATCTGGTTTTTATTGTTCACCATCGTTGCGATATCGTCCGCACTCAGCCCCGCGAGAGTCAAATCCAGCACGGCATAGCCGGCCTCCGGCACGGGTGCGGGGCTCAGGTCGGGGTCCGATGGGACGCCGTCCAGATTGTCCTTTACGCCATCGCCGTCCGTGTCGGGGACCGTCGGAACTTGGCCCTGCTGGTAGGCCTGCAAATAAGTCAGGCCACTGGGTGCTATGTCAAAGGCGTCATTTGGATTGTGCGGATTCAACCCATAGAGGATTTCATAGCCGTCCGGAATGCCATCGCCGTCGCTGTCGGTGTTCCACGGGTCGTCGGAGAGTTCCAGCCGGAGAAAATACCGCGCTGCATTAGTCTGAAAGTTCAGCTCCGCCACATCATACTGCCCGAGCACAACCATCGGGTAATAGCTCCAATTGACCAGATCAACGGAGTGCTGGACGAAATAGCTTTTCCCATACTGGCCCCACCATGAAAAGTTGCTAGTCTGAATCGTGTTGTCGTAGGTCAACCGGCTGCCCTCATTGGGAGTTTCCGGTCCTTGGGCGAGCGCGAGGCTCATGGCAGCGCGCAGGCTGAATAGACAAAGAAGTGAGCGGTTCATCATTTCATTGCCCCGTTATTCCCTTCAACAATCACCGTGTTCTTCCCTGGCCAGAAATTCACCACGATGGCCGGGGGCTTTGGCGGCGGCGCTGTGGCTTTCGCCTCCTGCTCGATTCTTGCGGCCTTGCGGGCGGCATACGCCTCCGCGAGTTGCTGCCGGTTTGCATCGTAGAAGCGGTGCATGGCATCGAGTGCCGCCAGATTCTGATCCGTAGGGACCGAGCCGTCCGGATTTTCCCCAACAATATATTGCGCGTGATTCGCGTTCAGTTTGTCGAGGGCAGGAATGCTTGGAGTCTGCACGACTCCCGCGTCCCGCGGCGTGCCGGTCTGCGATGGCTGCCCGATCTGCGCAGGTGGGTTTAGAACCGCAAGAAGCAGCAAATAAATTGTGTCCGCGCTTTCGAAAGTTGGCACGCCTGCGAGGAGGTTAAAGTCCACGTTGCTGTAGGCTCTGAACCCGAGGCCATCTGCGGTCCAGCGGAACTCCGTGATCCGGTGATTATAGACAGTCGCCGAGAGAAATAGGATCTCCGTTTTCTTGCTCGGCACCAAACCCGGCGCCACCACAGTGGGCGCGCTCGGGCCAGTGGTGTCAGGAACCACCGCGGGTGCCTCTTGAAGGGCCGGCGGAACCACGCGGTTGAGGTAAATGGACCGGTCGCCAAAATCTGCCCGCCAGCTTTTCACGACAGTGACAGGTGCCCCCACAACTGCAGGCGTTGAATCCTGCGGCTCATTCTGCGCGGGGGCGATAAATGGGAACAAGGCGACGATGGCGAGTGCTTTTAGAGTTTTCATTCCGATCAGGCCTTTTGTTAGGTGAAAGCAGACGGCATGTCCACAATTCCCCGGAAAAACAAAGTCGCTTCGCGGACGACCCGCGCCGCTCTGCAGACGACCCGTCTCGCTTCGCGGACGAACTGAGCCACTTTCCAGGCGCACCGAGTCGCCTTGCGGCGGAACCGAGTTGCTTTGCGGACGAACCGAGTCCCTGTGCGGATAACCAGAAGTTGCTGTGCGGATGAACCGAGTCGCTTTGCGGACGACCGGAGTCGCTCTCCAGACGAACCGTGTCCCTTCGCAGGCAAACCGAGTGCCTTTTCGTGCAAACCGAGTCGCTCTTCGGTCTTACGGAGACACAGTAAGGACCGCCCTCTTGATGTACCCTTCTCTCTGACAGGCATTGGAAGCTGAAACTCTGCAAGGCATGATTAGCTGGTACGGATTTGGCTAACTCCCCTTCCACTCCGCAGTGAACGTCAGCTTCTGGCGGGAACGAATGCGGATCATGCAATAGCCAATGCCTGAAAGAGGCATCAAACCAGTAGCCAAACCCTAAATAATAAAACAATGAACAATTCAACCAATGGATACTATGCGCGCGTCTCGCTCGGCTTCGCCAGCAAGGTGGATACGGACCTGATCGCGTTTGTGCGAAACGTGATAACGCTCATGACGGGCAATGCCCAATACCCCGCGCCGAATCCGGCGCTCGCCGCGCTCACCACGGCGGTGGATGACTTCGAGACGAAGGTGCATGACGCGCTGAACGGCGGGAAAATCGAAATCGCCACGCGCAATGCGGCGCGGGTGGAAATGCTCTCGCTCATGCGGCAGCTCGCGGCCTATGTGCAGGGAAACTGTGGCGCGGATTTGCTCGCGCTGCTGACCTCCGGCTTTGACGCCGTGCGCGCGCCGTCGCCCGCGGGCATCCTGCCGCCGCCGCAAAACCCGCGTCTCACGCTGACCGGCAAGAGCGGGGAACTGCAGTTCAAATTCGACCGCGTGGCGAACGCAGCAAACTATTCACTGCAGACGGCGACCAGTTCCGCGGGGCCGTGGCTGGATTACGATCTATCCACCGCTTCGCGGGCCATCATTGATGGCCTCACGCCGGGCACGAATGTGTGGGCGCGCGCCTGCGCCAATGGCTCCGCTGGTGCCAGCGAGTGGAGCACGCCGACCACGGCGATGGCGGTGTAAGTTCGGCATTGGCACCAATCACCAAGGCGCGTCGGAGCAGTCCGGCGCGCCTTGTTTTTTTTCGCCAAGACGGATTTGCATCACGGTTCTTTCAGAATTTGCACGCCGTCCGCGACGACATGGCCGTCGGTGTCTTTGTTCGACAGGGTGATGGTCACGCCGGTTCCGGTCTTGAGCGTGAACTTGCCGAGGGACGTTGCGCCGGATTTGTCGCGCTCGTTGATCCTGAGCAGCGGGAAGGGAAGGGTGCGGTCAGTTAGTCCGAGGGTGACGGGCACATTTGTGGCCCGGTTGGCATTCGGTGGAAAGTGGAGGATGAACTCATAAATTCCATCCTCGGGAATCTGATAAGTCCACGTCAGACTTAGCTTCCCCTTCTCCGCATTCGCATCGTGAATGTAACCGGTGCCGATGTGCTGCGAGCCGTGGTTGCTGCCTTCGGTCCATTCGCCTTCGCGCTTCGCTTCGGTGTCGTCGAGGACGATGCCGGGGAGCTTCGGGGCTTCGGCGTGATCGTGCGTCTGGCCGGCGGCTTTCGGGTCCCACGCGAGCACCTGGCCGTCCTTCAGCAATTGCTCGCGGAGTGACGCGTAGGCGACTTTTTGCACGGGGACATGGGCATCGATCGCGAGAC
Organism: Chthoniobacterales bacterium; assembly: GCA_038239865.1. Classification (GTDB taxonomy): domain Bacteria; phylum Verrucomicrobiota; class Verrucomicrobiia; order Chthoniobacterales; family Chthoniobacteraceae; genus SXWH01. Next base: position 6,581 of record JBBSEI010000065.1, read on the forward strand.
AGGCGGCGGTGGCGGAGCTTTGACCCATGATCATGAAGACGGGCTCCATGCGGATGCTGCCATAGGCGACGTGCGTGGCGCTGAGGCAGACGGGGACGAAGAGATTTTCACATTCCGCCTGCTTCGGCACGATGCTGCGGTAACTAATGGGATAGGGCTTCACGCCAATCTGCACGTCGCCCTCATTTTCCACGTGACCTTCGCGGACGATGCGGCGGCAGTTATGCGAATCCATGTTATAGGCACCGAGGCCGATGGCGTCCTCGAATTTCTCCACCTGCCGGCACACGCGCTCGGACATGACATAGTCGCTGAGCATGCGCCTCGCCTCGCGCACATACATGGCGTGCGGGAATCCGCCGGTGTCCATGAATTCATCCTTTGGAAAACCCCACGCGCTCATTTCCGTGCGCATCTCCACGGGCACGCGCGGGTCGTTGGCGAGGAAGGTGAGGAGGCCGCGGATGTAGTTTTCATGGTCCTTCCAGATGCGCTCGCGGGTGGGATAGTCGGCTTCGGGATAACTGTAGTTCATCCCGATGTAATCCGTGGAAAATGCGCCGTTGTTATTGATGTCGGTCTTCTCGGGCGTGACCATGTCGATCTTCAGGAACATGCGCAGGGTCGCCTTTATCTCCGCCAACTTGAGCGCATCAAAGTAACGGCCCAATAACTCATATTGCTTCGCATCATAGCCGGGTGGCGGCTCGATGGGGCGGCGGTTGGCGGGGTTATTCGTCAGGCAGAGGCGGAAATTATAAGCCTGCACGCTGGCATCGCCCGCGCCGGGGGTGCCGAGGGGCTCGGGGGAAATGAAAGGCAGCACGCCAGACTTCGGGTCGCCGGGTTTCACGTAGGGATCGACGGGGACGATGAACTGGTGGTGCGGTGTCTTGTCGCGGACGTCGTTGATCGTTTCGTCGAAGCGCCCGTTTGCTTCGCGCCCGACCATGTATTTCACGCCGGCGCGAGCCATGAGGTCGCCTTCGTAAGTCGCATCGATGAACATTTTCCCGACGTAGATCGTGCCGTCCTCCATCGCGATTTGCGTGATGCGCGCGCCGTCCTTTTTCACGCTCGCGAGCCGCTGGCTGAACTTCACCGCGACCTTCGCCTCGCCGAGCAGTGCGCGCAGTTCGCGCTCGGCGACGGAGGGCTCGAAGAACCACGCCTCGGGCTTCCCGTAGTGCCCGCCGAGGCGCTTGTAAAAGTCGCGCGAGAATCCGCCGATGGCGGCCTTGTTGCCGATGTCCGTCCAGCCGAGTCCGCCGGACGTGAGGCCGCCGATGTGCCGCCCGAATTCCGCGACGACCGCCTTTTTTCCGAGCCGCGCGGCGGTGCAAGCCGCGGCGACGCCGGATGCGCTGCCGCCATAGACGACGATGTCGGCCTCGATGGTTTCCGCGAGGGCGCGGGTCGCGAGGGAGGTGGCGAGAAGGAAAATGAAACGCTTCATGCGCGCCATCGAATCAGCGCGGGGTGCGGCGACGAGCAAAAAAGCCGGCGCGACTTTTGCACGGTCGCGCGGCGGACGATCCGTGGAAAATCAGCAGCGGCTGAGATTGGCGGAGGCTTCGAGGGCGGCGGCGGCGAGCGTGTCGAGTTGCACGGCTTCCTCGCGGGTGAACCACTCGCGCCACTGTCCCGCGCGGCCGTTGCGGTGGAAGCGCGCACTTCCGTTGCGGCCGGTGCGCTGCGTCTCGTCGGCCTGTTCGGCGGCGAAGTTGTTCATCGCCTGCACCGGGACGCCGGTGAACGTCTCCAGCCTCGCATTTTCCGATCCCTCGAGCAGCGCGGCGTAGCCGAGGCGGAGCGCGTGCGGAGTCGTGAAGGCTCCCTCGAACGCCGCCCACTCGCGCGCCCAAGTCCGCAGCACCCGCGCCTCCAGCAGGGCCGCCAGCGCCTCGCCATCCGGCACATCGCCGATGCCCGCGAGATATTCCGCAAACCATTTCGGATGCGCGCCGAGTCCGGGGTCCGTCGGCCAGTGGTGGCGCATGTAAAAGTAGCGGCTCACGACGACATCCTTGAAGTCGCGCTTCATCGTCACGATGCGCAGTTCCGGCAGCGCGCCGCACACCGCATCGAAATCCCGCGAAGGGACATCGTGCGTCTTGAACACGGAGATTTCCGCCTGCCCACGCAGATGGTCCGCGAGCCGCTCCGCCGCTTCCGGCGCGCGCGCGGCGGCGAGGCTGAAACCCATTTGCAGTCCATCCACATACTGATCCCGCGAGCCCGCCATGGAGCCAAGCATGCGCGTGAGCCATGTGGAGCCGCAGCGCTGCGTGGTGGTGATGAGAAAAATCACGCGAGTCCTCCCTGCGTGCGGTGATGGACGATCGGGCAGTCGAAGCCCGTGAGTTCCCTGCACAGCTCCGCGACTTTTTCCCGCGCCGCGAGGTCGAGCGTCCAGTCGGCGGGATGCAGCGCGGGATTGTCAAAGGGGTGCTGCTTTTCCGGCTGCGCGATTTCCGGCGGCGGGAGCGCGCCCCATTTTCGATGAAGGTAATCGCCACTCACAGCCTTCGCCTTGGCGATGTAGGTGCGGACGGCATCGCTCGCATTCAGCCGCGTCTGGCTGCCGCCGTGCGCGATGCCGCCTTTGCCCACATCCCACAGCGTGGTCCGCGCGATGCCGAGCGCGCCGCTGCGCAGGCGGATCTCCTGATCCTCGTGGTATGCCGGATAGATGTTTTCATCGAACCACCCGAGCGTGGAGGGGAACGCCGCGCTGACATAGAAACACGACGCGGCCCACAGATGATGGAGGACGATCTCGCGCTTCGCCGCGATCATCGCCATGGCCTCGCGCAGCACGCCGGGCGCGAATTCGATGTCGCTGTTGGAAATCACGCAGTCACCGCCGAAGTGCTCCATGATCAGATTCCAGCTTCCCGCCACGCCGAGATTTCCCGCGATCCGCTGCACGCGGATCTGCATCCCTTCGCGCGGGTGATATTCCAAATGCCGCACCGCGTCCTCGACGGATGCATCCACCGCGCCGATCGAGTTCACGACGATGAGAATCTCGGCCTCGAGATCCACGCTTTCCACGAGGCGGCGGAGCAAATCTCCGCGATTCAGGACCGGCACGCCGATTCTCACGCGCATCGCTCTACCTCCCCGGTAAAAATCACGCCACCGCGCATCGGACGCGCGACCTCACGTCTGCGCGACCACGCGGCAGACTCGTGACATTGACCCCACCCGCCCTGGCCATGTCGGAACATCGTTTCTCCTCCGCCTCCGCCCTCCGCTGCGGCTACACCGCCGAGCCGGAATCAGTCGGAGCCGGAGCGGTGGTGGAGCCGGCGGTGGATTCGGAAATCCACTGCGGGCTGTCGAGCGGGTCGGGTTTCTTCGGTTTGGCGGCGGAGGGATTTTTGAGCATCGGGTGGTTCTCTTAGGTTCATTTCGGATTGAAAGAATATTTTTTTCCCGCATGGCAAACGCTGCGCATCGATCGCTCGATCCAGCATCACGCCGCCGGGATCGGCGCGAAGTTCGCGAACTCCCCGCGCATGACGGGCGTCCGCTCCGGGTCGCGGAGGAAGCGTTCCAAATTCTCGCGCAGGGCCTCCGGAGGACAGGCATCGAACGCGACCGAGATGCCGTTCGCGGCCCACACGGTTCGCGAATAGTCATTGTAGGGCGGCTGGAAATCCGAGCAGCGCTGCGGGTGAAGAATCACGGAGGGTATCCTTTCAAATGCGGCCACCTGCGCGAGCGCGGAGCCGGTGCCGATGAAACGCGACGCGGTTGCGACGAGCGAAAAGGTCGCCGGCGCGGAGAGATTTTTCAGCACGGTCACGTTTGGCAAATCGCAGGAAAAAGTTTCCGTTTTGCGACGCCCTTCCGGCGAAGTGTAGTCCGCCGACACCACGAAAATCCGCACCGCAGCGGGCACCGCACGCAGGGCGCTCTTCACCAATTCGCACGTCGCGGCAGGCCAGTCGCCCCAGCCCCGGCCGAAGGGATGCAGGACGATGTGACCGCTGATTTTTCCGAGGGAATCCGGCGCATGAAAATGCCCGATCGGCCGTGGCTCGCGCCGCCGGGAAAGCTCCTGCGCCGGAGTGAAACCGCAGAGGGAAAAAATCGTCGGATTCAGCGCACGCTTGTCGAAAAAAGGATCGCTCTGAAGGGAGAGATAGATGTGACCCAGGTCGCAGGTGATGAGATTGCGATGGTTCGGATGGAAGCGGAAGAAATCCATCACGGAAGGATTGTGGGAGAAGGAGAGGATGAACGTGGGCTCCGCGAGGCTTGCGAGGCGCTCATAAGTATCCGTGAGATAGAAACGGCGCGCGACATCGCCGAGCCCGCCGCCGACGTGGAAAAATCCGCCGCTGCGCGCAGGGGGCTCCGGTTTTGCGGGAGTTAGTTCCATTCGTTCAAAGTGCAGAGCGTAGTTATCTCCTGCCCGGCCAGACTTAGCCCGCGGTGGCTAACTCGCGCGCAAGTGGACTTAGTTTCTGCTTGCCCGAAATAGTTTTGATCCGATGGCTTGTGAGCTTGCGTTTCGCGGCCGGCCGCTGCGCGGCTCGGGGTTTGCGGCCAAACTTTCCGCTGGCGACCTTTTGCCGGATTAGTTGGGCACGGATGGGCCGCAGCGTGATCTTAGTTCGTTCATGGGCCAGCCATGCGCCCTGCCATTGGCCGTTGCGAGTCTGCCGCGCGCGGAACGTGAGGCCGGTCTCGCCAAATACTTCCAGCTCCACCGCGCGGGCGCGCCCGCGCACGGGCTTCGTCACGCGGAGATTCCACCATCGCTCGCAGGCGGCACTGCCGCAGCCGATCGAGCCGTCCGGGCAAAACTCCATCGGCCGGCTGCCGTGGCCGGAGCGCACATAGTCGAGCGGTGCAAGGCAGAGCTTCGCCGCCAGCTTCCGCAACTCGACGGCAGCCTGCATCGGCTGCCACCTTCGCACCCGCAGCGGGAGGCCGGGCAGCCATCGGGCGCGGAGATCGGCGGCGAAAGCAAGGCACTCGTCCTCCCAGCGGAAGCCGGGGATATGCCGGTTGCCTTCGAGCTTCCACTTCGCAAAGTTCCGGTGCTGGAAAAGCCTGCGCCCGGCGAAGTCGAACTGAAGCATGGTGGCCTCCAATGGTTCCACGGACTTAGGCGGCATCGCATAAGTCTGACCTATCTTCCGCCAGGCGAGGTGAAAGGTATCCTTGTCGCCATGGACCACTCGATACCACCAGTCGCTATGTTCGTTCAGGTGCATCGCCACGTTCAGCGCGCGCCAGCACCGGGACTTATCCACCACGATCTGTCCGCTCTCGAATTCCGGCTCATCGCGATAGGTGATGCCGCTCGCCAGCCAGACCGCCTGACCTTTGGCAAAGCGCGTGTAATCCGGCCAGAAAATCGCGCCGTGCCTGGCATACTCGCGCGTCCGGAAAAGGAACTCGGGATCGCGCACCGGACAGTTATCTGCATCCAATAAGAGGACCTCGGAGAAGGCGGAGTGCAGGAGCGCGTAGCACTTCAATTCCCATCCGCCGAGCCGCCGCACGGGATGCACGCGGCGCATGGCGGCACCATCGCGGCAGACCGCACCGTGCTCCGCGAGCATGGCACGGAATTCGACCGGCATTTCCTTTTCTCCCAAATGCCACACCTCGATCGGCAGGCTGCACCGCAGATGCCGCAAGAGCCGCACGAGCACATAGACGGAGGGCAGATACTTTTCTCCGCCGCCGCAAATCACGATCCCCCGGCCGGCGAAGCGCGCCTCCGGATAGGCAAAGTCCACCCCGCAAATCGCGTCGAGCATCGCGCGGTGCCGGATGAGTTCCGGCTCGCGACCGGTGGCATGCTTCATCTCCACCGTTGCGCCGGGCGGGGCCGGGATTCGCCGTCGGGGGGGCTGGCGGAGGACCGCGTTTTTCGCACGGGCGCGCGCGATGGTTTTTCGTTCCGGCGAATGCATGACTATGTGCGAACCCTCATCCTCGAAGCGGGCGGGCTCACCGGCAACGGAGCGCCGGGGGCAGCGAGCAGCGCGCGGATTTTTCTGCGCTGACTGGAGTCGAGGTGATCGCAAAAATCCGCGGCGTGGTAACGCTCGATGGCGCGGATCACATCGGCGGTCGTGATCATGCTCATGCAGCGCGGGAGCGGAGGAGATGCGATCGGTGGGAAGGCGCGTGCCGGTTTGGATGCCTTTCGCTTTGCCGGGTGCACCACGTCGATGCAGAGGCTTTCGTCGCGCGGGTCGCCGTCGTGGAGCGGGACGGTGCGGGATTTCCAGCAGCCGCCGTTGTCGCAGCAGCGGAGCGCGCCGAGGGTGTGGAGGAATTGGTGGTGCGGGTACGCCTCCCAATTCGCCGGCTCGCGTCCGCCCGCGACGACGACGCACGGGCGATTTTGCGGACGGCCCGCACGCACGGGAACGGCGGCGGCGAGGTGCATGACTCCGGTGACGGGGCACAGCACGCCCGTGCTGTGGTGGACGAGGCGGACGAGCTGGCGGACATCCGTGCTGCCGCGCAGATCGAGCGTGCCGCGCAAGGCCGGATGGTGATCGCCCTTCCTCCCGATCTGCACGAAGAGGATGCGCCCCGCGAAATGATCCACGACGGCCTGCCACCGCGCAGGGTCCCACCATTTGATCGTGATGTCGCGCTTCCCGCCGGCCGCGATGATCCAGTACGGCACATCCGCGCCGAGATGCCGCGCGACCTGCGGCGTCCACGCTTTTTCGAGCGGATGGAGATGGATGTCGCCTTTGAACAGCGCCGGCCGGATGCGGAGTTCGAGCCGCGCGGCAAGATTTTCCGTGAAGCTGTGGATGGCGTGAAACGGCGCGGTGTTGCTCTCGTTGAGCAGCGCGTAGTCGCAGTCGATGAGTTCACCTTCATCGTCGCGCAGGGGCGTGATGTGCGGATTGTGCAGCCAAAGTTCGTCGAAGGGCGTGCGGACGTCGGTGAGGAATCTGCCGGGATGCGCGCGGTGGAGTTCCCGCACGGCGGCGGTGAGGAGCGTGATGTCGCCGAGCGAGTACCAGCAGCGGAGGATGAGTTTCTTTTTCCCCGCATGGGCATGCGTGGTGAAAAGTGACGCCGGCATGCGCCGGGCGGCAGCGGACTTTTGCCCGCGGGTCCCCGCGAGTCCGCCGGGTCTCCGTGAAATGTCGCGGGTGCTCATGCGATGACCACGACCGCGGCCGAATGACGGCGCACGCGTCGCGATTCTTTCCACTTGTCTGCGTTGCGAGATGATTCCATGTCCGAGAGCCGTGCGCCGCCTATCAATTGGCAGCCCGGATGGTCAATCCTGTTTCGCGGACTTTCCCGGAGCGCGTCCGCTGGTGGTTCGCGCGGGTCGGCGGAGGGTTCAGACGCATCCCGATCTCACGGAGGACCACAAAGCCTCGGTGGTGCCTCCGTGCATCCTCTGTGAACCTCCGTGGTGCAAAATGGGACATCACCGCGGATTCCCCGTCCTTGCCTTGTGCGCAGAAATCACGGACACCAAGATGGGAAAGGTTCCCATCGCAACCATGGCTGACGAACAGAGCAACATCCCCACACAACCCGCCGCCGCGCCGGGCGCGGGAGAGGTGTCGCCGGATGCGCCGATCAGCGATTCGCAGCTCGGGGGCATGTTCGGCGCGGGGAGCACGCAGGCCTCGCGCGGTGCATGGCAGCCGCCGTCGCCGGAGGAATTGCAGCGCGATTTTCCCGAATACGAAATCCGCGGCATCCTCGGACGGGGCGGGATGGGGGCCGTGTACAAAGGCTGGCAGCGCAGCCTCGATCGCTTCGTGGCGATCAAGATCCTGCCGCCGAATCTCGATGACGGGATTTCGGATTTCACCGAGCGCTTCAAGCGGGAGGCCAAGGCGATGGCGCATCTCCGCCATCCGGGGATCGTCGCGGTGCATGACGCCGGCACCACGGCCGGCGGGCTGCTCTTTTTCATCATGGAGTGCATCCAGGGCACGGATGTGCAGAAGATGATCGCCGAGCACGGGCGGCTCGCGCCGGCGGACGCGCTGCGCATCACCTCGGCGGTGTGCGCCGCACTTTCCTACGCGCACCGGCATGGCGTCATCCATCGCGACATCAAGCCCTCGAACATCATGATCGAGCCGGACGGCGATGTGAAGATCGCCGACTTCGGACTCGCGAAATCCACGGGGCCCGAGACGACGGCGCTCACGATGAGCAACATCACGATGGGCACGCCGGACTTCATGGCGCCCGAGGCCCTGCAGGGCGTGGCGAATGTGGATCATCGTGCGGACATCTACGCGGTCGGCGTGATGCTCTACCAGATGCTCACTGGGAAAGTGCCGCGCGGAAAATACGATCGGCCCTCGCGCGTGGTGCCGCGCCTCGACAAACGTCTCGACAGCGTGGTGGACCGCGCGCTCCAGCCCGATCCCGCCGCGCGCTACTCGACTGCCGCCGACATGGGCGCGGCGCTCACGCCGATTTCGCAGAGCATCACCAAGCGCGCCTCCGCCGTGAGCCGCGCGCCTGCGCCGCGGAAAAAAACCGTGCTCGTGTGCCTCGCCGCCGCCGTCGCGATCGCTGCCGCCGCTTATTTTTTCCCGTGGAAAAAAGGCCCGCCGCGCGGAGGAACGCAACCTCGGCCGACGCCGCAGACGATGTCCTCCGTCACGCCCGCCTCGGCCACGAAGACCGCGCCCTTCATCAACACCCTCGGTCAGGAATACGTGCCCGTGCCCGGCACGACGGCACTTTTTTGCCGATGGGAGACGCGAGTGAAGGACTACGCGATCTTTGCCAACGCGACCTCGGCGGATGACGGGTGGATGATGCAGCAGAAGGACGGCGCGGCGGTGAGCCGTGAACTGGAATATCCCGTGTGCGGCACGAATTGGGAGGACGCGAATGCGTTCTGCAAATGGCTGACGCAAAAGGAAACCGCGGAAGGGAAACTGCCCAAAGGAATGAGTTACCGGCTGCCGACGGACGAAGAATGGAGCCGTGCCGTGGGGCTGGAAAAAGAGGAAGGCGCGACGCCAAAGGAGCGGAGCGGAAAGGATGATCTGAATTTTCCGTGGGGCACTGATTTTCCGCCAGTGAGGAAAGTCGGGAATTATGCGGACACGGCGTATCACGAGAAGTTTCCGATGGAACAGTGGATCGAGGGCTATGCGGATGGATTCGCAACCACGGCGCCGGTGGGCAGCTTTCCGCCGAACGAGTACGGAATCTTCGACCTCGGCGGCAATGTATTCGAGTGGTGCGAAGACGTGTTTGAGCCCGGCGCTGTCTATCGTGTGGTGCGCGGTGCGTCGTGGGCTCACCACGAACGAACCGGTCTGCTGTCGTCGTACCGTCGCAAACTTCTGCCGAGTGCGCGCCTCAGCAATTACGGCTTTCGCTCCGTCCTCGACACGACCGGGCGGTAGCCACGCGCCGCGTCAGCAGTGTCCTCGTCGGATGTTTGACGTTGAAAATTAGGCGTTGAGCCCCGCGCAGCGGACCGTGCGGTTTCAGTACCGGTGTCCTCATTCGGAATGCGCCTTCGGCGGGATCAATGCCGAACATTCAACGCTCGACGCTCAACTTCAAATTCGGACACTGCCCGCGCGTCGCGGAGGTTGCGTCCCGCGAGTGCCGCGTGCTACACGATGAGCACTTTGCGATACTTCAAAATCACCCTGATCTGCGGGGCTGGCACTGCGCTGCTGGCGGCCGGGCTCTTTGAACTGCACGCGTTTGCCCGGATCGATGCCGCGCTCGCGACTTTCCTCGCGCGACCGGCGCCACCCGTCGTGGAACGCGGGCTCCAGTACTTCCTCGTCCTGCTGCTCAGCTTTGGCATCGCGTGGACGACCATCGATCTGAACCGCATCCCGCTGAAACTCGGCATCGTCCTCGCCGCCCTCGCGGAGACCGTCACCGGCGTGTGGGTCGCGAATCTCCACGGTGCCTACTTTTCGCCCTTCGCCAGCATCACCGCGATCCTCACGGCAGCCGCGGCGGCGCTCACCTTTTCCCAGACCGAGCCGGGGCGGAGAAAACGCACCGTCCAGCAGCTCGTCGGCGATCGCGTGTCGAAGCGTACTTTTGCCAAAATGGTGAACGGCGATGCGCCGCTGAAATTCGACGGAGATCTGCGCGAGGCCACCGTGCTCGTGTGCGAAATCCTCAACCACGAGGAGCTGCTCGCGACCCTGCGCACGGACAACTACGTGGCGATGACGAACTCCTTTCTGCAACACGCCACGGATTTCCTCGTCGAGCGCGGCGCCTATCTCGACGAGTGCGACGGCGAAAATCTGCGCGTCATCTTCGGCGCTCCCCTGCCCGAGCCCGGCCACGCCGCCGCCGCGTGCGATGCCGCGCTGGAGCTCTCCACGCGCCTCGAATCGGTGAACCACGAGTGCCTCGCCACGTGGGGCAAAATGTTCGACTACCGCATCGGCATCAACAGCGGCGAAGTGATCATCGCCGCGTACGGCTCGCGGCGGCTCGGCGCGCTGAGCGTGTCCGGCGAGCCGGTGGAATTTGCGCGCCGGCTCTGCGCGGCAAATTCGATCTACGGCACGCGCACGCTCATTGGCACGCGGACGTTTGAACTCGCCGAGGAAGCCATCGAAGTGCGCCCGATGGAACTCATCCAGCGGCAGCCCGAGGACACCGGCCGCGAGGAAGTGTACGAACTTATCGCGCCCAAGGATCAGCTCTCCGAACCGCAGCGCGCACGCCGCGACCTGTACTGGAAGGGCGTCGTCTATTTCCGCGAAAATCTCTTCGACCGCGCCTTCGTCACTTTCTCCGAGACGCGCGAGAAATACGGCACGGATGGCGCGGTGGATTTCTATCTCCGGCGCATCGAGCAAATGCAGCAGGGCCTGCCCGCGCTCGGCTGGGGAAATTCGCGGCTGTAAAAACGCGCGATGAAACGCGTCGAATATCCCGAGCAAATCCGCGCGCTCATCGGTGAGCTGAAGCGCATGCCGGGCATCGGCCCGCGCAGCGCCGAGCGCATCGCGCTGTGGATGGTGCAGGCGCGCGGCGCCCGCCCGCGCGACATCGCCGCCGCAACGATCGCCGTGTGCGAGAAAATCCACGCGTGCCCGCAATGCGGTTTCTTCACCACGGAGCCGCTGTGCGAATTTTGCGCCGCGCCGGATCGCGATGACACGCTGCTCTGCGTCGTCGAGCAGCCGACAGACATCCTCCCGCTCGAGCGCACCGGCGTTTTCCGCGGTCGTTATCACGCCCTCGGCGGACGCATCTCGCCGCTCGATCACATCGGCCCGGACGACCTGCACATCGCCTCGCTCATCGCGCGCGTGCAGGAAACGCATTTCGCCGAAGTGATCCTCGCGCTCGGCACGGATGTCGAAGGCGACGCGACGGCAAACTACATCGCGGAATTGCTTCAGCCTTTCCCCGTGATCATCTCACGCATCGCGCAGGGCCTCCCCGCCGGCGGCGGCCTCGAACACGCCGACGAACTCACGCTCAACCGCGCCCTCGCCGGCCGCACGCGGCACGGCAAAACTTCGTAGCCGCCGACCGCGGGAGCCGGCCAGTCCTGTCAGGAAGCTCTCACCGCCCGCTCGACGAGGATCGCGGCGAGGCGCTGCGTGGCTTCATCGAGCGCGGCGACGGCTTTTTTCAAAGGCTGCGCCGCGCCGGATTCGATTGCGGATTCCACGTCGGCCACGCGCGCGGCGATCGTGGATTTTTCCTCCGCGGAGAGTTCGCCGCCGGCTTGCGTGAGCGCGATGCGGACGGCGGGGAGCATCGCGGCGGCCTTCAGTTTCGCCTCGGTGAAGACGCGGTCGTTCATGTCCTCGAACGCGTGTTCGAGCGAGTCCTCCAGCATTTTTTCCACGGCCTCGTCGCTCACGTCCACGGCGCTCGTCATCTCCACGGTGCGCTCGCGGCCGGTCTTCGTGTCGCGCGCGAGCACGCGCAGGATGCCGTTTGCATCGATCTCGAATTGCACGCCGACGCGCGCGTGGCCCTTCGGCGCCTGCTCGAATTCGAGGTCGAATTTTCCCAGCTCCCAGTTGTCGCGCGCCATCTCGCGCTCGCCCTGCAGCACGCGCACGAGCATCGAGCGCTGGCCGCTCACGGCATTCGTGAACATCTCGCCGCGCTTGATGGGAATCGTCGAGTTCCGCGGGATGATAACGCTCATGAGCCCGCCGAAGGTCTCGATGCCGAGCGAGAGCGGCGTGATGTCGAGCAGCACGACATTCTGCACCGCGCCGCTGAGGATGCCCGCCTGGATGACCGCGCCGACGGCCACAGCCTCGTCGGGATTTTGCGATGTGTTCGCGGGCTTGCCGAAAATTTCGGCGACCAGTTTGCGCACGAGCGGCATCCGCGTCTGCCCGCCGACGAGGATGATCTCGCCGAGATCCGCAGGCGTGACTTTCGCATCCGCCACCGCGCGCAGGCAGTGGGCGCGTGTGCGCCCGACGATGGGCGCGGCGATGCGCTCCAGTTCCTCGCGCGTGAGTGAAAGTGAAACGCTCTCGCGACCCGCGGCGAAGGGCAGCTCGACGCGCGTCTCGTCGTTTTCTGAGAGCCGGTGCTTCGCCTCCACCGCCGCCTCGCGCAGCCGCGCGAGCACGCCCGCATCCTGCGCGCCGGGAACCTGCTCCGCGAGATGCGCGACCAGTGCGGCGTCAATGTCGTCGCCGCCGAGGCGCGTGTTGCCGTTGGTGGAAAGCACGTGGAAAACACCGGCGCTCAGTTCCAGAATCGAAATGTCGAACGTCCCGCCGCCGAGATCGAACACCGCGATTTTCGATCGCTCGCCGAGGCGATCCAGCCCGTAAGCGAGCGCCGCAGCGGTCGGCTCATTCACGATGCGCTCGACGGTGAAGCCCGCGAGTTCGCCCGCGCGCTTCGTCGCGTTGCGCTGCGCGTCGTTGAAATATGCGGGCACGGTGATCACCGCGCGCGTGACCGGTTCGCCCATCGCGCGCTCGGCGTCAGCGCGCAGCTTCTTCAGCACCTCGGCGGAAATTTCCTCCGGCGCGCGATCCACGCCGCGCGCACGAATCATCACCGGCTCCCCTCTTTCACCCCCGAGACGATACGCGACATCATCCGCCTCCTCGCCGACACGACGCCCGATGAAGCGCTTTGCCGAGTAGATCGTGTTTTCCTGATCCACCGCGCGCATCCGCGCCGCCGGACGCCCGACGATCGGCGCGCCGACCGCCGGAAAATGCACGACGGACGGCGTGAGTCGCCCGCCATTTTCATCGGCGAGCAGCACGGGAAAGCCCGCCTCCATCACACCGATGAGCGAGTTCGTGGTTCCAAGATCGATTCCAACAATCAGTGACATTTCCCTCACGATGCCGCTGTGCCGCGCGTCTGAGAAGCGCGATGTTTTCGCTTTGCCGCGCAGGGTTGTTCAGACTGAATCCCCGGCGTTCATGTGCATTCTCGACCGATACGTCCTGCGAAGTTTTCTGGAGCCGTTCCTGCTCTGCTTCCTCGGCTTTCTCGGCATCCTGATCATCTTCGATCTGAACGACAACCTGAACGACTTCATCGCGGGAAAGTCGCGCATCAATCTCATCGGCCTCTACTACGCGCATCAGATTCCGCACTTCATCCTCCTCTGCATGCCGGTGGGTCTGCTCCTCGCGCTGCTCTACAGCCTCAGCCGGCTGTCGCGGTCGAACGAAATCATCTCGATGCTCACCGCCGGCCGCAGCGTGCTGCGGATTCTCGTGCCACTTTTCATTTTCTGCGCGGTCATCGCGAGTCTCTGCACGTGGCTGAACTACGAACTCGCCCCGCGTGCCGACGCGCTCCGGCGTGAGGACATGGGCCGCATCCGGTTCGGCGACTCGGAAGCCGAAAAGATGAAGTTCGTCTCCGGCCATCTCTCGAAGGATCGCATGACGAACCGGCTGTGGTTTGCGGCGGTGTTGCGGCCAAATTTGGATTCTCTCGAGGGAGTCCACATCACGCAGCTCGATGAAGCGGGCCGGCCCGTCACACGCTGGTACGCGCCCGAAGCGGACTTCGACGCGCGCACGGGCAACTGGATCCTCACGCTCGGCAAGCAGGTCGGTTTCGACACGGAAGGCAACATCGCGGGCACGAACGACGACTGGTCGCGCCGCACGGGGACTGAGGCAAATCGGAACGTGACCGGCTGGACCGAGACACCTTTTCGCATCGCCAGTTCGCGCATGGATGCGGAGCAGCTCAGCGTGCCGGAGCTGCGCGAATATCTCACGTCCAACTCCGATTTCCCCCCATCGCAGCTCGCGGCTTTTCGCACGCACCTGCAGCATCGCTGGGCGCTGCCGTTCACCTGCTTCGCCGTCGCCTTCATCGCCGCGCCGCTCGGCATCGTCTTCTCGCGGCGCGCGGTGCTCGCATCCGTGGCGGCGAGCATTTTCATCTTCTTTATCTTCCTTTTCCTCATGTTCTTTTTCCTCGCGCTCGGAAAAGGCAACCACGTCTCGCCCATGGTCGCCGCGTGGACGCCGAATGCGGCACTGCTCGTGATCGGCAGCTACCTGCTCTGGCTGCGCTCGACGAACCGCGAGGCGTTCCGCTTTTTCTCCCGCAAAAAATGATCACCGACTGGACCATTCAAAGCCGCTCCCCGCATTGCGCTGCCACCGGCATCGCCTTCCATGAAGGTGCGTATTTTTACACGCTCCTCTTCCAGGAGAAGGACGGCTTCCGCCGCGAGGATCTGTCCGAGGAGGCATTCAGGAACCGTGCGGAAAATCCCGCGCCGTTTTCTTTCTGGCGGTCGAAATTCGAGCCGCCGCAAGCCGCGCCGCCCGAGACCGTGAGCCGGCAGACCGCCGAGGATCTGCTGCGGAACTACATGCTCGAACCCGGCATCGAGCACGCGAATGCGCGCTACATCCTGGCGCTCATGCTCGAGCGGAAACGCCTGCTCCGCGAAGTCGAGGTGAAGCGCGGCGACGACGGCTCGCTCACGCGCATCTACGAGCACGTGAAGACCGGTGAGGTGTTCGTCATTCCCGATCCGGAGCTGCGCCTCGATCAAGTCGAGCAGGTGCAGATGCAGGTAGCCGGACTCCTCGGCGCTCCCGCGCCGAATGTGCTCGCGCCCGCGCCGGGCGAAGTCGAGGTGGCGTCGCCGTCATAGCGTAGGCGTAAGCGGAAGCCCACGCCGCGCACTCCCAAGGCTGACGGACCAAAGTATGCACTGAGGGATGCGCCTGGCGCGTAGCGCCAAGACAACAATAGCCGTGGATGACGAGTCTGCGAGGAACCCACGGATAGCTCGGTAAAATTGAAAAGCCGCGTAGCGGCGTCACAACATCGGGAGCTTCCCGCCATATGCCGCCGCTACGCGGCTTTTTCCCTGTCATACCTTCTTGCACAAATAACCGGACAGATAGCGGGATGGCGTGTCTCGGGTAGGGTGGGCGTCCCGCCTGCCGTGGCGCGCGTCCCGCGCGGCACCCGGCGGATGATCCCAGGCGTTCCGTACACCAGCTACCTTCGAGTGTATTCAGCGGGACGCGGAATATGGCAGGCGGGACGCCCACCCTACCCGATGCACGCCATCCTGCTTCTTCGCCCATCAATCATTTTATTTCCGAAAGATGGTATGCGAAACGAAATCCCCGTGGCACTCATTGCCACTGTATTGTTTGCATCGCTCAATCTGCTCTCCGCCGCTGAACCGGCCAGGCCGAACGTCATCTTTATTCTCACAGACGACAGTGGTCGCTGCGATTGGACCAGCGATGGTGGCAATCAAGGAGTCACGCCCAATATTGACCGGCTGGCGAACGACGGCATGAAGTTCATGCAGTTCTGCGTCGCTGCGCCGATCTGCTCCGCGTCACGCGCGGCGTTCCCCACAGGAATGTTTCCTGGTCTGATATATTGCCCAACTGCGGCATTTGTCTGCTGCCGCTGAATGAATGGTGACGGAAACGGACAAAAGATACAACCAGGATTCGTTCCGGCTGCGAACAAAGGTTTATGAAAACAAGCAGAACAGGTAAAATCAAAGTGGCGGCAACTTTGGTCATCGCTTTATCACTCACCACTCTGTCATTTGCACAGATGCGTGGGGGAGGTCCCGGTATGCATCAGCCGTTTCATCCCGGTCCGCGTCCTGCAATCCCCTGGAGGTTCCATCACTCGATTGGCCATCCGCCGATACATCACGCTGATCGGTTTATTCTGAGACCGCCTGCACCGTTCCCGATGCCTCCGCCGCGCCGTGGTTACAGGCATCGCTGGCACGACGGGCCCCGGTGAGGTGTAGTACAGCAGGCTGTGCAGAAGCACGCGAAGAATGGTCTTGTCGTTCTTTTCCAAACAGGAGCTACAAGAATAATTGATCAAGAATACGGCCACGACTCCAAACAGCGCCGATTCAAATGACACATGAAAGCCCAAAAACGATCGATTCAAATAAATGGTGATTTTGAGCCACCGCTTGGACAAACCAGTAAATCGACGCACGAGGAAATCGCGGCGCTGGCACACAAGCTCTACGAAGAAGCTGGGTGTCCAAGTGGTTGTGACGAAGCGCATTGGAACTTGGCAGAGAGCCGTCTATACCACGAATCTTTCGATCAATAATCGGAACGGCATCTAGCAAAAAATGGACGCAGACACCTGCGATGGCTTGGACACCACGACTGGACCGCCCTTCACTTCCGGGCTCTGCAGCAGCCGAAGCTAGGAGCAAATCTCGACCACGGCTCATCAGATCTACGAAGAGGACGAATGTCCTAGGGATTGCGCAGAGGCTCATTGGCACGAGGCTGAGCGCCGACTGAACCAGAGAGCATTCCTCCTCTGGTGAATGATGTTGGGATTCTGAGGTCACGAGTCCACACGGCCAAAGTTCTATCACCGGGACGCGATGAACGTGGAAGAGAAGACGAAAAGGACCCATCAAGCGAGGCGGCGTTGCGACTTTTGCCCACGTTCCATGAGCCAGTGTTCCGCGCTTGGGTGGCAGCTCGCAAGGCATACTTCTCAGCCATGAAGATTGATACCCGCAACTATTCGGGCACATCCGATCCTAAAATGAACCACAACGTTATGCGCAAACCCCTCTCAACTATTCTCATCATCCTCCTGCTCTTGGTGCTCATCGGTGCATTTCCCACCTGGCCATACAGCTCCGGTTGGGGCTACTACCCTAGCGGCGGTGCCGGCCTGCTGCTGCTCATCATCATCATCATGATGTTCACTTAAGTGTCAACGTCCTCTCCAAGCCCTGAGACTACTCCTTTAATCCCACGCTGCTCAAAACGTGACGACCACCCCACCTTACAAGGGAGTCGCTCCGACGCAGCGAGAATATTACTGGATGAGAGAAGGCGATGGATGCAGGTTGTGGAAGTGGCCCGACCCCGGCCACCCAAGTGACCAACGGATCTTCTTTGTTCACAAAGGCGGACGTGGTGTCTCAGAAGCGAAGGTGCGGCCGCGAGCGGAGGGGCGGGGGCTGATTATGCCACCACAGGGTTAAAGGCGGCGCATCCCTCGCTCTAATCGCTTTGGTTGAAAAGTTTTGTAAGCGTCCGCCTGAGCGCCTCTAGCGGAAGAGGTCATAGATGTCAGAGCATAGGCGGCTATGACATCTCTGAATGCGAAGACAGAAGTTCTGAAACAGGATGCCCGTGGGCGTGTGCGGGTAACGGCACAGCGGCGGGA
>JBBSEI010000066.1:0-23707 GCA_038239865.1 Chthoniobacterales bacterium
ATCAACGGCCTTTCGAATATCGTCGGCAACGCGACCGCAAACACCGGGGTCCTCTGCTGGGTGGGGGGACAGGGCAATCTGGTCACCGGTGCCGGTGCGCTCGTGTTTGGATCCTTCCTCAGCGATGGCGGCCTCCGCGGCACCACGCTCTTGTCGGATAACAATCCTCTCAGCCTCCGAACGACATCGGCTCGCCGGACTGCTACGGTGGCGAATAGCTTTACCGGCGTCTTCAACGGCGGCTACTCCTTCCGCACCAGCGACGGGCAGGCCGGAATTTCGGAGGCGGGCCTCTTCGTCATCCCATTCAGCGCCAACACGGCGGGGAACAGCTCTCAGGCTCTTGTCGGGATCAACACGGCCACGCCCACGAGGGGATTGCTCGAGGTGGTTGGCTCCGTCAACAACCCGCAAAACGCGGGAAGGTTTTTTGATAATTTCTCTAACGCATTGACCGATCTTGCTGGCGCTAACCATTCTTCCTATTCGATCTTCGCCAGCAGTCGCATTGCGGGCTTCTCGTTTGACGCCGTGTCGGACGCCCGGATCAAGCGCATTGAAGGCCGGTCCGATGCCGTGCGAGACTTGAAAACGCTGTTGAGCATCGAGGTGACGGATTACAAGTTCAAGGACACGCTCGCCAATGGCAATGTCCCGCAAAAGAAGGTCATCGCCCAGCAGGTCGAGCAGTATTATCCGCAAGCCGTCAGCCAGCACACCGACGTGGTGCCGGACATCTATGAGAAGGCCACGGCGAAAGACGGCTGGGTGCAGCTCACCACCGATCTGAAAGTGGGTGAGCGCGTGCGCCTGATCGGCGAGAAGGAGGAAGGCATTCACGAAGTCCTCGAGGTGACGAAGGACGGGTTCCGCACCAGCTTCAAGCCGGCCGGGGACAAGGTCTTTGTCTATGGCCGCGAAGTGAAGGACTCTCGCACCGTGGACTACGATGCGATCTCCATGCTGAACGTCTCCGCCACACAGGAATTGGCGCGCAAGGTCGAGGCCAAGGACGCCGAGATCGCTGCGCTGAAGAAGCAACTCGCCGAACAGACCAAAGCGATTGAAGCCCGCCTCGCCCGGCTGGAGCGGTTCGCACCCGCGACAGCAGTGCCCGTGAAACTGGCCCTGAAGAAGTAGCTTCGCGCTCACCAAGCCAGCGAAGCAATCAATCCCATCTCAAAGGCCCTCCGCGTTGCCCACGGGCCGGAGGGCCTTTTTGATTCCCAAGTCCGCGTCCGCTGCCTCCGGCTTGCGGATCTGCTTACGCAAAGACACGGTCACCCTGCATAGTTACCCCGCTTGTATGAACACGCGCCGCATCCTCGTTCTCGCGCTTTGCGCAGGGATCATCCTCATCGCCGCACTGGGCTCCTACGTGTTGTGGGATAAGCCCGAGCCTGCGGGATCTGACATCATCACCCGTTCACCGGAAACGAAGTCAGCCCCGGCGGCGGGTGCCAGTTCCCCCGGGCAGCAGGGAACTGCGGCGACGCCACCGTCCCCAGCGGCCCTCGCGCTTGCGGAAGCCGCCGTCGCCTCGGCGAAACTCAAGGCGGAGGCATTCCTGGCGACCGCGGGCCGGGGAGAACCGGCGGAGGACGCCAGCTTGGAAAAGGATGAACTGCGCCGGCAGGAACTGCTGGCTGAGGCTGGCGCGCGCGCGACGGAAGACCCGAAGGCGGCGCTCGCGTGGGCGCTCGCTCAGGGCGACCACGCGCGGACTGCGCTCGATGCGGTGCTGGATGTCCTCCTCCGCAAGGATCCAGCAGCGGCGTTTCAGGAATTCCGCTGGCTGCAGGCCGGCGACGGGCAGGATTTGCGCGGCTACGGGCTGAGCGTCATCCTCGAACGCTGGGCGGATGCCGACCCCGCCGCGGCGGCGAGCGCGGTGGCCACGCTCGCTCCCGCGCCGGGCAACGCGCACCTCATGGCGCGTGTCCTTTCCTCCTGGTCGGAAAAGGACGCGCGAGGGGCGGCAGAGCGCCTCAAGTCGTTGGCGACCGAAGCGCGCAGCGGAGCGGATCTCGGGCTGACGGAGGCGACATTTGCGAGCGTGGCAGGGCGCCTCGCGGCCCAGGATCCCGCGCGGGCGACCGAGTGGGCATTGAGTTTCCCGGCAGGAACCCCCGAGCGGGCCAGCGCGGTCGCCGGGGTCGTCTCCGGCTGGTATGAAAAGGACGCGAAGGCCGTCTCGGACTGGCTGAATGACATGGAAGACAGCACGGCGCACGATGCCGGTGCCGCAGCCCTGGTGCGGTTTTGCCAGCGCATCGCCCCCGAGGTCGCGATGCAATGGGCCGAGGACGTCTCGGACGAAAAGCAACGCAGGCTCCTGACGATCCAGGTGGCGGTGAACTGGCTCACGGCTGACCCGAAAAAAGCGGAGGCATGGCTCCGAAAATCCAACGCGATCGACGCTGAGCAGAAGGAGATGATTCTGAATAGCAGCCGGCTGGCCGGCAGCGTGGGCGGCGCGGTCCCAACCAAATAAGCAAAGCTCGCATTCAGCAGTTCCACCTTAGTTGGGAAGCAGTAAACCGCAGCACCCAACGTTCTTCAAAAAGCGGGAATCGCCAGTTCCCTGTCTCCTAGACTGGCCGGAGGGAGACAAGCATTTGATAAGGGTCACCCATGTTCCAGTCCACGCAGGCTATCTTCCAATCAGGAAAGTGATCCCGGATGTATTCGAGAGACATCGAGGTATCGCCAAATGTCAGCTCACCACCCACCGCCGGCCTGGCGTGCGGCCGAAAGGCGAACCCAGTCTTATCATGCTGATCGCGAATGGCGGGAGCCGCCTTTCCGCCATCGAAAAAATCCCAGAACTCCACCGGACGCACGGTGAAGAGAAGCATGCCTTGTTCAGCAATGCTCAAGCGGAGCGTCTTCATGACCGCATGCGCGGTATTTTCACTCAGGTGCGTGAAGATGGAGAACGCAAACATCAAATCGAACTTCTGCTTGAAAGGAAGCGTCGTGGGAATGTCCTCTGACTTCGCGAGGTGAATCCTGAGCCCGTGCTTGCGGCATTCTTCCAGCGAGGAATCCCACGGATCGACCCCGTACAGATTCTCGATCGAAGTGTATTTGTAGAGCAGCCGGGTCAGCCGTCCCCAGCCGCAGCCAAAGTCCAAAATCGTAGCGTCCCCGATCTTTCTCCCGGTGACTTGTTCGTAACGCGGCACGATGGTCTTGATGGCGGACAGGGACTGAAGCATCAGCGTGTAACTGTCCGCGCCCGCCCAATTCCGCTGCACCTCCTCACTGGGCATGCCGGGAAGAAACGCCCGGATATTGGGACAATCCGCGGGAGGATGGAGGTATAAGCGCCCGAATAAATCGATGGGTATCCCTTCAAACAGGCCGGGGATTTCAGCCGGCAGAGCGGTCGGGATTTTTCGTTCTATTTCCCGCAGGTAGGCTCCGAAGAATTCGTACATGTTTGGCGAAGTTTGTTTGGCGGACTTTGCTTGCCCCCACGGGGCGAGACAAGCGTCATCATCCCTGCGCGGGATCTGCCTTATGATCGATCCGCCGGCTTCATGAGCGCGGCTTGCGCGTGACGAGCACCTCGATGAACTCCGCGCGGATGCCGTGCTCGGGCATGTCGAGGTACACCATCTCCGTGAAAAGCCCGCTGGACTGGAAAATGAAATCGCAAATGTCGTAGCCCCAGCGGTGCGTGACCAGCGAACCCTTTTCCGAAACGGGATTGCCGTGATATTCCGGCTCGCGGAGATGCGCCACCGTGCCGTCCGGCTTCAGCTTTGCGCAGACCTCCGTGGGGCGCTCCTTGTTCACCAGCGGAGTGGTGAAAATGTGCATCCCTCCCGGACGCAGCGTCCGCGCGATTTCCCGAAACGTCGCCGCGGCATCAAAGATGTGCTCCATCACATCCTGCGTGACGTGGAGGTCGATGCTCGCCTCGGCGAAGGTCAGCTTTTCAAGATCCTCGCAGCGCCAGCCCTGATGGATCTCGCCGGGCGCGACGCCCGGAAAAAATTGCGAACCAATGTAGGACCGCGACTCCGCGCGGAGCTTCAGCGAAGCCCCGCGGTCGCCCGGTGAAGACTCGTGGATGACGGCCTCGCGCCACTTTGGCAGGAACAATTCGATGCAAAACATGAGCGCCCGCTCGCGCGGAATGCTCCCGCACGCCGAGCACACATAGTGATCGCGATACCACGCATGGTTCGCGACGAATGTGGTCTTCCGGTCGCAGCACGGGCAGGTGCCTTCATTTTGGAAAATCCCGGAAGACGCCGGAGCCGCCGCCGGTTCGCGGGCGTTTGGATTCAGCCAGCGGGCGAGTTTCCGCCTCCAGCCGCGCACACGTCTCGTCTCGGATGTCATAAGTTCCCACCGAGTTCCGTGAAACGCTGCGGAGGGTCAATTCCCAAAAGGCCGGTCCGGTGCATCGGCGCGCGTTCAGTCATTCGGAATCGCCCGCACTTCGATTTCGCTCAGCGAAACGCGCCCCGCCCACGGAGGAAGATGCAACGTGATGAGCGTGCGCCCCGCCTCGCACGGGAGGAGGAAATAAAGTTCGTTCCTTCCCGCGCTCATCACCTGCGCGACGGCCCGCATCGTCGCGGGACCGTCCTGCTTTTCCAGACCGTAGCGGATCTCCATGGCGCAAGGGACCGGGCTTTCGCCGCACACGCGGACGATGAGCCGGCGATCCGCCGGCACCTCGATCCGGGGAAATTCCAGCGCGCCATCGTTGTCGGAAGCTTGCACCACGATGCGTCCGGGTTCCCGCGACAACGTGAACCCTCCACGTGCGCGGAGCCCGCCGAAGTCCTCCGTCGGCGAAAGGTGGAAAAGCGTCTCTCTGCTCGCGCCGAAAAGCTGAACCGGCGGCGAGGTGGGCTTGAGTGCGTTTTCCGCGATGAAAGCGTCCCGCCACTTCCGCCCCGCCATCATGCTTTCAAACGCGTGATCGAATTTCAGCCAATCCACGATTTCCAAAAGGCACAGCTTGTCCCGCATGACCAGCCGGACTCCGTCTTGCTCCCCAAGTTGTTCCAGCCACACCTTGAAGAACGCCGCTTCCGATGTCCATGTGGTGAGATCCTCCTGCTTCAGGATGGCATCCGCATTCGCAGTCGCACGCCGGAACAGCACATAGCTGGAACGGAGTAACTCCGCGCGACTCACCAGAAAGCCCCGCTGCCAATCCCACGATGCATACCAGGCCACAAATGGCTTGTCCGGCTCGAGCGAGCGTTCCAATTCCGTGATCGAGTGGATGACCGCGAATGACGCATCATCCGTCAGCAGATAACCGCAAGTGAGAGTCTGCCGTGCCCGCGCGTCCGCCATGACATGGCTCGCGATCGCCGCGTCCTCCTTCAGTCCGTCCGTCGTCACGCTGACGCCAATCGCACGCTGAAGTTCCAATGAAGGATGTTTTGCGAAGACAAGTCCGGTCACTAGGATCGTCGGAACCAAGCTGCCGAGCCCAAGCACCCAGCACGACCAAAGCCGAAATCGGCGCGTAAGTAGGAGGAGGTCCGGCAATATCCCGGCGACTAAGATGAGGAGAAAAGGAAATAAGTACCGGACCTGCTGCCCCGCTGTGCATATCCACCAATAGAGTCCTCCGGAAAACCCGACTAACACGGCAGGAAGACGCCAGTTCTCCGGAGTCGCGCAGCCTTTTACCGCATCCCGGAAATGCGTGACTGCAAGGACAGCGATCGCCACGACCAAAAACACAAACCAATGCCAGCCCAAACTCGGAAGGACCAATTGATTCATTAAGCCGGGCGAGAGCGGATGAGTGAAATCCAGCACGAGCTTCAACCCGCTTGTGAAGAGAGATCGGGTCTCGGCCGAAAGGTATTTGGTGCTGACGCTCAGAATAACTGTCGCCGAAAAGAGTATCCCGATGATCACACTGGTGCTGACAATATACTGTCGCAAACCGCGATCATTGCACCACGCTCTTCTCAATGGCCAATGGAGAATAAGCACCTCCGCGATCCACAGCCAAAAGACCAAGACCATCAGGAGCGCACCGGCCGGCTTGATCAAAAGCATCCACGAACCCACCACGGCCCCGAGGATGGAGAGCAGCAAGCTGCGCTTGCGGGCACTGAGCGTGAGTAACACCGTTGCCAGGACTCCCGCCGAAGCAAGGAGGCAATCTTGCATTCCCCACGGATGATAGAATTCCCAGCGACCATCGATCTCGGGGTTGAAGGTAAAGTGGTAGAACATGGAGAAGGAAGAAAACCCTCCAATGAACGCGCTCGCCATCCAGCGCTGCCTGCCGGGGACGGTGAAGTGCAGAGCCAGCAGCCAAAGCGCCGACGCGAAGATCACAATTGGCATGAACGCATTTCTGAAAAAGAACCCGCGGTAGTCCTTTGAAAATCCAAACGGGTAGCTGACGAGCACACCACCCGGAGGCCGCATCACCGGCTCGGCGACATTGAGCGTATTCAGGATCGCGCCATGCCGGAGCTGCTCCCATACGCCCTTGGATTTCAGGTAATAGTGGAAGCTGTCATGCGTTGGCGGAATCGCCGTGACGGCGCTTTTCCGATGAATCCCGAAGCCAATAACCACCAGCAGGATGAGCAACAGCAGCGGAGGCCCGTAGTGCTGGAATGCAGATGAGTGTCTCATGAACTATTGCGGGAGCGCTTTGATTTCAATGTCCTCAATGGCGAGTGCATCCACCCACGCCGCCGGGTGCAAGGTAAGATGAACGCGGCCTGCTTCGCACGGAACGAGGATGTAGAGTTCGTTCTCACCTACCGCAATTTCCTGCGTGACGGCGTGCTTCGCACCTGATTCTTCCGCGCCTTCGGCAGCGTAACGAATCTCAATGCGATTCGGTTCCGGGCTGGTGAGACGAAGGCGAACGATGAGATGATGCGCGGCGGGAACGTCCAAAGCCGGAAGCTGCAGTGCGGGCTCGGTGCCGGTCACCCGTAACTGGATCCGACCTGCTTCAGTCGCCATGGAAAAGCTGGAGTTCGGACGCAGGCTGGCGGCATTCTGATCGGCGGATGCGTGAAATAGCGTATCCTTGCTCGCGGCAAACTTATGAGCCGTCGCGGAGACAGCCGTGAGGGAGTTCTCCGCTCTGAAAAGCTCCCTCCATTGGTGCGCTGCGATCAGTTTCTCAAAAGCGGCGTTCAGCTTTTGTCGATCCACGATCCGCAGCAGGCGGAGGGAGTTGCCCGCGATGATTTGCACTCCGGCGCTCTCATCAAGTTCCTCAAACCATGCGACCCATGTGGCGGCCTCCGCTCGTGCGTCGGTAACATCGATCACACTGAGCAATGCCTTCGCATTGCCGGTCGGACGGAAGAGCACGTAGCCGGAATTAAGGATATCCGTGCGCCGGATGAGAGAACCGCGCGTCCAGTCGAACGCAAAGTACCAATGCACGCCGGCTTGTCCCGGCGCGGCGAGATTGGCAACTTCACCGACGCCGTGAATGATCCCTGCGGAGACGTCGGCCTCGAAGGAATAGACAATGACAGCGGACTGGCGCGCGCGCGCTTCGGACACGAGCACATTGCCGATTTGCACTTCATCCTGATAACCGCCGGCTGTGACACTGATGCCGAGCGCGTGCTGCATTCGCACCGGACATTCCCTGGCCAGGACGGCACCCGCAACTAAGATCGCGGGAGTGAGGAAAAGAGTCCTCAGCGCGCGGCGTGACCATCGCGGTAGGTCGGCGATAAGTCCAAGTAAGCACGGAAAAATCGCGGTGAGAAAGATGAGGATAAACGGAAACAAATACCGCACCTGCAGACCGGCCATGAAAAACCACCAATACAACGCTCCCGCCAACCCAAGTAATGCCGCAGGCAGGCGCAGGTCGTCTGCTTCCCACCTTCCGCGGAAGCCCCGGATGATCCAGGTGAAACAAAGTACGATGACAGCGAGAGCGAGTGGGATGAACCAATGCCAGCCAAGTGTCGGCGAAATCCAGGAATCGAGCGAACTGAGTGAGAGCGCCGAGCCGAGGCTGGAATAGAGGATTTTGACTGCGCCGGACATGTATTTCCAATTCTCCGCCGAGAGATACTTTGACCGGATGCACGAAATAAAAACCGAGACGAAAACCAGCAAGAGCACGCTGCCAGCTGCGAATGTGTAGCGCCGGAAAGCGCGATCGTTTTTCCATGCGCGGTTTAACGGCCAATGGCGAATCGCCGTCTCGATCAGCCACGTCCAGAAGACGAGCGCCATCACGAGCATGCCGGATGGCTTGATGAGCAAGGTCCACGCGCCGACGAGGCTTCCCGCCAGGGCGAGGGCGACGCTTTGCGCGCGCGCGCTGAGGAGGACCAATGCCGTGGCGAGCGCGCCCAGCGATGCGATGACGCCATCCTGCATGCCCCATGTGTGACAAAATCCCCAGGTCGCATCGAGCGCCGGGTTATTATCAAAGTGATAGAACATCGAGAATGAGGCCAAGCCGCCGATGAGGCAGGCCGCAGTCCACCGATCTGCTCCAGGAGGAATCATCCGCTGCGCGATGAGCCAAAGCGCGAGCACCCAGAGGGCGATGGGGACAAAGATGGTACGGAAATAAAAGCCGTGATAGTCGGCGGAAAATCCGAATGGGTAACTGATGAGGGCGCAACCCGGCGGGCGGACGACCGGCTCCACATTTAGCGTGCGCCGGAGAGATACCTTCTGATGAAGCTGCTCCCACACCCGCTTCGATTTTGTGTAATAACTCAGGCTGTCGAAAAACGGCGGCACCGTCGTCGCGGAACTTTTGCGATGGATGCCCAGTGCCAGAATCGCGAGCAGCACTAATAAGGCGATGGCCGGGCCATGCTTCATGAAGGGGCTTTGCTCCGGCGCAGTCATATCTCCCAGACTAAGCCCGATGCGCAAGACATCAGGTAAAGCGCAACTTTCGCGCAGCGAACATCACCATCCTAAGCAGCAGCCATCCGTGGCTCCAGCGATGGATATTGGTGCTGCCATAAGTGCGGTCGCGATAGCGCACCGGGATGTCGGCGATCTTTAGGTTCAGCTTATCCGCGCCGAAGAGCAGGTCGAAATCGCCGAACGGATCGAAGTCGCCAAAGAAGGCGCGGTTCCGCGCGATCTGATCATAGTCCGCGCGGAACATGACCTTGGTCCCGCAGAGCGTGTCCTTCACGGGTTGCAGGAGCAGCCAGGAAAAAATGATGCCGAAGGTCTTGTTGGCAATCAAATTCAGGAACTGCATCGCCTCAGTTTCCATCGGGTACACGAGCCGCACGCCGTTCGCGAATTCGCCGTGCCGCGAGGCGACGACTTCGTAAAATTTCGGCAGTTCCTCCGGCGGGACGGTGAGGTCCGCATCGAGGATCATCAGGATGTCGCCGGACGCGGCCGCGAATCCCTCGCGGACGGCGTTGCCTTTTCCCTTCCCGGTTTGCTTCATCACTTTGATGTTCCGCCCGTGGTTCCCACTCGCGACGGACTGGATTTTTTCCCACGTGTCGTCCGTCGAGTTTCCCTCGATCAAAATGATCTCGGTGCCGAGTCCCATCTCCGGTGTGCGGCGGACGATGTCCTTGATGTTGCCGGATTCGTTGCGCGCGGGGACGATGACGGAGACGGAATATTCGCGGTCGCGCTTTTGCGGCGGACGCGGACGCGCGACGCAAAAAGTCGTGAGGCAAAACCACGGAAGCAGCGGCGCGAGGAAGCGGTTGAGCAATGTGCTCACGACGGGGACTTCCGCGGGAAAGAGGATGCGCGGCTGCGATTCGAAAAGCTGCCAGCCCGCGAGGTCGAGCAGGTTTGCGACGTCCGGCAAGGCCAGCCAGTTGCTTTCCGGCGAGCGATTTCGCAGGCCGAGCCACGTCGCGGTGGTGAGCACGGGACGCCAGAGATAGCTGTAGAAATTCAGGATCAGCCGCGTGCCGGGATGCGCGAATTTCAGCGCCTGCTCGAAAATTTGCTGCACGTCCGCCGCGAGATTCACCGTCTCGGAAATGATGATGTAGTCGAACGTGCCGTCAAGCTGCAGCGCCTCGCCCGCCTGTTTGAGAAAGCGGCCTTGCGGGACGGCGGCGCGCGCGCGTTCGAGCTGCTTTTCGGAGATGTCCACTCCCGTGATCGTGCGGCCGGGCAGCTTCGCGAGCAGCGTGCCGTCGCCGCAGCCGATCTCGAGGACGGAGACGCCTTCGGGGATCATCTGCGCGTAGTAGCGCGCGAGCAGCTCGTGGAGTTGCGTGCTCGCGGCGGATTTGCCGGTGGCCTCTTTGTCAAAGAATGCGCCCATCCGCTCGATGTGGCGTCGGGTGAGTTCGGGGATTTCCGGGGGGTTAGTTTGCATTTTTTTCGAGCACGACGAGGAGGCGGGTGGAGAAAACGCCCGGCAGCGGACTGGCGACGAGGTCCACCGCACGCGCCAACGGCAGGAGCGCGCGCGGATACAATTGCGGACCGGCAAAACCGCCGGAGGCCACGTAGCTCAGATCGGGATGGCGCTCGACGCGCGCGATCCTCCAGCCATCAAGTGAGCCGGGCCTTTCGCCGCGGACGAAGATGCGGCACGCGTTGCCCTGCGCGGCGTAGTAGCCGTGATTTTGCGGCTCGAAATCCGACGGAGCCTCCCACGTGATCTGGTCGCGGAGGGCGAGCGGCTCGTGGTGAAATTTGCCGTACACGAATCGTCCCAGCACGCTCATGTCCGGTTCGAAAAGGACGACACGGCCACCGACTTTGAGCACGCGGTGCAATTCGCGCAGCACCGTGCCGGGATACCGGAGGTGGTGGAAAACATCGAAGAGGATCACGGCTCCGAGCGACTGATCGGCAAAGCTGAGCGCGTATGCATTTTCCTGCCGATCCAGCCACGCGTTTGGAAAAAGATCGGTCGTGATACAGTGCGGTATCACGCGTTTCACATTCCCCATGCCCGAGCCGATCTCGACGACGGGGCCGAGATCCGCGGGCGGAAGCTTTGCGGCGATGCGACGGTAGAATGCGTCGTAAATGTCGCGCAGAAGCGGCTTCCGCTGCCACGCGGCGGAGTTCTCGTGGATCTCGACGTTGTGCTGGCCGAGTTCCTTCATCGCGGGATCGCGAGGACGTTGATGCTGCCGCGCTCAGGGATGAATTTCTCCAGCGCGGCGGGGTCATCGGGAAGAGCGCGTCCGTCGAAACTTTCAAAGCCGTAGCCGAGGCCGGCGAAGCACGCGACGAGTTCGGAAAATGGGTAGCCGTGCTCGGTGCAGACGTGCGGGCACAGCTCGACGAGGATGACCGGGCGCGATTTTTTCAGCGTCGCGGTGCCGCCGCGCAGCACGGAGAGTTCGTGGCCGTCCACGTCGAGCTTGATGAATGCGACCGTGGCGACGGCGGCGGCGGCGACCGCTTCGTCGAGCGTGGAGCAGCCCGCGCCCTCGGTGGAATGCGGCTTGCCGAGGTGGTCCGGGTGCAGCCCGGCTTCGTGGACGAGCGGCCAGCCGGAGCAGATGGTTTCCGGGACGGCCGCGCCGGGTGAGTCCATGAGGAGGAGCTGGCGAAGGGTGACGCGCAGCACCAGGTCGGGATTCAGCGCGAGATTCGCGCGCAGCTTCGCATGAGCGTATGCCGTCGGCTCGAAGGCGAGCACGCGGCCAGACGGCCCGACGAGATGCGCGAGGCGCAGCGTGTGCGCGCCGATGTTCGCGCCGATATCGAGCACGACATCGCCGGGCTTCACGCGCTTTTCAAAACAGCGCACGGCATCCGGCTCGAACGAGCCGAGCAGGAAGATCGAAAAATCGATGCCTTCGTTGAGGTCGAGCATCCAGCGGAGACCGCCGCGCTTGAATTCGGCGCGCATCGGCATGCCGAGCAGCTTGCGGCCAAATTTTACGAAGCGGTTCGCGACGCGCGCGAGGGCGATTTTTCTTTGGGTGTTGAGCAGGTTCACAGATCAGGAAGTTTGCAGGGCAGCTTTCGTCCAAGCCTCGCAGCGCGCGCGAAAAGAGGACAGCATCTTCGACTCGTCCTCCGGGACCGCGGCGATCGCTTGCGCGCATTCGGCGATGACGCGCGAACCTTCCTCCCACTCGATTTCGCCGGGCGGGCGCGTGCGCGCGTTCGAGGTGCGCTGGCGCCAGCGGTTCAGCGGGCGGGCGTCGAATGCGATGCCCCCGCGCCGGCACAGCCGCACCCAGAAGAGCCAGTCCGCGCAGAGGCGCATCGTGTCATCCACGAGATCCGCGATGCCGTTGAAATTGCGGAAAAGCACGGCGCTCGCATTTGGGATGGAATTCTTGATCGCGAGCACCTCTCGGATTTCTTCGCGGCCGGGTCCGGCAAAATCGATGAGCCATCGGGTCGCGGAAATGTCCGCGGTCCATTCGATCGGCAGCCCGAGACTCCGGTCGGTGTCGTCGATCATGCGCGACTGCGCGTAGGCGAACGCGGCGTCGGGCTGGCGGCGGAGCTTGTGCAGCAGTGCGGCGAGCAGGCCGGGTTCCGCGCTGTCGTCGGACTCCGCGATCCACACAAATTGCCCGCGCGCGAGGCCGAGCGCCTTGCGCCATTGTTTGAAAGTGGAGCCGCTGTTGGCCGTGTTGAAGATCAGCCGAGCGCGCGGTTGCGTCGCGGCAAATGCCTCGAGGATCGTGCGGCTCTCGTCGGTCGAGGCATCGTCGAGCAGGAGGATTTCCAAGTCGCCGATGCCCTGCGCGAGGATGGAATCAAGCCGCTGTTTCAGAAATGGAGCGTGGTTGTAATTCGGGAGGATGACGGTGACGAGCGGGCGGTCCGACTCCGTCACGGAGACGCTGGCGTGCGTGCCGTGCTCGATCGATTTCGTCAGCGTGTCCGCCTCGGTGACGATCGACGCGGCGAAGCGGTTCAGTTCCTTGAGCAGCACACCGCCCACGATCGTGCGCGCAAAAACGAGCCGCGGCGGTTTCACCAAAAAGATGTCCAGCGCAGCCTTCTCCTTTTCGGGACCGGGAGCGTCAGCAAGGACGAGCGTCGGGCAGCAGGCCTCGAATTCCGCGCGCAGCGGGCCGCCGCCGAGCAGGATCAGGCAGAAGGGAAAACGCCGATCCTTTTTCCACTCGCGGAGCAGCGGCAGGAGGTGCTCGCGTGCATCCGCGCCTCCGGCATCTGCGCCGATCACGAGGATGGGCTCGGCGAAATGCGCGGTCGGCGGCAGCAGCGCGGCGCGCGTGGCGTTGAGCGACTGGTAGCCGTATTTCGAGTCAGGCTCGAGGTGGCAGCCTTCCGCCCACTCGTTCCACGCGTTCACAAATGCGATCCGCTCGTCGCCATTTTTCTGCCGGCGAGTCTGGTCGATCACGAAGCGCAGCCATCGGAAATAGTGGCTTGGATTCGAGTTCCCAAAAATGACCGCGCGATCGCCGCGCCGCGCGGAATTATCCCACGCCGGCATCACGGTGCGGAAGGTCGGAAACTCTGCCGCGGGCTGCTTCATCGCGCATGACAGGCTCTGCACGTAGTCGCAGCACATGCCCTCGAATTTCGGACTCATCCACTGCGCGACGCCTTCGATAGTACCAAAAGCGCTGCTGTTCGGCGGGAACTCGACCGCCGAATCCAGGCCAAGCGGACGCGGGTCCAGGAAGTTCGCGCCGAGCACGCCCGCGAGGTGAATTTCGCCGACGCCCTCTTTTCTGCACACCTCGCGCCAGCGGAGAAAAGTCGCGGCGGGATCGGGCAGCAGCAGCGGACGATAGACGAGCAGCAGCGGCCGCCCGCCGGTGCGGATGTAGCGCCGGTCCCGCAGCGCCGGGAGGATGCTGCGGATGAAGGCGACATCGTCCTCCGCCGAATGCTCCTGCGCGATCAGGATCTCGGCATCCAGCCCATCCCAGCGGCGCGTCCAGTTTTCATTCGCCCAGCAGAGGCAAAATGGGAAGTCGGGCTTGCCCGTCGCGAGCAGGCGATCGACGGGCATCTCGAGCAGGCGCTTCCCCGCAAACCAGTAGTGGTAGAAGCAAAATCCGTGGATGCCAAAGTGCCGCGCCATGGCCACCTGACGCTCCATCACCGCCGGGTCTTCGAGATTGTAGCAGCCGAGATCCGCGTGCGGCACGTGCGGCTGATAGTGCCAGTCCGCCTGCGGTTGCGCGCGTTTCACATTCACCCACTCGGTGAATCCTTCGCCCCACCAGCGATCATTTTCCGGAATCGCATGAAACTGCGGCAGGAAAAAAGCGAGCAGCCGGACATCGGGCTGCGGCCAGCCGGAAAAATTTTCCGGCTCCTTGGAAAACGGCACGGCGAAATCGCGCGGCGGCTCGGTGATGAGGCAGGGCGGCTCGAGCGGCCGCTTTTCCCGGATGCCGTCGCAGAGGTAGTGCGCGAGCGGTTCCGCGCCGGCGCGCTTCACGTCGGGATTCGCCTCGAGGTATTTTTCGATGCGGAATTCCGGATGCGGATCGCGCCCTTCGCGCCAGCCTTTCTCGGCGTAGTGAATGGCGGGATTCACGCCGGTGGCTGCGACGTCCGGGTTCTGATCGAGGTACCACGCAGTGTCGAACCACGGGTTCGGATTCCACCCCAGCGCGGCGCCGATGCGGAGAAAATGGAGCGTCGCGTCGCCGGGGCGCAAGCCGACTTCGGGATGCTGCGCGCAGTACCATGGGCCGAGCACAAGCTTCGCCTTGCGCAGGATTCGCGCGTCGTGCTCGAGCTGCCGGAGGTGCGGCGTCAGCCCCCATTTCGCCGCGATGCGCACGGCACTCTCGCGACCCGCGGTCAGAAATTTTGGCAGGGCGTTCGCGCCGGGTTTTTCCGATCCGGCGTCCGTGCCGCGCTCATTTTGCGCAAGCGTGGATGGCGGAAAAAGACCGATCTGCCCGGCTTCTGCGCGCGGTGATTTCCACCGGCGAAAGGCACGCCGGAACCACGACCGCCGCTGCCATTCCTCCGCCGAGCGAATCACGCGCAGCGCCGTTTCATTCTGCTTTGCCGTCCACGAAACGACACTCCGGAGCCCGCGGATCGCCGGATCGTCCGCGTCCTCGCCAGCGGGCATCTGCGCGGAGGGATGCGTGGGCGTGCCGCCGAGTTCAAATTTCAGCTTGATCTCCAGCGTGCAGGAATCCGGGCCGAGATCGCCAAACGGCGGCAGATAAATCTGCGGATCGAAGCCCATGCTGACGAGGTTCAGGTGCCCCTCGTGCCAGCACGGGATGAGCGCGTCGTTGCACTGGATTTTCCCAAACTCCGCCTCCGAATCCGCGACATGCAGCGGCGCTCCGTCCGCGTCGCGGATGATGCGGATGCTCGCGATCACGATCATTCCCTTCGTGTTCAGCGGATCGATGCGCAGCATGCGATCCGGGCAGCGGTGGAGCGATTGCAGGTTGCCGATCCTGAGTGTCTGCCAGTTCCCGCCCGCGAGCGCGCAGCGCACGGAGAGGGCCTCGTCGTAGCCCGCGCCCGTGTCGCCGAAGACCTGCAGATTCGGCACAAAGGGCGCGCTCCCCGGTCCATCCACCAATTCGAAAACGCCCGCCTTCAGACTCGGCAGTGCCGCATCGCTCGCCGCCGCGATGAAGTACACCGGAGTGCGCAGCCGGCCGGAAAAATCCACCGCCGAATAGTTCCCCGAAAACATGCCCGCGGAAACTTTCACCTCCGCCGCCTCCGGCAAAATCACCGAGGAGGAAAGGTAGCGCTGCGACAAAAGCGCGACGTGTGCGAACCGGTTTTTCAGCAGCGCGTGGAACTCCTCACCCGACATCTCGCGAACGTGAAACGGATTCGCCGTGGTCTGCGTCGTGTCGTAATTTTCCCGCTCCGGCGTGGAAATGAGCACCAGCCCGCCCGGCCGCAGCACGCGGCGGATTTCCGAGAGAAAAATCTCGTGCTCCGAGATGTGCTCGATCGTCTCGAAGCTCACCACGACATCCACCGACGCATCGCCCACCGGGATCGCGACGCATTCGCCGTGGAGAAAGCGCGCATTTGCCCCGCCGTATTTCGCCTCCGCGTGGGCGACCGCTTTCGGATCCACGTCCACGCCGGTGACACTCCTCGCCGTCTGCGCGAGCAGCGCGCTCCCGTAGCCTTCGCCGCAGGCGATATCGAGCACGTCCTTCCCCGCCACCGCGTCGCGGGCCATCGCGTACCGGTGCAAATGCTCGCACGCGATCCCGCCCGCGAGCGTCGGCACCAACCGTTCACCGGTCCACGGCAGTTCTTCCATTCCCATCGTTATGCGGACGGCAAGACGGGCGCGCGACCTCTGCGCCGCCGCTCTTTCGCCCCTCCGGAGGCGATGCGCGCGTCATCGTCGGTGGATGGAAATATTTCGGCGATCACAGCAAAAAATCTACGGGCTTTGACTTCGCGGCGGCAAGGTCATTCTGCCCTTCGGCCACCGCATCGTGCGGGGCGTTTCGCAACTTCCCTCATGGCAAAAATAGGAGCGGACGAACGGCGCGGCGGATGCCGGAAATCCTTCCACCGCAGCGAGCGGCTACAGGTGCTCCTCGACCCACGCGAACTCGCGCGAGATGCTCCGCACGACGTCGGCGGGGCGGACATCCTCGGGCAGCACGTCGAAAGTGTACGTCTCGATTTCCACGTGGCTCGTCGCACCGCGGCGGAGTTCGCGGAAAAAATCCGGCGTGAGCGTGGACACGGTGCTGGCGAGCGGGCCGTTGCCCTGGAAAAAAAGCGGCACGTGAAAATGCACGCGCGTTTCCTCGACGCCGGCGCGGCCTTTCTCATCCGCGATCGCGATCGGCAGCTCGGTCCACGAGCGGATTTCGCCCGCGGCGGTGCGCCCTTTCACCTGGTGCAAATAAACACCCTCCGCGTACGGCAGCAGCCCGCCCCACGAATCGTAGTCGCCGCCGGTCATGAGCGCGGCGCTGAGCTGCACCTTGGAAATGCGGATGCCCTCGCGGAGGTACGTGCGCAGCGCCTCGAGCGGATCCTCAAATTGCAGCGCGACGTGGCAGGTGTCGAAGCAGACGCCGATGTGCTTGCGCAAAATTTCGCCGGCTTGCGCTGCATCGCAGCCGCGGATTTTCCGCACGGCCTCCGCGCCGCTGGTCCACAGCACATCGCGGAAAAATGCGACGGTCTCCGCGGTCGTCTCGAGAAAGCACGATGGCTCGGGCTCGAGGCCGAGGTGGATTTCCCGCCCCGTGTCCTCGTGCAGCGCGGCGAGGTACGCGGCGACCGCGCCGAGATTTTTTGCCATCCTCACTTGGTGCTCCGGCGTGGTGATCCATTCCTTGAACGAGCCCGGCACCGTGCTGATTGATCCATCCACGCCCTCGGGCAGCCAGCCCGCGAGGATGTCCGCGACTTGCATCGTGTACTCGCGGCGCGAGTCGGAACGCCAGTCGGGCGCGTACACATTTTCCTTCACCGGGCCCGCGTGGAACTGGCCATAGGGAAAGGCATTCACGGAAAATGGATACAGCCCGTGCTCGGCGAAAACATCGAGCGCCGCGCTGCGCAAAGCCGGGTCGCCGGCGAGATCCGCGGCCGCCTGCGCGCTCAGCCGCAGGCCGAGGCCGAACCACCGGTCCGGCGCGACGAGCTGCTTCACGCGCGCGGCTTTTTCCCGGATCGCGGCGAGGTTTTCCGCCCACGTCTCGCCGGGATGAATGTTCAGGCAATACGTGAGATGGAGCGGCGGCTGGTGCTGAAGAATCATGGGGACTTGGGGGAGGAGTGCTACGACCGCGGCAAGTTTTCAAGGCACCGCTGCATGAGCGGCAGATCGATCTCGTGCATTTCAAAGCGCGCGCCGATGCCGCGCGGAAAAGTGACGCACAGCTCGCCGCCGAGATGCTCGCGGAAGTCGCGCAGGCCGGCAAAAATTTCGAGCTGCCCCGCGGCGTCGCGCGCGAAGGCCTCGTCGTGCACGAGGGGAAATCCGCTCTGTCGCAGGCCGCGATCGATCGCGGCAAATTCCTCGGCGGAGATCCAATTTTTCTCCCGCGCGTAGCTGGAATCGAGCAGCACGCCGAACGCGACCGCTTCGCCGTGGCTGATGCGGAAGCCGGACATGAGCTCGAGCTTGTGCGCGGACCAGTGCCCGAAATCGAGCGGGCGCGCGCGGCCGTACTCGAAGGGATCGCCGTTGCCGCGGATGTGTTCGAGGTGCTCCTCGGCGCAGCGATAGACGAGATGTTCCATCGCGGCGAGGTCGCGCGCGGGAAATTTCGCCGCGTTCGCCACGAGCCAGTCGAAGAATTCGCGGTCACGGATGATGGCGACTTTCCACGCCTCGGCGACTCCGCACAGCCAGTCGCGCTGCGGGAGCGAGACGAGGAAATCGAGATCATTCAGCACGGCGAACGGCGGTGCGAACGTGCCGACCGCATTTTTTCCGCCCATGAAATTCACGCCGTTCTTCACGCCGACGCCGGCGTCGTTTTGCCCGAGCACCGTCGTGGGCACGCGGATCTGCCGCAGGCCGCGATGCACGAGCGCGGCGGCGAGGCCGACGGCATCCATCACCGCGCCGCCGCCGACGATGATGATGAACGACTGGCGATCAATATGCGTCTCGAGCATCAGCCGCATGAAGCCTTCGACGAGCGCGAAGTCGTTCTTGATCGCCTCGCCTCCGGGCACGATGCGCGGCGTGAGCGCAAGTTCGATCTGCGCGGCGTGCGCGGCAAAATAATCTTCGATCCCGCGCACGAGTTCCGGTCGTGCGGCAGCGACGTGCGAGTCCACGAAGACCAGCGCGCGGTGCCGGCGCTGCTCGCCGAGCCGGCGCATCGTGTCCGCGAGCACGCGATTTTCCGTGCGGAAAAGTCCGTGCGTGAATGTCACGGGGAATTCCCAAGTAACTTCGATGCGCTGCGCGATGGTGCGCGTTTTTTCGCCGTCCATGCCGCTCACTGCCGCGCCTCCATCCACGACTGCACGAAGCGCGCGAGGTCGAGCTGCGTCACGGGGAGCTGCGGGATTTTCAAGGACGACGCCCACGCGACTTCCATGCCGGTGCGGTTGCTGCCGTGCGTGCCGCGGATTTTTTTTGTGTCAAAGCTCACGGTGCCGGGCGGCCAGCCGAAATAAAGTTCGCACGGGTCGTAGCCGGGCTTGTTGTGGATGTCCACGTGGCTCGCGTAGTCGGGCGCTTCGTCGCGCTCGAACCACGGATACGCAAACCACGAACTCTCCGCGGCGGTGATGACGAGATCGCCGCTGCGCCGGTGCGCGATGCCGTGCTTTTCCTGCTCGGCCTTGTCCCAGACTTCGGCAACGCCGGGCAGCGTGTGCAGCGCGGCGATGGCGGCGATTTTCGACTCCTCATCGCGGCAATAGACGTGCGCAAAACCGTGATCGCAAACGGCGAACGCGCGGCTCGTGAAAAAATCCGTGTACGCCATTTTCTCGATCGCGCGCGTGCCGAAGAGGCCCGCTTCACGGAGGCGGCGGTTCGGAAAAACGGCGCCGTCGCGCACCTGCTCGATCGCGTAGTCGCCGAAGACGAGCCAGTCGTAGCCGCACTCGGCGGCCTTCGCCTTGAGGCGTTCAAGATAGCCGAGGAGCAGATTCAGCGCGGCATCCGCCTCGCGGCTCACGGGGCCGTAGCGCTGCAGATCGTAGTCGAGATGCGGGAGGTAGGTGCAGAGCAGATCGGGCGCGGTGTCGTCCATTTCCATGACGGCGCAGGTCGCCTCCACGATCCAGTCGGTGGACTTGTGATTCGCGAGCGGACCCCAGTAGTTCATGAGATTGAACGGGCGGCCGACGCGCTCGGTGATGCGCGCCTCCAGCGTGGCGGGCTGCGTGTAGCACGCCTGGATCATGCCGCCGCTGTGCTTGTGGATCGGCGCAGGCGTGACGATGAGGTCCGCCGCCTCGCCCATGCTCTGCTGCCAAAACATGAGGCCGACTTTTTTCCCGCGCGCACGGAAATCATCCCAGATGCGCGGCCCCTCGACGAGCGATGCGCTCTGCTCCCAGAACATCACTTTCCGCAGATCGGAAAAAAAGAGTCCGTTCGCGACGAGGCCGTTTTGCGAGGGCGTGGTGCCGGTGCGGAAGGCGGCCTGCACGGGGCAGGTCACCGCCGGGAAGATGCTCTGCACGGGGCGGAACTCGGGCAAATGCGACACGAGATTCCAACCGAGGGCGGCGACATCAACGACGAGGAGCTTGCTTTTGGCCGGCATGAGGAGCGGCCAAGAGAATCAGCTTCGGCGGAAAAAGCTAGGGCGGAGCGGGATGAAACGCAGGCGCGAGCAGGAGTCCCGCCTACTTCGCCGGCTCGCCTGCGGTCCCCGCGACCGGCATCGCATTCGCTTTCGGCCGCAGCCACAGCGCTTTGATTTCCAGCCACAGCCAGCGGCGGATGCCGGTGAAAAGGAGCCGCCCGCTCGTGCCGGGCTCGGGCGTGAAGCCGGGCACGAGCAGCCGCCAGCCGGCGTTGCGTTCGCCGTAGGTGCCGGCGGCGATGCGCTTGCGCGCGAGCGCGACGAGGCGGCGGTTGTAAAAGGACATCAGCTTCGCGGCGATGCGTCCGCCGAGGCCGTCGAACGGGAATTTTTCAAACATCGTCGCCGGGTCGGAGAATACCTGTTTCACCGGGCCGAGATGGTACGCCGCGATGTCGAGCAGGAAGGCCGCGGCCATGAGTTCCGCATCGCCGAGGTAGAAATATTTGTCGCGGTAAATGCAGTCGAACCAGCTCTGAAAACAGAACGCAAACCGGCGGTTGTAGGCACGCACGTCGATCGATTTTCCCTCGCACGCGGTGGCCACGTGCGCGGCGACGGACTGCGCGGTGAACGCGCAAAAATCGAGGCCGGGGCTGTAGAGCGGATCGAGAAAACCCGCGGCATCGCCCACGCACGCCCAGCCGTCGCACATCACCTGCGTGACGCGATACGGGAGTTGCGAATACGCGCGCTCGTCGCCTTCGATCGCCTGCGCTTCGCCGAGAATTTCGCGGCCGATCGGATGCGCGCGGCAGTGCGCGAGGATGCGTTCGCCGATGGTGCCACTTTCCGGCGGGGAAAAAAGCCGCTCATCGTACACGAGGCCCACGCTCACATCGCCGCCTTTCAGCGGGATGATCCACGCCCACCAGCCGGGACCGCAGAGATGGTTCGTCGCCCAGCCGCGCGCGGCGATCGTCGCGTCCGCCCACTTGGGATATTTCGCGCGCAGCTCGCTGCCGTCCCAGTCCTTCACGCCGGTGAAGCGCGCCCAGAGCGAATTCGTCGGATGCTCCTTCATCGGCTCAAGGTAGCCTCGCTTGCGCGCGATGATCGCCGCGCGCCCGCTCGCGTCCACGATCCACCGCCCGAGCGCGACGCGCGTCTCGCCGCCGGTCACCACTTCGAGCGAATTGCCCCCCGCGCCGCCGAGTTGCACTTTCACCACTTTCGCCGGACGCCACAGCTCGCAGCCCTCGGCGACGGCGAGGGACAGGAGATGCTCGTCCAGCGTCGCGCGATCGACTTGAAAACCCGGCAGCCGCGCGTTGAAACGCGCGCCGATTTCCACGCATTCGTCAAACGACTCGTCCTCCGTCCGCGCAAACCACATGCGCAGCCCCTGCTTTGCGAGCTGATGATGCCCGAGGTAATTTGTGAGCCCGAGCACGCGCGTGAGAAAACACGAGCTGACCTCCGTGGTGCTCTCTCCGACCTTCCGGTCGAACGCGTCCGATTTCTCGATGATCAGCACGCGCAGCGCCGGGCTGCGCCGCTTTAGCAGCAGCGCTGTCGCCGCGCCGGAGAAAGCGCCGCCGACGATGACCACATCGAATCCCGATTGCATCCGGCTACCCATAGCGGCACGCGGCGCAGAGTCCATCCGCGTGCGCGCGATTTTTGCGGGGAGAAAAAAGTGATTGCCCGCCCGCAGGCGCATTGTTATCTTCCCCGCCCTTCTTTGAGGAGCCTTAGCTCAATCGGTTAGAGCGCTACCCTGTCACGGTAGAGGTTGCGGGTTCGAGCCCCGTAGGCTCCGCCACTTTTAAAAAGTGTGCGGACTGGCTTAAATACAAGCGTTGAGAGCGAAAGCCCTGCATGGATGCTGTGCCGTTTTTGGACTCCGCGTGACAGAAACGTGACAGGCATTCAGACTGTGTGACGTGAAAAAGAAGCATCACGAGGTGAAAGACGGCAGCGTCGCGATTCCCATCTACGAGTTTTCAGACGGGCGATTCTGCGTCGATGCCACGCTTGGAGGTCGTCGAAAAAGAATCGCTCGGACCTCTTTGGACGCTGCCAAGCTCGTAGCGCGAAAGCTCCTCGCCCAAGTTGCTGCGGGTCGTCAGGGCGAAGACCTCCTCTCGATGGCTGAAGCCGAGGAATACCGACTGGCAAAAGATAAAGTCGCAGAGCACGGGGTTCCACTGCTGACCGCTCTCGACGAATGGATTTCGTTGAAGACGAAAAAGGCGCACTTCATTTCCAAAGGGGTCGCGGAGATCGTTCAGGAATTGCTCGAAACGAAGATCGCCGAAGGTGTGAGTCAAAGGCATCTGGAGGATCGTCGGTCTCGGCTGAATCGCTTCGCAATTGATTTCCCATGTCCAATCGACCGCGTGACACCCGGCGATATCGAATCCTGGCTCAAGCGGCTCAAGATTGCCTCTCGCACGAAAAACAATTACCGGAGCGCCTTGCAGCAGTTGTTTCGGTTCGCGCAATCCAAGCGCTACCTGTCCCGTCACGAACCGCTCGCAATCCACGACATCGCGGAGATCCGGGTCAAAGAAGGTGCGATTGAAATCTACAAGCCCGCGGAACTGGAAACGCTGCTCAGGTTCGCTCCGCCGCCACTGCTCCCATTCTTTCTGCTCGGTGCGTTTGCTGGGCTGCGAAGTCAGGAGGTCATGCGGCTCGAATGGCAAGACATCCGATTTCATCAAAATGTGATCGAGATTGCAGCGGCCAAAGCAAAGACCGCATCGCGGCGGTTGGTTCCAATCCTCCCTGTGCTCCGTGAGTGGCTTCATCCTCTTCGCAAGGATACGGGTCGAATCTTGCCGTTCCACAGCTACACCCCGTTCGAGCGCTGCCGATCTGCATTTTGCAAGTCGGGGATGAGGGACGGTGACAAGACGATCAAGTTCAAGTGGAAGTCGAATGCGTTGCGGCACAGCTACGCCAGCTACCGCCTCGCCGACGTAAAGGACGCTGCCCGTGTTGCCCTGGAAATGGGCAACTCGCCCTCCATGTTGTTCCGCAACTATAGGGAACTTGTCACTGAGCAGCAGGCCAAAGAATGGTTCACGCTGATGCCTGATGCCGTCAATGCGGCGTCGAAAGGATTTTCAATTGTTGCGTAGCCCGTGACTGGATCTTGAACCCATCCATGAAATCACGCAGTTCCGCGATGCTGAAGCGAACGAGATGCGTGCTAACTTTGCGCGGGTGAATGACGCCGAGCTTGACCCATTTTTTGAACTGCGTTTCGCCTGCCGAGAGAAATTAGCATGCGCCCTTGAGATCCACATATCCAGCGAATTCGTTGATCTTGCCGAGATGCCGCGCAACGGCATCCGTGACGGCACGGACCAGCAAATCATCGGGGATTTCGAGGCGGAGCATTGCAGGGCCTCAACGAATGGCAGACTTCGCGGATGCGCCGGCAGCATTGCGCATTTCTAGAACCCGACGTACCCGCGCAGGAATGTCAATCCCGGCACGTTTGGCTGCATCGAGCACGAGGGTCTGGAGTTCCGTCCTGACCCGGCGGTTTCGCTGATACTGTGCATTCGCCTCCCGCGTGCTGTTGCAAGTGCTGG
>JBBSEI010000067.1:0-23609 GCA_038239865.1 Chthoniobacterales bacterium
ACGATCTCGCACAGTTTCACGACGACCTCGCGGCCGTCGCGGATTCGGCTCTGCTGCGCGATGTCGTCGAACTGGATCGCCTCCGCGAAGCGAAGAAGAAGGAGGAAGCCGATGAAGTCGGGCGGCGGCTGATCGCAGCGGTTTTTGCGAAGCCGTCCAAAAAGAAGAACCCGAACGACCGCGATGCGGTGCTCGTCATCGGACCGGTCGCCGCGCGCGCAGTGATTGCATGGTTTGCGAGCGACATCGGGCTCGGCGTGCTGAAGCGGCTGAAGCAGTTGTCCATTCACCCGCGCGGCGGTGGTGGAAGTGCCGCGGATTCGCCGTTCGCGGGGAAGACGTGCGTCATCACCGGCACGCTCGAATCCATGGCCCGGAGCGAGGCGCAGGAAAAAGTCCGCGGCCTCGGCGGCAATGTGAGCAGCAGCGTGAGCAGGAAGACCGACTACGTCATCGCCGGCCCCGGCGCGGGATCGAAACTGGACGATGCGAAATCGCTCGGCGTGACCGTGCTGAGTGAAAACGAATTTCTCGCGATGCTCGGCGGAGTCGCTTCAGCACCATCGGATGCCCAAGCCGGTCTTTTTTGAGTGCGACGCAGCGGAGCGCACGCACATCACGTTGGAGTTCAGCGGCAACTCGCTTTCAAAACCGCGGTCATCCTGAGGGAGCCTAGAGCCTGTCATGCACTTTGAGGGCGTGATGCCTCTGAAGCACCAACGGTGCGAACCATGCCAGCCCAGGGCAACGCCCTGGGTTCGGATCGAGAAAGGACAAAGCCCTGAAGGGGCGCGACAAGATGAGGCCGCCCTTTCAGGGCTTTGATTTTTTTGTTT
Source organism: Chthoniobacterales bacterium (assembly GCA_038239865.1). Taxonomy (GTDB): domain Bacteria; phylum Verrucomicrobiota; class Verrucomicrobiia; order Chthoniobacterales; family Chthoniobacteraceae; genus SXWH01. Next base: position 837 of record JBBSEI010000067.1, read on the forward strand.
CCCACGACCCAGGGCGTTGCCCTGGGCTGGCATGTTTGCAGGCCTTTGGCCCTCAGCGCATGAGCGCCACCAAAGTGCATGACAGGCTCTAAGCGACTGAAGGATCCCGCCGCATCCACGACGGGCGATCAAACAACTCTGGAGATCATCGGCAATTCCACGGGATCCTTCGACTCGTTTCACTCGCTCAGGATGACCTGAGATGAAGGTAGGAAACAGCCCTCAACCAGAGTTCCCTTTGCGGAGCAACGGCGAGCGTGTAGAGCGCACCGGTGCCGAAAGCTGACCTGCCGATTTACGAACTCGAATCCGCCGTCGTGGAGGCGCTGACGAGGGACAACCGCCTCATCTTGCAGGCGCCGACCGGCTCGGGGAAATCCACGCAGATTCCGCAAATCCTCCTCGACCGCGGGCTCGTGGGAAACGGGCAGATCATCGTGCTCCAGCCGCGGAGACTCGCGACGCGGATGCTCGCGGCGCGCGTGGCTTCCGAGCGCGGGCAACGGCTCGGCGATGAAGTGGGCTACCAGATCCGGCTCGACCGCGTGGCGTCGGATCGCACGCGGATCCTGTTTGTCACCGAGGGCGTTCTGCTGCGGCGCATGCTGGGCGATCCGTCGCTGCGCGGCGTGTCGGCGATCCTTTTTGATGAATTCCACGAGCGGCACCTTTACGGCGACATCACGCTCGCGCGCGCGCTCGGACTCCAGGAAAAGCAGCGGCCTGACCTCAAGCTCTTGGTTATGTCCGCGACGCTCGAAACCGGCGTCCTGGAAAAATACCTCGCGCCCAGCCGCACGCTCACGAGCGCGGGACGAACGTTTCCCGTCGAGATGGAATACCTCGGGCGGTCGATTCGTGCGGATGAATTTCCCGTGTGGGACGCGGCGGCGAACGAACTCGAGAACCTCGCGCCACGCACGAGCGGCGACGTGCTCATCTTCATGCCGGGTGCGTATGAAATCTCGCGCACCATCGCCGCCGTGCGGGCGTCGGCGGTCGGCAAAAATTTCATCGTCCTGCCGCTGCACGGCGAGCTTCCGGCGAATGAGCAGGACGCCGCGGTCGCGCGCTACGACCAGCGCAAGGTGATCGTGAGCACGAATGTCGCGGAGACTTCACTGACGATCGATGGCGTGCGCGTGGTGATTGACAGCGGGCTCGCGCGCATCGCGCGGTTTGATCCGCATCGCGGCATCAATACGCTGCTCATCGAGCGCATCAGCCGCGCAAGCGCCGAGCAGCGCGCGGGTCGCGCGGGCCGCACGGCGCCGGGCGTGTGCCTGCGGCTGTGGACGGAGTATGAGCACGCGGATCGGCCAGCGCAGGAATTGCCCGAGGTGAAGCGCCTCGATCTCGCGGAGGTCGTGCTCATGCTGAAGGCAGGCGGCGTGACGGATGTCGCCAATTTCCGCTGGCTCGAGGCCCCCGAGGCGAAGTCGCTCGAACGCGCAGAAACGCTGCTGCTCGATCTCGGTGCGACCGACACCACAGGGCAAATCACCGACCTCGGCCAGCGGATGCTCGCGTTCCCGGCCCACCCGCGTTACGCGCGCATGCTGCTTGCGGCGCACGAGCGCGGATGCGTGCCGACGATCTGCCAGGTCGCCGCGATCACGCAGGGGAAGCCGATCCTCCATCGCGCGCAGGGAAAGCAGCAGCAGAACGACCGCGAGGATTTGCTCGGTGGCGATGGCACGAGCGATTTCTTCGTGCTGCTGCGCGCGCTGCGGCTCGCGGAGACTTCCAATTTTAATCCGCAGCGGCTGCGTCCGCTCGGCGTGAATGGAATCGCCGCGCGCGAGGCGCTCGCACTTTCCAAGCAGTTCCTCCAAATCGCGCGCGACGAAAAACTCGACACCGAGTCGCGCGACCCGAGCCCGGAAAACACGGCGCGGTGCATCCTCGCGGGATTTCCCGATCAGGTCGGCGTGCGACTGGATCGCGGGACGCTGCGCGTGCAGCTCGTCCATGGCCGGCGCGGCGTGCTGGCGCGGGAGAGTGTGGTGCAGGAGGCGCCGCTGCTCGTCGCGAGCGAGGTGCGCGAAGTCGAGAGCCGCGACGATGTGCAGACGCTGCTCACGCTCGCGACGGCGGTGAAGGAGGAGTGGCTCATGGAACTGTTCCCGGAGGCGTTTGGGCAATCGGCCGAGTATGCGTACGACTCCACGCAGCGCCGCGTGATGGCGCGAAAGGTCACGCGTTTCCGCGATCTGGAAATCCGCGCGGAGCGCAGCGACGACGTGCCGAAGGAGAAGGCCGCGTCGCTGCTCGCCGCCGAGATCGAGGCCGGGCGCTGCCCGCTCGACAACTGGAACTTCGACGTCGAGCAATGGATCGTCCGCCTCAATCGTCTCGCCGAATGGTGCCCGGAATACGAACTGCCGCCGCTCACGCAGGCCGACCGGCGCACGCTGCTCGATCAGCTTTGCCTCGGCGCGATGAGCTATCGCGAAATCAAGGATCGCGCGGTGTGGCCCGTGGTGAAGTCGTGGCTTTCCGCCGCGCAGCTCGATCTGCTCGACCGGATGGCACCCGAGCGTTTCGACCTGCCCGGCGGACGCCGCGCGAAAATCACGTATGCGGAAAGCGGTCCGCCCACACTCGCGGCGCGCATCCAGGATCTCTATGGCGTGGACGGCGACCTGCGGGTCGCGGGCGGAAAAGTTTCGCTGGTGATCCAAGTCCTCGCGCCCAACCAGCGGCCGGTGCAGGTGACGACGAGTCTCGCGAACTTCTGGAAGGAGAGCTATCCGAAGCTAAAGGCGGAGCTGTCGCGCAAATACCCGAAGCACGAGTGGCGCTAGCCCCGCAGCGGGTGCCGCCCTTTGCGCAGCCTGAGGATCAAATTCACCAATCGGCGAGCGACTGCACCTCGGGCTGCTCGTCCTTTTTCCGGAGGCCGTCGGCGTCGCGGCTCGTGACAAAGCGCTCGAGCATCTCGTCGATCACCAGGTCCGGCTTCTCGACGTCGATGATGCGCTTGTCCCAATTTTGCTGCCAAAGGTACACGATGCGACCGAAGCTGTGGGCGAGGAAAGGCATGCAGGCGTCGGCGAACGAATCGCGGAAGATGACCACGCGGATCTGCGCAGCAGGATTTTCCGACACGATCGGCGCCGTGCCGGGAACCCATTTCTTTGCCAGCAAGGAGGGATCGGGCCGGAGTTGGAACGGAGGCAGCGGCTTGACTGGGATGAAAACGAGGTCGGCACGATCGGGGAAACGGTTTTCCTCACCGAACATGCGCGCAAGATCGCCGAGCGGTAATTTTGCGGGAACGACCGCGAACGCCGACGGGGCCGCGGGCGCGACGGGAAATCCGAGGCCTGCGACCGTGCGGGCGATTTCCGCGGCGGCTGCAAATCCGCCGAGCTGATTCCAGTGCGAGTCGGTCTGCCGGTAAAGAGTGCCGCGCATCTTCGCATCGAGGAGCGCTCCGCGCAGATCGAGGATGGGCACGTCGCTGTGAGCGCGCATGTAGGCGGTGAATTGCAGGATGCGGCGTTCGGGCCTCGCGGATTTCGCGAGCCAGTCGGGGAGATGCTCGGGGTAGATCGTGTGCTTGTCGGGCGGGATCACGAAGAGGTAGCGGATGCCGCGCTGCGCGAGCCAGTCGCGGCGGCCGGTGAGCAGGATGCGCCACGCCTCGAGTTCGGCATCGGAAAAAAGGTGCGTGCCGCGGATGTCATCCACCATGCGTCCATCGGAAAAGTAGAGCCAGCCCTCGTTGCCGATGATCGCGTTTGCCGCCAAGTGGGCGTCGTGGAAAGCCTGCCACTTCCACCGGCGCTCCCAGCGAACGAGCCGCTTGCGAAAGCCGAAGTGGTCGCTGAAATACGCGTTCACGCCGGTGAACCAGTCGTGGATGCCTTGCAGGTCTGCGCGGAATTTCGGGAATGCCGCGGGCATGCGATTTTCGTTCGGCGACGGTGTGGGATCGAGGTGGAAGAAGGAATCCATCGTCGGCATCCAGAGAAAGATGACGAACACCGCGATGAGCGCGGCGTTTGCGCGGCGTTGCAGGACTTCGTGGGTCGGCGCTCCTTTCATCAGTGAATACGAGGACGCAGAATTAATTGCCTTGGAGCACCCTCCCGGGCTGCTCATCGGCGCTGATGAGTTCCAACGGATCGCGCCAAATCAGAAGGCGCTCGAGCATCTCATCGATCACGACATCGGGATTCTCGCGTTCAATCAGTCCTTTGTCCCAATTTTGACGCCACGCGAGGGCGACACGCTCGAAGCTATGGCTAAGAAACGGGATCATCGCGGCGATGAACGAGTCGTGGAAAATGACGAGCCTCCCGCTCCGGGCCGCATTTTCGTAGATGCACGCCTCCGTGCCGGGGAGCCATTTTGTCGTGAGCTCTGCGGCATCCATCCGGCATGTGGGTGGAGGCAGCGATGCCTTCGGCACGAAAATAGGATATCCTTTTTCCAAAAGTCTCGCCTGTTGTCCGACCAACCGCGCAAGGTCCCTGCCCGGCGAGTCCGCCACTTTTTCCTCCAAATCAGTGGCACTCAGCAATGTCCCCGCACCGCCCGTTGCCGCGATCGCATCCATGACCTGCCTGTAAGCGGCGTAGGCACCGCGGTCATTCCAGTGCGTGTCGGTCATGTAGTAAACACGTCCCTGCGTCTTTGCCCCCAGCAACGCATCACGAAGATCCAATACCGGGACATCACTGTGCGTCTTCATGTAGGCAAAGAACTGATCGATCCTCCGCGGCGGATGCGTGGAGGCGGTCAGCCAGTCGGGAAGATATTCGGGATAGATAGAGTGCTTGTCCGGCGGGACGACGAGGAGATAGCGGATGTCGCGCGCGCGCAGCCAGTCGCGGCGGGCGGTGAGCAGAGTCTTCCAGTGAGCCAGTGCAGCATCGTCAAACGGATGCGTGCCTTGGAGATCATGCACCATCCGGCGATCGGAATAGAAGAGCCAGTCCGCCTTGCCGGCAATCGCGGCTTCCGACTGCATGTCGCGGAAGGCCGCCCATTTCCACTCCTGCGCCAGATGCACGAGCAGACGGCGGAAGCCAAAGTGATCGTTAAAATAATCCTGGTACCGGACGAGCAATGCGCTGTTGTGCCGGAGGTTCACGTGAAATTTGAACTGAGGAAATTCCGCGAGGGCGCGGTTCTCATCCGGCGCAGGCGCGTGGTCCAGGTGCAGCAGGGCATCCGCGGTCGGCATCCACAGCAGGAGGAGGAAGGCCACGATGAGCACGATGTTCGCGCGGTGCTGGAAGACTTCACTGGCGGACGCTCCTCCCATGGCTCAGAAGCGAAAATAGATGAAGGGATTGTAGGTGCTCCCCGCGAGCCACACCGATGAGAGGAACAGCACCCCGATGACGAGCACGCACTCCAGTGTGACGCCCACGGACACGACGGCGACGCGCGCGGGATCCGGCAGCCGTGCCGCGATCCGCGCGGCGAGCCGGCGCAGCCATGCCCACACCGGCATGGAAAAAATCGCGCCGGCCACGATCGCGAAGACCGCCTCGTGGCTCACGTAGCGCGCGAGGATTTGTACATCGGCACCGTGCGGCGCGAGGCCGATCATGTTCGCAAAAAATGCCGTGGCTTGCGGGAACGAATCCGCACGGAAGAGCACCCAGCCGAAGATCACCGCGAGGAGCGCGTAGCCGTGGCGCAGCACGCGCGGCAATTTTTCCACGAGCGCGCCGAAGCGCGTGCGCTCCAGCACGAGGAAGACGCCGTGGTAGAGGCCCCACACGACGAAGGTCCAGTTCGCGCCGTGCCACAGTCCGCAAAGAAGAAATACGATGAGGAGGTTGAACCAATTTCGCGGCTCCGAGCAGCGGTTGCCGCCGAGTGGGATGTAGAGGTAGTCGCGGAACCAGCTCGAGAGCGAGATGTGCCAGCGCCGCCAGAATTCGCGCACGGATTGTGAGACGTACGGATAATCGAAGTTCTCGATGAACGTGAAGCCGAACATTTTTCCGAGACCGACGGCCATGTCCGAGTAGCCCGAGAAATCGAAGTAGATCTGCACCGTGTAGCAGAGCGCGCCGAACCACGCGAGCCCCGGCGAAAGTTCCGCGCTGGGCAGTTGGAAAATCTGGTCCGCGGGCAGCGCCACCGCATTCGCGATGATTACCTTTTTCGCCAGCCCGCCGACGAAACGCCGGATGCCGTCGGCAAACCCCGCGCTCGTGATCGTGCGCCGGATCAACTGCGGCGCGATCGCGCTCCAGCGCAGAATCGGCCCCGCGATGAGCTGCGGGAAAAAGAAAATGTAGAGCGCGGTGTCGGCCGGATTCCGCGCGGCGGGCGATTTTCGCCGATAGATGTCCACGACGTAGGAGAGCGCGTGAAAGGTGAAGAACGAGATGCCGATGGGCAGCCGGATCTCGCCGAGGCGGATTTCCGGAAAATGAAACGCCGCGAGCCCGCCATTCACGTTGCCGGCGATGAAGTTCGCGTATTTGAAAAACGCGAGCAGGCCGATGTTCAGCACGATGGCGAGCGTCACGGCGTGCTTGCGCCTCGCGGGATCCTGCTCGCGATCGACGCGGAGTCCGAGGAACCAATTCACGAGCGTGGATCCGAGGAGCAGCGCGATGAATCCGAACTCGCCCCACGCGTAGAAAATGAGGCTGACGACGAGCAGGCCGAAATTTTTCAGGCGAATGCCGGGCAGGAGCGTACAGAGCGTCAGCACGACCGGCAAAAACAGAAACAGGAAAAGCGGTGAGCTAAAAACCATCGGGAATGATGAGGTCGCGCCTCGTCGCGGGATCAGCCTGCGGGCGTGTAAACGGGGAAGGTCCGCTCCTGGCCGGGCTCGCCATAAGCACGGAGGACGATGTCGTCCTCGATCGTGACGGCGCGGGGCAGCTTGATGGAAAACGCGAGCGGGAATCCCCATCCCGGCGCGATGAAACGTTCGCCGCAGGGGAACGCCAGCGTCTCGCCCGACCAGCCCGGAGTCCCCGGTTCCGTCCCGGCGATCACCTCCCCTTTGGAAAGAACCTCCACCTTCCGCACCGGGGCACGACCGAAGGTGTTGTAAACCGAGCCGGTCACGCGATCGCCATTCGCCGTGAACGGCGAATACGAATCCATGAGGCCCCAGCGCGGCGGATCGAGCTGCTTGCGCGTGAGCAGATACACGTCCTGATGCCACAATCCGCGCGGGATGAGTTCCCATCGTCCCGTCCTGCGACGATGCCACCAGCGGCTCGGCAGCGGGCGCCGGGTCGCGGCTTCGATCGCCTCCGCCACGAAGCGCTCGGTCACGATTGTCGAGCCGTATTCCTCATTCGGGATCGAGCCGATTTCACTCACATCGGGATTGTAGGAAAAGCCGCCCGCGCGGTACTCGAGGCGGTGGTTTGCAGTCGATCGATCCAGCACGCTGAACGCGAGGACGCCATCGGGCTCGAGCAATTCCCAGAGGCGTCGCAGCCACTGGTGGAAGCGATGCTCGGGAAGGTGGGTGAACAGCGACGCGACGAAGATGAGATCGAATTTGCGCCCCGGCTGGAAGTCGGCGGGCTCCGTGCTGGAGACGATCGCCTCCACGCCGAAGGTCGCCTTTTGATACGCCATGCTCTCGGGCTGGATGTCGGATACCCAGACTTTGGATGCCGGGATGCGATTGGTCATGAAGCGCGTCATGCGGCCAAAGCCGGCGGCGAAATCGAGAATGGCGCGGCAGTCCTCCAGCTTGCGTCCGACATTCGCCAACGCGGATTCCGCCACATGCATCATCTGACAGCCCGCGCTGAAATAGACGTACGTCGTCAGCGGGTTCGTCTGCCAGTCCGGGAAGCCGTACTGATACATCTGACAGCCACTCGAAACCGCGCTGACAAAAGGCTCGGGACCGGTGGCGAAATTCCGCTGGAAGTAGTCCACGACCTTTTGCTGGGCCGGTGAAAATGGGATGGAAGTGGGAGTCATGAAAGTGGTGCCGCGCCTCGGCATCTGATGCCCGGCGGTGAAAACGAAGGGCGCGGATTTAAGGATGAACGCTGGCCCGATGCGACGGAAAACAGCGGCGCGGCGGATCGCTTCGCGCGCGGGTCACGTCTGCTTTCGCCGCGCCGCACGCAGGATCGCCGTGAAGGGATTCGAGATTTTTTTCCAGAGCCAGCGCGCGCAGTACGCCGGGCGGCCGAGACGATCCATGAGTGCCTGCCGTGCTGCGGCCACGGCGGGATCGCCGCGGCTGATTTTCCGGCTCCGGTAGAGGCGGAGAAATGCGACGTCGCGCGTGTCGCAGCCGGCGAGCATGGGACTCACGTCGTAGTCGAGCACGAGGCGGAGGATCTCGCTGTTGTGGATGCCAGTCTCCTTGTTCGCCTCGGTCTGCTGTAGCGGGTGGCGGCGGAACGAGCACAGCGGCTCCGGCGTGAAAACCAGCGGGCCGTGCGTGAGAAGGTGCAGCCACATTTCGAGGTCCACGAGTTGCGCGTAGCTTTCGGAAAATCCGCGCGCGGCGGCGTTGCGACGAAACATTACGGCGCTGGGTTCGCCGATGATGTTGCCTTCCGCGAGGCACCGAAGTGCGGTGTCCGCGCTCGCGTGCAAGCCCGGCTCTCCGAGGTGCGAGCGCGTGCCGGCGCTGCGGGAGTTTTCATCGATCAGATTTCGCGCGCACGCGGCCAGCGCGGCGGCGGGATGCGCATCGAGCAGCGCGACCATTTGCCCGAGCGCATCGGGCCGCGCGAGCAGATCGTCGCCGAAGACGAACTGCACAAATTCGCCGCGCGCGCGGGCGAGGCACCAGTTCCAATTTTGCACCATGCCGATGTTCGACGGCTGCACGTGCGCACGGATCCTCGCATCGCGCGCGGCGTATTCGCGGAGGATTTCCGCCGAGCCGTCGCCGGAGCAGTCGTCGCTCACCAGCACTTCAAAATCCGCGAAGTCCTGCGCGAGCACCGAGTCGAGCGCCTCCCGCAGGTAGCCCGCGTAGCGGTACGTGGGAATGAGGACGCTGACGCGCGGGCCGCTCATTCCTGCGGTTTGCGCGCGATGAGCTGGAAGCCCGCGGCGAGCCGCTCCTGCGACGGCTGCGAGAGGAGCCGGAAGTCCTCCCACGATTTGTCGCCGCGCACCTTCGCGTCGCGCCAGAATGTGGCGAGCCGATCGAGCGTCAGCGCGCCGACGCGTTTCGCCGCCTTGTCCCCGCGCTCGGCGCTCATCACGGCGAGGAGATCGGAGGCCTGCCAGGACAGCGAGTAGATCGGATTGAAGTTTTCCGAGACGATGACCTCGACCGAGGAAAACGGCGCGAACCATTCGAGGAGGCCGAATTTGGTGCAGTTGAAAAAATGCCACGGCGGCTCGTGGAGCGGCTGGAGAAATGCTGTGTGGATGAAGACGGTGCCGCCGGGCTTGAGCACGCGGAGGATTTCCGCGACCGCCTTGTCGGGCGCGCGGTAGTGCTCGAAGGCGTTGATCGCGAGGACGGCATCGAACACGCCATCGGCAAAAGGCAGCGCGTGGCCGTCGCCGACCACGTCGGTGTTCCGGAAGATCGCGGTCTCGAGTTCGATCAAATTCGGGAGCCACGTGTGCGAGCCACCGGCGCTGATATTGAGCACGGGTCCGGCGGCATTTTCCGCGAGCGCGAGCGCCGCGCCGGGCACGGGATTGCTCAGGTGCGCGTCGGAGAAGACGCGCGTCTCGCCGACTTCGCCGAAGAACACCGGGTGCCAGTCCTTCACCGGCCAGCGCTGTGCGCCGTCGTCGGTTTCCAGCCATTCGTCGGAGATCAATCGCAGTGGCCTCCCGCTCCGCGGGCAGCGCAGCAGCGGCACGAGTGCCTCCAGCCGCGCGCGGCCGCGCGGCCGCGGTGAGGTGCGCGAGGCGGCTGCGGGATTCTCCGCGGGGGCGACTTTTTTTTCCGGCACAATCACGGTGTCGGGCGTTTTCGCGGGCGCGATTTTTTGCGGGTGCGCGACTTTGGATTCGTCCTCCTCCTCCGCGGGTTCTTCCGTCCAGATCTTCTCGAGCGCGGCGTCATCCACCCACGGATGCAGCTCGCGAATTTCCGCCACGAGATTGCGGCGTTTCTCGTCCGCGCTTTTCGCGACCTGGATCATCGAGACGCCGTGGACGCGATAGAGCGCGAGCTGCTCCGGCACCCATGCGCCCCAGAATCCCTCCTCGGCGAACCGGCACCACATTTCAAAATCCTCCCAGCCCATCGTGCGCATGCGGCGGTATCCGCCGACCGCGCACCACGCGCTCTTCCGCATGAGCGCCATCGCGTCGATGTAGTTGCCTCCCGCGAATCGCGCCGGCCGCCAGAAAGTCGAACTCAGCGCGGCCTTCTTCTCGCCAAACTGGAGGATGGACGCGAAGGCCATTTGCGCGCCGCTCTCGGTGAGCGCGGCGAGGCAGCGCTCGAGGCATTGCGGCTGGAGCATATTGTCCGCATCGAGCGGGAGAATGTAGCGCGCCTCGGCGAAGGCGAAGCCGGCGTTGCGCGTGAGCGCGAGGCCGGAGTTCGTCCGGTTCTGAAGCAGCGCGACGTACCGGAGCGCGCTGCCGTGCTTCGAAATCCAGCGCCGGGCGACCTCGAGCGAGTCGTCCGTCGAACAGTCGTCGATGATGATCAGTTCCTTCGACGCGAGCGACTGGAGTCGCACGGAATCGAGCGCCTCCTCGACGAACTGCGCGTAATTGTAGAGCGGAACGATGACCGCCACGTCGCTCTGCGCGCGGGCTCCGGCCTCGGTGATCACTTCAAAATCAGGAACCTCGGGGAGCGGACGGCGCGGTGCCGCTTTGCGCCTCACATCGAGTTCAAAGGAACGCGCGGCCGCGCGGAAATCGCCAAGCATCTGCTCCAAAAAAGCGGCGACACTTTCCGCCCTGCGCTCCGGGCCGTAGCGCCACAGCACGTCGAAGAATGCGTTGCGCGCGACCGATGCGCGCAGTTCCGGCTCGCGGACGAGACGCGTGAGGGCGGCGTGCCATGCGGCTTCATCCGCGGCGAGAAAGCCGGTTTCGCCGTGGCGGATCGCTTCGACAAAAGGGACGGTCGGCGAAGCGACGGTCGGCACATTCACGAGCGCCGCCTCGAAGTATTTCAGTTCGCTCTTCGCCTCGCAGAAAGGGTTGCCGGTTTCGAGCGGCGCGAGATTGATGTCGAAGCGCGCGAGTTCATCCGGCACGGCGGCGAGCGGCACGAGGTCGCGCCATTCGATTTGGGATTCCAGTCCGCTGAGTTCCGGGAATTCCGCGACGTTCAGATACGGCACATCGCCGTCCGCTTTGCGGAGGCGAAAAAGCACGAGCAGACATTCGGGATGTTCGCGCAGCACGCGCGCGACCGCGCCCGCGGCCCTCGCAAAATCCCGCTGATGCGTGCGCGAACCGCCGGCGTACCCGAGCCGGATGCGGCCGTCGCGCGGCTGCGCGCAGCGGCTCGTCGCGGCCTTGCGACTGCGGATGAGCGTCGCTTCGTCGAAGCCATTTGGCAGGACCGTCACCGGGCGGTGATGCCGCCGCATCGCCGTCGCGAGCGTGCGCGTGGGGCAGGTGCAAAAATCCGCGACGCGCAGCGTGTGCCGCACTCGGCGGTAAAATTCCGCGATGCCATCCTCCTGCAAGCCCTGCGTGCGGATGCCGTCGATGACTTCGATTTTCGCGAGCTTCGGATCGAACATCAGATCATCCACATCGAAAACGATCTTCGCGCCGGCGTGGCGCGCGGCATCCGTGAGCGCGGCGATTTTTTTGTCCCACGGCGCACGCCAGATGATGAGCACGCTGTCGCGCTCGAAGACGGGCAGCACCGTGCCGGCTTGCGCGGGCCCGATCACGCAGACCTCGCATCCGCCCGCGGTGAACGCCTCGGCCATCATTTTCACCCGATACGCATGCCCCGGCGTCTCTGGCTCGGCGGAGTAAAAAATGATGCGCGGCTGCACTCCGCGGCCGGCCTCGAATGCCGTGTATGGATGCGGCCGCAGCCCCGCTTCCCGACCGGAGACCCAGTAGTGCATGATGGGATCGAACACCACGAAGCCGGCCGGCAATTGCGAGCGGTAGAATTTCGCGTCGAAGCCGCCGAGCGAGCGGAGATTTCTCACCGCGCGCCGCGTCTTGGCGTGGAGCCGGAAGAGAAACGGCAGCAGCGCGGCGAGCCTCGATTTCAGGGAATGCTTGGGAGTGCGTTGCACTTGCACGTTCTAGTGGTGAAATGAAATGCCGCCAGCGAGTTCTCGCGTCCGCGGGCGATTGGCCGCGTCAGCCTTTGGCGAGCTGCTTCCGGATTTCCGCGATCCGGTTCATCGTGTCGGGGATGTTTCGGAATTTCTCCTCGCACTGCTGCAGCGTGTGGCGCGCCTTGTCCCGATCGCCGATGTCGAGCCCGTACGTGACCGCGAGCCCGACCTCCACCATCCCGAGATGCCAGCCGGTGTAGCGGCCCATGCCGACCCGCCGGAAGCGCTCGAGAAAGCGCAGATAGTAGTGCTCCTTTTCCGCGGTCGTGACGTTGGTGCTCATGCACTTTTCCAAAACGGGCGCGGGAATCTCCGACTTCAGCCGGTACACCATCGAGCTGTACGGCGTGTAGTCGATGACCTCGAAGTAGTCCGCGAGGATCTCCATCGTGATGGCGACCCAGACGTGATATTCCTGCACCTGATCCTGCTGGATCAAAATGCCCGTCTCGGGAATCAGCGCGGCGATCCAATTCCGAATGATGTGATCGTTCAACTGCCACGATTTCGAGATGTCGGAGAAAAGGATTTCGATCGGCCCGGATGTCCACGGCGTCTGCAGCAGGTCGGCCTCGTGGACGGAAATGTACTCCGCGACCGGCGCGACGTTTCGGTCGTAGATGAAGCGCATGTTGTCGCCCGCCTTGATTTTTTTGCCGAAGAAGCCGGTCGGCTCGCAGTAGTGCTTCGCGCCATAGTCATCGATGATGAAAATGTCGAACGCATCGATGACCGGCTCCTTTTTATAGCCCCGATCGCGCAGCCCGAAGCCGAGGGAGAGCGACGAATTTCCCAAAAATGCGCCGCCATCCACGATGCGGCCGGCCCCGGAAAAATAATCGCGCGCGAGCGTGTAGAGCATCCTCCGCTCGTCGGGATGGATCATCCCCTTGCCGTCCACGACTGCCGCGGGCAGGTCCACCGAGTACCACGGCAAACGGCGGAGCGATTCGATCTTGTCGGCTTGATTCATGGGGATTTCAAAACGGGCTCATGTTTGGGTGGACGGGCAAATGGGTGTCAAGCCAATGCACTTCGCGCGGAACTGTGGCGGATTGCGGGCGGAGTCTTCGGCGTAAAATACGGCGGCACTGCAACCGCGGGCATCGCGTTCAGCATGAGCGTGCAGCGGTGGGCGAGCCAGCGGGTGCGGTCGCAGACTGAAAGGGATTTCCCGCGCGGGCCGGAGCGACGGGGCGGGGCGGCCACGCGAGGCCGAAGTCCCCGCGCACGAGCGTGAGGTTGGGATTGTACGCCGGATCGTTGTCGAGGAGTGCGCCCCATTTCTCGCGCATGTAGCGGCTCTCCCGCTCGATGCGCGCGGTTTTTTCGGGCGTCGTGTCGCGACCGCGCGAGGCGGATTCGTGGTGGTAGAGTTCGGCGAAGGGCGTCCACACGTTGCGATAGCCGGCGGCCCGGACGCGCAGGCAGAAGTCCACGTCGTTAAAAGTGACGGCGAGATCGGTTTCGTTGAAGCCGCCGATTTGCTCGAATATCTCGCGGCGGATGACCATGCACGCAGCCGTCACGGCGGTGTAGTTTTTTACGAGCCGGAGGTGATGGAAGCAGCCATCGCTCCCGCGCGGGAGCAGCGTGAGGACGTGGCTCGCCACGCCGGGTGCATGCGGGTTGCCGTTGATGCCGAGGACGACGCCCGCGTGCTGCACGCGATCATCGGGATAGTACAGCATCGCGCCGACCGCGCCGACGCCGGAGCGGATGGCTTGGCTGACCATTTCCGCCAGCCAGTCGGCACCGATCACTTCGAGATCGTTGTTCAGAAAGGCGAGCACCGTCCCACTCGCGTGCGCGACGGCGCGATTGTTCAGCGCGGAGAAATTGAACGGCGCGGGATCTCGGATCACTTTCACTCCCCTGCCCCGCAACGCGTCGAGGCAGGCGAGCGCATCGGCGGAGTCGGAACCGTTGTCCACGACGATGATTTCAAAGGCGGGATACGCGGTCTTCGCGAGCAGCGATTCGACGCACCGGCTCAGAAGTTCCGCACCGTTGCGCGTGGGGATGATGATGGAAACTTTCGGCGGCTCGGCCGGCAACTGGTACCGCACGCGCCAACAGCCGCCGGGCAGCGCGATGAGTTTCGCAGTCTGCCCCGTGCGCTGCAAATGATCGGCGAGAGCGTGGCGCTCCGCGTCCAACGGATCGTCATTTTCGCTCGCGCCGGTCGCGGCGAAAATCTCTTCGACGCGGCGATGGTAGAGCACGCGCGGGAGGTGGACGATGCTCGCTTCCGGAAGGCGCTCGGTGATGCGCAGCGCGAGATCCCACTCGTGACTGCCCTCACAGGCGGCACGGAAGCCGCCCGCCTCGCGCATGAGGCGCGTGCGGAACACGGTGAGATGCGCGAGGTAATTTTGTCCGAGGAAAAAATCCGGCTGCCAAACCGGTTTGAAAAACGGATCGCGCCTCGATCCATCGGCGTCAATTTTGTCCTCGTCCGAATAGATGCAGTTCGCGCTGGGATGGAGCGCGATCGCATTCGCGACTTCCGCCAGCGCGGTGGGCGCGAGTTCATCGTCCGCGGCAAGAAGTGCGGCGAATTCCCCGGTCGCGAGTTCGAGCGCGGAATTTGAGGCCGCGCTGATCCGTGCGGCGCTCTCGCAGTGCACGACTTTGATCCGCGCATCGGACGCCGCGAAGGCATCCAGCATCGGCCTCACGTGCGGCGGCGTCGATGCGGCGGCGAGGCAGAGTTCCCAGTTGCGATACGTCTGCACGCGAACGCTGTCGATCGCCCGGCGGAGGAAATCCTCCGATGGATCGGACACTGCCAGCAGCACCGAAATGAGCGGCCCCTGCGCGTCCTGCACGGGCTCCGCGGGGGTGGACGCGGCGCTGTTTTTTCCGAGCCACTCCGCGTAGCCGACTTTCGCGTGATCGGGCGTCGCTCCGAGGGTGAAGGTACGTTGAGCGATCTGAACCCAAACTCCACTCGATGTGATCGCCTCGATGAAAACTTCGTGCGTTCCGAGATCCGGAAACTCGTACGCGATTTCAAAGCCGCACCAGTCGCCCGCCGCGGGGATGGCCTCGCCGACATCCGGGCGATGGAGAAAGGATGCGCCCTTCCACGTGCGCTCGCCGGTCCGCGCACGAACCGCGAAGAACGGACTCCCGGACGTGCTAAAAATCCAGCCGACGATGCACCCGCTGCGCGGCACGCTGCTGCCTTCGGCGGGCGTGTCGATCTGGCAGCGAAACTCCGGCGCTTTGCCGCGTTTTCCCTCCCGAAAAAACAACGGTCGCAGCAGGCTGCCGATCCCGTGCGGCGCGGCGAACTTTTCCGCTTCGATGGCGCGCGCGATGGCGTCCCCGATCGCGGCGAGTCGCTGGCTGCTGAGTTTGCTGGCCGTTGTTTCCAGCGAGGCGATCCGGGCTTCTCGCGTGGCCTCGGCGAGCGCGGGCAGGCCGGGGCGCAGCCGGGCGCGAATCTCGCATTCGATCGTGCCACCACTTTCTCCCACCCGCACCGCGGGCAGGGTCAGTTGCGGCTCCGCATCGAGCACGAGCAGCCGCAGCGCCGGCGAATCCGCGACGCGGACCAGTCCCGGTGGGAGCGCGATTTTTCTCCAATCGGCCGAAGTCCGCAGCTCAAGGAGCGGCTCACTTTTCGCCAAGTGCCTGAGCACGACGGATGAGATCTCAAGCACGCCCATCGCGGGCGCGAAATCGAAACGCACCTGCAGCCGTCCCGCCTCCGCCGGGAACGCGACGCGCTGCGTCTCGTCCGAGTCGCCCGCGCACGCGATTTTCCGGGACTGCTCGCCGGTGAAAACCCCGTTCCAGCTCCAGGATATCCGACCGTGCCGCGGACCTTCGACGCGGTCGCTCATCGCGTGATTTTCCGGAGGTATTTTTCCGAGCGGAGAAAAATCGCGCCGTTCGTCACAGCGCATGAGGCGAGCGTGGGTTCGCCGATTTCGTTTTTTGAAAGCAGCGCAAAAGTTTTTCCCGCTTTGAGCACGAAGGTCGTGCCCGTTTCATTTTGAAAATACACGCGCCCCTCAGCGGAGAAGGGTGACGCGGAGAAACCGCCGCCGAGACGCTCGGCCCAATGGATCTCGCCGGTGCGCGCGTCGGCGCACGAGGCGATGCCGGCGTCGGAGACAAAGTAAAGTTCATCGCCGACGACGAGCATGGAGGCGCTGTGCGGGACGGCTTTTCCGAGCGTCCATGCGACGTTGCTCTGCGTGGCGTCGCCCTTCGCGCCCTCGGGGCGGATGGCGAGGAGCGTCGGTTTGTCGAAACTCGAACTCACGAATAGCAGCCCGTGCGCGAAGACGGGACGCGGGATGACGGAGTAGCCCTCGCCGTAGGTGACGCGCCAAATTTCGTGTCCGTCGTGCGCATCGTAGCTGCCGACGAATCCGCTGCCGGGGCTGATGATCTGCGTGCTGCCGCCGAGCGAGATCGCGAGCGGCGTGGAAAACGAGAACGGTTTTTTCGCGGGCGAATTGCGCGGCGTTTTCCAGCGCACGGCTCCCGTGGCGGCGTCGAGCGACACGATGAACGGATCTTTCGCGCCGTCGGCGCTGAAGATCAGCGCGCCGTCCACGAGGATGGGCGAACCGCCGTTGCCGTGGACGGGCTGGTATTTCAGATCGGCCTGTCGCCACAGCACTTTGCCCGCGAGGTCGAGCGCGGCGGTGCCCATGTGGCCAAAGTGGACGTAGAGCCGGTCGGCGGTGACGATCGGCGTGCCGCTGGCGAGCGAGTTTTTGCGATGCATCGCGGCGGTGGCGGCGGCATCCGGCTGAAAAACTTCCGTGTCCCAGAGCGTGTGCCCGTCCGCTGCGTCGAGACACAGCGCGTGGAGCGTGATGCCGCTCGCGCTGTCGCCGATCGCGGTCGTGAGGTAAAGGCGTCCGCCGGCGAGCACGGGCGAGGACCAGCCTTTGCCGGGGACTTCGACTTTCCACGCGACATTTTTCGTGTCGCTCCACTCGACCGGCACGCTGGTCGCTTCGGAAATCCCCTGCCCGCCGGGACCGCGGAATTGCGGCCAATCCGCCTCGGCGGAATGCGCGGTGAAGGCGAGCGTGAGGACGGCGAAAATCGCGGCGAAGTGTTTCACAGGCGGGAAGCGGTAGTCGCGCGGGCGGGGTTTGCCAAGGCTGGGCGACTCGCGGTCGCGTTCCAATTTGGAATCCAGGAAACCAGGAATGGAAAAAAGGAACGCAACGACGCCGCGCAGCGTGCAGTTCTTTTCATGGATTCATGGTTTCCAAATTCAAAATCGGAAATGGGACGGATCGCGGGGGGACGCGACATTTTCACGAAGCCGCTCGCCATCCGCGGCGGCATGGCTACAACGCCGCGCGATGCTTTCCCTGATCATTCCGCTCTACAACGAGGAGGACAATGTCGCCCCGCTGCAGGACGAACTCGCGTCGGCGCTGCGCGGGCACGAGTACGAGCTGATCCTCGTGGACGACTGCTCGACGGACAAAACGCTGGAGCGCATCCGGCGCGGGCCGGGCGTGCGCGTGATCGAGTTTGCCCAAAACACGGGGCAAAGCGCGGCGATGTTTGCGGGCCTCATGGCGGCGAAGGGCGACGTCCTCGTGACGATGGATGGCGACATGCAGAACGATCCGGCGGACATTTTGCCCATGCTGGAAAAACTACGGGAAGGCTGTGATTTCGTCGTCGGCTGGCGGAAGCAGCGGCAGGACAATCTTTCCAAAAAAATCAGCAGCCGCATCGCGAATTTCGTCCGCAGCCGGTTCACGCGCGATGGCGTGCATGACACGGGCTGCTCGCTGAAAGTGATGCGCCGCGAGTGCCGCGAGGCGCTGTTTCTTTTCCGCGGGATGCACCGTTTCATCCCGGCGCTCGTGAAAGGGCTCGGCTTCAAAATCGCCGAGGTGCCGGTAAATCATCGCCCGCGCACGGCGGGCGTGAGCAAGTATGGCTTTGGCAGCCGCGCATGGAAGGCGACGTGCGACATGCTCGCCGTGCGGTGGTTCCTCTCGCGCCAACTCCGGCTGCGCATCCGGCGCGAATCGTAGCGGATGAAAGTGCGGTGATAATTTCCCTTGGCACATCCGTGCGAGGTGTTACCTATTCAAAACATTCGACTTTCCCCCCAGTAAAAAACGCGGCCCGAAGCGCCCTCAGTGCTCCGGGCCGCGTTTCCTTTTCCGGCGAAAATCTCTCGGAACTCCCGATGCGGGCGGCTACGAACCTCGGCCATGCTGAATGACCTCGAGCGCACGCTCTTCCACGAGCAGACGATCATGAGCCGGCTCGATGAACTCGGCGCGCAAATCACGCGCGACTACGATGGCCGCGACCTCACGGTGATTGCGGTGCTGAATGGCAGCATCCTTTTCGTCGCCGACCTCATGCGGCGCATCCAGCTTCCGCTGCGGCTGGATTGCATCAGCGTCTCGAGCTACCACGGCGGCACAGAGAGCAGCGGCACGGTCACTTTCGATCAAAATTCGCTGCCGGACTGCGAGGGCCGGCATGTGCTCATTTTGGACGACATCCTCGACACTGGCCGCACGCTGCACGCCATCCGGCACCGGCTGCACGCGGAGGCGAGCCCGCTGAGCGTGCGCATCTGCGTGCTGCTGCGAAAGGCGAAGATCCGCGCGGAGGAACTCGACGCAGACTATGTCGGTTTCGACATCGGCGACGAATTCGTCGTCGGCTACGGGCTCGATTACCGCGAGCAGTACCGGAATCTGCCGTTCATCGGCGTGCTGAAGGCGGGCACGCTTGCCGCCGACATGGCTTGCGCCTGATTCGCGCTATGTTCGAAACACCCGACCCGCTCCCGCTGCATCAGTCGCACGCGGAGCCGCACGCCGATGTGGTGGAAATGCGCGCGGATATCGAGCGGCTGTATTTCATCACCGAGGCGCTCTGGCGCATCCTGCAGGAAAAGCACGGGCTCGATGATCTGGAGATCGTGCGGCAGATCACGGCGATTGATTTGGAAGATGGAAAGCTCGACGGCCGCAAAGCCCAGACGCCGCCGAAGCCGTGCCCGAAATGCGCCCGCATCATCGGCAAAGGGCGGACGAAGTGCATGTATTGCGGCGAGCTGATCGTGGTGGATCCGTTCGAGCGGTAGCGCCTTTCACAGGGGAAGCTAAGGGCGGAGGAATCGCGTAAGTCCGCACCCTTCGCCGCAGCCGGGCCTCACGCCGCGCGCGGAGCGGAGAGAAAAACGGGAGCACACGCTTCCAGCGTGTCCTTTGCGGCATCCTGCCGCAAAGCGAAGCCGACCTACACCTCGGTGCAGCGACTCGGATGTCACACCGGAAATTCCGCCTCCTTCGCCCTGCGTCCGGCAAGGATGCCGCACGCGGCACGCTGGAAGCGTGCGCTCCCGTTTTCCTGCGCGCGTCCGGGATCGTGTGGATTCGCCGCGCCGGTTTCAGCAGTTGTACGGAGGCTCTCAGAGGTGGGTAAATCGCACGCTGCTCCGCTCAGCCATCCCGCTCGACAACTGCCGCCACTTTTCGGCAGCCTCCGCCCCATGCCGGAAGAAAAGCTAAACACGCACCAAAAGGCGCTCAACATCAACCTCGACAAACGCTGGTATGGCTCGTTTGCCGAGATCGGCGCGGGGCAGGAAGTGGTCCGCTGGTTCTTCCGCGTCGGCGGCGCGAGCGGCACGGTGGCGAAGAGCATGTCGGCCTACGACATGGCGGTGAGCGATGCGATTTACGGCACCGCGGAGCGCTACGTCTCGCGCCCGCGGCTGCAGGCGATGCTCGACCACGAGTATGCGCTGAACCTCGAGCGCCTCGCGGATATCCGCGGGGAAAACACGTCGTTCTTCGCGTTCGCGGACACTGTCGCCATCCGCAATTATCAGGGCACCAATGAATGCCACGGCTGGCTCGGCGTGAAATTCCAGAGCCACGCGCACGACGAAACCAGCCAGGTCATCATCCACGTGCGGATGCTCGACACCGACTACCACGCGCAGCAGGAGGCGCTCGGCATCACCGGCGTGAACCTCTGCTACGGCTGCTTTTTCCTCCACCATGAGCCGGAGCTGCTCGTCGAGAGTCTGCTCGACGGACTCACCACCGGACGCATCGAGATCGACATGATCGAGTTCTCGGGCATCGAATTCCGCACCGTGGACAACCGCCTCATGGCGCTGAAACTCGTGCAGCTCGGCCTGAGCGGCGCGGCGATGTTCGGCCCGAATCGCGAGGTGCTCCAGCCCGCCGAGGTGTTTTACAAAAAGGCCGTCCTCGTCGAGCGCGGCAGCTTCCGCCCGCTCACGCATGTGAACCTCGACATGATGCGCTGCGCCTTCGAAAAATTCACCGCCGAGCCCGCGGTGAACGGCAAGGACGTCGTGCAGGTGATGGAACTCACCATGACCAATCTGCTCCAGACCGGCGCGATGGACCGGCGCGATTTCCTCGCGCGCGCCGACGTGCTCAGCGCCTGCGGCATGACGGTGCTCGTGAGCGACTACAGTGAGTTCTTCAAGCTCGCCACGTATCTCGGGCGCATCACGAAGGAGCACATCGGCCTCGTCCTCGGACTTCCCACGCTGCTCGAGCTGTTCAACGAAAAATACTACACGCAGCTCCCCGGCGGCATCCTGGAAAGCTTCGGCCGGCTCTTCAAAAACGATCTCAAGCTCTACATTTATCCGCTGCAGGATCCGCTCACCGGCACCATCTCCACCGTCGAGACCGCGCAGGCCGCGCCGGAACTCCAGAAGCTCTACGGCTACCTCCACGACCGCGGCAGCTTCGTCGCGCTGGATAATTTCAAGGCCGAGTATCTCCCCATCTTCAGCCGCGACGTGCTGAAGCGCATCGCCGACCGCGACCCCTCATGGGAAGCCATGGTGCCCGCGGCCGTCTGCGATTTGATCAAAAAGCGCGGCTTCTTCGGCTTCGCGAAAAATGCGCGGGTCTGACGCACGATGGCATTTTTCGACTGCCACTTCTTCAGCGAGACGCTCGCGCTCTCCGTCTCCGCGCACGTCCTCCTCCCGCAGCTCCCCGCGGATGCACCCCGCACGCTGCATCCCACGCTTTTCCTCCTGCACGGTCTCAGCGACGACCACACCATCTGGTCGCGCCGCACGAGCATCGAGCGCTACGCCGCCGCACGGAATCTCGCCGTCGTGATGCCCGCCGCGGGCCGCAGCTTCTATCAGGACATGGCGGGCGGCCCGCGCTACTGGACTTATCTCAGCGAGGAATTGCCCGCGCTCATGCGCCGCTTCTTCCCGCTCTCCGCCGAGCGCGCGGATAATTTCGCCGCCGGCCTTTCCATGGGCGGCTACGGCGCCCTGCGGCTCGCGCTCGCGCAGCCGGAGAAGTTCGCCGCCGTCGCCAGTTTCAGCGGCGCGCTCGACTACGTGCGCCGCCTGCGCGAATCCGGCAAGACCGGCTCGCGCATCAGCCCCGCCGAGTGGAATTCCGTCGCCGGGGCCGACACCGACGCCGCCGGCACCACGAGCGATCTCCATTTTCTCGCGCAGCGAGTCGCCCGCGGCCCCGGCCCGAAGCCCGCCATCTGGCTGAGCTGCGGCACGGAGGATGACATCATCCCCGACACCCGCGCCTTTCACCGCACCCTCGAAGCCGCCGGGTACGCGCACCACTACGAAGAAGCTGAGGGCGGCCACGACTGGGCATTTTGGGACGCGCAAATCGAGCGCGCCATCGCCTGGCTGCCCTTGCGAAAATGAGCCGCCCCTCCCACCTCCCGCCGCGCCGCGTGCGCCGCAACACCAAGCCGCTCGAAGCCCTCAAAGCCGGCTCGCTCATCATGCTCCTGCTCCTCTTCTGCATCCTCGTCCTCTGGCTCGCCACGCAACTCCTCCGCCCCAAGGAACCCGAACCCCAACTCACCCCGCAGCCCGGCAAATCCATGTGGGACGGGCCTGCGCCGGTGCGGTGAGTTCCGCCGCGGAACTCTCCATCCACCCTCCGAGTCTCTGCGATTAAAACAGCATTCGCTGCGGGACCGGTGAACACTCGCCCCGCTTCCTGTCGCCCCTGCATTCTTTTTCAGCGAAGTTGCGCTCGCGTCTTTTTTTCTTTCGAGCCAGGTCACGTTTGACTGATCCTCGGAGAACCGCTTGTTGATGATTTGTTAGAGAGCCCATTACCGGAAGCATAGGAATGCTATTTAATCGCTGGTGGTGATGGTGCGGGCGCTTGGATTGCCTTGATGGCTGTCTCCAAGTTAAACTTGGCAGAATCGTCAGTTTCTTTGTCGCGCATCTTTTGAATCTGCTCAAGATAGGGGCGCGCTTGCGCGCCATACTTTGCGATGGCGCTGGTGGCCTGCTCCCCGAAAGTTGATCCAGGCGCTATGAGAGATTGGCGGCGCGATAGCGCTGCCGAACTCTCACCATGAAACGCAAACGACACACACCCGAAGAGATCATTAAGAAGCTGCGCGAAGCGGCGACGCTTTTGGCCGGAGGCCAGAGCGTGGAGGAAGTCTGCAAGAAGCTGGAAGTCAGCCCGCCGACCTACCACCGGTGGCGGCAGGAATACGGCGGAGCGAAGGAGGAGACCGTCAAGCGGCT
>JBBSEI010000068.1:0-23298 GCA_038239865.1 Chthoniobacterales bacterium
GATCCTCCGGCACCCAGTCGCGCAAATCCGGCGGCAGGAGCATCGGGGTGTCGTGATCAATCGAAACGAAGCGCGCGGGCATCCTCCTTCAACCCGCAATTTCAAAATCCGTAGCGCGGAAAGTCCGACAGGCTGCTAGTTGCTGCAATCGCCCCGAAGCCAGTGACGGAAGTGGCGTTGAGCTGCCCCTGGGTGATCGTTACTGCGCTGGTAAAGGTGTTGGCAGCATTGCTGAGGGTGAGCTGCGAGGTCGCACTGTTCTGCACCACGCCGAGCACGCTCGTGCCGATGACTGAGCTGATCAAAGTCAGCCCCGCCCCGGTGCCGAAGTTAGTGACTGTGCCCCCGTTGTTCAGGCTGCCTGTGGAAATGGTGATGCCGTTCGCCGTTGCTCCGTTGTTGTTCAGAATCAGCGCTTGAGCGCCGGTGATGCCGCCAGTGAAGGAAAGGACGCCCGTGCCGGCGTTCTGGAGAGACACTGCTCCAACATTGAGCGTCAGCGCGCTGGCGATCGTGGTCGCCGCGTTGTCCGCACTGGTGACAAACAGGCCGCTCCCGGATACGCCGGAGCCGCCCAGCGCGAGAGTGCCGCCGGTAATGATGGTGGCCACGTTGTCGCTGATGGTCAAGCTGCTGCCCGTGCCGGTTCCCGTGATGGTGATCGTGCCCGTCGTGCCCGCCGTGATATTGAGATCATCCGCATTCGTAGGAACTGCAGTGGTGGTGCCGCCTGCACCGCCTGTGCTATCGGTGTTCCAGAATAGATTCGTGCCATTCCACGCGCCAGTCACCGTGGTAAAGCCTGGTGTGCCCGCTCCGTTGGAATCCCAGAAATAAATTACAGCGTTGGCTTCGGGCGTCGGTACCACCGCCGCCGCGAGGAGGGCGACGGAGCCTGCGAGGATCCGTCCGCGGCCCGAGAAGAGTGTCGTGCGGCTATTTTTGCGGCGGAGGAATGGGAAGCGGATCGGATTCATTGCGGTAAGTGGGGATCTGAAAGATACGGAGTGTTACGGGTGCCTTTTGAGCTGGGACGCGAAAAGTTGGAGAGGAATTGCGCGGCCCTACGAGTGAAAATTAGGACGTTTTGACGACGAACTTCGACAATTGAACCCATTTTGATAGCGCTTTTGCGCCAACCGTCCAGCCTGAAAACAGCCGGTTTGGTTTTTTATCACACCGAATGCGGGGGAGGCTTCCATCCGGATACGCGCCGGTCGGAAGCCATATTACGCGGCACTCTCCGACGGTTTCCGACATGGTGTTTGCGGCTTGAGCGCAAAAAATGGAATCCATGCCGTGGGCCGGGCGTCGCTGTCATGAGCGCGCCCACACCGATTAAACGCGCGCACTACGATAAACTCGTGTGCCGGCAAGTCCCCGCAATCCTCTGGGAGAAAATCAAAGGGCAGGCATTGCCCGTCCTGCTGCCGAGTGGATGGGCTCGCGAAGGCAATGCCGCCACCGCCGCCGTGCTCATGGATCCGGCATGCAACGGACCGTCCAAGACGGCGGTTGGTGCAAAACCGCGGATTTAGGGCCTGTTAACACTAATTGACTCGGCGTGCCCGATGTGTGCAGAGTGGGCGATGGAAATCACCGAAAGCCAGTATCGCCGGATCGAAGACTGCCTGCCGCGGCAGCGCGGCAATGTGAGTCTGAGCAACCTTGAGGTCATTAACGCGATCCTGCATGTCGCCGAGCAGGGATGCAAATGGCGCGGCCTGCCCAAGCGCCTGGGCAACTGGCACACCATCTACACGCGGATGAACCGCTGGAGCAAAGCGGGCGTGCTCGACCGGGTCTTTGCCCGCCTGCAGCAAGAGCAGATCATCACGCTCAAACTGGAGGCGGTCTCCTTGGACAGCACGATCATCAAAGTGCATCCCGACGGGACTGGGGCTTTAAAAAAAACGGCCCGCAAGCCATTGGCAAATCCCGCGGAGGCTGGACCACCAAGATTCATCTGGTTGCCGCGAATGCTCGGTGCGCCATGAGCTTCGCGCTCTCGCCGGGCCATGCGGGCGATGCTCCGCAAGGACGTGCGTTACTCCGTGCCGGCGGCACGGCACCTCCCGAATGCCATCTGATCATGGACCGCGCGTATGAAGGGGATGAAACCCGCCAACTGGCTCTGGAACTGGGCTTCACGCCGGTCGTCCCGCCCAAATCCAATCGTCTTTCGCCGTGGGAATATGACCGCGCGATGTATCGTCGGCGCAACGAAGTCGAACGGCTCTTCCGGCGGCTGAAGGGCTTCCGGCGCATCTTCTCCCGCTTTGACAAACTGGACGTGATGTTTACCGCCTTCATCCACTTCGCCCTCATCGTCGAAGCGCTGCGGTAGTGTTAACGGAGCCTAGAAATTGACCAGCCCTTCCGGGAGCTGAGTTTCTCGCGCATTTCCGCGCGGCAATGGTGGGCCACGCAGCGCCGCGTGCAGGCGTCGAGGATGAAGGCAAGGAGGAGCCAGCCCTTGGCGGTTTCGATGGAGGTGAAAACGGCGTGCCTTGCCAATGAGACGGCGGAGATGTTTGCGCGGCTCAAATCGGAAAACGGCGAGGGTGTCGTGTTCAAACAGCTCGACGGGCCGTACGGCGCGGAACGGCCCAACTCAGGCGGCCCGCAGCGCAAATTCAAGGTCCACGAGACGGCCTCGTTTCTCGTCGGGAAAATCAATGCGAAGCGCAGCGTGTCCCGGTTCATGTTCGCGGGGAAGAGTCAGGAGCACGCAGGCAACGTCATCACCCGCCCCATCATCCAGTCCCGGCCGCGGCTCAAATCGTCGCGTGACGGTATCTCTACGCGTTCCGGGAAAGCAGCTTCATCTACAAGCCCGTTATCTGGGCGCGTGGCCGCGTCCAGCCCTCCAAATCCGCCGTCAATGGTGGCGGTCCGCAACCTGCAATGAGCGCGTTCCTTCGCGGGTAGCACGGTGGCAGCGGACGACCTGTCGGACTGGCAGAAGCGAACGGCACTGAAAAAATGAGTCTCTTCGCGGCATCGGTCCGTGAACTGCTGGAATGCCCTAAAAGTCCCCACGCCGCCTGCCATATCCCGCCCATTTTCGAGCCGCCCGTGAAAGCGCTTGGCAACCCGATTTTCTCAAGCATACTCCGCCCCATGCACGCGCGCCCACATTACTCCACCAACCCCCACTTTGGCGTGGTTCTTGGTGGAGCCTTGGTGGAGCGCCGCGCAAATCGCTCTCCTTGAGCGAGATAAGATGCCTCATGGTGTAACGGTAGCACAGCAGACTCTGAATCTGCTTGTCTAGGTTCAAATCCTAGTGAGGCAACCACCCGGACAGCACGCGCCACACGGCACCTGGAAAATCCCCACGATGCTCCCCGACACTGCCGTCCTCCTCGTTTATTGCCCGGACCAGCCGGGGCTCGTGCATGCGGTCACGCATTTCATTTTCGAGCATCGCGGGAACATCCTCGATCTTGAGCAGCACATCGATGACGAGGACGATGTGTTCTTCATGCGCGTGGAATGGTCGCTGGAAAAATTCGACATCGCGAAGGCGGACATCGCCGCACATCTCGCCCGCATCGCCGAGAGCCGGCTGATGTGGTGGCACCTGCAATTTTCCAGCGAGCGGAAGCGGCTCGCGCTTTTCGTCTCGAAGGAAAGCCACTGCCTCTACGATCTGCTTTCGCGCCACGAGGCCGGCGAACTGCCTGCGGAAATCGCGCTCGTCGTGAGCAACCACGAGACGCTGCGCCCGGCGGCGGAAAGGTTCGGGATTCCGTTCCACCATTTTCCGGTGACGAAGGAGAACCGCGACGCGCAGGAGCAAAAACAACTCGCGCTGCTCGCCGAGCACCGGATCGATACGGTCGTGCTCGCGCGCTACATGCAGATCATCGGCAGGTCGATGATCGAGGCGTTTCCGAATCGCATCCTGAACATCCACCACTCGTTTCTCCCCGCCTTTGTCGGCGCAAAGCCGTACCATCAGGCTTACGAACGTGGCGTGAAACTCATCGGCGCGACGAGCCACTACGTGACGGAGGATCTCGATGAAGGGCCGATCATCCACCAGGACGTGATGGCCGTCTCGCACGAGGACAGCGTGGACGATCTCGTGCGGCTGGGCCGCGATTTGGAAAAGACGGTGCTCTCCAACGCGCTCCGCTGGCACGTGCTGAACAAGGTGCTCGTCTATCGCAACAAGACGGTCGTGTTTTCCTGAGTCGAAGAACGAACAATGCACGGCGAAGCGGGACGGCGTGTATCGGTAGGGTGGGCGTCCTCGCCTGCCGTGCTGCGCATCCTGCGCAGCACCCGGCGGACGTCCACTTGCGTTCGGATTACCGTCAGTGTGCGGATGTATTCTGCGGGACGCGAAATACGGCAGGCGGGACGCCCACCCTACCCGAGGCACGCCGCTCGGCATTCGTCATCCGCGGAGTTACGCAGTCTGCCGCTTGATTTCCTCGCGCAGTTTTTCGCTCGTGGCGATGGTCTGGTCGAGGAGGTTTGGCACCGTGGGACGGGCCTTCGCGCGGACGTAAAGCTGGTAGCTGAACAGGCTGCGGATGAGCGGCACGCGGACGAGGAAACTGTTGATCGCCATGACCACTTTGCCGATCACGCCATTGCCAATCACCTTCGGATACGGCGCGGGGATGCCGCGGATTTCGAGGACATTGTAGCCGGTCTGCTCGAAGAGTTCACGCAGCGAGCGGAACGTGAAGAGCCGCGTGTGCGTGCGATCCAGGATGCCTTTGCGGCCGTAGTTGAACTGCCCGAGCAGCAGCATGAATCGCGTGACGAAGAATGCGATGTTCGCCGTGGTGAGGATGATCTCCGGACGCTTGTGGACGGCCTTTTCGCGGAGCATTTCCATGAAGGCCTCGGGGTCTTTCAGGTGCTCGATGATGTCGAGCATGAAGACCTGATCGTAGTCCGACACATCCACGGGCACGGGCTCGGCCTCGATGTCCCACTTGCGGTAGTCCACATTCGGTTTCGCGCTGCTCTCGGGAGAATACTGATCCAGCCCGGTGACGTGCGCGGCCTTTTCCGCCATCAGCTCGGCGACGTAGCCGCGGCCACAGCCGATGTCGAGGACGCGCGCGCCGGGACTCACGGATTTAATCGCACGCTCGTGGCTGCTGTCGTAGCCGAGCTTAAGGTCGTAGGTTTCCTCGACCGGGCCGACGTCGAACTTGCGATCGTAGAGCAAATTCTTGCTGTGAAGTTTCGCACGCACGACGGCCTTCACGCAGTCCCACGCGTACTTCATGCCGTTCACGCGGCAGATTTCATCACCGTAAAAAGTGGGGATCGGCAGCTCGACGATCCGCATTCCGGCGAAGTGAAGCTGGATGATGATGTCCGTATCAAAATGGAAGTCGTTCGCATTTCGCTCGAAGGGAATCTTCTTCAGCGCCTCGACGGAGTAGAGCCGGTAGCCGCTGTGAAATTCGCTGAGTTCCGTGCCGAGGACGAAGTTCTCGAACGCGGTGAGCACCTGGTTGCCGATCCATTTGTAGAGCGGCATCCCGCCGGCGAGCGCGTCCTGCTTGCGCATCATCCGCGAGCCGAAGACCGCGTCGGCCTCGCCCTTGGCGATGGGCTCGATGAGATCCGGCAATTTCTCCGGCGCATACTGCCCGTCGCCGTGGACGAGCGCGACGATGTCGAAGCCGTTGTCGATCGCGTAGCGGTAACCGAGCTTCTGGTTGCCGCCGTAGCGCTGGTTCTCGGGATTGCGGAGGATGGTGATGCGGAAATCGCCCTCGCGATCCTCGTGCTTCATGCCAGTGGCGAAGGTGGCGTCCTTCGAGGAGTCATCAATGATGAGCACCTCGACTCCCGGGCGCCGCAGCGAGGACGGGATGCGATTGAGCACACTGCTGATGGTCGTCTCCGCATTGTAGGCGACGATGAAAATGAGGACGCGTTTCTGCGCCGGATCGGGCGTGTCGGACATGGTTGGGCGCGGGAGAATAGCGGGACGCGGGCCGCGGTCGAGCTTTGCGTCGCAGGGAGTCGCTCTTTACCAGCAGTTGAAGCAGCGTTCCTTCGCCACTACCCAATGTTGCACTTCAAAGTTGAGCCTTGGCGTTGCGATCATTCGCGAAGATTGCCGTCGAGCCATAGAAAGTTGTTCCGTTGACCGTCGATTGCGTAGATGCCCCATGCACGGAATTTGCCGTGGTCGTATGTCTTGGTGAGTTGGAGGTTAACGGTTTGCTTCTGGTTGGATTGGAGGTGGCGATAAAGCTCATCTGAGGCGACGACAACTGAGACTGACGAATCTAACGCAACGAATCTCAGCGGCTGCTTGCCAAATGCCTCCTTTGAGGTGGTCGTAGTCTCCCAGCGTGCGGGCACAGTTTCGACGCGCTCTTGGCCGATGCCGCACCAATACCAACCTGCCCAACTGGCGGAAGCCACGGTGAACAGAACAACTATCACAGTCCCGACACGGGAGACATGCGGTGGGAAGAGAACCCTCGGCACACGCTGCACAAAGCAGAATGCAGTATATGCAACGGCAACTACGAGAAGGGACGGCGGGAGATAAACCCACCAGTGAATGATCACGCCTGCACGCGGCAACAAGCTCGGTAATGCAGGAATGTAATAGCTTGAAATAGCGAGGAGTGCCACCGCCGCGAGCCAACGTCCGATTCGTAGTGAGCGGGCGCTGACATACGCTGCGACAAGCAAGAGTATCGAACCCACGAGGCTGACTGACTGAACCCAGTGCGTCGGCACGCCCCAAACCGCCCACATCATCGCGCGAAAAGTCAGCGAGCCAGTCGCGAACGCGGTAGTAAGAAATAGCCAGAAAGGAATCATGCGCGAGCGAAGCCTAACATCCCATCAACCCGCCGTCTTGATGATTTTCTGCAGCCACAGCAAATCCCCCGGCACCGTCTTGCAGAGCTGGAGCGCGGGGTCAGGTGTTTTCAATTTCGGGATTCCCGCGTGCGCCGTGCCAGAACCGGGCAACGTCCACGCGACAGTCAGCGTGATCCACTCGGTGGATGACGCGGTAGGACCGAACGACGATCTCGCGAATGGATGGATCACCGAACTCGGGAACCACGCGGCCGAGCTCGGGAAAGTCCGCAAGGCGCTTGGTGCTGCCGAGCAGGAACTGGCCGAACGTGACTGCGCGCTCCGGTGAATCCAGCGAGATGTAGCGGACGATGTCGCGAAGGTCACAGCGAGCCGAAGGCGAAAGGGCTACCTGATAACCCATGACGGCAGCTCGCGCTCGATGTCCTCAATAGGAATGCGCTCGCCCCGCTCGATCTCGGCAAGGCCCTGGCGCACACCCGCGACGAACTCGATCTCCCGGGCCACCTCGTGCAAAGAGACGTTTTCGGGAAGCTTCTGGAGGATGTCCTGAACGATTTCCTTGGTGCTCATAGGCGGAGGGTGCGCCTCGGCGTGCGGAGATTCAAGACCTCGATTCAGCCCGCCATGCGCTACCCCGCGTTCTTGATCACCTTCTGCAACCGCAGCAAATCCAGTGGCACCGTCTCGTAGAGCGGGAGCGCAGGGTTGGTCGCGAGGATGGTGTATTGGCGGAATTCGTAGCCGCAGAGCGCGACGACGGCGACGGTGGCGGCGAGCCATTGCCGGTGGCCGAGGCGCGCGCACAATTGCCAGATCATGCTGAACGCCGCGGCGCGCAGCGGGAGTTCCCAGATGGAGGCGTAGCGGAGGTTCATCGCGTAGCGGACATTGCACATCAGTAGGTAGCTCACGGCGACAAACACCGCGAAGAAGGCGATCTCTTTTTTCCTCGGCACGACGGCGAAGAGCGCGCCGATCGCAAGACACACGACGATGGGACTGACGATGAGCAGATCGATGAGGTAGCGGTGCCACGGGCCGTCGCCGGTGAGCCTTGCGTAGGCGAGGTTCTGCGCCTTGGCGACGAGCGTCTGGTACACCTCGATGAACGGCCCGATGCCGCCGGAGAGCAGGACGAGGATCGCGACGCCGAGCAGCGGCCCGGCGATGCTGAGGAGCAGGAAACGCGGCGTGACGGTGCCGAACTTCAGCCAGCGATTCGACAACACGGTGGCGCTGAGCGCGGAGTACACGAAGAACGCGTTCTCCTTCGTCATCACCATCAGCGCGAGGCAGGCGGTGTGCGCCACGAGCCATGCTGCACTGCGCGGATGGCGCAGGCATTCCCACGTCGTCCACATGCACATCACGGCCCAGAAGGTGAAGAAGCCATCAATCAGCGCGTGCTGGCTGAAGTGAATCTGCAACGGATCGCACGCCATGAGCGCAAGCACGCCGAGGCCCGCGGCCTTGCCGAGCATCCGCATCGCGAAAACGCCGCCCGCGATCATGAGCAGCACGGAGAAAAGGCACGACACGCGGTGGAGCGATGCCAGCGCGGGGTCGCGATGATCGGCATCCTGCGAGCGATCATCGTCCACGATCGGCTTCTGCATTTCCGCCATCGAGAGCGGCGGCTGCGCTCCGAACTGCACATTTTTCCAAATCCACGACGTGTAAATGTAGAGGAAGCGCGTCGGCGGCAGTTCGCATTCGGAGCCCGGTTTGCGCTGCGCTTGCAGGAAAAAATCCACGAGGTCAGGCATCGCTGCCGCGCCGGTGCCGTGGACGGTCCAGCCGTATCCGCGCATCGAGTGATCCTTTTGGAAAGTGCCCACGGCCTGCTTGCCGCCGTCCATCATGTTCACGTAGCGGCGGTAGAGGACTTCATCGAAGCCCGTGCGCCGGAACGCCGCCGAATCCGCGATGCGGATGCTCGCGCCGACGATCGCGATGAGGGCAAAAAGAATCCAAAAGACGCGCGTGGACAGGACGGGCGCGCGCGCGGCGGAAGAATCGGCAGGCAGTGCAGGGTCGGGCATGATTGGGCTGTGGGCGCGGACTGAATGCCAACGCACCATGGGACGCGAGCTTTAGCAGGCCCTGTGCCCGTGCGCGCCGCGCGCATCGCCTCAAACTCGCGTGACCCGCACGTTCATCCAGCAACCACGAAGGAAAGGGAGCGCACGCTTCCAGCGTGCTGCGTCCGGCATCCTGCCGGACGCGGACGAACGCGCGCGAATGCCATCCGGACGATCCGCGCTCACCACAGAGCAACCGTCGCATTGCGGCAGGATGCCGCAATGGGCACGCTGGAAGCGCGCGCTCCCTTTTCCCGTGTTGCATTCCGCGCGCACCTCAAAGCTGCGAAGTAGCGCATTGCTACGACTTCAGATCGCGGCGCAGGAAAATGGTGCAGCCGACGAGGAAGAACGTCGCGTTCAGACCGAAAAGATAGAGGTAGTCCTCCGCCATTTTCGCCCATGGCACTGGGCTGCGGAAAATGTTCACCCAAGTCGCCATGTGGATCGTCATGAACCAGCTCCGGAACGACGCAAACTGCGGCCAGAGATCCAGAATGCGATCCACGAAAAGAATCGCGAGACTCACGATGGTCGCCGAGGCGGGCTTCATGTTGCAGCACGAAAACATGAACGCGAGCGCCACGATGGTGCAAAAGCTGAGGCCGTAAAATGGCAGCGCAAAAAAGTAGCGCGCGAGTCCCTCGGACGGCGAATAGAACGCGAGCAGCTTCTGCTCCGGAATGAGCGCGCACAGGCTGCCAAGCCCCTGCCACGCGAGGCCGGTGAGCACCGCGGTGAGGCCGATGAAAACGATCAGCGTGAAGCAGTACACGATCGCCGAGAGTAATTTCAGACCCAGCACGCGCAGACGGCTGATCGGCCGGCAGAGCGTCATGCGCATCGTGCCATCCTCCACTTCCTTGCTCACGATGTCCCCGGCGACGAGCGCGATAAAAATCGAGCCAAGCAGCGCGACGGTGAGCGCCATGATATTGAACGCCAGCGTGAGCCCGCCGGAATACTCCTCGAAGAGCGCGCCCTGACTTTCCAGAAAAGTGCGGAAGCCGCGCTTTGCCCGATCCGTCTGCGAAAGCATGAGGACGAGCAGCTCAAGCACGAGAAACGCGCCGAAGCCGATCCAAGTGCGCTTACGCGCGAACAGCTTCAGCAGCTCGGCGGAGAATTGGCGGAGGAAAAGCACGGGCGGGATTTAAGATTTAGGATTTAAGATTTTTCCGGGCAGTCCGCCGACGGCGTTCGGTCGCGCAGCAAATCTTAAATCATAAATCTTAAATCTTAAATTTTCCCCGCTCATGGCCTGTGGACTTGCTTGAGGTAGAGCTGCTCCAGCGTCTGCTTTTCCTGCGTGACGGCGCGCACTTTCACGCCCGCCTGCACGAGCCGCGCGACGATGTCGGCGATGTCCGCGCCGCCCGGCAATTCGATCACGCCCGGCTCCACGACGGATGCGCCGTTCAACTGTGCGGCCACATTTTCCCACGGCTCCGCCTCGATGCGGAAGCGCGCGCCCTTCGGTGCGAGTTCCTTCCAGTGGCCGCTGTAGATCAGCCGGCCCTGATTCAAAATCGCGACGCGATCGCAGAGCTGCTCGACCTCGCTGAGCAGGTGCGAGCAGAAGAGCACGGTGAATCCGCGCTCGCGATTCAGCCGCTGGATCAGCGCGCGCATTTCCGCGATGCCCTCGGGGTCGAGGCCGTTCGTCGGCTCGTCGAGCAGCACGAGTTCCGGCTCCGGCAGCAGCGCCTGCGCGACGCCGAGCCGCTGCCGCATCCCCTGGCTGTAAGTGCCGACCTTGTCGTGAATCCGCGCGGTGAGCCCGACGAATTCCACCGCGTCCTGCATTTCGCGGCGCGGCACGATCGCGCTGTAGCTCGTGAAGATTTCCAGATTCCGCCAGCCGCTCAGGTATTCGTAAAACCGCGGCGCCTCGAAAATCGCGCCGACCTTCGCGAGCGCCCGCGCACGCTCGCGCTGCACGCTGATGCCGCCGACGAACGCCTCGCCCTCGTCCGGAAAAACCATGCCGAGCAGAATGCCGAGCGCCGTGCTTTTCCCCGCGCCATTGTGCCCGAGCAGGCCGAAGATTTCCCCGCGCTCGACGGAAAACGAAACGCCGTGCAGCGCCGGTTTTCCGGCGAAACTTTTCCGCAAATTCGCGAGCCGGATCGCTTCCATCACTTCGACGGTGTGTCGCTCACGAAGGTCAGTTCCTGCGACGCGTGGCCGTCCGCGTAGAGCACGTTCAGCTTGTTTTCGATGTTCGGGTGGAAGCCCTCCTTGTCGCCCATCACCATGATGCGGCTCGGCTCGTCGATCGGATTCATCGCGAGGAAACTCACGCTCAGCGTCGCGAGCCGCTGGCCGTTCAGCTTGTTGTTCCAGAGGTAGCTCGTGCCGCTCGTCTGCGCGAGATGCTTGCCGTCATCGGGGCAGGAAAAAGTGCGCGCATCCGGCACGTACGCGCGCAGCTCGGTGTCGATCGTCGGCACCGCATCCGTCTTGCTCGCCCGCGCCATCGCGAGTTCCGGGAAAATGCCGTCGTGTTCGCCGACATATCGCGCGAGGCCCAGGCCGATTTGCCGGAGATTTTGCATGCATGCCGTCGCGCGCGAATACCGCAGCGAGCGCTGCCACGCCGTCGTGCCGAGCGTCGCGAGCAGCGCGATGATCGCGATGACGACGAGCAGCTCGATCAGCGTGAACGCGGAGTGGGGCAGGCGTCCCGCCTGTCGGAGTGGAACCGGCGTCCCGCCTGTCCGCGCGGACACTCGCATCAGTGCGACCATTTCACGGTTTGCTCCAGTGCCTCGAGGAAAGGCAGCGCGTCCATCTTCGCATCGATCGTCGCGTCGCTGTAAAATGACTTCAGGCCCTGATCCACGATCTTGCGGATCTGCGGATCGTCCAGCGCGCGCTCGGGGCGGTCCGCCTCGCGCGTGCGCAGATCATCCACCGCCTTTTGCACCATGCGCTTCCGTTTGCCGGGTTCCATCTTGTTGAAGTTTTCCATCATCTGTTTGAAGCCCGTCGGCAGCACGAGATCGAGGTAGCGACTCTTTTCCTCGGCGCTCAGCGCGGTCCAAAATTTGTCGAGTCGCCGCTGCTTGTCCATCTCGCGCCGCTGCTCGTATTCGAGGCGGTTCACTTTCGAGGCCACGTCTGCGATGAGTTTCGCCCGCTCCGCCGGAGCTTTGCCGTCGAGCGTGTGCTCGCCGACGAATGCACCGATGCTCTCCGGCGTCGGCCGGCTGCGACGGACCACGGTGGTGATCGCGAAGACCGCTGCCCACAGGACGGCGAGCACGGCGACGACTTTGATCCAATTCGGACGCATGGCGCGAAAGTAACCCGCTCATCGAATCCGCTCAACCACGAACCCGCGTGGCACGCGCGTTGCTATTTCCAAATGTGCGAGGCTCGGAAGCCACGAAATCCAAATCCATCATTTCACTTCCCTTCCGGCAGCCTTCGCAACGCGACCTTCGGGTCGCGTTTTTTTTGCGCGCATCGCTTGCGATCGCCGGCGCGCTCGGGAGAGCGCGACCGGGGGCTTCCGCCCACGCCTGCATCACTCCGCAGCCGCGCCCTTCTTCTTTTTCTTCTTCTCCTGCTCGAGCATTTCCGGCGTGAGATCCTTCACGGCGAGCGCGTGGAATTCCTCCGTCCGCTTCGTCCACAGCGCCGCCATTGCCTTCACGCGATCCGGCTGCCGGTCCGCAAGGTTTTTTGACTCCGCGCGATCCGTGCTCAGGTCGTAAAGTTCCCACGACGTGTCTTTCCCGGCGGCGACGATTTTCCAATTGCCGACACGCAGCGCGCGGTTCGCCTCGTGCATCCACCACAGGCAGTCGTGCGTGACCGCGCCGTCCTTCGTGAATACCGGCACGAGGCTCTTCCCCGGCGCCGGCGGCACCGGCTTGCCCTCCCACGTCTCGAACGACTTCCCGCCAGCGATGTCGAGAATCGTCGGCACAAGATCGATCAGGTGCCCGGGATTGTGCCGCAATTCCCCGCGCGCGGCGATGCCCTTCGGCCATTGCACGATGAGCGGAGTCGAGATGCCGCCCTCATGCACCCACGTCTTGTGCCGGCGGAATGGCGTGTTCGCCGCGCTGGAAAATCCCGGGCCGAGGCACAGGAAACTTTCCGCGGAACCGGGCACCGCGCCCGGTGCATTGCCATCGCCGCGCACCATGATCTCCGCGCTTGCGCCGTTGTCGGAGAGGAAAAGGACGAGCGTGTTTTCCATCGCACCCATCGCCCTCACCTGCGCGAGCACGCGGCCGATTTCCTGATCCATCCGATCCACCATCGCCGCGTGGATCGCCATTTTCACCGCCTGAAATTCCCGCTGCTCCGTCGTGAGTTCCGTCCACGGCAGCGGACGGTTCACCTCGCCGGGACCGAGCTTCGCAATCTCCGCCGGGAATGCGTACGGCGGACCGAGATCGCGCTCGATGGCCGACAGCGTGGTGTTCACAAGACCCGCCTTTTTCTGCCGCGCGAATCGCTCCTCGCGCACGACTTCCCAGCCTTTGAGATACTTGTCCTTGTACTTCGCGATGTCCTCCGGCGGAGCTTGCAGTGGGAAATGCGGGACCGTGAACGCGAGGTACTGGAAGAACGGACGATCGGAAAATTTCTCCGCGTGCTCCTTCAGGCATTTGATCGCGTGATCCGCGTACGCCGTCGTCGTGTAGTACCCGCTGCCGAGCGCGACCGGCGGGAGCGGTTTGTCGTCTTCAAAATGATTCCTCGGAGCAAAGTTCCGATTGTGATCCTCGAGCACGTACGAGTGATCGAATCCGTTCTCCGTCGGCTTCCCGTCCACGTGCCATTTTCCCGAGAGATACGAGCGGTACCCGAGCGGCTTCAGCATTTCCGGCAGCAGCTTCGCCCACGCGGGGCGCGTGCCTCTCGCGCCACTCGGAACGCCCGGCATCGCATCGCGCCGCACCGCCTGCGCGTAGTAGCCCGTGAGGATCGCCGCACGCGAAGGCCAGCAGCGCGCGGTGTTGTAAAATTGCGTGAAGCGCAGGCCGTTCGCCGCGAGTGCATCGAGATTCGGCGTCGCGATGTCGCCGCCGTAGCAGCCCGCATCCGAGTAGCCCATGTCGTCCGCGAGGATGAGGAGGACGTTCGGCCTGCCGGGCGCGGCGTCGCAATCCGACATGGACAAAATCAGGGCGAGAAAAAGGAGGAACGGGATTTTCATGGAAGTTTGCTGGCGGACTAATCCTCCACAACACTCGAGCCTTTGGGAACAAGCATCCCGGTCTTCGGCTTCGGTGATTTTTTTGCGGCACTTCGCCGGTCATGAATCGGTTCCGCTTGAATGGCACATCATTCGCCTGCGCAACCCCCGGCGTGCTGCGGCCATCGCCCACGATCTTCTCCTTCCTCGCAGTCAGTTCAAATGAGGCAAAAATCGCTCATCGCCGCGCGGGCTCGCAGAACCAGCCGAATTCCGCCCAGCGCGAAAACCAATCGCCGATCTTCGCGGCGCATTTTTCCGGAGCCTCGGTGCTGTCGGCAAATGCCGTCTCGCACGCGGCCTCGAGCGTGGCGCCGTCGCGCAGCGCAAGCAGGAGCGCGTGCGCCTCGCGATCGTGGCGCTTGAAATAGACGGAATTTCCCAGCCGATGCACGGCGAGGAAGACGGGTTCGCGGCTGCGTCGCACGATGAGGCGCGCGCGCTGGCGGTTGTCCGCCGCGCCGACGGCGTTGCTCATGGCGGAGAATTCGGTGCGTTTCATTTTGCGCATGAGATCATCCACCGGATGCGAAAGCTCCAGCAGCACGACATAGGGCTGGAGGCCGATCCGCAGGCGATCGGGGGGCGTGCGCGCGAGCTTCGCGGGGGCGTTGATTTTCCGCGCGGGCTCGTCAAAGGCCAGCACGCGCGCCCACTCGACGCGCGCGACGTCGAGCGCGAGCGCAGTGCGCGGGTGCGTGAGCTTCGGGTTGGCCTCCAGAAATGCGGTGAGTTTCGAGCCGAGGTTGCGCAGCGTCCACGAGGTGGAGCCGTGTTTCTCGAGATAGGCGGTCGCGAGCCTGTCGAATTTTTCCTCGCCGAGGATCGCGCGCAATCCGCTGAAGTCGTCGCCGAATGCGCCGAGCAGCCGCCACCAGTACTGCTGGTTGTAAATCTGCAGCCGCTCGAAAGCCGTGAGCCGGTCGTTCGGCTTGATGAACCGCTCTGCGACCGTGGTGTTCGCCGACTGCATTCCTTCATCCGCGGTGAGCGGCTTCATCAGCGCGCCGGTGATCGCGCGCTGCAATTCCTCAAGGCCCGACGCCACTCTCGGCTGCGGGGCAGTTTTAGGCCGCGAGGGTTTTGGCATGGGGAAGATGCTCGTTCGCCTTCAGTGCCTCGGCGTGGACTTCGCCGAAGCTCGGGATGCGGTCGTCCCACTCAAGCAGCGTCGCGGTGCGACCGGTGCGCGCGATGGCGTGCGCGTACATTTTCCACACGGGGTCGAGCACGGGATGGTCGTGCGTATCGAGGAGGTAGCGTTTGAATTTCGTGTGGCCCGCGATGTGGATCTGCGCGACGCGCTGCGCGGACACGGCATCGAGATACACGTAGGGATCGAAAGTGTGATTTTTCGAGGAGACGTAAATGTTGTTCACGTCGAGCAGGATTCCGCAGTCGGCGCGCTCGACGACTTCGTTGAGGAATTCCCACTCGGTCATCTCCGAGGCGTGGAACTCTGCGTAGCTGCTCACATTTTCCACCGCGACGGGCACGCCCGTGAAATCCTGCACCTCGCGGATATTCCGCGCCGTCCACTCCACGGCTTCCCACGTGTACGGCATCGGCAGCAGGTCGTGGGTGAAGCGACCATCCACGCTGCCCCAGCAAAGGTGATCGCTCAGCCACGGCGTCTGCGTGCGCTTCGTGAGTGCCTTCAGCTTTTTCAAATGCTCGCGATTCGGCCGCGCCGCGTTGCCGAAATACATCGACACGCCGTGCTGCACGACGCGGTATTGCTCCAGTATCTGTTCCAGCGCCGCGAGCGGGCGCCCGCCGTCCACCATGTAGTTTTCCGAGATGATCTCAAACCAGTCCACAAGCGGCTTCTCCGCGAGAATGTGCGCGTAGTGCGGAATGCGCAGGCCGATCCCGACGCCGTAGCTCGTGAATGCGTTGAAGCGGTTTGCGGGCATGAGTTTGATGGAACTCGTAACTGGTGACTGATGAATAGTGACTGGCGAGAAGACGCATGACGTCAGCTACAAGTCACCAATCACCAATCACATGCTGTATTCGCATAGGCCCCGGCGGATTGGACGCCGGGGCCCTGCGAATTGCCGATGACTTATTTGGCGTGCTTGGGCTTGCCGTCCTTCATTCCGCAGCCGCCCTTGCCCTTGCAGGAGTTCTTGCCTGCGCAGCCGTTGTCGCCGCTCTTGCAGCCGCCCTTGCCCTTGCAACTGTTCTGCCCTTTGCAATCGTGGGTTTCGCCCTTCTTGTCGTCGGCGAGGACGCCGGCCTTTGCGCTGGTCGTCTTGCCGGTTTGCGCGGCGTTGGCGCGGAGTGCGCCGCCGGTGAGGAGTCCGGCGAGGGCTGCGCCGGCGAGGATGCCCTTGGTGAGGTTCTTGGTCGTCATGGTCTGTTCTGTTTGGTTGTTTTGTTGTTTGGTTTTCTGCGCACCGTCGCCGGAGGTTGGCCCCCGGCCCGGCACGCAAAAGGGTCAGTCGCGGGGTTGCCCGTTTCCATTCAACGGGACTTGCGAAAATTTTCGCGCCAGCAGGCGATCGATGGAAAAGGCGCCGGGGCCGAACGCGAGCACGATCAGCGCGGTGAGCAAAAAGAGGAACGGGGTCGCCGAGGTGAAATCATCCGGCTTTTTGAAAATATTGACCAGCGCCTCGTGGTCGGCAGTGAGGTAGGCAACGATCATGGTGATCGAAAGGGGGATGCACATGAGACGGGAGGCGAATCCCGCCAGCAAGCAGAAACCGCCGAGGAATTCGGTACTGGCCGCGACCCACGCGTTCAGTCCCGGCCACGGAATGCCAAGGCTTCCGAAAAACTCGGCAGCCTTTGCGTGGTTGGTGAGTTTGCCCCATCCCGTCTGCATAAACGACCAGCCCCACCACAGCCGCATCACGAGCAGGAGCGGCGCTTGCAGCAGGTTCCCGCCTTTCACGAGCAGCGCGTACGCCTTCTCGGCTGTCTCAGGGAGGCTGGAGCGATTCACAACTCCTCCTTCGCGCTTCGGCGGCGACATGGATGCCTGCGGATTTTCATCGTCCTCATTCGTCGCGGCTGGAGCGGAAACCTTACACCGCATCGCAAAAATCTTTCGCGCCCCACGATCCGTGCCGGGATCCCGCTAGAACAATGAAGCTTGCGGCGCATGGCCGTGGCCGGGGGACGCATGGCGCTCCACTCGCTGTGCCCGCCCGCGCGAAGTTGAAACCTCGCCTACTTTTCCGCGCGAATCTGCTCCAGCAGCGCCTGCATTTCCTTCACCTTCTCCGGCTTCTCCGCCGCAAGATTTTTCGTCTCGCCGAGATCGGCGGATAGATCGAAAAGCTGCGGCCCTTTGTCGGGTTGCGCAGGCTTCACGCCATTGGTATTCGGAGCACCACCGCGGCGTGCATTGCTGCCGTACCCTCCCTGACCGGCGGTGTTGAGCTTCCAATTTCCCTCGCGGAATCCGAACGGCCCGTTCACGCCGCCATTGTGCGCGACGAAAGTTTCGCGCGGCGATTTTTGCGTTTCGCCGAGGATCACCGGCAGCACGTTGATACTGTCGCGGCAGCCGCCGTCGGGGATTTTCACGCCGGTGAGCGCGGCGAATGTCGCTGGCATGTCGAGAAGCGTGATGAGCGCGGCGCTCTCGGTGCCGGGTTTGATGCGTCCGGGCCAGCGCGCGATGAACGGCACGCGGTGGCCGCCTTCGAGGATGTTGCCCTTGTGGCCGTTCAGCGGCGCATTCGGGTTGTAGTCGAAGCTGCCGACATCCTCGTAGCCGTCGTCCATCACGCCGCCGTTGTCGCTCGTGAAGATGAACAGCGTCTTCTCGGTGAGCTTCAGCGCGTCGAGCTTCGCCATCACTTTGCCGATGGCTTCATCAAGTTCGTGAATCGAATCGCCGCGCGTGCCGACTTTGCTCGTGCCCTTGAACCGCTCGTTCGGCACGCGCGGCACATGGATGTTGTGCGTCGCGTAGTAGAGGAAAAACGGACCATCCTTGCTGTCCTCGATAAACTTCAGCGCCTTGCCCGCAAACGTGTCGCCCATGTCCTCGTCGCGCCAGCGCGCCGCCTTGCCGCCGGTCATCCAGCCGATGCGACCGACGCCGTTCACGATCGTATTGTCGTGCCCGTGCGTGTGCTTGAGCTTGAGTAATTCGGGATTCTCCGCGCCCGTCGGATCGGTGCCGACTTTCGCCTTGTAGCTCACGGTGATCGGATCCTTCGGGTCGAGATTCACGACGCGATGCCCATCGACATACACCGTCGGCACGCGGTCGCCGGTCGCGGCCATGATGAACGAGTAATCGTAGCCGAGTTCCAGCGGCCCGGGCTTCACCTCGCCATTCCAGTCCGGTCCGCCTTCCAGCCCGAGACCCATGTGCCATTTCCCCACCGCGCCCGTGCGATAGCCCGCGGACTTCAGCAGCGACGCAGTCGTCGGCGTGCCGACGGGAATGCTCAGCGGCGCATCACCCGGCGCAATGCTCGATCCCGGCACCTGCCGCCACGAATACACGCCGGTGAGAAACGCGCGCCGCGTCGGCGTGCAGGTGGACGCGGGCGAATGCGCGTCCGTGAATCGGCAGCCCTGCGCGGCGAGTCGGTCGAGGTTCGGAGTCTTCGCGTGCTTCGCGCCGTAGCACGAGAGATCCGCATAGCCGATGTCGTCGGCGAGGAGGAAGATGATGTTCGGCTTGTCGGCGGCGTGCGCTGCGAGAGCGGTGAGGAGAAAGGCGGCGAGGAAGTGCGGGAGGGATTTCATGGTGCAAAGCAAATGAGCCGGAGAGAGAACGCAGAATTAGAACGTCTCGGAAATCTTTTTGACGCTGGAGACGCCCATTTCTCGCGGGCGACGCTTGCGCCGATGCACAAGACCTGCCACTCTCCGCGCATGAAGTTCGATTTGAAATTCAGCATCATCGAGATGATGCGCGACCGGCTTCACGCAGCCCCGTTTCAGCCATTCGTCATGGTGTTGCATTCCGGGGAAAAACTGCGGGTCAAGAACCCTGATGTGCTGACCGTCACCCTTTCAGGATGGGTCATCTACGACGACGGCACAAAGGCGAGAATGCTGAATCCCGCGCTCGTCGCCGAGATTGAAACCAAGTCGGCCAAGGTGTAGCGCAATAATCAGTCCCTTGTTTCAGGAGGAATGAGCTATACGCCTCAAAAAAAGCCGGTCAGGTCCAATTTGCCAAAGCTGACCGAAGAAACAATCAGGGCAAAAAATAAATCTGGGGACACGCCGCTTCATCGAGCCGCAAAAAAAGGACAATTTGATTTGGTTCCCAGCCATCTTTTGAGTCTCGAATTATTTCTCGTGGCGAATAATGAAGGGAACACTCCGCTTCATTTGGCAGCTAGACATGGACATCTCGATCAAGTGCCTACCGAATTTCTAACTCACAGAACACTCACTTGCAGAAAATCACCACCTTCCGCTCCGAATTGCACTTATTTCACGGCATCAGGCAAAGAGGCTCATACCGGCACCGTTTTGCATGAGGCGGTTCGCTGTAACCACACTGAACAGATACCTAGAGAATTTTTCACGCTGCCATATTTAGGTCTGATTGCGAACGGTTTTCAAAAAACTTTGCTGGAATACATATTTGAAAACGGACAGTCGGACTTGATTCCAGACATAAATTCAAACAAGGAAATCTGGCGTTTAAGAAATGGATACGGGCAAACTCTCCATGACGTCATTGCAGCCAACCTTGCAACCGAGAAAGAGCGAGAGGCTTATATCGCGAACGTTCGTAGTGAACCCATCACCGAAAAGCAAAAAATTAAACTTGAGTGGTTTGATTATCCGGTGAGGAAAGGAATGACAAAAGGCGAAGCGCACGATGCCATTGATGAATGCATTCGACGAAATCCTGAAAAAGAGGAGAAATATCAAAATCGGCCTGCAACGGCTGGGCAATGGAAGGAGTTGCATGAACTCGGTCATAGAGACAAAACCCCATTGACTTGCTCGGAAGCTCGTTACGCGATTCGGGATCTGCAATTAGATGAGCAACAGCAATATTTTGACGGAGGTGGGTTCATGATCGATTACTTGGACAATTTCGTCAACAATGGGGATGCGCGCGAGGACGGGAGCTACAAAAAGCTTAATCGGAAACAGCTCAAGGGACTCGCTGATTATTTGAAAGCGCATCCCGAATTCGAGAATGCCGGCACATACCAGTTAGTGGATATCGCCCTGCAACTGTTTCCAGAAAACCGTAAAAAATACCACGAGCCGAAGCAATACACCGGCAAGGGGTGTTTTTCGATTTCAAGGGTTGTTTTGTGGATAGCGTTCTTCGCGCTTTGCGTATTCTTTTACAGCCGATTTTCCCAAACATCGGTACCGCCAGCGGACAGCAAGCCATCCACGGTCCCGCCGAGCGCAGAGAACAGGCCAACAGTCGCCGCGCCGAATGCACTAGCGAAGTCACCTATAACGCCCGCGCCATCCTCTGCGGACCCGGTAGCAGTCGCGGAAGCGAAGCGGCAGGCCGTGCAACGCTATCCTGCGCTTGGGGTCGCCACCAGTCCGCTGAATACGGCATTCGTCGGCCACTACAAGCGGTATCAAGTCGAAAGGCCGGAATTCTTCAACGATCCCGAATGGCCAATGAAATTGGCGATAGAGTGCGCCGATGCTTTGCAGGTCAAATAGCTCGTTGGCTTTCAGGCAACGAGACAACGGACTGATTATTTTACCGCTGCCTTCTTCGCCGCAGGACGCGGGCTTTCCCACTTCGGCGCGATCATCTCGGCGTTCCATGCGTCGTGGCCCTTCGTGAGTTTCTCGACGAGGTCCGGCATTTCCGCGGCGAGGTTGCGCGTCTCGGAAATGTCGGCCTTCAGATCGAACAGCTCGAGCGGGCCGGTCGCGGGTTTCACGAGCTTGTAGTTTCCCTCGCGCGCGGCCCATGTCGCGCCGCCGCCGGTGCGCCAGTGCAGCCAGTCGTGCGGCGGCGTCTTCGTCTCGCCGAGCAGGTGCGGGAGGATGTTCACGCTGTCCATTTTCCGATCCGACGGAGTCTGCGCGCCGGCGAGCGCGGCGGTGGTGGCGAAGACATCGAGCGAGATCACCGGCTCTCCATATGTGGTGCCCTCGGGGATGTG
The DNA here is from genome assembly GCA_038239865.1 of Chthoniobacterales bacterium. Classification (GTDB taxonomy): domain Bacteria; phylum Verrucomicrobiota; class Verrucomicrobiia; order Chthoniobacterales; family Chthoniobacteraceae; genus SXWH01. Next base: position 21,213 of record JBBSEI010000068.1, read on the forward strand.
CCCGCGCCATTGCACGGTGAACGGCACGTGGATGCCGCCCTCATACACTTGGCCCTTGAAGCCGCGCAGCGGCGTGTTGTCCGTCGGCGCGACGGCGGGCGGCGGGCCGCCGTTGTCGCTGAAGAACCAAATCATCGTGTCCTTCTCGATGCCTGCGTCGCGCACCGCGGCGAGCACCTGGCCGATGCCGTCGTCCATCGCGCTCGTCATCGCCGCGTAGATGCGGCGGCGCTCATCGGTGATTTTGGGAAATCGCGAGAGATATTTTTCCGTCGCCTGCAGCGGCGTGTGGACGGCGTTGAACGCGACGTAGAGGAAAAACGGCTCCGCATTTTCCGAGGCCCGCTGCGCATTGCCGTGCTTCGCGACGAATGCCGCCGCCTCACGCGAGAGCGCGTCGGTCATGTATTCCTTTTCTTCCACCGGCTGCTTGTTGCGAATCACGGGCACGGTGTATTCCACGCCGCCCTTCATGCCCGGGATGTACATGTGTCCGCCGCCGAGGAAGCCGAAGTATTCCGTGAAGCCGCGCGCATTCGGATGAAACCGCGGCTCCGCGCCGAGGTGCCATTTCCCGATCGCGCCGGTGACGTAGCCGGCCTTCTGCAAAATCTGCGGCAGCGTGATTTGATCGAGCGGCAGGCCGATGTCCGGATCGTCCGGCAGCCACGCGGGATTGTTCTCGTGGCCGAAGCGGTGCTGGTAGCGCCCCGTGAGCAGGCCCGCGCGCGTCGGGCTGCAGAACGGATGCGACACGTAGCCATTCGTGCAGCGCACGCCATGCTGCGCGAGCGAATCAAGGTTTGGCGTCGGGATGTCCTTGCAGCCGTTGAAGCCGACATCCGCAAAGCCGAGATCGTCGGCGAGGATGACGATGACATTCGGCCTGCGCTTTTCCTGTGCAGAAGCGTTGGAGGAAAATGCAAGAGCGGCGAGGAGGAGCAGGAGGGTTTTCATGGTGAGAAATGTCCGAGCAAGCCCCGAAATTGCCGCAAGTCCTCCCCTTCGGCGATGCGAAAAATCAGGCCGACCAGAAACCGCAGTCCTGCGACGCACTGTCGCACTGCGATGCGCCAAGTGCGCCAGAAGTGGGGACGCGGATGCGATGATCCCAAACGGCGAATTCCCCCAAGTCTCACGGCGGATAGCTTTTGCCGATAGTCCAGCGGATTGGCGTGTCCCTTGCAGGAGAGCAACATCCACTTTCAGACGAAACAACCCTTCAAACCACACAAGGAACCCCACCAATTTTATGGCTAAAATTCTCGGCATTGACCTCGGCACCACGAACTCCTGCATGTCCGTCATGGAAGGCGGCGAGCCGGTGGTCGTTGAAAACTCCGAAGGCGCGCGCACCACGCCTTCCATCGTCGCATTTTCGAAGACCGGCGAGCGGCTCGTCGGGCAGGCTGCAAAGCGGCAGGCGGTCACTAACGCGACTAATACGATTTTCTCCGTGAAGCGCTTCATGGGGCGTAAGTTTGAAGAAGTGCAGGACGAGCTGAAGCGCGTGCCTTACAAAGTCGTGAAGGCCGCGAATGGCGACGCGCATATCCAAGTGGTCGTGAATGGCGAGACTAAGACCTTCTCACCGCCGGAAATCAGCGCGATGATCCTCGCCAAGCTGAAGTCCGATGCGGAGGCCAAGCTCGGCGAGACGATCACGCAGGCGGTAGTTACCGTGCCTGCTTACTTCAATGATTCGCAGCGCCAGGCAACTAAGGACGCGGGTAAGATTGCGGGTCTCGAAGTGCTCCGCATCATCAATGAGCCGACGGCCGCTTCGCTGGCTTACGGCCTCGACAAGAAGAAGGACGAGAAGATCGCAGTCTATGATTTGGGCGGCGGCACGTTTGATATTAGCGTTCTCGAAATCGGCGATGGCGTCTTCGAAGTGAAGGCGACGAATGGCGACACGCACCTCGGCGGCGATGACTGGGATCACGCGCTGATGGATTGGGTGCTCGCGGAGTTCAAGAGTGAGAGCGGCCTTGACCTCACGAAGCAGCCGGACGCCATCCAGCGCATCAAAGAAGAGTGCGAGAAGGCTAAGATCGCCCTTAGCTCGACGCAGGAATATGAAATC
>JBBSEI010000069.1:0-23129 GCA_038239865.1 Chthoniobacterales bacterium
AAGGGTTTCGCCGTGCGGATCGGGTGCCACACGGATTCGCTCTACCACTTGGAGAAATGGGAGCGCGCGCCGGAGATCACGCGCTCGGTGCCGATCGAAGCGGAGGCCACCGTCGCGGCGAGTGCCTACGGCGGGCTTGTCTTCATCGAGGTGCCCGATCGCGCGAAAGGGATGCCGGATTTCAATGCGACGATTTCCGGCGCAATCGAAGCGCCGCTCTTCGTGCTCGGGAAGGATGACGACGCGAAATGGAACAGCTCGATCAAACTCCGCAAGGCACCGTGGGCGGAGTTCGCGTGTGACAAAGTCATCCTGTGCTGCCCGACCGAAAATGCGCGCAAGATCACAAACCCGACGGAGCGGATGAATTTCTGGACGCGGGTCGTGGACGCGCAGGACGAGATTTCCAACGAGGCCAAGGATCGCAAGCGCCCCGAGCGCTACGTGTGCGACGTGCAAATCAGCGCGGGCTACATGCACAGCGGCTACCCGATCATGGTGCCGGTGAGCGCCGCGGATGAGGTGATCACTTTCAGCAAAACAAAGGCTCCCGGCTGGGGCTACTACCACGAGCTCGGGCACAATCATCAGCGTGGCGAGTTCACCTTCGACGGCACGGGCGAAGTCACCAACAACGTGCTCGGCATGTATGTCATCGAATACGTGCTCGGCCACGATCCGCTCACGGGACACGGGGCGATCGCGCCGGCAAAACTCGCGGAGCACATCGCGGCGATCAAAAAGGCGAAGAACAAATTCGAGCTGTGGAAGAGCGAGCCATTCACCGCGCTCACGACTTACATCCAGCTCGTGCAGGGCTTCGGCTGGCCATCGTGGCGCGCGTATTTGCACAGCTTTGCGGACCCGGCGTTTGGCCCGCTGCCGAAAAACGACGACGAGAAGCGCGACCAATTCCTTGTCCGCTACTCGAAGATCACGGAGAAAAACCTCGGCGACTTTTTCGACTGGTGGGGCATTCCCGTCAGTTCATCCGCCAAGGCGGAAGCGGGCAAATTTGAGCGCTGGATGCCGAAGGAATTGAACTGACGCCGCGCGTCCCGATGCGCGTTGAGAAAATTGCTGTGTCCTGAAATGTGCGGAAGCGGTCGAGCAAGTTTGACCAGCAACTTCAAACCGCTAACTTTCGCGCCGCGCGCCGCACTCGTAGCTCAACCGGATAGAGCATCGGTCTTCGAAACCGAGGGTTGGGGGTTCGAATCCCTCCGGGTGCATGCATTTCCGCGCGAGGTGGGGAGGCGCGCGAGGTGAGTGATGCGCGGGCTGCGTATTGCCGCCGGCGCGCTCACTGAAAATCGCGCCCGCCGAAGCGCACCCACGCCTTCCACGCCTGCTCCCAATTTTCCATCTCCTCATGCAGTTCCGCCTCGATGAATGTGAGGTATGCGGGAGGATTCGGGATCGCCTGCAGCGTGCGCAGAGTTTCGAGGGCCTCGGTGGTTTTTCCCAGAGAAAGTTGAGCACGGTAAAGCTGGAGTCCGACGTCGATGTCGTTCCGCCGGACACGGAAAAGACGTTCGAGATCGGCGAGCGGCTTCGCGGCGGAGGGTTGCGGCATGATGGGACGCGGAGTGGACTGCCGGGCGATCGCGCACGCATGTTCGAAGTCCTTCCCATCCGCATGGAGCATGGCGAGCCACCGCCAGTCATCGTGATGCCATTCCGGATTGGCGACGAGCTTTTCAAGAAGCAGCGCGCGATCGCCCTTGCGATACCAGACGGAAAACAGCGCCCGTTTTTGCGCGCCCGAGAGGGACTCCAGCTTCGGTTCCGCCGCCACGAGTTGCGCGATGAGCATCTCGCACTCCAGGCGATCGGCTTCGCCGAGAAACACCGCGAGGTAATCGGGATTCGAGCGCGCGAGTCTTCCCAGCTTTTGATGCAGGCCCAGTCTGTTCCCGGCCCACTGCAGCATCTGCGCATAAAGCGACGGACCTTTTTCGCGCGCGCGGCGCAGCGTCTCGACCCACGCGTCGAAGGCGAGCTCCGCCTGCCCGGCTTCCACCCAGGTCTTTCCTTCCGCGAAGCAGAGCGCCGCCCATCGTGGTTCGAGAAAGCGCGCCGTGCCGAAATCCCATGCCGCACCCCAGACGGAAAATGCCTCCGCGACGCGTGCCACGCCGCGCTGATAGTACAGGTCCGCGTTCAGCGGCGTGATGCGCAGCGCTTCGTTCGCTGTCACCACGGCGGCATCGTGCTCCTTGTTCACATTCTGCCGCTCCACCCGATCCGCGAGCCGCGCGACCGTCGCGAGCGTGGGCGCGGAGCGATCGAGGCGCTCGGAAAAAATGGACGCAAACCACCACGCGGCGATCAGCGCGAGCAGCACGCCGAGCAGCCGGAAAATCGGCGCGGCCCAGCGGCTTGGTTCGAGGGCACGCCGCGGATGCATCGCCAGACTGGCGAGGAAAATCGCCGGCCAAGCCGCACCCGGACGGTGCGCGGACACATCGCCAAACGAATGCAGCACGAACGCCACGCCGCACACCATCGCCGCGGATCGCAGCGCGCGGTCCGAGCCGGGCGAGAGCGGCAGGCACTGCCGCAGCCACACCGCGAATGCAGCCGCAAACAGCGCGACCGCCGGCCAGCCCATCTCGACCGCGATCCACAGCCAGTCGCTCTCGGGATGGAGGGCGCGATTTTGATCAGCGGACGCCTCGCGCGCCATGGCGAAGACCGGCGCGAAATTTCCGAGCCCCTGGCCGAGCCACGGCGCGCGCGCGGCGAGATGGAACGCGTCCTTTTGAATGCGCACGCGGTAGTCGAGCGGAGCGTCGTGCGAGAGTGTCTGCACGCGCTCAAAGGACCCGCCGCCAAAAACAAAATAGCCGGTGAGGAGCAGTGCGAACCCGGCGACCGTCAGCGCACCGCCCTTGCGTGAAGCCGAGAGCGCGAATGAAAGCAGCACCCACGCGGCGATGCCGCCGAGGAAAATCAGCACGCCGGCGCGCGAGAAGGTCTGCACGATCCCGAGGCCGAGGATGACGACCGCCACCGTCCAAAACCACGCGGCCTTGCGCTTTCGCTCGAACGCGTCGAACGCGAGCGCTGTCGCCATGATCCCCGCGAGCGCGAAGACGTTCGCGGTTTGGTTTCGATTTGGAAAAATGCCGAAGCCCGTCATGGAATTCAGCACCGTCGGCCAGAACGGCACGTGCCATCCTCTCCCGACCGCGATGAGCGCGAGGACTGCGAGCAGCACGACGCCGCCCGCGTACCAGCGCGCCGCCTGCCGGCGGGAATGCGGTCCCCACGAGTGCGTGACGAGGTAGAGCGCGAAGACCAGCCCGGCAAAAAGCAGGCAGGCCGCGTGCAAGCTCACCCACGGCTGCGGCGAGAGCGTCTCCGGCAGCGGCACGCGGAAATCCGTCGTGATCGCGCGTCGCCATTCAGGAATCGCGAACCAGCGCGCCGGGAGGAATGCCGTGCAGGCGATTGCCAAAATCGCGAGCGCGAGCAGCCACCACACCGCGCCCGGCGAGCGTCGCGGCGGCGCGAAGATGAGCAGTGTTCCGAGGCCGAGGAGCAGGAGCGCCTGTCCCCACACTTGCGTGGCGATCCCGAAAAGCGGGCCGAGGAGCGCGAGCGCCGCCAGCGCGGCAATCTGCGATTTCGGGGTGGATTCAGTCCTGCGTTCCATTTTCCAAATGCTGCGCGGCGGCCCGGGAAAATCGCGACTCTTCTCGCGCGGGCGCCGCCTTCATTTCGCGCCGCCGGCCTCCACGACTTTCTGCGCGGCGGCGATGTAGTCCATGATGCGCGATTTTTCGGCGTCGCTCAGATTGGCCCGCCGGCCCATGCTCGCGACCATGCGCTCCCATGCGGTGAGCGAGCGCGCGTCGAGCATTTCGAGGTCGTGGCACTCCGTGCATCGGCTCGTGTAAAGTTTGCGTCCTTCCGCGAGATTCGGCGTCGGCGTGCCCACGCGGGCGAGGGAGACGAACGCCGGCGTGACCTGCGGCGAGGTGCGCTCTTCGAAGGCCGACGCGAGTTCCTTGCGCAGATTGCGCAGGTCCGCGTGGTCGGTGCAGAGCTTCAGTCCGTCGTCGATCGCGCTCAGCGCGTGGATCGCGCCGTTGTCGAGTCGCTGCATTTTTTTCGCGGTCTTGCAGAGCGAATTCGCCTCATCGAGATCCTTCTCCACGAGCGGCTGCATCGCCTTTAATTCCGGATGCGCGGGCTCGGCTTCGAGGCCTTCCCTGATGTTCTTCGAGGCGGCAACGAGCTGCTTCAGCGCGAAGGCCTGCCGGGCGAGAAGGGACGCGCGCTGCGAGACGGCGACGCGCTTCGCGAGGTCGGCGCGGTCCACTTTCGTCGCGGGAACCGTGATCCCGGCCACCTGCGCGGCGAGGCGATCCGCGCCTTCGTCGAGCGGCAGCGCGATGCTTGGCAGGCCGGCCTTGGCGAGCTGTTCGGCGGTGTCGCGCAGCGTTTGCAGCGTGGCCGTCGCGGCTGGCTTCATCGCCGGATTCGCCCGCGCCTGCGACACCGATGCGATCGCGCCATTCATGCGCGTGAAAATCGCGCCACCGAGCGCCGAGTATTGCTTGTCCTGCGCGGCGCGCGTGAGCAGCCGCTTCGCCTCATCGTAGCGCTGATCGCGGAACGCTTCCGCGCCGCGCACGAGATCGAGCGAAGCGCGCGGAGCGGCCGGTTCCACGGCATCCGCCGGGAGCGAGAGCGCGACGAGCGTGTTGTCGTCCTTGAGGAATGAAACGAAGACCTGCTTTCGCGGGGCATCGTACTTGAGCAGCGTGAATTCCTGCCCCTTCGCCGCGCGGAGAAAATTCTTTCCTTGGAAAACAAGCATCTCGCTGTGCGTCACGCGTACGGGATCGCCGACGACGAAGGTCGGAGTCGCGGCGCGGACGAAGGCGAGCGCCGTGAGCATCGCTGCGGCGGCTGCGAGGCGTGCGAATCGCAAAGCGGTCCGGGGACGGTGCGGAGAGGAGGGACGGTTCATTGCATGGGGAGGAAAAGCTCGAGGCGTTTTTCGCCGCGGAGCACGGAAGTTTTCACGCGTTCGCCGGGCTGGTGCGTGCGAAGAAGTTTCCCAATGAGCGCGCTCTCTGTGGTGCGCGCGGAAGAGCCGTCGAGTTCCGTGAGGATGTCGTCTTTCTCGAAGCCCGCGTTCTTCGCCGCCGCGTGTTTGCCAAACTGGCCGACACCTTTCGCGCGCAGCGCCACGCGATCCGGTGCGATGCCGAGCTTCGCGCGATCCTCATCGCTCACTTCCTCGAGCACGAGTCCGCCGAACGCCATCGCCCGCATCGGCCACGTGCCGGCGCGCCGGGAAATGTCCGCCGCTGCGCGCCAGCCGGGGGGCAGCGTGAGCGAAAGCGTGAGCGTCGCGGATGCTGTCCCGCGCTTCACCACCGCGGGCAGGGTGCCGCTCGCGGGCGCACAATGCAGAATCCAGCTCACATCCGCGGGCGAGATGAGCGGCTGGCCGGCGAGCGAGATCAATTCATCCGCGGCCTGCAATCCGGCTGCTGCTGCGATGGAACCGGGGGCGACTGCCTCGATGCGCGCTGTGCGATCGGACGCCAGCGTGAGGCCGATCGTCTCCGGCTGCGGAAAGGGAAAGACCCACTCCTCCGGCACCGGCTGGTGCTGCTCGCGGTACGAGGCGCGGATGGCATCGCCGACGTGATGGCAATGCACGCAGCTCTGCAGCACCTTGCCCTCCCAGTCCAACTTGGCCGTGTATTTTCCCGCGAGACCCGGGATTTCCACCGGCGTCCTGAACGGCATCGGCCCGCCCTGCTTGCCGGAGAGCGACGCCTTGTTCGCCGGGAAGTCGCGATGGATTTCCAGCGCGCGATCGAGAGCCGCCTTGAATCCCGCCGTCGTCTTGTCGAGCGGATCGCGCTGGTGCGTCCACGAGCCGTAGCGGCCGTACACCGTGCCGTCGCCATTGAAGCACATCGCGGAAAAGGAGAGGTCGTAGTCGAACTGAAACCGCGCGAGGTCCAGTGCGTTCGCGTTGATCACGCGCACGCAGATAAACTGATCGAGCAGCGGCGCGAGCGCCTTTTCCTCGAGCACCTCCGCATCGATGCCCGCGCACGCGCGGCACGGCACGCAGCGCAGCACCACGAGGAGCGGCTTGCCCGTCGCCTGCGCTTTGGCAAAGGCCGCGCCGAAATCATTGTAAATCCACCGTGCGTCATACTCGAGCGCCGCGCGGTCATTGCGCACCGCGGCTTCGCGTTCCTTCACCGTCTCGCCGTGCGATGGCAGGGCGAAAAGGGCGGCGGCCATCGCGAGGAGTGGAATCCGTGGACTCATGAACGGCACATTGGAGGACACAGGAATGGTGTTCAACCCGCATCTTGCCGCCGCCCTTCGCGCAGCGGATCGCGGCGTCACTTCAGGGTCCTGATGAAAAGGATCAGCGACTCGATCTGTGCATCCGTGAGGGCGCCGGCGTAGCTCGGCATCGCGTATTCGCCGCGCTCGTAACCGGCGACGATTTTCGCCGAAGGCTCGAGGATGGATTCGCGAAGGTAGGCGGCGTCGGCGACGGCGTGGCCTTTCTTTTTCTCCGCGGTGAAAAAATCGCGCTCGCTGCCGAAGAGTCCCTTCCACGTCGGGCCGACATGCGCCTGGTCCGTGCCCTCCTGCGAATGGCACGCGGCGCAGCCAAACATCTGCGCGAGGCGGCGGCCTTCCTCGGCCGTGGCGGGCGCGGCGCTCTGCGCAGTGGCGGCGCGCGGCGTGAGGTCCACGGCGATGTCGCCGAAGCCCTCGGCCTGCGGATCGAATTTCGCGAGTTCGTAGGGCGTCGTGTAGGCGTTGCCCTCGAAGGCGATGCCGGGCACGTCGGTCCCTGGGAGGCTCGATTTGATGCCGTTCTTGATTTCCGTGAAGGTCGGGATCGGATCCACAGTGGCGAGTGACCAGCCGATGCGGAGCTGTTGCACGGGCTTCATGCCGGGCACGCCGACGAAGACGCTGCGCCCGTCCTTTGAAACATACGCGCTGCTCGCGGCGAGGTAGTCCTGCCCGGTCTTGCCGTCCTCCTTGTAAAGTGCGGAGCCGTATTTGAACGTGCGGATGTAGTGGAAGGTCGCGAGCGGGTAGCTCGCGGGGTCGGTGGCTTTCTTTGCATCGAGCGGATGGTGGAAGCGCAGCAGCACACCTTTGTCCATCGGCACGATCTCGCGCGGCAGAGTGCAGGGCGTGCCGGTCCAGCGCACGCGCGCGAGCCCGCTGATGCGCGTGGCGGTCGTGCCCCAGCCGATGATTTGGAAACCCGCGACGTAGAGTTGGCCGTCGGCGGGATTCACCGAGCCATTCAGCGGCGGAAAATCGAATGCGCTCGTGATGCTCACGACGGCGGCCTGCGGCTTCGCGGTGCGGTTGTTGAGCAGCACGCGGAAAAGCTCGGGCCGGTTGAAGCCGATATGGACGAGCGAGCCATCGAGCGGACCTCGTGCGTCGAACATCCACACCTGCGAGATGGCGGACGCATTCACCGCGTGCGGAATCCACGTGAGCGGATCGGCGATGGGCGCGGGATATTTTTCCTTCGGCTGAAGTTCGCTGAGGAAGCCGTGATACTCGCCGTCGCGCACGATGTAGAGCGGAGTGCTGGGGACATACTGCCCCTCCTGATCCGCGGCGGTGACGAGGCCGGTGCGGATGTTCACGCCGATGTTTGGCTGGCGGAATCCGTAGCCGAGCACGGTCGCCTGTGTGCCGTCGGCGGAGATGCGGAGCACGCAGCCGTTGTGCTTGCCCAGCGTCGTCGCCTGCTGCCCGCCTTTTGCGATCACAAATTCGCCGCCCGGCGCGAGGCGGATGCCGCTCGGAAATTCGCGCATGTCGGCGGTCTGCGCGAAGGCGTTGGAGAAAAGCTCATGCACGTCCGCCTCGCCGACGCCGCGCGTGTCGCGCAGCCGCCAGATGCCGTTGCGGTCGAAGACGTAAATCTGCTCGTCGCGAATCGCGAGCGACATCGGCTCGTGCAGCCCGGAGGCAAAGCGCCGCCAGCGCACGGTCGGTTGTGGAGCGGACGTCTCGTCTGTCGTCGTCGAACGGGCGTCCCTCCTTCCCACGATGGCGGCAGGCGGGCCGCCCGCCGCACTCCGATCGGCGGGACGCCGGTCCCACTCCGGATTCAGCCCGCGGATGAACCACACGTCGCCATCGAGCGTGACGCCGACGCCGGTGCCGTCTTTCAAAAACTGAATGTCGCCGAGACGCACGTCGCGCTTCCACGGATTGTCGAGCGGGAGCGCGACATCGTCCACGACGTACGCGTCCTTCGCCGCGGAGAGCTTCATGTTGCTCGCGATTTCCTGCGGCCAGCGGCGCGCGGGCGGGGCGTGCGGGATTTCGCGCGGCGCGACGATCGGCGCCTGCGCCGCGTCCGCGAGCGTGAGGCAGAAAAGCGCGGGCTTCTCGTGCGCGGGCACGCGGATGATCCACATGGCCGGGTCCTCGACCATCTCCGCCGTGTGCTGCGCATGCGGCGTGCAGAGCATGAGTGACGCGACGACTTCCTCGACCGCGCCATTGTTCTTCGCACCGGCGACCAGCAGCAGCGGCTTTGCGCTCGCGCCGACTTCGATGTGCCGCTCGATCACCGGCTGTCCATCATGCTCGGAGACGGTGCTCCACTCGCGCACGTTCGCGCCGGCCGCGGTGTATTCCAGCACCGCGCCGCCCTCGACGAGTCGCACCGCGGTAAATTTTCCCATCGCCGCCGGCAGCGGTCCGCGACCGACTTCCTCCGGGCTCGGCGCAGGCTCGCGCGGGTCTTCGAGCACGGCGCGCTCGCCGCTTTGCCAGCCGGGCCAGATGCCGTTCGAGAGCCACAATTTTCCGTCCGGCTGCGGCGCAGGAAATTGCCCGCCCGGTGTCTTGCGGCTGGAGTCGTGATACGATCCGGGCGCGAGCGCTTTCGCCGTGACGCCCGGCCCGCGCCACACTGCGGCGATGCGCAGCAGGTCCGTGTCGAAGCACGCCCAGCAATCGTGGCCGAGATTCAGCACGATGCCGCGCGGCGTGAGATTGTTCGCCGCGATGCCCGAGCGGCGCGCATCGAGGACCGAGGAAAAAAACGGGAAGTCCGGCTCGACCCACGCGGCCCACGGCGAGGGCTCCGCGGGCTTGGTGATTTTCGCAGGCTTGTCCACTTTCGGCGCAGCGTGGCCTGTCGCGACGACACAGAAGAGCGCGAGCGACGCGAGCGCGAGAACGCGGCGCGTGAAATTTTTACGAAGAAGCAGCGGCAGGGGCAGGGGATGCATGGGCATGGCGGAGTGGCCCGCATTCATGCCGAATCTCCCGCGCGGCTCAAGTGCCGCTGTGCAATTCGTACGCTAAACCGGCGGCACGCCACCCTGGCCCTGGCGCTGACCGGGCTTGCCGGGTGCAGGTTTCGCCCCGCCGGGGGCCGCCTGGCCCGGACGCGCAGCGCCTCCGCGCGCACCACCGGGACGAACGCCTGCGGTTCCGGGACGGACACCGCCCACGCCGGGACGCCCCACAGGACCGCCGCGACGCGGCGCGACGATTGGTCCGCCGGGCCCGGCGGCGAAACCGGGCCGATACGGACGACGCACGCCCGGTGCATACAATGGCTCGACGGCAGGCCGGTACGGATAGCGGCGATTATAATAGCCGGAGCCGTAGTAGCCGGAGCCGTAGTAGCCGGAGCCGTAGTAGCCGGAGCCGTAGTAGCCGGAGCCGTAGCCGCCGTAACCGGGCCCGTACGCGGGACGCAGTGGAGGAGGTGGCGGGAGGCAGCCGGTGAAGAGCGTGCAGACAATGAGCGCGAGGGGAATGATGGCTTTCATGTTGGGAATGGATTCGTGATTGGTCGGAGGAACGGCCGGGGAATTCAGTTCTGTCTCGCTTACTTCATCCGGTCGAAATTTTTCTGCAAAATCTGCCAGTCGGGAACATCCGCGAGTTTCGCGCGTGCGTCGCCGATCAGCTTCGCCTCGTTCGCATTTTTCGTCGGGCGGTTCACTTTGAAAAAGGTGCCGAACATGCCGGGCCACGGCGCGTCGCAGAGTTTGTAGGCGGCGTATTCGTCCGTCACGTCGTGCTCCGCGGGAATCTCCGGGAAGGTGCCGCCCTTGCGCGGAATCGCGGCGTCGAACGCGCCGGGGAAAAACTCGATGCACTCGCTGAGGCATTCGATGAACGAGAAGCCGTCGTGATCCATCGCGGCTTCCATGAGCTTGAGGAGGTGCGGGAGATTCGTCGCCGTGCCGCGCGCGACGAATGTGGCACCCGCGCTGATCGCCTGCTTCATCGGATTCACCGGGCGATCGGTGCTGCCGCCGATGTCGGTCTTCGACTTGAAACCGATGGGCGAAGTGGGCGAGGTCTGCTTTTTCGTGAGGCCATAGACGAAGTTGTCCATGACGACATACGTCAGCTTTACGTTCTTGCGCGCGGTGTGCGTGAAGTGATTTCCGCCGATGGAAAACGCGTCGCCGTCGCCGCCGAAGACGAACACATGCAGGTCCGGCCGCGACAGCGAAATGCCGCTCGCAAACGGCAGCGCGCGCCCATGGATGAAGTGCGCGCCATGCGCCTGGACGAAGTACGGGAACCGCGAAGAGCAGCCGATGCCGGCGACCGTCGTGATTTTCTCATGCTCCATTTTCCGCTTCTCGATGAGCTTGTAGTAGAGCGCGAGGACGCTGAAGTCACCGCAGCCTGGGCACCATGTGGGGTGGTCGGCGGCGGTTTCCTTTTTCGTGAGCGGCTTGCGATCCGCATCGGCGAGCGGTGCGGGCGCAGGCAGCGTGGCGGCGATGCCGGTGCGGGGGAGGGTTTCGTTGGCGATGGCGATGGTCGTGCTCATGGAAAATTTGGCGTGAGTTACTTCGTGAGCGCGAGCGCGCGCGTGAGGATTTCCTTCACCTTCCACGGGAGGCCGTCGGTCTTCGTCACGCTCTGGATGCGCGGGTCGCAGTAGCGCGAACGCAGCAGCGTGGCGAGCTGGCCGTGGCCGTAGAGGCCCTCGTCGTTGATCTCGCAGACGGCGACGTGCGTGAAGCCGCTGAAGAGTTTTTCGAGATCGTTTGGCAGCGGGTTGATGTATTTGATGTGCAGCCCCGAGACCGCCTCGCCCTGCGAACGGCCGAGCTTCACCGCCTCCTCGATCGGGCCTTTGCTCGAGCCCCAGCCGACGAGCAGCACGGTGCCTTCGGTCGCGCCATAAATTTTCGGAACAGGAATCTCGGTCGCGAGTTTGCGCAGTTTGTTGCGGCGCTTCGCGTTCATCTGCGTGTGCAATTTTCCGGAGCCGGTGGGGTGCCCGAGTTCATCGTGCTCGAGGCCGGTGGCGACGGGATATTTCCCGCTCGCGACGCGCGTGCCCGGCGCGATGTGGCGGGTGATGCCGTCCGGCGCGGAGAGGTCGTACGGCTTGTGATCCGCGACGGGCGTGAAGTCCGGCGAGATGTCCTGGCAGACGTTCTGCAAGTCGGGGCATGGGAACGCCTCAATGCGCGTGGCGATGGCCTGATCGCTGAGGATGATGACGGGCGTGCTGAATTTCCGCGCGATGTTCACTGCCTCGATCGCCGTGTAAAAACAGTCCTCCACGCTCGCCGGCGCGAGCACCACACGCGGGCTGTCGCCGTGTCCGCCGAAGCACGCGATGTTCAGATCGCTCTGCTCCTGATTCGTCGGCATGCCCGTGCTCGGGCCGCCGCGCTGCACATCGATGACCACGACCGGCATCTCCGCCATCGAGGCCCAGCCGAGCGCCTCGGTTTTCAGTGAAATTCCCGGGCCGCTGGATCCCGTCACCGCGACGCGACCGCCATAGCTGCCGCCGAGCGCCATCGAGATCGCCGCGATTTCGTCCTCTGTTTGCACGAACGTGCCGCCGTATTTCGGCAGCTCGCGACGGAGCAGTTCCATCACTTCGCTCCACGGCGTGATCGGATAGCCCGCGCCGAATCGCACGCCTGCCGCGATGATGCCAAACGCGAGCGCCTCATTGCCGCTCATCACCACCTGCGCCGCGCCGGAGTGCTCCGCATGCTCAAATTGAAACGACTCGAGCAGCCCCTGAATCTGGTGCCCGTAGCCCGAGTTGAAACAATCCAGCGCGTTCTTCACGACCGACGGATTCTTCCCGCCGAAGCGCTCCTCGAGCAGCTTCGTGAGCTTCGGCACATTCAGATCGAACATCCGCGCGAGCAGCCCGAGCGCGTAAATATTTTTCCCCTTATCCCGCCCCGTCCCGCCGATCGCCTCGACGGTGAGACTCGAGATCGCCACGCCGACGTGATGATAAACGCCGAGCTTCGCCTCGTCCGGCTTCACGTGATCGCTGTCGTAAAGCACGATGCCGCCGGGCTTCAGCGAGCCGATGTGGTTTGCGTAGCTGTGATCGTAAAAGCACAGCAGCACGTCCGCCTCATCGCCGGCACTGAGCACTTCGCCGGAGCCGATCCGCACTTGGAAAATGGACGCCCCGCCCGAGATGGTGGAGGGGATGGTCATGAAGGTCATCACCTCCTGCTCGCTGCGCCCCGCGAGCCGCGCGAGGAAGCCGCCGATGGCCTGGATGCCGTCCTGCGAATCGCCCGCGATGCGGATGACGCTTTCAGAAATTTTGGAAACGCGTGAGCTGCTCGAGGCAGCGGCGGCAGTGGGATCGCTCATGTGGGATGGTCGGAAAAGTAAAAGGTCGGCGAACGTAACGCTCGTGGGTCGCGGGTCAAGACCGGCGGGCAAGGACACATCGGAGGCTGACGCGGGGGCGCCGGCCGCGGAGGGCGGATACAGCCAAAGCGGAGCGCAGCGGCGATGAGTGGGGGCAGTCGCAGAAAATCAAACATCCATCAACAGCAGCCCAACCCAACTTCACCACGACTATGAGCAAGACACTGGCAGACCTTTTCCTCGGCGAACTTCAGGACATCTACGACGCGGAGCATCGCATCACCAAAGCGCTCCCAAAAATGGTGAAGGCGGCGAGTTCGCCGGAGCTGCAGGCGGCGCTGACGAAGCACCTCAAGGAAACCGAGGGGCAAATCGTGAAACTGGAGCAAGTCTTCAAATCCATCGGCAAGCCCGCGAAGGCGAAGAAGTGCGAGGCGACGGTGGGGCTGCTGGAGGAGGGGGATGAAATCGCGAAGGAATTCAAAGGCTCGGCGGCGATCAATGCGGCGCTGATCTCCGCCGGGCAAAAAGTGGAGCATTACGAGATCGCATCCTACGGCTGTCTTGTGGAATGGGCCGGGATGCTCGGCCACACGAAGGCGGCGGAGCTGTTGACGCAGATTCTCGATCAGGAAAAGGCGGCGAATGCCAAGCTCACGGAGCTGGCGCGCGCGCGCTGCAACGAGGAGGCCGAGGAGGGCGAAGCCGCGGCGCCGGAGAAAGCGAAGGCGAAGAAGAAATAGGGGCTGGCAGTTTTCCGCTCGGTCAAATGAAGGGTTCTTAAAGTCCCATCTTAACGCGGAGGCGCAGAGGGAGGATGAGAGCCTCGCAGAGGGAATCCGAAAAAATCCTCCGCGCAGATGGAGGTGCCGAAAAACCGCGTGAATTACGATAACGGTGAACAGACGCAGCAAGTGCGTCCTGACGGATCACCGATCACGGTCGCCACTACGCCTGCACCACTGCTGAGATGAGCTTGCCGAGCGTGCCTTTCGCGTCGCCGTAGAGCATGCCGGTGTTGTGCTTGAGGAAAAGAGGGTTTTCGATTCCGGCAAAGCCCTTGCCCTTGCCGCGCTTGAGCACGATCACGGAGCGCGCGTGATCCACATTGAGGATTGGCATGCCGGCGATGGGGCTGCCGGGATTGTCGCGGGCGTCGGGATTCACCACGTCGTTGGCGCCGATGACGATGGCGACGTCGGTGTTCGGAAAGTCGGCGTTGATTTGCTCTAGCTCGTAGAGCTGCGAATACGGCACGTCGGCCTCGGCGAGCAGGACGTTCATGTGGCCGGGCATTCGTCCGGCGACGGGATGGATTGCGTATTTCACCGTCACGTTGCGCTCCTCGAGTACGCTCGCGAGTTCGCGGACAACGTGCTGCGCCTGCGCGGTGGCCATGCCGTAGCCGGGGACGAAAATCACCTGCCGCGCATAGGCGAGTTGCGTCGCTGCGTCCTCGATGTTGATCTCGCGCGCTTCGCCGGTCGCGGCGGCGGTCACGGGGCCGGCGGCGCTGCCGAACGCGCCGAAGATGACGTTGGTGATCGAGCGGTTCATCGCGCGGCACATGAGCACCGAGAGGATGAAGCCGGAGAAGCCGTTCAGCGTGCCGGCGATGATGAGGACGTTGTTGTTGATGGCAAAGCCCGTCGCGGTCGCGGCGAGTCCGGCGTAGGCGTTCAGCAGCGACATGACGACCGGCATGTCCGCCGCCGCGATCGGCAGCACGAGCATGAGGCCGAACACGAGCGCGAGCGCGAGCATGAGGTAAAATGCGAACGCCGCGCCGGGACTGAAAACGAGAGTGATGAGCGCGACGAGTGACACGGCGAGGATGCCGAGGTTCACGAAGTTTTGGCCTTTGAACGTGATCGGCGAGCCGCGCATCAGCTCCTGCAATTTCGCGGCTGCGACGATACTGCCTGTCGTGGTCAGCGCGCCGAGGAGCACCTCGATGCCTATGGCCACCATCTGCGGTTTCTCGATGCTCGCGCCGTGGCGCGCATATTCGGCGATGCCGACGAGCGTGGCAGCGAGTGCGCCGAATCCGTGCGAGAGCGCGGTGAGCTGCGGGAGTGCGGTCATCGCCACGCGCTGCGCGAGCACGCCGCCGATGGCACCGCCGATCACGAGGCCGATGATGATCCACTGGTAGGAGAGGATCTCCTTGTGCAGCAGCGTGCCGATGATCGCGAGCAACATGCCGATTTCCGCAAGGTGCATTCCGCGGCGGGCGGTGTCGGGATGGCTGAGACTTTTCAGCCCGACGATGAAGAAGACCGAGGCGAACAGGTAGCTGAATTCGACGAAGTAGTGGTGCATCGCGCGCTATTCCTGGTCCTTCTTCGGCGCGTCCTTGCGCCGGAAAAACTTGAGCATGCGCTCGGTGATCCAGAATCCGCCGACGACATTGATCGTGGCGCAGATCACCGCGGTCACGCCGAGCACGGTGCTGAGCACGCCGTGATCGCCGCCCGCCGTGACGAGCGAGCCGACGAGCGAAATGCCGGAGATGGCGTTCGTCGCGGACATGAGCGGCGTGTGCAGCAGGGGAGGCACGCGCGAAATCACGAGGTAGCCGAGGAACGCCGAGAGGGCGAAGACGTAGAGGCCGGGCATCAGGGAGTTCATGGGGAGGCGAGGGTGCGGAGGCGAGGGGGACACGGGCTTCCAGCCTGTGCGGCCCGCGGGCATCCTGCCTGCGGGGTGAGTGCTGCAACGAAGTCTGCGCGCGAAGCCAAGGCAGGCAGGATGCCCGCCTGCCGCACAGACAGGATGTCTGTGATCCATCTGTCTGTGATCCATCGCTCTCGCTGAGGCTTCGTTTCTGGATTCATGGTTTCCAAATTAAGTCCCCGCCGAGGCGAGGGTGCGGAGGCGTTCGTTGACGATTTTGCCGCCGTGCGTGACGAGGCACTCGCGGAGGATTTCGTTCGCCGGATCGAGGCGGAAAGTTTTTGCGGTGCGATCCCAGAAGTGATCCACGAGGTTTGCGAGGTTGCTCGAATACATCGCGCTCGCCGCACGCGGGACGCGGCCTGCGAGATTGCGCCAGCCGATGATCTTCACGCCGTTCACCACGATGTCCTCGTCCGGCCGCGAACACTCCACGTTGCCGCCGCTCTCGACCGCCATGTCCACGATGATCGCGCCGGGCTTCATCTTTTCGACCATCGCGGTGGTGACGATGACCGGCGCTTTTCGTCCAAAAACTTGCGCCGTCGTGATCACGAGATCGGCCTGCGCGCAACGCTGCTCCATCACCTCGCGCTGCATCGCGAGTTGCTCCGGCGTGAGTTCCTTCGCGTAGCCCTGCGCGGTCTGCTCCATGGCACCGAGGTCCACTTTTACAAATTTCGCGCCGAGCGATTTCACCTGTTCCTCGACCACGGGCCGCGTGTCGAACGCCTCGACGACCGCGCCGAGGCGCTTCGCCGTCGCGATCGCCTGGAGGCCCGCGACGCCGACGCCGATGATGAAAACTTTCGCTGGCGGGATCGTCCCGGCGGGCGTCATCATCATCGGGAAAATGCGGTCGAGCCGGTTCGCGCCGAGCAGCACGGCGACGTAGCCCGCGAGGCTCGCCTGCGAGCTGAGCGCGTCCATCTTCTGCGCGATCGTCGAGCGCGGAACCATCTCCATGCAGATCGCGCTCACGCCCGCCGCCGCGAGCGCGCGCACCGTTTCCAAGTCGGTGAACGGATCGAGGAAGCTGATGTGAATGGAGCCGCGTTTCAGCATTGTGATGTCCGCGAGCGGCGGCTTGCGCAGACGCAGCACGAGGTCCGCAGATGCAAGGCCGTGCGTGCGATCCGCGATGATCTCCGCGCCCGCTTCGCGATATTCCGTGTCGGAAAAATTCACGCTCGCGCCGATGCCCTCCTCCACCGCGACCTGCGCGCCGAGCGCGGTCAGCTTCGTCACGCTTGCGGGCACGAGCGCCACGCGGCGCTCGGAGGAGTCGGTTTCTATCGGGGAAAAGATCCGCATCAGTGCGATGCAATGCACCATTTGCCCGCCGCGCGGGAATCAAAAAAACGCGGAGTCTCGGTGCGGCGAAAACTTGCGGGCGAACGCCGAAGTTCAGGACGCTCGGAAACAGTTGTCACGCCTCCGCGGCCTCCGTAGCCTCCGCGCTTCACTTTGAAACTCTCCATGAAATCACGCTCCCTCGTCCTCGCCCTCACCGCACTTTTCACCGCGCCCGCGCTCTTCGCGGAAACGAAACCCGCCGCCGCGCCCTCCGCGCCCGTGGCGCCCGCGCCCGCAAAACCGGCTCCGGCAAAACCGACTTTGCCTCCGCAGCCGCCGGATGTCGCTGCGCCAAAAATGGGCAATGACGGCCAGCCGAACGCGGGCTTCATGAAGGCGCACGAGAGCTTCGTCGAAACCGCGAAGAAGGGCGAGGCGCAGCTCCTTTTCCTCGGCGACTCGATCACCGCGGGATGGGGCGGCGCGGGCAAGGACGTGTGGGCAAAATCGTTCGGCATCTTCAAGCCCGCGAATTTCGGCATCGGCGGTGACCGCACGCAGCATGTGCTGTGGCGTATCGAGAACGGCGAACTCGAAGGCATCAAGCCGAAGGCCGCGGTCATCATGATCGGCACGAACAACACGGGATCGGACACCGCCGAAGGCATCGCGAAAGGCGTGACGAAAATCGTCGAGACCGTCCGTGCGAAGAGTCCCAAGACGAAAATCCTCCTGCTCGCCGTTTTCCCCCGCGGTGAAAAGGCGTCGCCGAATCCCGGCCGCGAGAAAATCGCGCAGGTCAATGCGATCATCGCAAAGCTCGACGACGGCAAGCATGTGTTCTTCCTCGATATCGGCGGGAAATTCATGGAGCCCGACGGCTCACTGACGAAGGAAATCATGCCCGACTTCCTGCACCTCTCGCCGAAGGGCTATCAGATCTGGGCGGACGCGATTTCACCGAAGCTCGCGGAACTGATGAAGTAATCCTCCGGCGGCGCAATCGCCCGAAGCGAAGCCGCCGCACACGGGATCATCCGGCCCCGCCAGTGGGCGTTATTTTCCGGCCAGCTCGGCGATGGCTCTCGATTCTTCGGTATGAATATCGAAGGCAAAATGACGGCCGACGACGTGTGTCGGGAGATTGCGGGCGAATTGGAAGATGCCGCCCGCGGGCTCTCCGGCGGAATGCTCAGGGCCGAGGAATTCCGCGCGCTCGTGGAGGAGCTTGAGCGTCAGAAGCTGAAGCGGCACGGATTCAAACTTCACAGCGAGGTCAGCGGTCGGCTCGTGCATTTCTCCCTCCGCTTTGCCGACACGGAGGAGCTGTGTTCGAGCATGGACGTGGACCCGGAAACTGGGATCCTGAACACGCAACATGCGTGTAAGTGACAGCGGTCGCAGCCGGCCCGTGCGACCGGTGAGGATCCCGAGGACCGAGGACGACGCTCGGAGCGCATGGCTGGCGAAGCTGATGGATACGGCGTTTGTCATTCCGGGCACAAAAATCCGATTTGGATTCGACGCGATCATCGACCTCATCCCCGGAGTGGGCGATGCCGTGGGTGCGTTGATTGCGACCGTGATCATCACGCACTCCTCGCATCTGGGAGTGCCAAAAATCGTTTTGGTCCGGATGGCGGGGAACGTCCTTCTCAACACTCTCGTCGGAGCGGTCCCATTTTTGGGAGCGGTTCTTACCGTTTTTTTCCGCTCGAATGCGAAGAACTATGAGCTGCTGCGTGCCCATGCATCCGGCGCGCGGAAATCGACCGTGCGCGATTGGATCTTCGTCGCCACGCTCCTGGTGGCATTGTTGGCTGGCTTGGCGTTCCTGGCGTGGGGCGCGTGGGCCCTTGCTCGGTCAATCTACCGCGGAATCAGCAGCGATTCGTTCGGCAGTTGGCCTCTTGAAGGGCAAAATGCGATGAGAAAAATGCAGAGCGCGGCGAGTGATTTCATAAGGAGGCCCACCTGATTCGGTGGCGGTCCTCCTCACCGGCGTATGCGGTTTGCCCGATGCGCCTGCGACCGGAGGTCACGTGGCGGATGCAATGTCCATCCCGCGCGTCAGCCGACCGCCACCACGTGACACTTCGAATTCGAACTGCCGACCTTCATTTGGAAACGGTCGCCTCGCTTCCGACCGATGATCTGCAGGCCCAAAGGAGACTGCGGCGTGATCACGAGCACGGACTCGCCATCGCAATCGACCTCCGTGCCTCCGGCAAGTGGGCCGACGAAAAAAACGCTGCGCTCTCCCGATCGCTTCAACTCGACCAGCGCGCCGATGTCGATCGGCTCGTGCGCCGCGAATCGTCGCACGGCGAGCGATTCGTATCGGTGAATCGCGTGCGCGACCTCGGACGCCTGGGCGGATTGTCCCAGCGCCAGATACGAAGCCTCCAGACCGCGAGTGTCGTATTTGTTCTCCGCCTTGTTCTGCTCATCCGTGGCACCCGCGTGCGCGGCACGAGCGGAACGCTCATACCCCTCCAACTCCCTCGCGAGGGCTGCGACGATTTTCTCGATGATAATTTGCTTGTTCAAAGGCATTCCCCCGGCCGCTCGCGAAGTTCCAAATTTCTTCTCCGCGCGCCAAGAATCACCGTGGAAATTCGTTCAGCCATCCGCTTTGGATCGCTGCCCCAGCGGCAAGTCGGATGGTGCGCGCTGCAGGGGGCGAACCTGCGATTTCTTGCGTGTGAAAGAAGAAAACGCATTTTAGGCACCATTCGGCAGCGCGCGGCACGACGCGGCACGGCGCGGCACAAGACGGCATCCTGAACAGAAACAATTGGTCCAATAACATTTGCGTGAAGTGAAATGGCGGCACAGGCAGGCACGGCGCAGCACGCGATTTTTTCGTCGGGGCTACCACCTGGGACCCCGCAGGCTGTCAGGTTTCTGAGAGGAAATCGACATCCAAAGTATCACACGCATGGGGAGCAAGCCTGTGGGAATCCACTCGGGCTGAACGCACGCGTCCGCTGACTCCGCGGACGGAGGTCGTTTCGCGTCTGGGGAACGGTTGCCATTTTTCATCTGCGTTATTTCTGCCATGCGCGCTGCGGACTATTCTTTGATTTCCGCTTCGGGATTCTTCTGCTCCGCCTCCTCCATCTCATTGACGGCTTGAACCTCTTGGCGTCCCAACTCCTCGCAAAGGTCATGCACTCGCTTCACGAGATGGGGCGTCAGATCGGACGGCGGTTTGCCCTTGGTTTCTGGCGTGGATCGGTTTTGGCTTTTGGCTGCGGCACAATTTTCAGGTTACCTTGGCCCTCCCATCAGCGCAGCACGATTTTGGCGCGCGTGGTGATCCCTGCCGGAAGGCTCTGTGAGCGCACCATGGGACTCAGCTCAATACGCCCTGTTTCGTTGAGAATTAAACCGATGTTCGGACGCCAACTTGCCATCCTTTCAGTCTGCCGGACTCGGGCTTTTTAATCTCGCTTTTTCCGGGACACAACACCAGCTACGCCCCACTTCCAGTTCCGAATCTCCGGCAAGTCCTCGCCATGCTTGTCGATGTAATGCTTATGCTCGACGAGTTTGTCCCGCATCAGCTGCTTGAGGTAAGCCCCTTGCGTGCCCAGCTGCGGCACCCGGTCGACGACGTCCTGCACCAGGTGAAACCGGTCCAGATCGTTCTGCACCCGCATGTCGAAGGCAGTCGTAATCGTGCCCTCTTCCTTGTAGCCCCGGACGTGCACGTTGCGGTTCGTCCGGCGATAGATGAGGCTGTGGACGAGCCCCGAATAGCCGTGGAACCCGAAGATGACAGGCTTGTCTTGGGTGAAGAGCCCGTCAAAGTCCTTCTCCGTCAGGCCATGCGGATGCTCGCTTGCGGGTTGCAGCCGCATGAGGTCGACGACATTGATGACGCGGATCCGCAGCTCCGGCAGGTGGTGGCGGAGGATGGAGACCGCGGCCAGGATCTCCAGCGTGGGCGTGTCGCCGCAGCAGGCCATGACCACGTCCGGGTCCGCCTCCTGGTCGTTGCTGGCCCATTGCCAGATGCCGACGCCCTGGGTGCAGTGGATCACGGCCTCGTCCATGGTTAGCCATTGCGGCAGGGCATGTTTGCCAGCGACCACCACGTTGACGTAGTGCCGACTGCGCAGGCAGTGGTCGAAGACCGACAGGAGGCAGTTGGCGTCGGGCGGCAGGTAAACCCGGACGACATCGGCCTTCTTGGCAACGACGTGGTCGAGGAACCCGGGGTCCTGATGGGTAAAGCCGTTGTGGTCCTGCTGCCAGACGTGGGAGGTGAGGAGGTAGTTCAGCGACGCGATCCTCCTGCGCCAAGGCAGCTCCAACGTCACCTTCAGCCATTTGGCGTGCTGGGTGAACATCGAGTCAATGATGCGAATGAAGGCCTCGTAGCTATTGAACAATCCATGTCGCCCGGTCAGTAAGTAGCCTTCCAGCCAACCTTCACACTGATGCTCGCTAAGCATTGAGTCCAGGACTTGTCCGGCCGGAGCGAGAAATTCATCATTGCTTACCTCGCGTGCGTCCCATTGACGGTTGGTGACTTCGAAGACGGCGCCGAGAAGATTCGAGATTGTCTCATCAGGTCCGAAGATGCGGAAGTTCCGCTCGTCCCGGTTCAGCTTCGTCACGTCGCGCAGAAACGCTCCCAGAACGTGCGTGTCCTGGGCATCGACGGCGCCGGGCGAAGACACATGCACCGCATGGACCTGAAAATCCGGCATCCGCAGGTCGCGCAGCAGGAGACCGCCATTAGCATGGGGGTTGGCACCCATCCGGCGGTTACCTTCGGGTGCTAACTCACATAGCTCCGGCATGAGTGTGCCATTTTTATCGAACAGTTCCTCGGGCTTGTAGCTTCGCATCCAGCTTTCGAGCAGCGCGACATGATCGGGATGCGCGGCATCGACCAAGATTGGAACCTGGTGGGCCCGAAAGGTCCCTTCGATTTGTAAGCCATCGACCACTTTCGGTCCGGTCCAGCCTTTGGGTGACTTAAGGACGATCATGGGCCAGCGCGGTCGCGTGGTATCATTCTTATCCCGCGCCCTCTTCTGGATTTGCCGAATGTCTTCAATGGCCTTGTCCAGGGTAGTGGCCATGAGTTCATGCATCTTCTCCGGCTCATCGCCTTCGACGAAGTAAGGCGTCCAGCCGAGACCGCGGAAGAATTGTTCCAGTTCTTCTGGCTCGATTCGGGCCAAGACGGTCGGGTTGCTTATCTTGTAACCGTTGAGATGCAGGATCGGCAACACCGCTCCGTCTGTGATCGGATCGAGAAACTTATTGGATTGCCATGCCGTGGCTAGCGGACCTGTTTCCGCTTCACCATCGCCAACAACGCAGGCGACGATCAGCTCGGGATTGTCGAACGCTGCGCCAAAGGCATGGCTAAGCGAATAACCCAGTTCGCCGCCTTCGTGAATCGAGCCCGGCGTGGTCGGCGCCACATGGCTGGAAATGCCACCGGGAAACGAGAATTGCGTGAACAACTTCTTCAGCCCAGCCTCGTCCTGAGTGACGTTCGGATAAACGTCGCTCCAGGTGCCTTCAAGATAAACGTTGCCCACAATCGCCGGGCCGCCGTGACCGGGGCCGGCGACGTAAAACATGTCCAGGTCATACTTCTTAATGACCCGGTTTAGATGGACGTAGATGAAGTTCTGGCCCGGCGTCGTGCCCCAATGCCCGACCACGAGTGGCTTGACGTGCGACAGTTTCAGCGGTTCCTTGAGCAGCGGATTGTCGTAAAGATAAATTTGGCCGACTGAAAGGTAGTTAGCCGCCCGCCAGTAGGCGTCCATCTTATGGAGCAGATCCGGCGTTAGTGTTCTGGTTTCGCAACCGGCGCTGCGATGGAGCGGTTTTGGAGTAAGTGTATTGGTGTTCATGGTTTTGAGTTTCTAAGTCTGGTCGAAATGGAGAGCCGTCGTTTATAGTGAGGATGCGTGGGTTGGTTGATTCCCTAATGCTCGAGGAGATTTCCCCGACCGCCAGTGTGCTTCAATTTGTTCCAAAGTTTTCCCCTTGGTTTCCGGCACCAGCAGATAAAAAAAGACCCAGGCAACGGCTGCAATGACGCCGTATAACCAGAACGTTCCCGCGTGTCCCAGCAATCCGACCAGAGTCAGGAAGGTCACGGCCACTATGAGGTTCAATGCCCAGTTGGTCACCGTCACCGCGCTCATGGCCGCACCGCGGATCTTTAAGGGGAAAATTTCGGAAATCAGCAGCCAGAAGATCGGTCCTAGTCCAAATGCGAAACAAGCGACATAGATCACCAGGCCACCAATGGCGACGTAGCTTTTGAAATTCGCCAACTGCTGGAATTGGAAGGCAGCACCCAGGATTGGCCTGCCCCCGGTTTTTGATCCACTTGCTATGAGAGTTTTTCGTGGTTTTCGGGTTTTGGATTAGGGGTGATGTGGTTGGTGGGAAGGGCGCAGCCTTGCGGCCGCCTCCGCTACGCTCCGGCAGCCGCAAGGCTGCGC
>JBBSEI010000070.1:0-23067 GCA_038239865.1 Chthoniobacterales bacterium
CCGATCCTCGCGGAGATCACGGGGTACGGGATCTCGACGGACAATCATCATCTCACGCAGCCGCACCCGAGCGGCATCGGGCCCGAACTCGCGATGCGCCGCGCGCTGGCGGACGCGGGGATCACGCCCGGCGAGGTGGACTACATCAACGCCCATGGCACGGCGACGGCGTTCAACGATGCGAGCGAGGGCGCGGCGATTGCTAAAATTTTCGGCGCGCGTGTGCCGGTAAGTTCGACGAAGGCGATGATGGGTCACGCGCTCGGCGCGGCGGGCGCGATCGAGGCGGTATTCAGCGTGCTCGCGATCCGCGGGGGATTTTTGCCGCCAAATATCAACCTGCACGAGCGCGATCCAGCGTGGGATCTGGACATCGTCGCGAACGCGGCGCGCGAGGCGCGGGTCGGTTGCGCGGTGTCGAATTCCTTCGGCTTCGGCGGGACGAATGCGAGCGTGGTGATCGAGGAGGGGAAGCCGGGCGCGCTCGATGGTTCGTCATGCACAGCGTGCGATTCCCGCCGTTTGCTCACTGCGGAAATCGCGGGCATCGGCTGCGTGACTCCGCTCGGCGCGAACCTGGCAGAGACGATGCGCCGGCTCGCGGACGGGGAACGCGCGGCACTCACCGAAGTGAACGAACACAAAAGTGCGCGCGCATTTTCCGCCGCGCTGGTGCCCGCGGGATTCACGGCGCATCTCGCGCGCGAGCCGCGGCTGCGGCGGGCGAGCGCGATCAGTCTGTTTGCCGCGGCGGCGGGCACCGCGGCGCTGGCGGACAGCGCGGTGGACTTCACGCGCGAGCGGAAAGCGCGGCTCGCCGTGGTCTTCGGCGTGTCGAGCGGCGGCGTGCATTACACTCGGCGTTTCTACGGGCAGATTCTCACGCAGGGCGCGAATACCGCGAGCCCGCTGCTTTTCCCCGAGACGGTGTACAACGCACCCGCGAGCCATCTCGCCGCGATGCTCGGCGTCGATGGCGCGACGTACACGCTCGTCGGCGATGGCACCGTCGGCTTGCAGGCGCTGGAATTCGGCGCGCAGCTCCTCGCGCTGGGCGACGCGGATCACGTGCTCGTCGTGGCGGCGGAGGAATTCGATCCCGTCCTCAGCGAGGCGCACGGCGCGTGGCGGCTCGTGCCGTCGCACACGGCGGGCGCGGGGGAAAAATGGCCGGGCCCCGGCGTGCCGCTCGCAGAGGGTGCGGCGGCCATTTTGCTGAGCCGCGAGACGGGTCGGGCGACGGTGACATTTGCGGGAGGCCGCACGCATTTTTCGAAGCATGAGGCACCGGAGCAAATGGCAGCGTCGCTCGCAGATTTCGCGGGCCGCGGGCTGCCGGATCTCATCGTGAGCGGCGAAAATGGCACGTGGACGGATGCGGCAATCGTTCGCGCGATGGCGCGGCAATTTCCCCACGCGCAGCCGAGATCGATCACGCCCAAGCGTGCGCTCGGCGAATGTCTCGGAGCGGGCGCGCTGCTGCAGGTGGTGATCGCGGCGGAGGAATTGCGGCGGACTGGCGGGCAGCGCGCGCTGGTCGCGGCGCTGGGGTGGAATCAGCAGGCGGCGGCGGCATTCATCGAGCGCACGGGGCCGTGAGCGGCGTCGGATCGGCGCGTGCCGGGATGCGCTCGGAGGGGGTTGACGGGATTTCGGAAATAGCGGACGAAGCGGTGATGCCCCGCCTTTCCGTCGCGAAATTTTTTGCCGCTGTTTGCCCGTCATTCAGCGGTGAGGTGAAGGCGATGCCGTGGGTCCGGGGATGACTTGGGACTACCTGATCGTCGGCGCGGGCTTCGCGGGTGCGGTGCTGGCGGAGCGCCTCGCCAGCCAGCGCGGCGCGACGTGCATGGTGATCGACAAACGCGCGCACATCGCCGGCAACGCGTACGATCGCTACGATGCGGCGGGCGTGCTCATCCACTCGTACGGGCCGCACTATTTCCGCACGAACAGCGACCGCATCGTGGACTACCTCAGCCAATTCACCGACTGGCATCACGTGGATTACAAAATCCTGTCGTGGACGGAAGGGCGGTTCTGGCAGTTCCCGATCAATTTGAACACCTTCGAGCAACTGCTCGGCCGCCCGAGCACGACCGGGGAAATGGAACGCACGCTCGCGGAATGGCGCGTGCCGATTGCCGCTCCGCAGAACAGCGAGGAGGTCATCATCAGCCAGGTCGGCCGGCGGCTGTACGAGATGTTTTTCAAAAACTACACGCGCAAGCAGTGGCAGCGCGATCCCGCGGAGCTGGACGCGAGCGTGTGCGGCCGCATCCCGATCCGCACGAACCGCGACGACCGTTTCCTCTCGGAAAAATTCCAGGCGCTGCCGAAGGCCGGCTACACCGCGATGTTTCAGCGCATGCTCGCACATCCGAAAATCGAGGTGCGCCTGGACGCCGATTTCCGCGAAGTGCGCGAGCAGGTGCAGTTCCGCCACGTCATCTACACCGGGCCGATTGATGAATACTTCGGCCACTGCTTCGGCCCGCTGCCGTACCGCTCGATCCGCTTCGAGGAGGAGACGCTGCCGGTCGAATATCACCTGCCCGCGATGCAGGTGAACTACCCGAACGACTACGATTTCACGCGCGTCGTCGAGATGAAGCACGCGACGGGACAGAAGCTGCCGGTGACGACCATCGTCCGCGAATTCCCGCAGGACTACGGCCCCGGACGCGAGCCGTACTACCCAATCCCCGCGCCGGATGCGCGCGCGCTTTACGATCGCTACGCGGAACTCGCCGCACGGGAAAAAGGAGTGAGCTTCGTCGGCCGCCTCGCGACGTACCGGTACTACAACATGGATCAGGTCATCGGCATGGCGCTGGCGGAATTTGAAAGGCTGCCGCCGCTCGCGCCACGGTGAGTGCGTGCAGTCAGGCTTGAGAGTTTCGGCGGGGTCCTGTAGAAAGCGCAACTCCCCGACCCCCACCACACTCTGACGCTTCGTCGTTCCATGCCGTATCGCCCCTTCGCCTCCATCGTTCTATCCGCTCTCGTGGCCGCGTTTTCGTGCGGGGTTTTGCGTGGCGAGGAAGAACCGGTGGAACTGTCACAGGCGCGAGCCTTCTTTCAAAAAGATATCGAGTTTGCGACCCGGCCGATCCGCGACCGATACCTCTCACGACTCGATTCGCTCAAGCGGTCACTCGGCAGCCGGGGCGATGCGCGGGGAGCGGCCGCGGTGCAGGACGAGGTCGATCGGGTGAAGGAGACCGGGCTCGGCGTGGACAGATTTGCGGGCGTCTGGAGCATCAAATACACGAACGGAACCTCCCGCACTTACTCCATCAACCCGGAAGGCACTCTTAACTATACCGAGGAAAATGGGACGC
The DNA here is from genome assembly GCA_038239865.1 of Chthoniobacterales bacterium. Taxonomy (GTDB): domain Bacteria; phylum Verrucomicrobiota; class Verrucomicrobiia; order Chthoniobacterales; family Chthoniobacteraceae; genus SXWH01. The sequence continues at coordinate 3,345 of JBBSEI010000070.1, forward strand.
CCATTTCACCGAGGTCATCCAAAATAACCGTGAAGGGATCGGAATGCATCGTGGAGAGTTCCCCGGGCATCATCGAGCGGCTGTCTCTTTCCGGAAACAAATTAATGGTGGAACACTTCAATCCGAAAGCCACGTACCCGAATGGGGCGCCGGCGGCTCGTGCGACGGGCACCAGGGTCGTAACCGCAAAGCCGTAAGACCGCTCCAATCGCCTGCACAAAGCGGCTCTCCGGATCGCACGATGTCAGCATTCACCATCTTCAAAAACTCTGCCTTGTGGCGGCCGTTTTCCCGCCTCTACCAGATGTCAGGATTGAAGGCGCGGGTGTACTCGCGACGCTGCGTTCCTCCGGTGAAAACCATCTCCGAGGAAAAGGCATTTGCGCTTTTCGGCCTCACGCCGGCACCGTGGGTGAACGCACCTGAATTCCTTCCTCCCGTCTCCGCGGCGAGCGGACCGATGCCACCGGAGGACGCTGATTTTTTTGCGCGTTTCGTCTCCGCATTTTCCCCGAGGTCCGCTTTTGAGTTCGGGACCAATTGGGGCGTCTCCACGGCAGTGCTCGCTTTGAACACGGCGCCGAATGCGCGCATTTGGACCCTCGATGTCTGCCGGGAAATGTTCAGCGATGAACATCTGCGCGCAGACCCGGAGTTGCAGATGATTTTGCGGCGCGAACATACCGGGTGGTTCTGCACGCGGCAGCCTAGCCTCACCTCGAAAGTCACGCAGATTTTTGCAGACTCGCTGACCTTCGACTTAGCGAGCCACGAAGCAGGTCAGCGCAGCTACGATCTGATTCTCGTTGATGCGTGCCACAAGTATGAGTTTGTCAAACGCGACACCGAAAATGCCCTCAAACGGCTCGCGCAGGGAGGCTGCATCGTTTGGCATGACTTTTATCCTGATGTATCAAGCTGGGCGGAGGTCTTCCGCTACGTCAGTGAATTCGCCCTGGCGCACGGCGAAGTTCACCATGTGATGGGGACGCACATCGCGATATGGAAGAACCACGCAGCCGCATCATCGCTTCCCTCCGTTCCTTCCTGAGTCCGGACATCGTCCGCACGCTCATCTACGGCAAGACCACGCTGGTTTCCCAGGGTCTCGCCTTGGTCACGGTGTCGGTGATCATCCGCTTTTTGGGAAACGAAAACTTCGGCTTGTACCAGTACGCGGTCGGGTGGGTCGGCACGGCCCTGCTCGTGGGCAATCTTGGGACGGACGCAATTTCCTTCCGTGAGTTCAGCCTCCCGCTGAGGCACGCGTGCGGGGCGCTGCCGCGGATCCTGCTGATTCGTCTGGCTGGCATTTGCATCAGCCTCGCTGTCATGTGGGCGCTCATCGCCATGGGCGTCATCCGCCTCTCGAAGGATCTTTTTCTCGCCGTCGCGGCGACAGCGGTTTGCGAATCGTTGCTTCGCGTCGGGACATGGTGGCACCGGGCGCGGCATCTCGCGTGGTCGGATTTCTGGATGACCAATGCACGCGCGGCGGCGGTTCTTTTGCTCGTCTGCCTCATCGTGCCTCGCTGGCCAAATGCGTATGGCATCGCCCTGTCCTACGGCATCGGCGCATTCCTGATCTTTGGTTCGCTGCTCGTGCAGTGGCACCGGATTTTGCGCGTCGGCTGGAGGATTGGCTTCAAATGGAGGACCCTACTTTCGCCGGGCTTTTTTTTCCTGGATACTGCGGGAAATTTGATTGGCGCGATTCCGGTGCTTCTCCTCGGGCACCACGGGCTGTTTTCGGAGCTGGGACGCTTCTCTGTCTATACGAAGTACCTCTTCCCTTTTTCGCTCGTGGCGACCCTTTATGTCCAGTCACTGCAGCCCTCGCTCGTGCAGGCCTTCAGTCGCGGAAACCCGCTGGAACCCATGATCCGGCGGGGAGCCAAACTGATCCTCGGCGCAGGCGGTTTGGGCGTCGTGGGTTCACTCACCGCGGGCGCGTTTTTGGTCGGCTTTCTCGGACATCAGCGCCCGTTGGATCTCCCGCTGCTTTCCGTGCTCGCGATCTTCCCGGTGATTGTCGGAGTGGCAGCGCTGATCGATGCGACGCTGAAGGCCACGCGGCACGAACACTTGCTCGTCGTCTCGCGCACGGTCGGTGTCAGCGCGTCATTTTTTGCCAGCCTCCTGCTGTGGCGGCTCGGGGCCATCGGCGCGGTCGTTGCCATTTCCGCGGCATTCATTCTCGAATCCGTCTGCGGCGCTTTGCTGGCCTCCCGCGCGCTGTCCCGGAAATCGAATCCGCTGTCAGTCGTCTGACGATTGCCCGCACGAGCTGCCCGCGAACCACCGCGCCCATGCACGCGACGGCGAGTTCTGCTGAAAAGATTGGCAGCTCGCTTCCGCAAGAGCTACCCGTGGTCGCCGCCACTCGAAAAGCCCAAACACCCCTTATCCTAGATGGACCCCTCTCCGACTTCGCCAGCAGCCATCAGGATGGATTACATGAAATTAATACCGCCCTCCACGCATCCGTTGATCGTGGAGGGCCAGCATGCCCTCCTCGATCGGATCTGGAAAAAGTGTGCCCTGCCGCGTGGAGGGCGCGTGCTCGATATCGGCCCGAGCAACGGCATTTTTACGCGCTACTTTCTCAGCCATGGTTTCCAGGTCGATTGCGTGGATATCGACCCGGCGATGCGGCAGACTTTTGTCGATCTCGGCTGCAAGTTCGAGGTCGCCGATCTGCGCACGCTGCCCCTGCCTTTCGCGGATGCCAGTTTCGACTTCATCTGGTGCTCCCACGTCATCGAACACATCCCCGATGTGCATCGCTTCGTCGGCGATCTTCACCGCGTGGTGAAGCCGGGTGGCTACGTGATTCTCCGCACGCCGGACCTGAAGAGCATCGGCTGGGATTTCTGGCACGACCCGACCCATCTGCACCCGTTCATCAAAGTGTCGCTGGAAAAAATCCTCCTTCTCGGCGGATTCGAGGTCGTGCTTTGCTCGAATTGCGACATGCCGTCCATCCGGGGGCTGCATCGCCTCCGCGCCTACCGCTGGTTCCCGCCACTGCTCTCCATGGGTGCAAATCTGATCGCCGTCGGCCGGCGAACTTCCTGAGTCTTTGATGCGAGAATTTGCCAACCTCACTTCCCAGCCCCTCCGGATCATCGATGTCGGCGCGCGCGCCGGCATTCATCCGCGCTGGCGGAAATTGCGCGCGCACTTTCCCGTGGAGGTCATCGGTTTTGAAGCGGATGCGCAGGAATGCACCGCGCTGAATCAGCGCGCCGAGGCCGGCGTGAGGTTCCTGCCCTGCGCGCTTTCTTCGCAGCGGGAGGATCGCATCTTTCATCTCCTCGCCAGCGAAAGCAGCAGCTCACTCTTCCCGCCAAACCATGCCTTCATCCGCCGCACGGTCGCCGAGCCGGGCTATCGCCTGCAGCGCGAGATCCTGCTCCCGACCCGGCCGCTGGATGCCGTGCTCGCGGCGGAAGCGCTCCACGGCATCGACTTCATCAAAATCGACACCGAGGGGTATGAATTGGAAATCCTCAAGGGTGCAGCGGACACCCTGCGGGAGGTCTTTGCTGTCGAGGTGGAGGTTTGGTTTAATCCGGTCTTCGTCGGCGCACCGCTCTTTCGCGAGGTGGATGCGTTCATGGCCGCCCAAGGGTTCACGCTTTTCGATCTCGCGAGGAGCAATTGCTTTTTCAAACGCAAGGAAGGCGCCGCGCTCGGCGGTCCCAAAGGCCAGCTTGTGGCAGGCGACGCCATCTACTTCCGCGACTTGGCCGCCATGCCGCCGGAGAGCCTTTTTTTTGAAAAGGAAAAGTTGGTGCGCTCTCTCGTCCTGCTCATGCAGTACGGCTATTACGATGTCGCGCTGGAGTTCGCCGGATTCGCGCACGGCCACGGGAGGATCACTGATGAGGAAGCTGCGACCATCCGCAGTTGCATCCGCCGCGAAGGGCGCCGGACCATGTTTGATTTTCCGGGGAAGCACACCCTCGAAAAGCTCGTCAAACGACTGGGCCGCTGGCTGACGAAGTTTGAGGGAGACCACTTGGGGAATTGGTAGGCGTGGCGAGAGCGCGGGTGACTTCCGTGGCGACAGTTTCAAAGTCCAGCGCGTCCATCGGCGTCGCCGCATCGAGCGCGTCCTGGACGGCGCCGGGAGTGAAAGTGTGAAGGAGCACCGGATCGACGCGGCCGAAGCCCGCTTTCAGGACGAGGCTGTTCGGATTTCGGAAGGGGCCCGTCCGCTGCGGATTGGTCGGGCCGAAGAGCCCCACGGCTTTCGTCGGTGTCGCCAAGGCAATATGAAACAGCCCTGAGTCGTTGCCGATCAGCGCGGCACCCCGGGCGATCGCCTTGCACGTCTGTCGCAGATCCAGCCGGCCCATCAAATTCAGCCCCGCGCCGTCCACCGGAAATTGTTGCGCGTCTTCCCGTGATCCCAGCCACACAGGATCGAACCCGATGCCCGCGAGATGCTCCGCGAGTCGCCGCCAATGGCCGATCGGCCACCGTTTCCCCTCGCCGGGATGCATCGCGTTCCCGGCACCGGGCACGAGGCTGACGAAGCGGGCGGGCAAATCTGGCAAAGTCCCGGGCGAGTCGAGCAGGCTTTGCAAATCATACCCGAATCCCCGGTCCGGGTGACCGGTGAGCTTTCGCCAAAGCTCAAGGTAACGCGCGGAGGAGTGGCCCCGGTCGAGGCCCAGCGGGTGCAGGGAGAGGAATTCATCGAAGAGGCGCAGCGGTTTCCATCCCGCGCTTTGCGCCCCTCCTTTGCGCGTCGCGCGCACGAGCGAAAAACCCACCGACCGTCGCCAGCGAGGCTCCAGATTAAGAAACACATCCCATCGGCCGCGGCGGGAAATGCGATGCCACAGCGGGAAGCCGCCCCATTCCGCCGCCACGCCCATGGTCAGCCGGGAGGGGAAAGTCACCGTCTCATTGAGAAAAGCGCAGCCCTCGAGGATCGCGGCGACATTCTCACTGGTGAAAAAAGTGATTTGCGCTGCGGGAAAATCGGCACGGATCTGCTGGAACAAGGGCGTGAGTTGCACCGCATCGCCGATGCCGCACGTGCGGTAGATGCCAATTCTCATTTGAACCGCGAAGCACTAGGGCGGGCAGGCGACGAATTCAAGCCCCGCACCGGCACCGCTTGCCGCCGGACGGCTGAATTGGCCGCTCGGGAGCGACTTCATTGATTTCCGCCACCGCCCATGTTACGTCCGTGTTCCTCCCCACTACTTCGGAAAAAATGGACGCCTTTGACAATTTGCACAGCCCTTGGATCCGATTCGGCATCCCGATTTTGGGTTCCATCTTTGCGGCCGCGGCGGTGGTCTTTCTCCTGCAATCCGGCAATCCGCTCGCGGCATCCTGTCAGATGGCGACGTTTTTCATGGTGCTGGCAGCGATCGTTTCGCCGCGGGCGGGCATCTTCCTGCTCCTGCTGTTGTGCGGTTATTCGGATATGGTAAAGCGGCTGCTCATCGTCTTTGGAGCGATGGGTCTGGACCAAGTTTCCAACGTCCTCATGGCGGCACCGGCGGTCGTCGTCGGCCTCCTGATTTCCATCGCGACCCGGCGGGCGTTTCACCGGACCGAATTGCGGCGCGGTGACATTGTCTTCGGAATCGTAGCCTTGGTGCTGGCAGGGGCGAACTTTCTGACCACCATGAAGGCTGGCGGGTTGTTCCTCGAGGCGGCAAAAGCTGCGGTCAACCACGGCGTGTACGCTGCCGCTGCGATGGTGGCCTTGCGGCTGTTCGAGAGCGAAGAACGGCTGGAGCGTTTTTTGCGCATGGCCATGATCGTTTTTATCCCCGTCGCGCTTTACGGTCTGGCACAGCTCTATTTCGGTTTCGCGAAATTTGAGGTCGATTACCTGAAATCCGGGCTGAGCATTGAGCTGAAACAACTCGACGAAATCCGGCCGCGGCCGTTCTCGACGCTGAATTCTGCAGGGGTGCTCGGAACCCTCTGCGCCGGATTTGCGGTCCTCGCACTTTATCCGAGGATGGCCGCACGCTACCGGCCTCTGCGGGCGGGTGAATCGTTCGGCTCCATCGTGGTTGCGGTGATCTTCTTTGCGGGTGCCGTCGGTTCACTCGTTCGCGCCGCGCACATCGTTTGGATCGTGGCGTTAGTCGGCCTCTATTGTTTCCGCTCGCGGCGCGGAACTTGGATGTTTTACGGGGCGGCGGTGGCCGGTTTCGTCGCGATCCTTCTGTCCGCCGATTTCCTGCTCGAACACCTTCCAGATTTCGATCCGGCTCAATTTGCGACTTCGGGCTACAGTCAGGCGACGCTCACGATCCTCACGTACAGCGACCGCCTGAAGGGCTTCATCAATCTGACCTCGAGCCCCGAGATGTACAGTCTGTTCGGACTGAATGAGGCGAAAGTGATGACCGAATGGACCTATAACCATGATCCGATTTCGACCATTCTCATCGAGCACGGCGTGGTGGGCCTGCTCCTCGTGGGGATCGGCGTGGTGGCGACGCTGGTCTGGTTCCACCGCCGGCTGCTGAGGATGCCAAAAGGCCGGGCCCGGACGCTTGCGGTCCTGCTGGTGTCGGTGCTGATGGGCTGGCTCGTCTCCGAACTTTTGGTCAAGGCAGTGATCACCACCTTCCCGGTGAACGCATTTTTTTGGCTCTTCGTGGGCGCACTGGTCCGACTGGTCATGATGAGCGAAGCACGTGCCGGCGAAGCCACGGTGGGTGTCCCGGCCGCGCCTCGGGTCCCCTTGCGCTCGGGCAGAGTCCGCGGAACCCCTCGCGGATACCCGCCGGGGACGGCGGTCAGACCACGCTGACCCGAGGACAAGCAGGCGTTTTTCAGAAGTGGTCGGGATTCCCGTTTCCGAGAAGCCGCCGGATTTTTCGAGTCGCTGCGAACAGTGGGCGAAACCAGTAATTCAACGCCAGAGAGGTCAGGGATGAGAATCGCTTCTGGCGCGAATTGAGAAAGAGAAGGTCGATATTATCCTTGGAAAATCGCACACCATGGAAGCCGGCAGCGCGGAGGGCGGAGATTGTTTTCTGCACCTCGCTGGCCGTCTCCGGATACATGAAGTCATGAAACTCCACCGTGATTTGCCGAATTTGCGCAAGGACGGACTCAGGCAGGTGGGCGAACATTTCCAGCTCGGCGCCTTCAATGTCCACTTTCAGGAGATCCACGCGGGTGAGGTGGTGGCGGGCTAAAAAATCCGCCAGCGGCACGGTGCGGACTACGATCGTCCCGCCTCGCTCAGCCTCCACGGAGCTGGTGAAACTGGCGCAGCGGCCCGGCGCGAGGTGCAGCGTGCGGCTGCCTGCGACGGCCGCGATGGCGCAATTTTCCGCGACCAATCCTTTCTGGCCGCGCAGCGCTTCGCAAAGCTCCGGCACCGGCTCCGCCCCGTAAACGGAACATCCGAATTTCTCGTGGATACCCCGGGCAAATTCCCCCTGGTTCAAGCCAAGATCAACGACCACCGAGTCACGGTTCAGGAAACCCGAGACGAAGGTGTGCGAACAAAGACGTGAGACGAAACGGGAATGTCCAAGCATGGTCGCTGAGGGTTGTTAGGATTCGACCGGTCTGCAATCTTCCAGAGTCGCGTCGTACACCGCGAGCAGACGCTCCGCGTATTGGGTTCCGTTCAGCGCCCGGCCCACGGAACGGCGGAAAGGGCGCGGCTGCATCTGAACAAAACGTCGCAAAGTGTCGGCGATGGCGACGGCGTCGAATTCAAGCCAGAGGCCGTTTACGCCTTCCTCAAGGATCATTTCCGAGCCGTGATGCCGCGTGAGAAGGACCGGGATGCCGAGTGCGGCCGCCTCGATTTCGGCAAAGCAGAATGCCTCAAAATACGACGGGTAAAGAAAGGCGTCCGCCGCCGAGAGCGGTTGCTCCACGAGGGGCTGGTGTCCCGTGAAAATGATCCAGCTTTTCCAGTCCGGCGCACGTTCATCGAGTTGCTTCTGCAAGGCCGCGAGCGCGGCTGGATTTCCTCCGATGACGAGGAATTTCGTCCGCCTCATCCCGGGATCCGCGCGCAGATGCACCAAGGCCTCCACCGCGAGCCAGAATCCCTTGCGCTTGTAATGACCGAGGCTGGCAAAGGCAAAAACCACGTCATCCTCCTCGAAGCGGAACTCGCTGCGGCTGGCGGTGCGCCAATGATCGCGGACCGCCGGATTGAACCGCGTCTCGTCGTAGCTGTTCGGCAGCGTCTGCATGGCCACTCTGGGCCGGAGGTGCCGCCGCACTTCTGCGCCGACAGAATCCGACACCGGGAGAACGATCCGAAGTGCCGGGCTTTTCCACTGCAGCCATTCCAAAATCGCACCCGCACCGTGGAGGCAAAATTTCACCGCTTCCTTCCAGTCTGCGAAGCCGAGCTGGAGCTGCTTGCGCATCCAGACGCCGTTGAGGAAGTGAACAGAGCAGACGTCCGCACCCATGTGTGTCCCGCAGGTCGCGTGGATGATCGACGCGGGCCGGGGAGCGCGCGTCAGCCAGCGCCAAAAAGCGTAGAGGTTCACGATCACCGAAAAGTAAACCAGCGCGAGCGGACCGAGCCAAGACGGAGCTGGGAAAATCACATGCTGCACTTTCTCCCGCGGCAGATCCGAGCGCAGGCACCAGACGCTGACTGTCCAGCCCGCAGCCTGCAGTGCCGGGAGCGCATTCAGCAATTGCCGCATCGTGGGATCGCCGTGGCAGGCAAACGCATCCACCCACAGGACCGATTTGTTACGCTGATCGGGGCTGGTCACTGGGAGGATCATGCTCAGGGTGTCGGCAAAACCAGGCAAGCAATTTCCCGCGCCCCGCGCGGCCCGCGGCGCAACTATGGGGTTGCGCGGGTTTGGGACAGTCGGCAGCTTCGGCTACAAGAACTGGCGACGAATCCCGCAGCTTATTTTTCCGACTACCTTGCTGAACCTGCTTCTTTTCGCGACGCGCCATTATCCGCTGACGCGCGGTCGGGATTTTTTTTTCCGCAATTTCGTGCTCGGTCGGAAGGTCGTGGAGCAACTCGCCCTGCTGCCCAATCCGCAGAAAAGCAGGCGTGGATTTCCCGTTTTTTGCAATCCGCGGGACACGACCTCCGACTGGATCAAACTCTGGGGTGAACACGAGCGGCTCACGGAACGCTTCCTCCTCCAAGCGCTCAAGGGCGGCGGGACGTTCCTCGATCTGGGAGCCAACGTGGGCTACTTTTCGCTCCTGATCGCGCATGAGGTTGGGGAGCGGTGCCAGGTGATCGCGTTCGAGCCAAACCCACCCATCTTTGAATTGCTGCTGGCGGGCGCTCGGGCGTCGCGCCACGCCGGGGCGCTTTTGGCCGTGCCTTTGGCCCTTTCTGATCGCGCCGGACGGCTCGATTTCGTCGTCGATCCGGAAAACACCGGGCATTCGCATCTTGCCGCCGCCGGTGAGGCTGGCGGGAAGCAATCCGTGGAAGTGGTCGTGCTGGACGAGTGGCTGGCGGCGAATCCTCCCCGGTCGAGAATCACGGCAGTGAAGCTCGACGTCGAAGGTTGCGAACTCCATGCGCTGCGCGGAATGGAACGCATGCTCCGCGAGCATCGCCCGGCGATCGTGATCGAGGTGATCGAGGAACACTTGCAAAGCTTCGGCGCGAGCACCGCCGCCGTCGCGGCGTTTCTGAAAACTCTGGGCTATGATCTCGAAAATGCATCGGCCGCGGATGGTAATCTTTACCTTCCCTCACCGCATCAAGCCGGCGCGTAGTCATGCCTCTGCTCGCCACCTTGCGGAACAAAATCTCCGGCCTCGCTGACTCCCTCGCGTTTTCCAATCGCTGGCAGATCATCCTCCAGCGGCTGCTCCGTCCCTCCGACCCGCTCGTCACGTATGCTTGGAAAGGGAAATGGTGGCTGGTCTGTGACACTCGGGTCCAGGACGCCCAAGCCGCCAAGGAATTGCTCGCGAACGGCTGCTACGACCGATGGATCCGCCAAAGCATGCGCGACGGGACCCTCTCCTAGGTGAACGTGGGCGCGAACATCGGAGCCTTCGACCTCGCGGTCGCCGCCGCCGTGCGCGAGATTCCATTTGGCCTGAGCATCGAGCTGAACCCGCGCACGTTTGTCCGGCTCAGCTTCAATCTTCAGATCAATGGCCTGCACCAGATCCGCGTGCTGAATGCCGGCGTCTCCCGGGAAAATGGCACCTTCAGTTTTCATCCCACCGCCTGTTCGCTGGCGGACGGATTGTTCGCCCACCCGCCGGCGGACTCGGTCGCGACCTCCATGCCGGTCCCCCTGCTCACGCTCGCCGACGCGCTCGCACGCGCCGGCTTGGAGCGACGTGATTTTGACCTGCTTAAGCTCGACTGCGAAGGCGCCGAATACGGCATCGTCGCCGCGTCATCGCCGGATTGCCTCCGGCGCTTCCGGCACATCGTCGCCGAGCTGCATCCCGAGCCCGCCGGCGAATCCGCTGCCGCCCTGTACGCAAAACTCGCCCAGTGCGGATTTCAACCGGCGCGCGCGGATCGGGAAGGGCAAGGCGGCCTGCATTTCTGGTCCCGCGTGTAAGCCTGCGATCCCACTCCGGCAAGTGAAGCTCGCCATTTTCAAAGTCAACCAGCTCGGCGACAACGTCATTTTCCTGCCCGTCATCCAGGCATTGCGGAGGCAGTATCCGCAGTGGGAGTTGTTTCTCATCACCAGCCCCGTCGCGGCCGAGCTTTTCGCCGCGGATGTCCCCGCCGCGCGGCTGCTCGCGATGCCCACGCGCGAATTTAACGGCGCGTGGAAACATCCCCGCACGCTGCTGCAGCTCGCCGCGCGGCTGCGCCGCGAACGGGTGGACGCCTCGCTCCTCGCGAATGATCAGGGCAATGTCGCGCACCTGCTCGCGCTCCTCGCCGGTGGCCGGACGCGCGTCGGGATTCGACCGCCTTTCATCAAGCTCCCCGGCGGCCTCACGGACATCGTCCCGCTCCCGCTGGAGATGAAAATCGCGCAGGCAAACTGGGAGATCGCCCGCGCCCTCGTGGCGCGCTGTGGAGGGACGGCCTGGGCGGAAACGCCGCCCCCGCCCGACTTGCGCCATCTCACTGCGGACGCCGCGCCGGTCGCCGGCCGCGTCGTCATCCACGCGGGAGCGAGCCTCGCGTACAAGCGGTGGTTTCCCGAGCGTTTCCAAATGCTCGCGAACCGGCTCGCGAAAGAATGCGAGGTGCTGTGGATCGAGCAGCCGGACACCGCAGGCGCGGATTTATCCCCCGCCGTGCAACGCGTCGCGCCGGATTCGCTCGGCGCATTTGTGCGGACACTGCGCACGGCCAGCCTCTTCGTTGGCAACAACTCCGGGCCGATGAATCTCGCCTCCGCGCTGGGCTGCCCCTCGGTGATCATCAGCGGCCCGTCGCATCCCATTTGGGACCCGATGTGGTTCCCCGAGCGCTTCCTCGTGCTCCGCGACAGCTCGCTCGCCTGTCTCCCGTGCGACGGGCTGGTGCGTCCCGCGGGCTCCTGTAAAAACGTGGCTACGCCGCTGGCTTGCATGGCCCGCTGGTCAGTCGAGGAAGTGGAAGCGCGGTGCCGCGAGTGGCTCGCGCAATGGGCCGGGATCGGGCAGCAGGCGAACGGGTAGCTCGCATTGCCGACGCCCCTTCCTGCGTGACAAGCGCGGGGGCATCGTGAAGATGCCGAACCTTCGCGATGCAGAGTGAACCATCCCGCCGACTCACGCCCAGCCGGACGCTTTGGATCCTGCTCATCGCGGGCGTCGCCCTGCGCTGCGTCGCACTCACACGCCCTCTCGTCGATGGCCATCTCCTGCGGCAGTGCCAGACGGCGGAGGCGGCGCGCGACATGGCCGCCTCGCCGGGCTTCGCGCTGAGTTCGCACATTCCCTGGATCGGCGATCATGCGCAGAGCTACGCGCAGGAATTGCCGATCTATAATTTCCTCGCCATGGGCGTGAGTGCGGCGACGGGAAATATCACGCTCAGCGGCAAGCTCGTGAGCGTCGCGCTGTGGGCGTTGTCATTCCTCCTGCTCCAGCCGATCTGGCGGCGCATGCTCGATGCGGCGGCGATCCCGTGGGCGAATCTCCTCTTCGTCGTCGCGCCGCTCGGAGTATTTTTCGGCCAGGCCTTCATGCCGGAGACGCTCGTGCAAGTGCTCGCGTTTGGCTTCGTGCTGCTGCTCGTGCGGTACGATGAAAAACCGACGCTGCCGCGATGGATCGCGTGCGTCGCGACGGGCTTCCTCGGGCTGCTCGTGAAGGCACCCGAAGTCGCGCACCTCTACCTCATCCTCGTCGTGCTCATCGCGCGGCGCTCGGGCTGGCCGGCGCTGTTTCGCGTGCGGCACGTCGTCGCGGGCATCCTCTCCGCGGCCGGCGTGCTCGCGTGGAGCCGGTATCTGAATTCGGTGAATGCAAACCCGTACGCCTTCGGCAGCACGGAGTCGAATCTCGCGGGCTTCATCGGGCCGCTCTCGCTGCGATTTCACCTCCGGCCGTGGCTGATGATCGCGATGTATCTCGGCGCGTTTGTCGCGCCGGGTCCGGTCATCGTCGCCGTGGTGCAGGGTGCGCGAAAGCTCGCCGCGCGGCCGGCCTTTCTGCTCCCCGCCTGGCTCGGTGCCACCGCGTTTTTTTACCTGCTTTGGTTTGGGAATACCGCCGCTGTGCAGAGCTACTACAATCTCCCCGCACTCGCGCCGATCTGCGCGCTTTTCGGGATCGGAATGGCGAGCCTGCTCGCTCATCGCCCGCGTGCGTGGAGTGTCGCTGCCACCGTGGCGGTCGTCGCCTGCGCGGCACCGGGGATCGCCTACCTCTTCCGCCCGGATCGCACGATCCTCGCCGCGGCGGAGTGGACGCGCACGCACACGGAGCCGGGCTCGCTCATCCTCGTCCACGCGGCGCATCGCGCGGACATGGAGGACTACGGGGCGAACGCCGTGTTCCCATTTTACGCGCAGCGTCCGACTTTCATCTGGGCTGGTTCGATGCCCGCAGATCTCCGCGCAGACGCTTTGGCGCGCTCGCGCTACGCGGTCGTGACGATGCCGCTGCCGGAGGGAAAAATCGCCACCGCGATCCGCAAGCTGCGCGGCATGCCGAATCCTCCGCGACCTTCCGTGGAGTGGCTCGTCGAGCGCGGCTTCGCGCCATTCGCGGAGGACGCGGGCTTCGTGGTTTTCCGGCGTCAGTGACCGGCGGCGGCGGCTTCCCGCGCCCAGCGTTTTTTTACCGGATGCACGGCCCATGCGCCGGAGCGGCGCGCGGTTTCCATTTCCGCTTCGAGGTCCGGCGAGACGTGCACAAATGGATTCTGGTCCGGCAGATCGCGCACGCGGAAGCCGAGGTGATGGGCGAGCGTGGGCAGATAAATCTCGAGGTAAATCCGGAACGGCTCGGTGCCTGCGGCGACGGCGTCGAAGGCGGCGCGCGTCCAGAAAGAACCGCTGCCAAACATGCTCAGCACGACTTCGGGATCCCCGCGGCGCGTGATTTTTTCCCAGAAGCGGTGAAACTCCGGATTGCTGTGGTGGTAGAGGTAATGCGGGTGATTCGTGCCGTCCACGCGTCGCACCTGGCAGCCGATCACGTCGGCATTTTCCGCGGCGAGCCGCGCGAGTTGCTGCGCGTTGAAGTCGGCGGAGAGGGGGACGTGATCGTATTCGCAAAAGGAAACGTGCGTGTGATCGCGCCCCGCGAGCCACGCGGAGACGCCGCGGAAAACTCCGGTGTAGCTCTGAAACTCCCGCTGGTGATCCACGGTGTGCAGGCGCGGGTCTTCGATGAAAATTTTCTGCCCGTGCGCGATGCCCGCGAAGTCCTCCCGCCGTCCGCCCGCCACGATCAGGATGTGCGCAGGGTCCGCAAATTGCCGCCACCACCCGAGCATCGCCGCGACACAGCCGGGCGCCTGATGGGTGAGGATGACATTAAGAATCCTGGCCACAGCGGGGAAAATCCGGCGGCGGATGCACGGTGAATCCGAGATCCTGCTTCCAGTACGTGAGCCGCGTCTGCGGGCGGAAAACCGGCCGCACCGGCGCGTCGAGACCGATCACGAGGATTTTTCCACGCCACGGAAAAAGAAACGCGCGGCCGAGATTTTGCCCCGTCTCGGCGTCGATGATCGTCGAGCCGCAGGCCCGCAAAATTTTGAGCCCGAGATCGCGGACGAACCTCTTCAGCTTGTGCATGGGGACGGGTTCTGACATTCGCGCCGCGCGAGATCAACGACTTTGCCGCAACCACGCCACGGTCTCCGCGACGCCATTTTCCAGACTCACCGGCGGCGTGCCGAGGACCTCGAAGGTCTTGTCCATGTTCACGAGGTAGTCGCTCGTCATGCTGCGAAAGCGCGAGGTGTTGATGTAAAAGGGACGGCCGATGACGCGGCTGATCACGTCGCCCACGCGGCCTGCCGCCGCGAGCACGGGGCGCGGGACGACGCGCACTTTTGCGCCGCGCAGCGCGAGGGAAAAGGCATTCACCCACTCGGCGATGTCGCCCGGCCGATCGCCGAGATAGAAGACCCCGCCGTTCACGCGCTCCGGCGGCAGGTCGAGGATCTTGCGCATCTGTCGCACGACATTTCCGACGTAGCCGTAGCAGCGCACGACGGGCGCGCCGCCGGGATGCACGTACCAGCCCTTCGCGACGACGCGCCAAAATTCGCGCTGATATCGCAGGTGCCACGGCCCCCAAATATTCGTCGGCCGCACGATCGTCCATGTGCATGGCAGCGCCGCTGCGCGCGTGAGTTGCTCGGTGATCACCTTGCTCTGCCCATAGACGGTGGCGGGGTGGAAATCCTCGTCGTCCTTTGGCTGATAGCCGGGCCCGCAGACAAACTGGCTCGATGTGATGATCGCGCGGCGAATCGAAGGCGTCGCGCGGATCGCGGCGAGGACATTGCGCGTGCCGTCGGTGTTCAGGCGATAGCCTTCCTCCACCGTCGTATTTTCATCGCAATCCGCGCGCGCCGCGAGATGGATCACGGCCTCCGGCGCGAACTCCGCGAACGCCGCACTCAGCGCGGCCGGATCGAGGATGTCGGCCTTTTTCCAGAACGGCTGGTGCGCGGGATTCAGCGGCGGCTGCGGATCGAGATTGCAGACGGTGTCGCCGCTGGCGGTGAAGACTTCGACGGCATTCGTGCCGATGAAACCGGAAGCGCCGGTGAGCAGGATTTTCATGTTGCGGCGGTGGGAGAAAAAGCGCGTGGTGCGAAACCAACCACCGTGAACGACCCCGCCCATGCCGGCAACACGTAAGCCTCGCATCGTCATCGCCGGACAGGTCCCGCCGCCGTACGGCGGGCAAAACGTGATGATCGCGC
Source organism: Chthoniobacterales bacterium (assembly GCA_038239865.1). Classification (GTDB taxonomy): domain Bacteria; phylum Verrucomicrobiota; class Verrucomicrobiia; order Chthoniobacterales; family Chthoniobacteraceae; genus SXWH01. The sequence continues at coordinate 18,664 of JBBSEI010000070.1, forward strand.
GGATGCTGGAAACGTTTCGCGGAGACGGGCGATTCGACTGCGATCATCTCGCGTTTCATTTCACGCCGGACTTCAGGGACGTGCGGCGCGGCAGCGTGCAGAAGATCCTCGAGCTGGCGAAAGTGATCGCGCGCCTCTTCGCGCTGCGGCTGCGCGGGCGGATCGATCTGCTCATCTTTCCCGCCGGCGGACCGCAGACGGTGCCGATCGTGCGCGACATTTTCCTGCTGCCGTGGGTGCTCCTGCTCGCGCGGCGCGTGGTGCTGCAGTTTCACGCCGCCGGCATCGCGGATCGTTTTGCGCAGCGGCGCGGAATGCTCGGGGCGCTGCTCGCGCCGCTGTATCGCCGCTGCTTTGCGGCGGTGGTGATGACGCAGTTCAACCGGCGCGATCCGGAATTTTTCGGCATCCGGCGCATCGCGATCCTCCCGTACCGGATGGCGGATGAATTTGATCCCGCGCTCGTGCGGCGCGATCCGGATCGCGTGCGACTGCTCTACATCGGCCATCTTTGCGCGGACAAGGGCACGCCGGATTTGCTGCGCGCATTCAAGACGATCGCTGACCGCGATCCGAGCGTGGTGCTGGAATTGGTCGGCGAAACTCTGCCGCCATTTTCCGATGAACGGCTGCGCGCGCTGATCCTCGAACTCGGCCTCGGAGCGCGCGTCGAATTGCCTGGCGTGCTCACCGGCCGCGCGAAGCTGGAGGCCTTTGGCCGCGCCGATTTGTTCGTCTTTCCGAGCGTCGCGCCGTACGAATCCTTCGGCCTCGTGATGGTCGAGGCGATGATGTGGGGCCTGCCGATCGTGGCCACGGACTGGCGCGGAAATCGCGACGTGCTCGGCGGGGACTTCGAGGGAATCTGCCATCCAACCGGCGGCGACCTCGCGGCATCCATCGCCGCCGCGCTCGAGGCTGCGCTGCGGGCGAGGACCGAGTGGACGGGACAAAACCGGCAGCACTTTCTGCAGCGCTACGCTTCGGAAAATGCCGGCGCGGATTATCCGGATCGCGTGTTCGACTGGGCGCATGAAGGCCTGTGACTCGCGTGCGCCGCGTGCCGGGATTTAAGTTTATACACTCCGCCGATTTCTGATAGCGAAGCGGCCCGCGAAAACCGCACGCATGAGCACACCGACCACTGGCAGTGAGACGACGATCCTGAGGATCGCAGCGTGCGATTTTTCGCTGAGCAGAGGGATCGCCGGCGCATGAGCGACGAGCTGCCGGCCGACAGCCCGAAGCTCACGCTGCTCAGCATCGTGATTCCCGCGCGCGACGAGGAGGGCTGCATCTGCTCGACGATCGAGCACCTGCATCTGGAACTGCGCCTGCAAAACATCCCGCACGAAATAGTGGTCGTGGACGACGGCAGCACGGACCGCACCTGGGAATTGCTCGCCGCGCTGCAGCCGAAAATCCCCGAACTGCGTCCGCTCCAAAACACGGACGCGCACGGGTTCGGACGCGCGATCATTTTGGGCCTTGACCAGATGAAAGGCGACGCGGTGGTGATCATGATGGCGGACGAATCCGACGATTGCCGCGACGTGGTGCGGTACTGGGAAAAGTTGAACGACGGCTTCGACTGCGTCTTCGGCAGCCGCTTCCTGAAAGGCGGCGGCGTGATTGATTATCCGTGGTTCAAACTGATGGTGAACCGCATGGCGAACACGTTCCTCCGGCTGCTCTTCGCCATCCGGCTGAACGACACGACGAACGCCTTCAAGGCGTATCGCCGCACCGTGATCGACGGCTGCCGTCCGCTGATTTCGCCGCACTTTAATCTGACGGTGGAACTGCCGCTGAAGGCGATCGTGCGCGGCTATTCGTGGTCCGTGATGCCGATCACGTGGCGCAACCGGCGCACCGGGCAGGCGAAGCTGAAGCTCCGGGAAATGGGCAGCCGCTACCTTTTCATCTGCATGTACGTGTGGCTGGAAAAATACTTCAGCCGCGGCGACTATAAAAAACAATGAACCCGAAGCCCGAAGAATTGGAGCAGATCTACCGCACGCGTTTTGCGGCGAATCAGGACTACCGCCGTCGGGTCTGGGAGGTGCTGACGCGGAATTTTTTCGAGCGCTGGGTGCGTCCGGCGGACGCGGTGCTGGACCTCGGCTGCGGCTACGGCGAGTTCATCAATCAGGTGCGGTGCGGGAAAAAATTCGGCATGGATCTGAATCCCGAGTCGCCGCGGCACCTCGCGCCGGGCGTGGCATTTCTCCAGCAGGATTGCTCGCAGCCGTGGGCGGTGGAGGCGGGCTCGCTCGACGTGATTTTCACGAGTAATTTTTTCGAGCACCTTCCCTCGAAGGAAGCGCTCGGTGCCACCCTCGGGCACGCGCACCGCAGCCTGAAGCCGGGCGGGCGGCTGATCGCGCTGGGGCCGAATATCCGGCATCTGCCCGGCGCGTACTGGGATTTTTGGGATCACTATCTGCCGCTCACGGAGCGTTCGCTCGCCGAGGGACTGGGCAATCGCGGCTTCGAGATCGAGGTCAGCCACGCGCGTTTCCTGCCGTACACGATGGTGAACGCGCCGCAGTATCCGCCCATTTTCCTGCGGCTCTACCTCGCCGTCCCGCTGCTGTGGCGGTTTTTCGGCGGGCAGTTTCTCGTCGTGGCGAGGAAGCGTGGCTGATCCGATTTTCGCCCCGCGAGGCGCGAGAGAAGTGCATTGAAGGAACGGGCGGCCCGCGTAGATTCGCGGCGGTGGCCGAAACTTCCCAACCCATCATTTCCCTCGATCAGCCGATTCGCGAAGCGGATCGCGCGCCGTTTGATTTTGCCGACATCGGCAGGCTGTTCACGGCGTTCCTCGGTTGGTGCCGGAAAAATCCCGCGCAGGCCGGGTTGCTCGGCGCGCTCGCGGCCGTCGTCGGCTGCGCGTATTTTGGGGTTCGCGCCTTCAATGGGATGAGCCTCACCGCGGCGCAGTGGATCGTGGGCGGCTGGAATGCGGAGAACGATCAGGAGCACTGCTGGGGGATCATCCCGGTGGCCGTGGCGCTCGTGCTTTTCCGCTGGCGCGACATTGCGGAAATGCCGAAGCGCGGCGCGAATTCCGGCCTGTGGTTTGCCGCCGCGGGCGTGCTGCTTTTCGTCGCGGGCGTGCGCTGCACGGAGGCGCGCTACACGATCTTCGCACTGCCGCTGCTGTGCTACGGCGCCACTCGTTTCCTCTTCGGAAAAGCGGTCAGCCGGCTCGTGATTTTCCCCTGCGTCTTCCTGCTTTTCATGACGCCCCTCGGCGGCATCGTGCAAGGCACCGTCCCGCTGCAGGTGCTCACGGCGAAGGCGATCCGAGTCCTCTCCTCGATCTTCGGCATCCCGATCCTCGTCGATGGCAGCAACATTTCCTCCCCCGACGGCCGCTTCCCGCCGATGGAAGTCGCCGGCGGCTGCTCGGGCATCCGCTCGCTCATGGCCATGAGCACGCTCGCTGCGCTCTACGCGTATTTCACCATGCGCGGTCCCGTGCGCGGCCTGCTGCTCTTCGGCAGTTCGCTGCTGTTTGCGGTGGCGGGAAATTTCGCCCGCGTTTTTTCCGTCGTGCTTTTCGCGCGCTTCGTGGATGCGAAGACGGCCACCGGGCTCTATCACGATTACTCGGGCCTCGTCTTTTTCCCGGTCGCCGTCGCGGCGATGGTGGGCTTTGGCAAAATCCTCAACCGCGATTGGGAGGACACCTTCGCGCGGTGGTTCGCCTCGCAACCCGTGCCCGCCCCTGCTGGCCCGCCCGCGACGACGACTCCGCCCGCGCCGAAAAACGCGAAGCCCAAAAAGCCGCTGCGCTATGACTACTAGCCGTCTCGCCACGCTCGTCGCATTTTTGGCCCTCGGGTTTTCGACGGTTTTCCTGCTGCCGCGGAGTGGCGAGCAGAGTTCGGGCATCCGCGTCGAGCTTCCGGATTTCATCGGCAACTGGAAAGGCACCGACGCGGAAATTTCCCCCGCCGAACGCGCGACGCTCGGCGAACAGTCCGGCACCCGCTTTGCGCGGAAGACGTACCGGAATCTCGACGGCTACGAAATCATGGTCTCGATCGTGCTTTCCGGACGGGACATGAGCACCGCCATCCACCGCCCAGAACGCTGCCTCCAGGCGCAGGGCTGGACCCTGCAGGAGAGAGATCAGTATGCGATGTCGCTGCCGCAGCGCGGGACTTTTCCGCTCATGCAACTGCGCAGCACGCGCCAGATCAAAACCGAGGAGCGTTCACTCACACGCGAACTGCAGACGTCGTATTGGTTCGTCGGCGAAAAGGACATTTGCGCCGGACACTGGGCGCGGTGGGCGATTGACAACCGTGATCGCCTCTTCCGCGGAGTCAACCAGCGCTGGGCATTCATCCTCGTGAGCGGCGGCGTGCCCGTCCCCGAGGATCCGAAGAACAA
>JBBSEI010000071.1:0-22849 GCA_038239865.1 Chthoniobacterales bacterium
CGCCTACGGTTTTCGCAGTTCGTCGCGGAGGCGTTGAAAGTCGGCGTTCGTCGCGTCGAGGCGGATGGCTTCCTCGATGGCGGCGAGGGCACCGGGGATATTGCCGGATTCGCGGCGCGCGCGCGCGAGGAGGAAGTGGCCCTTCGCAGAATCGGGATCGACGATGAGCGCGCCGCTGAGGAATTTCTCCGCGTCGCTCCAGCGTTTTTCCTCGAGGGCGATGATGCCCATGTTCCGCAGCGCGCCCTCGTGCGGGCGATGGCTTTGGATCGTGAGCCGGAGGGCTTCGCCGTAGCAGGCTTTCGCGCGCGGGAAGTCGTGCCGGTGGAACCAGACGTTCCCGAGCGCGAAATTGATCTCGGCATTCTCGGGCACGTACGCGAGCGCGGTCTCGAGGTTCCGCTGCGCACTCGCGAGGTAGGCATCGCGCGCGGCGAGCAGGCGCGCGGCTTCATCGTCGCGGTTTTCCTTGCCCGCCGATTTCGCCGCGCCGATCGCGGCTTCGGCGCCATCGGTCGCGCGGATGCCGGCCTTGTAAAAATCGAGCGACCACAGGCCGATGTCGCGCTGCGGCTGCGCGACGAACCACGCGCAGAGCGCGACGAGCGACAGGTGCAGCGCGACTTTATCCCAGGCGCGGACGGCGAGATTTTCCCAGAACAGCCACAACCCGGCGACGGCGAAGAGCAGCAGTCCGGGCGCGGCGGCGAGGCGGTAGCGTTCGGTGATGAAAACGGGCATGAGCGCGGCCATGTGCAGGAGCACGCCGCCCGCGACCCAGCGGCTGCGCGGCCATTTTCGCCAGCACAGCAGGAGGCCGGGCAGGCCGAGCGCGGCGGCGAAACCGAAGCGCAGGCCGAGCGGCACGGCGTGCTCGTCGCGGAGGAGTTTGAGGATGCTGAGGTCGTCGTACTGGAAGGCGTTCCAGAAGTTCTCAAATTTGCGCCAGAGCAGTCTCATCCATGCGAGCGGCTGCTCGCGGATGAAGGCCATGCCCTTTTCCTTCCAGAAGGCCGAGGCCTCGGAGCGCTTCAGCGGATGGCCGGCGATTTTCTCAGGAATGCTGAGCGAGTCGCGGAGGAGGCCGTCCTGCGAGGCGCGGAGGCCGGCGGGGATTTTCGTGTAGCCGTTCGAGGTGGCGTGGTTGCCGAGGTAGAAATTGAGGCCGTCGTGCGCGGAGAGGAGCACGCGGTCTTTGGCGATGAAGTAATTGTGAATCCACACCGGCGAGCAGCCCGCATAGACGCCCGCCATGAGCACGGCGACCGCACCGAGGACCGGGAGGATCCGCGATCGCAGAGGCCGCCCGCGACCGACGATGAGCGCGATCGCGAGGACGATCAGCGGCAGGAGCATGAGAATGGTGGCGACCAGCATCGCCACGAAGCCCGCGAGCAGCCCCATCCACAGCCACGGCCGCCACCACGAGGCGCGACCACTTTCATGGATGCACACGAGCCAGTAGATCATGCCCCAAAACGCGCACACGACCCATGCGGTCGGCATGAGGATGGCGGAGAAAACCTGCGCCGGTGTGAAAAGCGCCCACGCCATCGCAGCCAGCACACCGATCGTCGTGCCGCGCCGCTTTTCCGCCGCCGAGCCACCGCCGAAAGCCCGGCGGGCCAGCAGAAAAAGCCAGGTCGCCGTGAGGGCATGGAGCGCGGCCTGCAATTGCGCCACGAGGAAGGGCGAATACCAGTGGCTGTAGCCGCCGGTCACCTTATACAGACCGGCCAGCACAAAGGCGTAGCCGGGCAGTCCGTAGAACGCTTTCCCGTCGGTAAATTGCCCGCCGATGATGCGCAACGACCAGTCGTTGTAAAATTTCATGTCATCGCCGTCGGGCAGAAAATGACGCGAATCCGCGATCAGGTTCAGCACGGCAAACTGCACGAGAAACACTCCGATCCAGATGAAGAGGGCCGCCGGAACGCGCTCGATCAATCGGCGGTTACGGCTGGCTGGCGAGGGCATGAGCGGGGGCGGACATTCAGATGAAAGTGGTGGAGCGCCGGAGGATGGCACCGAGCGTGCTCTCGGATACCGGCATCCGCACCGTAGATCACGGCGCGGATGAAATACAAATAAACCAAATAGAAATCATCCCCATGCTCCGTAAACTGACCACCAAACGCGCGGGCTTCACGCTCGTCGAAATCATGATCGTCGTCGCGATCATCGCACTGCTCGCAGCCATCGCCGTCCCGAACTTCCTCCGTTCGCGCAAGCGTTCGCAGGCCACCCAAGTCCTCGAAGACCTGCGCATGATCGCCAGCGCCGTTGACCAATACGCCATCGAAACCGGCAAATCCAGCGGCTTTGCCACGGGCTGGTCCGACATTCAAAACTATGTGAAGACCGGCACCCGCCTCTACACCAGCGGCGGCACCGACATCCTCGGCAATGCCTTCACGGTGCCCCCCGTGGACACGCAGCCCCAAGTCCCTGCGTTGACATTCACCGCGCTGTCGGACGTTGCTCCGGCCGACTTCTGGTCGCCCTACAACTAAGACCAACAAGCCACTCAGACTAACTCTTCACAGCACCCGGCCATCCTCACGGATGGCCGGGTGTTTGCTTTTTCCGATTAAGTGCGCCGGCACCACGGTGCGGCGACTGAGCAGGCACTAATTGGTCGGGGTAAGTGTGCCGCGGCGGTGGCATGGCCCCTGCTAAACTTCCAAGTGTCCGCAGCGGCCACGTCGCTGTGGCAGACAGAAATAACCAAACACAGAAATCATCATACCATGCTTCGTAAACTGACCACCAAACGCGCGGGCTTCACGCTCGTCGAAATCATGATCGTTGTCGCGATCATCGCCCTCCTCGCCGCCATCGCCGTGCCGAACTTCCTCCGTTCGCGCAAGCGCTCGCAGGCCACCCAGGTCCTCGAAGACCTCCGCATCATCGACTCCGCAGTCGATCAGTACGCCATCGAGACCAACAAGAACAGCACCACGGTGCCGGCTTGGGCGGACGTCCAGTCGTACATCAAGAACGGCACCCGCCTCTACACGAGCGGCGGCGCCGACATCCTTGGCAACACGATCTCCATGCCTTCGGTGGATACCGCGCCGAAGGTTCCGGCGGCGACGTTCACGGCTCTCTCCGACGTCGCCCCGGCGGCGTTCTGGTCGCCCTACAAGTAAGCTTCGGATCGTTTAGTTAGTTTCCTTCACAGCACCCGGCCTTCCCCAGCGGAACGGCCGGGTGTTTGCTTTTCCGACTAAGTTCTCCGGCACGGGGGAGGCGACTGAGGAAAGACTCATTAGTCCCGAGCAACTGTCCCGAAGCTGGCATGACCCCTGCTTAACCTCCAAGTGTCCGCAGCGGCAACGCCGCTATGGCAAACAGAAATAACCAAACACAGAAATCATCATACCATGCTTCGTAAACTGACTACCAAACACGCGGGCTTCACGCTCGTCGAAATCATGATCGTCGTCGCGATCATCGCCCTGCTCGCCGCCATCGCTGTCCCGAACTTCCTCCGCTCGCGCAAGCGCTCGCAGGCCACGCAGGTCCTCGAGGACCTGCGCATCATCGACTCCGCAGTTGACCAATATGCCATCGAGACCAACAAGAACAGCGGTGCCACCGTCGCGTGGGCCGATGTCCAGAACTACGTCAAGAACGGCACCCGCCTCTACACCAGCGGCCAGACCGACATCCTCGGCAACACCTTCGTGCTGCCCACCGTGGACACCACGCCGAAAGTCCCGGCGGCGACGTTCACGGCCCTCTCCGACGTCGCGCCGGCGGCGTTCTGGTCGCCCTACAAGTAAGCCTCAGATCGCATAGTTGGTTTCCTTCACAGCACCCGGCCTTCCTCATCGGATGGCCGGGTGTTTGCTTTTTCAAGCTAAGGGTGGTGGCACCGTACCTGCTTAGCCTATTCGTGCCAGGCATTAGCTCTGCCGACGACTAACCTCCTTGGAAATTCATTCACACTACCCACTCTGAATGGAACTCCAAAAGTTTCGGCAATCACATTCGCCGCGCTGTCGGATGCGGCCCCGATCAGTTTCCGGTCGCCTTATTATCCATAGTTTGACGTTTTGACTGACATCAGCCCCAGCCCAAATCACGCGGCACTCCCCTCTCCACCACTGCCGGAGGCAAGTCGATGGATTCGCCCGTGGTGCGTCCTGCTTGCTTTCCTTGCAGTGGCATTCGCGACGTACTTTCCCTGTCTGAGCGGCGAGCGGATCTGGGATGATCAGTATCTGATCGGACAGAATCCCTTCTTCAAAAGCCCGGTGTTCGCCGCTGAAGTTTTCCGGCAGCACCTTTTTGAGGAATCTTTTTCGACTTACTACCGCCCGGTTCAGAACCTTTCCTATGTCGCCGATTATTGGCTGTGGGGCACTGCGACGATCGGCTACCATTGCACGAATGTGGCTCTGCACGCACTTACGGCATGGCTGTTATTCCTCCTTTTGTGCCGATTGCTTCCGGACTTATGGAAGGAAGGACGCAACCTGCAGGCTGCGGCATTAGTGATCGCTCTTTTGTGGATGGTTCACCCGGTCCACAATGCAGCCGTGGCCTATGTTTCCGGTCGCGCGGACACGCTTGCCGCATTACTTGCCATTGCAGCCTGGCTGCTTTGGATTCGCGGCGAGGGATGCAAGAGCGCGGCTGCTCGACTGACTTCGAGACTTATGGCAGCGCCGGTTTTCCTCGCTGCTTTGTGCTCGAAGGAAATTGCCCTGGTGTGGGCTTTGTTGTTTAGCCTGCACACACTGTTCTTCCATCGCTCGCGTGGCAGGTGGGCGCGCCTGCTTCCGATCACTGGGGCGCTTGCGGTCATCGCCGTGTATGCGATCCTTCATGCGCTGCCCGAGCACCGCGCGGGCGTGCCGGGTTCGGAGCCGGAGCCTTTCGGCGGGCGCGTGGTGCTCGCGCTCCGAGCCCTTGGGGATTATTGCCGACTAATGATCGCACCGGTCCGCCTCATGATGGAGCGGACATTGGGTCCGGCTGAAATGTATGTCAGCCGCCCGACTTGGTGGGCTTCGGTTAGTTACGAGCTTCTCTCCATTGTCGGAGTCGTGGCACTTATCGCGATGGCCTGGCTTTGCACCCGGCGGGGTGAAGGTCGCTCGCTCAGGAAGTTTGGTGCGCTTTGGTTCTTCGTGGCATTCATCCCGATCTCTAATCTTATCCCGCTGAATGCGGAGGTGGCCGAGCACTGGATCTACACGGCAAGCATCGGTCTCCTGTTGCTCGGCGCCGGCAGCATGGCGCTCCTCCCGGCTCGGGCGCTCCGGTGGTGCCCGGCAGTTATTTTTGTCTTCGGCGCGGCGCTGGCGTTGCGCACGAGTTTCCGAGCGGCGGAATGGACGGACGGGGAGACCTTCGCGCGCAGGACGATTGAAAATGGCGGCACGTCGCCGCGGATGCTGACTTACTATGCCAATGAACTTGGGCGCAACGGGCACTTGGTTGAGCAGGAGTTAGTTTACCGGCAGATGCTCGCCATCTATCCCACTTATACGACGGCCCGCATTAACCTCGGCGTCTGTCTGCAACGGCAAGGTCACTTGGCTGAAGCTAAGTCCCTCCTCGATCTCGGATCCGCGAGCGCGGTCGTCTCCACGGTGCCGCGCACTTGGAATGCGGCTCTCAACACTGCGGGGCAAATGCACAAGGAAGGCCACAGCGCCGAGGCCCTCGCGCTGATTCGCGAGTGGAAGCCGGCGAATCCGCACACTTGGGAGTTGGTTGGCTTCGAGGCGAATGTCCTGCAAGAAACGGAGGGCGCGCGCGCGGCTCTCGCGGTGGTGGAAAAATATGCGCTCGCGCATTGGTGGCATCTTTCCTCGCAACTCGGCCTGGCTTCGCTGCAGCGCGAGGCGGGCGATGCGGCGCTCGCGCTGCGCACGGCGAGGAATGCGCAGCGGCTCGACCTCCGCGGGAGCGCCGCGTTTGCGGAGGCGGCGAAATGCGAGGTGACTCTCGGGAGGCTGGCTGAGGCGCTCGAATCGCAGGCGGTGGCCGTCGCGCGGGCCCCGGGAAGCGCTGAGGATCTGAAATTCTTCTCCGCGATCCTGCATCGGCTCGGGCGCGATGGCGAAGCGCGGGCGACGCAGCGCAAGGCGGATGCGCTCGCGGCCGCGAATCGGCACTTACTTTAGAGTAAACTCGCCGACGTCGAACGTCACCCGCTGGAAGCGCTGGCGGTCCGCGGAACCCGAGAACTCCAGCGGATCGTGGATGAGCAGGACGCCGTGATATTTTCCGGGCGGCACGGACGGCGATGGGCGCACGGCCCATGCTTCAGTGTAGCGGCCGGACTCGACGCCGGGCGCGATGAGACCTTTCTCGATGGGATAAAGACGCCCATTTTCAGCGCGAAGATAGAGTGACGCGGAGAGGAGCGACGGGCGCTTCGGCTTCAGCTCCCATGCCATCGCGAAGAGCATCGCGTCGCCGGGCAGCGGCGGCATGCCTTCGCAGGCGATGAGCGCATGCTATTCGTCGAGCTTGCGGCCAGCGCCGCGAAAGGTGGTCGCCGGAGCGGGCGACGCGCCTTTGAGGAAAATGGCGAACTCATTCCTCGCGACCGTGCGCCACTGCGCCTGGCTCATGAACTGATGCAGGAGCATGTCCGATGCCGGGATCAATCGATTATCCACCGTGCGCATCTGCGGATGAAAGAATCCCGCGGCCGCATCGAAGGTCGCGTGGTCGGCCGTGTCGATGATCACCGCGTCGGTCGGCGCGGGCGGCGTGTATTCGGTGCGGCTCAGCGTGTGCAGCCCCTTGAGCACGTGATGCAGCGAATGCAGGTGCTCGCGATTCGTAAGATGGGCGAGATACGGCAGGCCCGCGGTCACGCTCGCATCTTTCGGCACGGCCACGAGCATCGCGCTTTTCCACTGCCTCGCCCAGAGCGCCTTCCCCCCGCCCATCGCGGTGCGCCACACATCGCGGATCGGTCCGAACCAAAGCTGGCAGGCGACGCACGCGACCGTGACCCAGCCCGCGAGCACATCGCGCCAAAACAGCGCGGAGCTGGCCTCCGCCACGCCGAGCCACAGCAGCGGCACGAGCGGCGCCGCGTAGTGAAAGTGCATGCTCCATTCCGACTGCCGCCACGACAGCAGATGCTGGAGGAAAATCGGCGCGGACATGATCAGCCAACGCGGGCGCAGGATGGGCAGCAGGAGGAAGGGGACGAGCAGCCCCCACGCGAGATCGCCGCCCTTCAGCCCGTGCCACAGCGCTGCGCCGGCCTTGCCGGGATGCGTGACCAGCCCGCCGAGGATCCCGCCGGCGGAATTCCCGAGGTGCGAATACAGCTCGAGGAAATCCACGCGCCCGCCATTCAGCGCAGGCCCGATGAAAATCGCGCAGACGACGAACCACCCGAGCGCGACGCAGCCGGGGATGATGTTCCAGCCGATGCGCCACTCGCGGTCGCGGTCGCGCTCGATGAAATAGTACACCACGGAAATCCACGCGAGCAGCAGGCCCATGCTTTCCTTGCACATGAGCACGAGGATGAACGTAAGCCAAAAGCTGCCCGGCCGGCGGTGCATCCGCGCCTCGAACATGAGCAGCAGCAGCGGCGCGGTGAGCGCCTCGGGGTGAAATTCATGCAGCGCGACAAAGCCGGTCGCCGGCGCGAGCAGCGTCGCGAGCCCGAGCCAGATCGCCGCCTGATTGCCAAATTCCAAATGCCGCGCGATGCGCCAGCCGGTGAAAGGCATCGTCGCGAGCACGAGCGTCTGCAGGATCACGAGCAGCATCGGGTGCGACCAGATTTTATAAAATGGCAGCGCCAGAAAAACGATCGGGTCCTGGTGATTTCCCATCAGCGGGACACCGAGGAGCGAGACATTCCAGATCCCCTTCCCCGCGAGCCACAGGCCCTGCGCGTAGAAGGCGAGGTCGAAAGTGCCGTATTGAAAAGTGGCCCAGCGAAACCACGAATCCGCGATGACCACGATGCAGAAAATGATCGCGCCCCACCAAAGGCTGCGCGGTGTCGGGATGCGGTCGTAGAACATCGGCCACGAGAATTACAGGGCCTGCCCGCGAAAAGCCAGCAAGCGCTCGCCGCGCCGCGATTTTCCAAAATGCGCGCGCAATCCGGCACCGCTGCTTGACGGCTCCGCGCGCTCGCTTACAACGCGCGGCCATGGCGCACGACATCGTCTATTTTGATCTGGAAACCCAGCGCACCGCCAACGACGTCGGCGGGTGGGACAAAAAGCGCGACATGGGCATGAGCCTCGGCGTGACCTACAGCACGCGCACGGGCGAGTACCGCATCTTCAGCGAAAACCGCGTGAACGACCTCGTGGATCAGCTCCTCCGCGCGGATCTCGTCGTCGGGTTTAACGTGATCAATTTCGACTACGAAGTCCTCATGGCCTACACGATCCTCGACCTGCCGCACCAGTGCCGCACGCTCGATCTCATGGTGGACATCGAGAAAAAACTCGGCCACCGCCTCGGCCTCGATGCCGTCGCGAGCGCCAGCCTCGGCGTCGGAAAAACGGGCGACGGACTCGATGCGATCCGCTGGTGGCGCGAGGGCCGCATGCTGGACATCGCGGAGTACTGCTGCTTCGATGTGAAGTGCACGAAGCTCGTCCACGAATTTGGCGCGGTGAACAAAAAGGTGCTCTACGACGATCGCTTCAAGCAGCGGAAAAACGTGGCGGTCGAGTGGGCGGTCTGAGTCGCGGGAAATCCGGCACTGGAATGCGCGGTGGAGCGGGCGTTCCACCGCGATGCGCGCCTTGCCAGTGCCGCGCGCGCGCGTATCCTTGCGGCGATGAGCGCTGAAGAAATCATCCGGCAGATCAGGGCGATGTCGCCCGAGGAACAGGCGGAGATCGCGGCTTTTCTGCGCGGGATGAAGACGGGCGTGGTGCGGGAGGATGCGGGTGCCGCGGGTGGCCGCGCGGAAAATTTCCGCAAAGCGGCGGACCACGTTTTCACTGAATATCAGGAACTGCTCCACAAGCTCGCGCAGTGATGGAGCCGGAGTTTCTGACGTGGGCAGATGTGCGCTATCTGCACGAACGTTCGCTGACTGAACATGGCGGCAGTTCCGGCATCCGGGATCGCGGGCTGATCGAGTCTGCCATCGCACAACCGCGGCAGGACTATTTTTTCGTCAACGCGGACCCCTTTGCCATCGCTGCCGCGTACGCGTTTCACATCGCGCAGGCACAGGCATTCCTCGACGGAAACAAACGCACCGCCATCGCCGCAGCGCTCACTTTCCTGAACCTCAATGGCGTCGCAACGCGCGGGCACGGAGACGAACTTTACGCCGCCATGATCGCCATCGCCGAGCGCCGGCTCGACAAGGCGGGACTCGCGGCGCTGCTCCGCGATCTCTTCGCCTGAACGGCGCGCACTCCGCGCTGGCAAAGCAGCGATCCGCCCGTATTCTCCGCGCCCTTTATGTACCGCACCACATCCTGCAACAGCCTCCGCACGGAGCACACCGGACAGTCCGTCACACTCGCGGGGTGGATCAATTCGCGCCGCGATCACGGCGGTGTGATCTTCATCGATCTGCGCGATCGCGAGGGCTGCACGCAGGTGGTTTTCCGGCCGGAGGAATTCCCGCAGGTCTCCGAGCAGAGTCACGGGCTGCGTGCGGAGGATGTGATTTCGATCACGGGGAAAGTCTCACCGCGCCTGCCCGGCACGGAAAACTCGAAGCTGGAGACAGGCGGCATCGAGGTCGTCGCGTCCGAGCTTCGCGTGCTGAACAAGTCCGAGGTGCCGCCTTTCCCGCTCGACGATCCGAGCGTGAATGAGGACCTGCGCCTGCAGTACCGCTACCTCGATCTGCGCACCGCGCCGATGCAGAAAAACCTCCGGCTGCGCCATCGCATCACGAAGGCGTCGCGTGATTTTCTCGACGAGCAGGACTTCCTCGAAATCGAGACGCCCGTGCTCTCGAACCCGACGCCCGAGGGCGCGCGCGACTTCCTCGTGCCGTCGCGGCTGAACCCAGGCACTTTCTACGCGCTGCCGCAGGCGCCGCAGCAGTACAAGCAACTCCTGCAGGTCGCGGGGCTCGAAAAATATTTCCAGATCGCGCGGTGCTTCCGCGACGAGGATCTGCGCGCGGACCGGCAGCCGGAGTTCACGCAGATTGATGTCGAGGCTTCGTTCGTCACCGAGCAGGACATTCAGGATCTCATTGAGGGATTGCTGCGCCGCATTTTCAAAGAGGCGCGCGGCATCGAGATTCCGACGCCCTTCCCGCGCATGGCGTACGCCGAGGCGATGAACCGCTTCGGCTCCGACAAGCCCGACACGCGCTTCGCGATCGAACTCACCGAGCTGACCGACATTTTCACCGCGTCGCAGTTCAAGGTCTTCGCGTCCGTCGCCTCGGGCGGCGGCACGATCAAAGCGATCAACGCGAAAGGCGCGGCGGCGCTCCTCAGCAAGGAGCAGCTCAAGAAATGGGAGGAGTGGGTGAAGACCGAGTGCGGCGCGAAGGGGCTCGCATACATCAAGTGGAGCGCGGGCACCGCGGGCGACTTCAGCACGTGGGAATCGCCGATCGTCAAATTTTTCGGCGACGCCGAAAAGGCCGCGCTGGCGCAGCGCATGGATTTTCAGCCGGGCGATGTGCTCTTCTTCGGCGCGGATGCAAAGCACGAGGCCGTCTGCGAAGTGCTCGGCCGCGTGCGGCTGCGCTGCGCGGAATTGCTCGGCCTCGCTGCCGCGAAAAAGGATCAGCTCAATTTCCTGTGGGTCGTGGATTTTCCGCTGCTCGCATTTTCCCCGGAGGACAACCACTGGGTCGCCGTGCATCACCCGTTCACGCGCCCGAAGGCCGAGGACGTGCCGGCGCTCGAAGCCGGCGACTTTGGCAAAGTGCGCGCAGTCGCGTACGATGTCGTGCTGAATGGCGTCGAACTTGGCGGCGGCTCGATCCGGATCCACGAACGCGATCTGCAGGCGAAGATGTTCGAGGTGCTCGGCGTGAATGCGGAGGAGCAGCAGGTGAAATTTGGCCACATCCTGAAAGCGTTCAGCTTCGGCGCACCGCCGCACGGCGGCATCGCGCTCGGGCTGGATCGGCTCGTCATGCTCATCACCGGCGCGAGCAGCATCCGCGAGGTGATCGCCTTCCCAAAAAATAACCGCGGCTGCGATCTGATGACGCACTCGCCGGTCGAGGTGGACTTCAAGCAACTCCGCGAGATCTACATCCAGAGCACGGCGAAGAAACCCTAGAGTCTCTCCTGCACGATGCGCGCCGCGCCGCCGACCGGCCCGGATGAAGTCCGGACGGCGGACATGAATCCAGGAAATGCGAAGTGAGACGGCGGGGATTTCACGGCATCATGGCGTCCAAATTCCACTCCGCCGCTGCGAATTGCGTTGCGTCACTTTTTTACACAGCCTCTAAGCACGCCGCTGTGCACGAATGAACTGAGAGCGATGCGGAGAACGCCTCGCCTTGAAAACATGCGCCCACCGATCACGACTCCGTTTTTTTTCGTCACGTCGCTCGCCCTCGCGCTCGCCGCCGCGGCACAGGGATCTGAAAAGCTCGGCTACAACCGCGACATCCGGCCGATCCTTTCGGACAAATGTTTCCACTGCCACGGCCCGGACAAAAACAAGCGCGACTCCGGCCTGCGGCTCGATGTGCGCGAGGAGGCGCTCGCACTGCGCGACGGCATCCGCGCGATCGTGCCAGGCAAGCCGGACGAAAGCGAAATCATCGCGCGCATTTCCACGACGGACGCGGACGAGCACATGCCGCCCGCGAAGGCGAAACTCGAGAGCCTCACGCCCGCGGAAATCGCGATGCTCCGCCGCTGGATCGCGGAGGGCGCGGAGTATGAGAAGCACTGGGCATTCATCCCGCTGGATGCGAAAATGCTCAGTCCTCAGTCCTCAGTTCTCAGTCAGCGTGCAGTGGGGAATCTGAGCACTGGGCAATGGGCAATGGGCACGGTCCCGATTGACGCACTCATTTCCGCCCGGTTCGCGCAGCGCGGGCTGAAGCTCCAGCCCGAGGCCGATCTCAGCACGCTCATCCGCCGCGTGAGCTTCGACATCACCGGGCTGCCGCCGACGCCGCGGGAGGTGGAGGATTTTTTGCGCGAATGTGCGGAGGCGGGGAAAGAGGGGGCGACAAGGCGACAAGGCGAGGGGGAGAAAGATGCCGCCCTCTCCCTCTCTCCCTCTCTCCCTCTCTCCCTCCCTTCCCCGTCCGCCTACGAGCGCCTCGTGGACCGGCTGCTCGCTTCGCCGCGCTTCGGCGAACGCATGGCGGTGGACTGGCTCGATGTCGCGCGCTACGCGGACAGCTACGGCTTCCAGGTGGATCGTGAACGCGAGATGTGGCCGTGGCGCGACTGGGTCATCCGCGCGTTCAACGACAACCTGCCGTTCGACCAATTCATCACCTGGCAGATCGCGGGCGACCTGCTCCCGCATCCGACGGACGATCAGGTTTTGGCGACGGCGTTCAACCGTCTGCACCAGCAGGAATCCGAGGGCGGCAGTGTCGAGGAGGAATATCGCGTCGAGTACATTTGCGATCGCGTGCAGACGTTTGCGACGGCGTTTCTCGGGCTCACTTTCGAGTGCGCGCGCTGCCACGATCACAAGTTCGACCCGATCACGCAGAAGGAATTTTACGGGCTGTTTTCGTTTTTTCAAAACGTGGATGAGGCCGGGCTCTATGCGTATTTCACGGCGTCCATGCCTACACCTGCCGCGCCGATCATGGACGTGGCGGCGAAGAAAAAACTCGCGGCCCTGCGGGACGCGGTCGCCGTTGCGGAGAAAAAATCCGCTCCGCTGCGCGAATCGAAACGTGCGGCATTTTCTGCGTGGCTGAAGACGCGCCCGGCGGAAATCACGATCCCCGGCGAGATCGCGCGCTTCACTTTCGATACGCTCGAAAAGGGCAGGCTCGCGAATGCGCTCGATGCGAAAGCGCCCGCGACGCTGAAAGGCGAGAACAAGCTCGTGCCGGGCGTGAACGGGCAGGCGGTCCAATTTTCCGGAGATGATGCGGTGGATCTGCCGATCGGGAATTTCCGCAGCAGCGAGCCGTTCAGCGTCTCGCTCTGGATGAAGACGCCGGACAAAAAGGATCGCGCCGTCGTCTTTCACCGCTCGAAGGCGTGGACCGATGCGGCGAGCCGCGGCTACGAATTGCTCATCGAGGATGGCCGGCTGAAATGGTCGCTTATTCATTTCTGGCCGGGCGACGCGATCTCGATCCGCGCTTCGCAGCCGCTCGCGATCAGCGAGTGGACCCACGTCGTCGTGACGAACGATGGCAGCGGTCGCGCGGCGGGGCTGCGCATCTTTGTGAACGGCGCGCCGGCAGCGACGGACGTGATCCGCGACAGTCTCACGCGCGACATCACAGGCGGCGGAGGCGACAACATCACGCTCGGAGAACGCTCCCGCGACCGCGGTTTCAAGGGCGGCGCGATGGACGACTTCCGCGTCTTCGCGCGCGCGCTCACGCCGCTCGAAGCGCTCGCGACTTTCGATCCGAAAGCGGCGAAAGATGCATTGGGTAGGGTGGGCGTCCCGCCCGCCGGTTCACGCGTCTCGCGTGAACCTTCGGACAACACGGGCGCTCAATCCGAAACGGGGGGGAAATCACGTCCGGGTGAGCCACGCGAGATGCGCGGCCCGGCGGGCGGAACGCCCACCCTGCCCGACGATGCCACCTTCGATTACTTTCTCGCGACCGCAGATGCCGACTGGAGAAAGCATCTCGAGACGCTCGCTGCCGCACGCGGCGAGGCGGTGAAATTTTCCACGGTGCAGAGGGAAATCATGGTGATGCGCGAACTGCCGCAGGCGAAAAAATCGTTCGTCCTTTTCCGCGGGCAGTACGATCAGCGGCGCGACGAGGCTCCGGCGATCGTGCCCGAGTGGCTCGCGCCTTTTCCCGCGAATGCGCCGCGCAACCGGCTCGGCCTCGCGCAGTGGCTGACCGATCCGCGGCATCCGCTCACGGCGCGCGTGACGGTGAATCGCCTCTGGCAAAACATCTGGGGCCGCGGGCTCGTGAAGACGGCGGAGGATTTTGGCAGCCAGGGATCGCGCCCGCTTTATCCCGAAGTGCTCGACTCGCTCGCGGCGCGCTTCATCGCGAGCGGGTGGGAGGTGAAGGCGCTCGTGAAGACGATCGTGATGAGCCGCGCGTACCGCCAGCGGAGCATCGCCGATGTGAAGACGATGACGGACGATCCGGACAATGAATGGCTCGCGCGCGGGCCGCGCATTCGGCTTTCGGCGGAAATGGTGCGCGACAATGCGCTCGCCGCGTCCGGCCTGCTGGCGGAGAATATCGGCGGGCCGCCGGTGAATCCGTACGAGATGAGCGAGGCGTTCAAGCCGGCGAATGCGACCGGCGGCAACGGCGTGTATCGGCGGAGCATTTACACGAATTGGCGTCGCACCAGCCCGCCGCCGGCGATGGTCGCATTCGATGCGCCGCGCCGCGCGGTGTGCATCGCGAAACGCGAGCGGACGGATTCGCCGCTGCAGGCGTTCATCCTCCTGAATGGCACGCAGTACGTGGAGGCCGCGCGCGTGCTCGGCGAATTGCTGCACCGCGAGGCGAAGGGCGATGTGCGCGCGATGATCGAGCAGGGCTTCCTGCGCTGCCTCAGCCGCAGGCCGGACGCGCGCGAGATAGAAATCACGAAGCGACTTTACGACGAGCAGCTCGCGCATTTCCGGCAGTCTCCCGCCGAGGCGGACAAGCTGCTCAAGATCGGGAACGCGAAGCGCGATGCGACGATTCCTGTCCCGGAAGCTGCTGCCGCAGCGGTGCTCGCGCAGGCGCTTTTGAACCACGACGCCTGCGTCGTGAAACGCTGAGACCGCGCACACTGCATCGCTATGAACGACTCGCTCCCACTCGCCATCAACCGCCGGCATTTCCTCAACCGCTTCGGCATGGGCCTCGGCGGGGTCGCACTCTCAGAGATGCTCGCGCAGTCTTCGCACGCGGCACCGGCGCTCGATTTGGGCGTGCTCGGCAAGCCGCACTTTGCGCCGCGGGCGAAGCGCGTGATTTATCTTTTCATGTCGGGCGGGCCGTCGCAGCTCGATCTCTTCGACTTCAAGCCCACGCTCAACAAACGGAACGGCGAACAGCTTCCCGACTCGGTGCGCGGCGGGCAGCGGCTCACGGGGATGTCGGGGAATCAGTCGTCCATCCCGCTCGTGGGATCGCCGTTTAAATTTGCGCAGCACGGACGCGGCGGCGCGTGGGTGAGCGAGCTGCTGCCGCACACGGCGCGCATCGCGGATGATGCGTGCTTCGTGCGCTCGATGTTCACCGAGGCGATCAACCACGGGCCGGGCGTGACTTTCATGCAGACGGGCACGCAAATCGCGGGCAGGCCGAGCATCGGCGCGTGGCTAAGCTATGGGCTCGGGCAGGAGAATGCGAACCTGCCGTCGTTCGTCGTGATGATCACGAAGGGCAAGGGCGGGCAGCCGCTCGGCTCGCATTTGTGGGGCAGCGGGTTTTTGCCGACGCGGCATCAGGGCGTGCAGTTTCGCGCGGCGAAAGATCCGGTGCTGTATCTCGGAAATCCCGACGGTGTGAGCGCGGACAGCCGCCGCATGATGCTCGACCGTCTGCGCGAGCTGCACGAGCACCAGATCGCGGGAACGCCCGACGTGGAAATCCAGAGCCGCGTGGAGAATTACGAGATGGCGTTTCGCATGCAGACGAGCATCCCGGAGGCGACGGACATCTCAAATGAGTCGCAGGCGACGCTCGATTCATACGGTCCCGATGTGAAAACGCCGGGCACTTTCGCCGCGAACTGCCTGCAGGCGCGGCGGCTCGCGGAGCGCGGCGTGCGCTTCATCCAGCTCTATCATCAGGACTGGGATCACCACGGCGGGCTGCCCGGTGCGCTGCCGAAGATTTGCCGCGAAACCGATCAGCCTGCCGCGGCGCTCGTGAGCGATCTGAAGGCGCGCGGGCTGCTCGATGACACGCTCGTGGTGTGGGGTGGCGAATTTGGCCGGACGAATTATTGCCAGGGGAAAATCTCGGCGAACTTCGGGCGGGATCATCATCCGCGCTGCTTCACGGCGTGGATGGCGGGTGGCGGGATCAAGGCGGGGACGACGTTCGGGGAGACGGATGAATTCGGCTACAACATCGTGAACGACGGCGTCCACATTCACGATTTTCATACGACGATGCTGCACCTCCTCGGCATCGATCACGAGCGGCTGACGTATAAATTCCAAGGCCGCCGCTACCGGCTCACGGATGTGCATGGCAAGCTCGTGAAGGGGCTGCTCGCGTGAGCGGAAATTTTCCCATCCGTGCGGGGCAGTGATCGCGCTCAGGCGCGAGCGGCAGCCGCGCCGTTCACCGGCAATTTTCTCAGGAGCGGCCGGAGGTGATCGAGATTCACCGGCTTCACGAGGTGCGCGTAAAAGCCCGCTTCCTTCGTGAAGCGCACATCTTCCTCCATGCCGTAGCCGGTGAGGGCGATGGCGGGGACCGGGCGCTGACGGTGGATCTCGCGGATGAAATCCACCCCGCTGCCATCCGGCAGGCCGAGGTCGCTGATCACGGCGTCGAATGCGGCGGCCTCGAAGGCAGCGCGCGCTTCCCGGATCGTGCTGGCGGCGGTGACGGTGTGGCCGTCGCGCGTGAGCAGTCGCGAGAGCGCCGTGCGCGTGGCGTCGTGATCTTCGAGGATGAGCAGTTGCAGTCCGCGCGCCGGATCGGGCGGTGTGGCACCGTTCTGCGGGGAAATGGCGGGCTCGTCCACCGTGGCGAGGGTCACGGTGAAAGTGGCGCCGCATCCCATCCCCTCGCTGGCGGCGTGGATCGCGCCGGCGTGCGCTTTGACGATCGCCTGTGCGATGGCGAGGCCGAGGCCGAGGCCTCCGTAGCGGTGCTGGCCGGCGGTGTCACCCTGCTCGAAGGCGTTGAAAACGTGCGGCAGCGCCGTGGCGCTGATTCCGATGCCGGTATCCGCCACGCTCACGGCAATGCGGCCGTGCCCGTCGTTGCGCGTGGCGATGGTGATGGTGCCGCCGCTCGCGGTGAATTTCACCGCGTTTTTGAGCAGGTTCCAAAAGACCTGCTGGAGCCGCGTGGGATCGCAGAGCGCGTGATGGCGCGCGGCTTCGAGATGAAACTCGATGCGCACCTGTTTGCCGAGCGTGTCGCTGCGCACGATCTCGTCGGTGTGCGCGAGGAGTTGGTGAATGTCGGCCGCCGTGCGCTCGATGGTGAGCTTGCCGCGGCTGACGCGCGTGAGGTCGAGCAGGTCGTCGATGAGCCGCGCTTCGAGTTCGATGTTGCGGCGCATCATCGCGAGCTGGTCGCGCGCTTCGGCGGGAAGCGACGGATCGCAGGCAAGCGAGGTCGCCGTCATCAGCACGGGGGTCAAAGGCGTGCGCAGCTCGTGGCTGAGCGCGGCGAGGAAATCGTCCTTCGCCCGCGAGGCGCGCGAGACTTCTTCGGACGCGCAGCGCAGTTTTTCCGCGGTCTCCTTCGCATCGTGGATGTCCGTGCTGGTGCCGATCCAGTGGCTCGGTTCGCCCGAGGGTTCGTTCAGCGGCTCGGCGCGCGCGAGGAACCACCGATACGTGCCATCGCGGGATCGCAGGCGGTAGTCGGCTTCGTAGCCCCGCCGCTCGGCCACCGCTTTTTGCCATACGTCCGCGGTGCGCTCGCGGTCGTCGGGATGCACCTTCTCGAGCCAGCCGTAGCCGAGAGAGTCGGCGGCGGGCTGGCCGGTGACCGCTTCCCACTGCGGGCTTTGGAAAATGCAATCGCCATCGCGGGAGCACGTCCACACGAGCTGCGGCATCGCGCTGGTGAGGGCACGCAGCCGCTCCTCACTTTCGCGCACCGCGCGCTCGGCCTGCCGCTGCTCGGTGATGTCGCGCGAGACGGTGACAAACTGCGTGGCACCCGCGTCGCCTGTGGTCGCCGGCGCGACGATCACGTCCCACCATTTCGGCACGCCTTTCACCGTCGGCGCGAAGGCCTGGAAACGCGCGACCTCGCCGCCTTTCGCCCGTGCCAGCGCTGCTTGCACTTTCGGCCGTTCGGCCTCGGGCCACAGGCTGGACCACGGCTGATCGCGCAACGTCGCGGAGTCCTCGATCTCCATCAGGCAGCGCCCTTGCGCATTCATGAATTTCAGCCGCCCTTCGCCGTCGAGCACCTTCACGCAGTCCGGGCTGCTCTCGATCACGGTGCGGCTGAATTCCTCACTCGCCCGCAGCGCCTCTTCCGTCTGCTTGCGCGCGGTGATGTCCTGGACAACCGAGATGAAATTCACCGGCGCCCCCTCCGCATCGCGCAGGAGGGACACGGTGAGATTTACCCACACCACCGCACCGCTCGCGCGCAGGCAGCGTTTGTCCATCGCGTATCGCTCGATCTCGCCCGCGTGGAGTCGATGCGCCTGCGCCCAGTCCGCCTCCAGATCCTCGGGATGCGTGATGTCGGCAAAGGTGAGCGTGGCGAGCTTTTCGCGCCCGTAGCCGGTGATCGCGCAGATGGCGTCATTGAAGCGCAGCCAGCGGCCATCCAGCCCCACATGCGCGATGCCCACCGGGGCCGAGGCAAAGGTGGCGCGGTAGCGTTCCTCGCTTTCGCGCAGCGCTTCCTCAGCCTCCTTCCGCGCGATGATGTCCTGGATGACCGCCATCGACTGCTCGGGGTGGCCCTCCACGGCGCGCAGCAGCTTGGCATTCACGTTGACCCAGATGAGTTTCCCGTCCTTCCGCACGTAGCGCTTTTCGACTTCGTAAAATGCAACCTCTCCGCGGCGCATCCGTCCAAGTGCTTGGACAATGGCATCGCGATCCTCCGCGAAGGTGAGGTCCGCCGGCGTCATCCCCGCCAGTTCCTCGGCCGAGTAGCCGGTCATTTCACGGAATTTCGCATTCACGCGGAGGTAGCGCCCGCTCCTCACATCGAGCTGCGCTTTGCCCACGGCGGAATGCTCGAAGGCCGCCCGGAACTCCGCCTCGCTCGCGCGCAGCGCCGCTTCCGTCTGCCTGCGGATCGAGAGGCTGCGGTTGAGAAGCGAGACAAACACTCCGACCGCGACCAGTCCCAAGACGGCGGTGAGCAGGCCGGTCGTCACGGCGACCTGATAAGTCGCGGCGGTCTTCCTCTCCCGCTCCTTGAGCAAGTCGTCTTCCGCCTGCTCCATCTCCGCAATGTGCCCGCGAATGGCGTCCATCTGCGCCTTGGGCTTCCCGGTAAGCACGAACGCCTGCGCCGCTTGCTCGTCCTTGCGCCGCAAGCCGATGGCCTCCTTCATCTGGCCCAACCGCACGACGGTCATCTCTTCCAGCTTCGTGATGCGGGCTTGCTGGCCGGAATTGTCTTTGGTCTCGTCTTTCAGCTTCGCCGTGAGGCCATCCAACCGGAGGAGGGCGGCGTCGTAGGGCTGCAAGGTCTCGTCCTTGCCGGTGATGAGAAAGCCCCGCTGCCCCGTCTCGGCGTCCACCAGCGCCAGCATCACGTCTCCGGTCAAGTCCAACACGTGATGCGTGTGCGCGACCCAACGGGCGTCCTCATTGAGTTGGCGGGTGTTCTGGTAGTCAATAACTGGCAGGAACAACAGCAACGCCGCGATCAGCCCGACGCCGACCAACACCGAGTTGTCAAAGGTCCGTGTCACGGCCGGAACCTCCGAAACGTCAATGGCGCGCCGGAGCCGCACGTGAAGCCGACGGGCCACCGCGTCATCCGGCGTGTCGGCGAGCGCCAACCGGTAGAGGTCGTTCGCGATTTCCCCGAGGAATCCATTTTCCAAACCCAACTCCTCGACGCGCCCAGCCGCAGGCGCGCTCCCGTCCCGCGGCAAAGGCGCACGCCGCTCGCGCCGAGTTCCGCCTCGGTAAAAGTGAAGCGCCGCGACGCGCCCTTCAGCAAAAGCCGCCGCACCTCAGCACGGTCGTCCGGGCTGTCGCCGATGATAAGGACTCGGCAGGTTTCGGATTTCATGGAGCATTCGGGTCACACTGCGTTTGCCGTGAAAGTTCCGCGCATCGTCGCGCCGGCGGGGGTAAAACGGTTCGTGCTCATGTCATGCCAGGGGTTGATCTTCTCACCACCACTCTTCAGCACCACGCTGCTGAGCCGACCCGCGAAAATGTCAAGGCTGAATTTTCAAATGCGCGCGATGGAACCGCTGCAGGAAAAATGAGCGATCGCGTCAGCCCAAATGCTCGCGCAGAAAACGGAAGAAGTTCCCCCGCAGAATTCCCTCGATGTCCGGCGCTGAGTAGCCGCGTTGCGCGAGCAGCGCGTCGAGCGTCGCGAGATCGGCGATGCTGTCGAGATCGAGCGGCATCTGCTCGGTGCCGTAGCCGCCGTCGAGGTCCGTGCCGATGCCGACGTGGCGCGCATTGCCGGCGAGCTGGCAAATGTGGTCGATGTGCTCGCAGATTTTCCCGATGCGCAGATCGAAATCGCGCGGCGTGGAGACACGGTGCCGCCAGCCGTGGACCATCATGATCGCATCGAACGCCATGCCGATGACCGCGCCGCGCGCGACGAGTTCGCGGATTTGTTCGTCGGCGAGCTGCCGGTTCCAGTTCGCGAACGCGCGGCAATTATGATGGCTCGCCCACACCGGACCGCTGAAATGATCGAGCGCGTCGCGCATGGATTCATCACAGAGATGCGTGACATCGAGGATGATTCCCAGCCGCTCCATTTCGCGCAGCAGCTCGCGGCCGCGCGGCGTGAGCGGGCCTTCGTCGTCCGTGCCATGGCCGTAGATTCCGGGACCGTAGTGCACCGGTCCGATCGCGATGAGTCCGTCCGCGCGCGATTTTTCCAGATGCCGCCAGCTCAGGATCGAATCCGCGCCCTCGAGGCTGAGCAGGTAGCCGATCGGCAAAGTCGCGGCCTCGGCGTCGGTGGCCGCGAGCCACTTCGCCGCGTGCGCCTCGACCTCCGCCCAGGTGCGGAGCTGCCGCATCTCGCCGCAATCCTCCATCGCGCGATAGTACGCGAGCTGCCCCTGCGTGTGCGCCCACGCCTGCTCGGGACTGCGCCAGCCGGGCATTCTGCCAAAAGGCGGCGTGTAGCGCGCGATCTGCGTGGCCACGATGATGCCGATGCGCCCTCGCCGCAGCTCGGGGAAGCAGACGGCATTGCGCCCCCAGCCCGGCAGCACGCTCGCCTGCATGGGCGGCGCGAGCGTCTCGCTGCGGCGGATTTTTTCGAGCGTCCAGCGCTGGTCGCGGTTCCACTCGAGCGCGTTCATCGCGATGTCGAGATGGCAGTCGAAGATGAGCTTGGGGGCGGGCGGGACGTTCATCTGCTTGCTCGCGGTGCTGTCACGCGCCGGCGGGTCCGGGAGGTTTGAGCATCAGGCCCTGGCCGGTCGGCAACGTCAGAATTTGCACGCCATTTCTCGCAGCGAAGGCATCCATCGCATCCTTCTGCGTGCGGTACGGCGCCCAGCCATAGTCGTCGAAAATCACCGGCGCTCCGGGCGTGAGCCGCGGCCAGAAAAACTCCAGCGCCGCGATTTCCGGCGCGGCGATATTCATGTCGAGCGAGAGGTAGCAGAGCTTCGGGATGTCCACCGCGGTGAGCGTCTCCGGCACCTTCCCGCGCACGAGATGCGCGCGGGGATACGGTGCAAAGTTTCGTTTCGCGACTTCAAAACACTCGTCGTAGCTGGCGGCGTTTTCCTTGTCCCGGCCCCACGCTTTTTCCGCCTCGGTGATCTGGTCGTCGGGGATGCCCGCGAAGGTGTCGAAGAGATAGAACGATTTGTTCAGCCGGTTAAAGTCCACGTAGTACGCCGCCGCGAGCGAGAAGATGCCCGTGTTCACGCCGCACTCCACGAAGTCGCCTTCGAGCTTCGCCGCGTGGGACGCGGCCCAGCAGATGACATGCACCCGCCATTCGATGTGGATGTCCGTCTTTGATCCCGGCTCGCGCCCGATCCGGTGGCCGGAATCCATCCCGCGGCGGTACGCCTCCACGAAGCGATCCTCGGTGAGAAAATCCACATTTTTATGCCACACCGCGAGGCAGTCGGCGGTGTAGTTTGGGACGAGATTTGGGTAGAGATCCATGGTTTGAAAATCTTCAGCGCACCGCGACGAACGCGTGCGCGGCGGGATGCTCGATCGCCGAGATACGGCACTCGCGGAAGCCGGCGAGCAGCACGTGCTTCCACGCATCCGCGCCGTATTCGGTATGCACGAGGCAGTCGCCGGGATTCGCGGACGAGCCGTGGTACGAAGGCGGCATGCCCTCGCGGGAAATGGTCATCCGATCCACGATGAGCGGGATGGTGAAGGCGCACGCGCCGCCGGGCTTCAGCACGCGCCGGCACTCGGAGAGCCCGCGCACCGGATGCTGGATGTGCTCGAGCGTGTCGGAATGCACGACGAGGTCCCACGCGGAATCCGCGGACGCGAGATTCATCATGTCGCAATACGGATACTGAATCAGCTCATGATGCGGCAGCGTGCGGAGGAACGGCGTGAGCGCCGCCGCCTCATTGATCTCCAGCACGCGCAGCGAGCGCGCGTGCGCAGTCTCCACAAATTCGCGGAACAATCCCTCAAACCCGCAGTAGCTCATGATCGCCTGCGCCAGCGCCATGCCGCGCAGACTCGATGCGCACTGCGTGCAGCAGACGCCCTGCTGGCGATTGACGTACGCGACCTCATTTTCCGCCAGCCGCCATTCGTCGATCAGCGCCTTCCACAGGACGGGCGTTTCTTGCATTTGAGTGGAGCCGCAGCAGGGACAGCGCATGTTCAGTGGATGCGGGCTATACCATGCGGGGCTCCCGCGATGGCAATGCTATTTTCCTCCCCG